>NZ_JAGGOS010000113.1 GCF_018614205.1 Streptomyces sp. ISL-36 | reverse complement strand
CAGCAGGGCGTGGGCCTCGCCGCCACGGCCCTGGGCGCGCAGTCGCCGGAGCGCGTAGACCGCGTTCCCGGCGGCGCGCGCCGCCTCCGCGGCGCCCTCGCCCTCGGCGCCCTCCCCCGCGGTGGTGGCGGGCGCGGGGGCGGCCGGCGCCTCCACTCCGCCGAACCGAGCGCCGCGCGGTGCGGCAGCGGCCATCGGCAGAGCGGGGACGACCTCGGGTGCGGCCTCCCCCGCCTCCTCGACCTCGTCCATCCAGGCGTACCGGGCCCCGCGGGGACGCCGCTTGGGCGCCGCGTGAGCCGGGGCCACCGCGTGCGGACCCTGGCCCGCCCCTTCAGACTCCCCCGCCCCTCTCGCCTCTCCTGCCTCTCCTGCCTCTCCTGCCACGCTCGCGAGGCGGGCGAGTCGGGCCGTCAGCTCGGCGATGCGGGCCGTCGCACGCCTGTGGTCGTCCTGGGCCCAGGCCAGCTCATTGTTCAGTCCGGACGCGTCCGGGGAGGCCGGGGCCGCCCGCAGGCGGGCGCCGAGCTCGTGGGAACGGGCCTCCGCGTACTGCCGTTCCCGTTCCATCACTTCCAGACGCTCGCGCAGCGCCTCGCGGCCGCCGGGCCGTCGGTCGTGGGCGGTCGCCGCCGCGCCGTGCAGCGCCCTGGCCCGCGCCGTCCCAGGGCCGGTGCCCGCCTCCCCGAGGTCCTGGAGCAGGGACTCGACGACGTCCCAGGGCAGGATGTCCACGCCGTCGAAGCAGGCCCGCAGACCTTCCGGGTCCCGGCTCGCGAAGACCCCGTACCAGCCCTCACCCGGCTCCAAGCGGGTCGCAAGCTCTCCGAGGTGGCGCGCGAAGGCGGCCACCTCCACCGGGAGTTGATACACCGTCATACCGCCCGCACCACCCGCGCACTCGACTGGGACCTTCCGGTCCGCAGGTATTCGACCCCAGTCGTGTTACGAGACGGCTACAGGCTGTTTTCGGGCAGGGCCCGGGCGCCGCGCAAGCGGGTCACGGCGACGGTGAAGGCGAGGCCGACGGCGACGGCGACGGCGACGGCGACGGCGACGGCGACGGGGCCAGGCTCACCGCGATGCCCGTGTGCGGCCTCTTGCCGAGCCTGGCGATCGCGGCGGGCCAGTCGACGAGCCAGAACTGCCAGGTGTACTTGCGCGCCAGCAGCTTCCGCACCCGGCGCAACTCCTGCCCCTCCAGGAGCCGCGCGGTGCCCGCCACGCTCACCGCTCCCTCCGCGACCTTCCCGCGCACGTCGCAGACGGCCAGCACGGCCCGCGGGTCGTTCCGCAGCCGCTTGACCTTCCAGGAGTCGCTGCGCGTCCACGCGTACAGTTCGGCGCCCTCCACCGCGTACCAGACCGGCGTCGCCACCCCCGTACCGTTCCTGCGGAAGGTGGTCAGACTGACGTAGCGGCCGCGCCGCAGCTCCTCGGGCATCATGCGGGCGAGACTACGTGCCCTGATAGACCGCCCTGGCCTCGGTGATCTCCGGGACGTGCTCGCGGGCCCATGCGCAGGCGGTGTCCAGCGGCCCGAGCAGGGAGTGGCCGAGTGCGGTCAGGGCGTACTCCACCCGGGGCGGGTTCTCGTCATGGACGGTCCGGGTGACGAAGCCGTTGCGCTCCATGGAACGCAGGGTCTCGGTGAGCACCTTGGGGGTGATCCAGTGCAGCGGCACACGCAGTTCGGAGAAGCGGCGCGGCCGTCCGTCCTCCAGGCAACGGAGCACCACGCCGGTCCACTTGTCGCCGACGCGGAAGGGCTGCGCGCGGTCCTCGCAGTCGGGGTCGTCGAAGAGGGCGGGACTCAGCGGACGCTGTTCGTGCTCGGTCATGATCCGAAGCTAGCCCAGTACCGTTGAAGTAACCAGGGGGACCCGTCCTACGGTCCTGCCATGAGCAACGACATGAACGACATCATCATTTTCGGGGCCGGCGGACGGGTCGGCCGGGCGGCCGTGGCGGAGGCGGCGGCCCGCGGCCACCGGGTGACGGCGGTGGTCCGCGATCCCGCCGCGCACCTGGATCTGGCGGGGGTTTCGGTGACCCTCATCCAGGGCGACGTCACCGACGCCGCCTCCGTGGCCGCGCTGGCGGCCGGTCACACCGCGGCGCTGAACGCGTCGGCCCGAATGGACATCCCCTCGGAGGAGCACTTCACGGCGGCGGCGAAGGCGCTGGTCGCCGGACTCTCCGAGGCCGGCGTACGGCGGCTCCTCACGCTGGGGATCGCGACCACGCTGGAGAGCGAGCCGGGCGTGCGGCTGATGGACGCGCCCGAATTCCCGGCGGCCTGGCGGGCGTTCGCACAGGGGCATGTGGCGGAGTTCGAACTGCTCACAGCCGAGGCCGGGCCCGAACTCGACTGGCTGATGGTCGTGCCGCCGCTCGACCTCGCCCCGGAGGCGAAGGTGACGGGCGGCTACCGGACGGCGGTGGGCACGGTGATCGACGGGCCGGGCCGGATCGCGCACGCGGACCTCGCACGGGCCCTGCTGGACGAGATCGAGCACCCGCGTCACAGCCGGGTACAGCTCGCGGTCTCGGTCTGAGCCGGGCGCTCCCGGATGCCCCCGGCGCGCATGCCCGCGGGCGTCCGGGCCTCCCGGGCATCCCGGGCGTGCCCGACCGCGCGTCCCGGGCGCATCAAGCGTCCCCCACCGAGTGGATCAGACGGGGACGAGCGCGCAGCGCGTGACCAGCTCGTCCATGGAGAGGCCGAGGACCCTCGCGAGCGCCGCGACGGTGAAGAAGGCGGGGGTCGGAGCCCGCCCGGTCTCGATCTTCCGGAGCGTCTCGGCGGAGAGCCCGGCCGCGGCGGCGATCGCCACCATCGAGCGGTCGCCGCGGGCCTCGCGGAGCAGGCGGCCGAGCCGCTCGCCGCGCTCGCGCTCTTCGGGGGTCAGGGGTGTGCGCACCATGAGGACCATTCTAATACCGGTATAGTAATTGGCATGGTGGAGATCAAGACGGACAAGGCCCTGCAGGAGATGCGGGTAACGGGACGGGTCGTCGCCGAGGCGCTGGCGGCCGTACGGGCCGAGGCGGCGCCCGGTGTCACCCTGAGAGAACTGGACCGGGTGGCCCGGGACGTCCTCGCGGCGGCCGGTGCGGCGTCGCCCTTCCTCGACTACCGCCCCGACTGGGCACCGGTCCCCTTCCCCGCGGTCATGTGCGCCTCGGTGAACGACGCCATCGTGCACGGCATCCCCGGTGACCACCGGCTGGCCGACGGGGACCTCGTCTCCATCGACTGCGGGGCGATCCTCGGCGGCTGGGCCGGTGACGCGGCCATCAGCTTCACCGTGGGCAGGGCCCGACCGGCGGACACCCGCCTGATCGACACGGCGTACGCGGCGCTGGAGGCCGGCATCGGGGCGGCCGTGGTCGGCAACCGGATCGGCGACATCGCGCACGCGATCGGCCGCGTCTGCCGGGGCGCGGGCTACGGCATCCCGGACGGCTTCGGCGGGCACGGCGTGGGCCGCACCATGCACGAGGACCCGGGCGTCCCCAACGAGGGACGCCCGGGCCGTGGCATGCCGCTGCGCCACGGGATGGTCATCGCGATCGAACCGATGCTGATCGGCGGCGGCGGGGACGACCACTACACGGCCCGGGACGGCTGGACGATCCGCACCATGGACGGCTCCCGCGCCGCCCACACGGAACACACGGTGGCGATCACGGACGACGGCCCCAGGATCCTGACGGCCCTGTAGAACGCCGCGCCACCGGCGGCCGGGCTCGGCGGCCGGGCTCGGACGCCGGACATCCCGTCGCGGTCTCCGGCCGCGCCGCGGGCCCGCCGGCCGTCTCAGTGCACCGGTCGTACGACCATCGCCGAGCCGCCGCCCCGTCGCACGGTCTCCGCCGCGGCCACCCAGCGGCCGTCCGGCAGTCGTTGCACACCCGTCGCCGCGCCGATCTCCGGGTTCTGGCGGAAGCCGTGGCCGATGGCCTCCAGCTCGCCCCGCAGCGGGCTGTTCCACAGCCCCGGCTCCAGCTCGGTGGTGGCCTGGTTCCGCTGGCTGGCCCGGGGGGCGGCGATGGCCTCGACCAGAGGCAGACCCCGGTCCACGACCCCGGTGAGGGTCTGCAGGACGGTGGTGATGATGGTGGCTCCGCCCGGGGATCCGAGCGCGAGAACCGGCCGCCCGTGCCGGTCGAGCACGATCGTCGGGGAGATCGAGGAACGGGGACGCTTCCCCGGGCCCGGCAGGTTCGGGTCGTGGACGGCGGGGTTCGCCGGGGCGAAGGAGAAGTCGGTCAGCTCGTTGTTGAGCAGGAAGCCGCGGCCCGGAACGGTGATCCCGCTGCCGCCCGTCGACTCGATCGTCAGCGTGTAGGCGACGACGTTGCCCCACCGGTCGGCGACCGTCAGATGGGTGGTGTTCTCGCCCTCGTACGTGGTCGGCGCCGCCGTCCCCCCGGCGGCGCAGGCCGCCGGGTTCCGTGGGTCCCCCGGCGGGAGCGGGCTGGTCAGCACGGCGTCGTCGCGGATGAGGCAGGCCCGGGAGTCGGCGAACCGCTGCGAGAGCAGCTCGCGCGTGGGCACGTCCTCGAAGGCCGGGTCGCCGACCCAGCGGCCACGGTCGGCGAAGGCGATCCGGCTCGCCTCGATGAAGCGGTGCAGATAGGCGGCGGGCGAGGCGGTGGAGAGGTCGGTCCGCTCCAGGATGTTGAGCGCCTCGCCCACGCTCGTACCGCCGGAGGAGGAGGGCGCCATGCCGTACACGTCGAGCCCCCGGTAGGAGATCTTCGTCGGCCTGCGCCGCTCGGTCTCGTACGCCGCGAGGTCACCCTCCGTCAGGTCGCCGGAGCGGACGACCCTTGTGGCGCCGTCGCGGACCGGCGGCGTGCGCACGGTGTTCACGATGTCCCGGGCGAGCGGCCCCTTGTAGAGCGCCCCGACGCCTTCGCGCGCCAGCTTCTCGTACGTCCGGGCCAGATCGGGGTTCTTGAACGTGCTGCCGACCGCCGGGAGTTGCCCGCCGGGGAGGAAGAGCGCCGAGGAGGCCGGGAAGTCCCTGAAGCGGGCCTCGTTGGCGGCGGTCTGGGCGCGGAAGGTGGCGTCGACGGTGAAGCCGTCGCGGGCCAGGCGGCCGGCCGGTTCGAGCAGGGTGCGCAGCGGCTTGCTGCCCCAGGCGTCGAGCGCGGTCTTCCACGTCGCCGGGGTGCCGGGGGTGCCGACACCCCGGCCGCTGGTCATGCCCTCCTCGAAGGGGATGGGCTTGCCGTTCTCCACGAAGAGGTTCGCGTCGGCCGACCGCGGCGCCGTCTCGCGGCCGTCGATGGTGTGCACGGTGCGGGTCCCGGCGTCGTAGTGGACGAAGTAGCCGCCTCCGCCGATGCCGGCCGAGTACGGCTCGGTGACGCCGAGGGCCGCGGCCACGGCGACGGCCGCGTCGACGGCGTTCCCTCCCTTGCGGAGCACCTCGATGCCGGCGGCGGAGGCGTCGGCGTCGACACTGGCGACGGCCCCGCCGTACCCGACGGCGACGGGTTCCTTCACCGGAGGGGGGGTCGCGGTCGGCGGGGCGGCTGCCCCCACCGAGAGCACCGTCGCGGCGACGGCCACGATCGACCCGTTACGTACGGTGGAACGACGCATCCCTACCTCCAGTCAAAGACCGTCCCGGCAGGGTAACTTCCTCCCGCCCTCCCCGTCAGGACCGCCTCTCGAACAGGGGACCCATCCCCCGCTAGCATGCGCCCACATGAATGAAGACCTGCGCAATGTCGTCCTGGGCGTCCTGGCCACCGGGGTCAGCGGCTCGCTGGGCTGGCTGACCCGCACGTATCTGTGGCGCCGCGCTCTCCGCCGCAAGCAGGCGTTCTTCGGCCTTTCCGAGGGATCGGAGTGCCTGCTGGTCGTCAACCGGAAGGCGGGCAGCGACAAGGCGGTGCACAGTGTCGACGTGTCCGCGCTGCTGGAGCTCTCCGCGCTGATCAAGGACTGCGGGGCGCAGGCGCAGATAGTCCAGCACGACATGGCCCGCCAGGGCCTCGGTGACCGTACGGAGTTCTGCGTCGGCGGACCGTACTCCAATCGCCGGATGGCCGCGCATCTCTCCACCCTGCTGCCCGGCCTGACGGTGAACGTGGAGTCGGAACCCTTCGAGGACCGGGGCATGTTCACGGTCGGCGGCGAGGTGTACCGAGGCGTGCGCGGGGCGACGGAGTACGTCGTTCTCGCCCGGCTCACGGGGGGCGAGGGCGGCCGGCCGGTGTTCCTCTTCTGCGGTCAGTTCGCGGTCACCAACCAGGCCGCCACCCGCTATCTGGCCCGGCGTCACGAGAAACTGGAGCGCACGTACGGCGCCGGTCCCTTCGTCCTCCTGCTGAAGGTGGTCAACTCCGACGCCTACGGTCCCGATGTGGTGGAGCTGGTCGCCGATCTGACGCGGGCGGCGCGCACCGCCCCGGCTACCGCAGCCGCACCGGCAGCGACTTGATCCCGTTGATGAAGTTGGAGACGAGCCGCCGGGGCGGGCCCGCCGGCTCCAGATCGGTGAGCATCTCCCGTGCCTCCTCGTGCAGCACGCGCAGTTGCAGCCGGGCGAAGTGCGCGCCGAGGCAGACGTGCGGGCCGTCGCCGAAGGACACGTGCGGGTTCGGGGTGCGCCCCAGGTCGAGCCGGTGGGGTGCGGGGAAGACCCGTTCGTCGTGGTTGGCGGAGGCGTGCAGGACGACGACCTTGTCGCCCGCGGAGATCCGCTGCCCGGCGAGCTCGGTGTCACGGGTCGCGGTGCGCCGGAAGGACAGGACGGGCGGGTGGATGCGCAGGAGTTCCTCGACGGCGCTGTCCACGCCCACGTCCCCGTTCCACAACCGCCGCCGCTGACCCGGGTGTTCGGCGAGGGCGAGCAGGCCGCCGGGGGCGGCGCTTCGGACCGTGTCGTTGCCCGCGACGGTGAGCAGGAAGAAGAACATCTCCAGTTCGGTGTCCCGGAGTTCGGACGCGGCGAGCGCGGTCATGATGTCGTCGGCGGGGTGCGCCCGCTTGTGGGCGGCGAGCTCCTGGGCGTACCGGAACATTTCGGCGAGCATGGCGGGTGAACGCGGGTTGACCGGTCGCCCCCGCTCGTCGAGGACGGCCGGTTCGTCGGGGTCCTGGTAGGCGATCACGCGCTCGGTCCACTCGAGCAGCAGCCCGCGGTCACCGGCCGGGACGCCGAGGAGGTCGGTCAGATTGAGGAGCGCGTAGTCGTCGGTGACGGTGCGGACGAGATCGACCTCCGGCCCGCTCTCCAGGGCGGCCCGCAGGAGCGTCCCGGCCCGCTCCCGCGCGGTCGCGGCGAACCGCTCGATCCGGCCGGGGGTGAACGCCCGGCTGACGAGCCGCCGCAGCCGGCCGTGTCCCGGCGGGCCCTGGTTGAGCATCATGCGCCGGATGAAGGGCAGATCGGCCGGGTCGGGGTCCCTGATCTGGGTGGCGCCGAGGTACGACGAGTAGGTCGTGGCGTCCTTGAGCACCCGTACGACGTCGGCGTGCCGGGTGACGGCCCAGAACCCGCTGCCGGGGGGCCAGCCGAGGACTTCGTACTCCTCCTGCCAGGCGACCGGGTGCCGGTCGCGCAGGGTCCGGAACGTGTCGTGCGGCAGCCCCCGGGCGTAGATGCGGGGATCGAAGACATCGGGTACGTCGCTCGCGTTCTCCACGGGCCCAGCGTGGCACGAGACGGTCGGCGCCCGTGAGGGTCGCGGTCCACGAGCTGCTCGGCGGGAGCCGTGGCCGTGCCGAGCCGGCCCGTGGGCCGTCGGCGGTGCGCCGGGACCCGGGGGTTAGTCTTCGAAGCGCCCCTCATGGAGTCGAGGACGGAGCAGGACATGGAGAGCGTCAGCCGTACCGCGTTGGTCGAGGACCTGATGGGGCGCTTCCCGCACGTGCCCCGGGAAGCCGTGATCAAGGAGGACCTGCTGCGGGGTGGCATGGCCTTCGACGAGTCCGCGCTCAGCGGGACCGCCGACGGAGCCTCGGGGGACGTCAAGCCGAAGTCGTACTTCATCTTCTCCTTCGACCACCGCACGCTCCCGGAGCTCGGGGCCGCCGCGCTCAACCGGCCGCCCGAGGAGATCGTGCTCACCGGTGGCCCGTACGAACTGCGCCGTACCGTCGTCTCCGTACGGGTCAACCCCGACTCGCCGTACGTCGTGCGGGGCGGCGAGGACGGCACGCTGGGCCTGTATCTGGACGGCGTGCGGATCGCGGACGTCGGCCTGCCGCCGATGCCGGAGTACTACCGCCACACGCTGTCGAACGGCAAGTCGGTGATGGAGGTCGCGCCGACCATCCAGTGGGGCTACCTCGTCTATCTGACGGTCTTCCGGGTGTGCCAGTACTTCGGCGCCAAGGAGGAGTGCCAGTTCTGCGACATCAACCACAACTGGCGCCAGCACAAGGCGGCGGGCCGGCCGTACACCGGTGTGAAGCCCGTCGAGGAGGTCCTGGAGGCGCTGGAGATCATCGACCGGTACGACACCGCGGGGGCCTCCCGGGCCTACACCCTCACGGGCGGCTCGATCACCTCGCAGGTCGCGGGCCGCGACGAGGCCGATTTCTACGGGCACTACGCGCAGGCCATCGAGGAGCGTTTCCCCGGCCGCTGGATCGGCAAGGTCGTGGCCCAGGCGCTGCCCCGGGACGCCGTGCAGCGGTTCCACGACTACGGCATCCGCATCTACCACCCCAACTTCGAGGTGTGGGACCGGCGGCTGTTCCAGCTCCACTGCCCGGGCAAGGAGCGTTACGTCGGCCGGGACGAGTGGCACCGCAGGATCCTGGACTCCGCCGAGGTGTTCGGCCCTCGTCATGTCATCCCCAACTTCGTGGCGGGCATCGAGATGGCCGAGCCCTTCGGCTTCACCAAGGTGAGCGAGGCGATCGACTCGACCGCCGAGGGTCTGCGGTTCTTCATGTCGCACGGTGTCGTCCCGCGCTTCACCACCTGGTGCCCGGAGCCGACGACGCCCCTGGGCAAGGCCAATCCGCTGGGTGCGCCGCTCGAGTACCACGTCCGTCTCCTGGAGACCTACCGGGCGACACTGGAGGAGTTCGGTCTGAGCTCCCCGCCCGGCTACGGGCCGGCCGGTCCCGGCCGTGCGGTGTTCTCCGTCAGCTCGTTCATGGACAGTCTGGAAGGGCTCGAAGAGGCCTCTTCCTGAGACCGCCGGGCGAGGCCACGGCGGCCGCTGCTGACAGCATGTCCAATAATCGTTACCCGCACGTAACTTGCCAACCGGTTACCGCAGGTAAGCCCCTGCGGTTACCGTCGGGTCACTTTCACTGCCCCCCATCAGTGACACCAGTGAGGAGTGACCCGTGCGCATACCCTTGGCCCTCGCCGTCTCGGCCGCCCTCGTGGCGGGGACGGCGCTCGGGCTCGCCCCCGCCGCCCACGCCGCACAGACCGCCGATTCCGGCACGACCGTCCGCTTCGTCGACATCGCCGGCGACGGCGGCACGATCCTCAAGGCCAATGTCGTCAGCCCGGCCGGCGCCGACGGCTCCGCCCGCCATCCCGTGATCGTGCTCCCCACCAGCTGGGCCATGCCCCAGATCGAATACCTCGTCCAGGCCCGGAATCTCGCCGACTCCGGCTATGTGGTGGTCAGTTACAACTCGCGCGGCTTCTGGCAGTCCGGCGGCGAGATCGAGACCGCCGGACCGAGGGACGTCGCCGATGCCTCCAAGGTCATCGACTGGGCCCTCGCGAACACCCCCGCCGATCCCGACAAGGTCGGCATGGCAGGTGTCTCGTACGGAGCCGGGATCAGCCTCCTCGCCTCCGCGCACGACAAGCGGATCAAGGCCGTCGCGGCGCTCAGCGGCTGGGCCGACCTCATCGAGTCCATCTACAGCGGCCGCACCCAGCACCTCCAGGCCGCCGCGCTGCTCGGCGGCGCGGGCTACCTCACCGGCCGCCCCGGCCCCGAACTGCGGCAAGTCCTGGGCGACTTCCTCTCCTCCGACCTCTCCCGGGAGGACGAGATGATCGCCTGGGGCGAGAAGCGCTCCGCCGTCACGTACCTGGACCGGATCAACGCCAACGGCGCGGCGATCATGCTCGGCAACGCCTGGGGCGACACCATCTTCCCGCCCAACCAGTACGCGTCCTTCTACGAGAAGCTCAAGGGTCCCAAGCGCCTTGAGTTCCGTCCCGGCGACCACGCCACCGCCGAGGGAACCGGCCTGCTCGGGCTGCCCAACGACACCTGGACCAGCGCGCACCGCTGGTTCGACCACCACCTCAAGGGCGTCGCCAACGGCATCGACCGCGAGCAGCCCGTTCAGCTCACCTCCCGTTCCGGCGGCGGCTACGAGGGCTATCCCGACTGGAAGTCGGTCGGTGCGGACCAGCGGAGGATCGCCCTCGGCGACTCCCGGAAGATCTGGGCGAACGTCGACTCCGGCGCCAACGGCGGCGTCGTCCTCCTCTCCAACGTCCTGGACCAGTTCCTCCGGACCCCGCCCGTCGCCTCGATCCCGCTGCTCCCCCGCGCGTTCGCCGGCGTGTGGCAGTCCGAGCGGTACGACGACGTCCAGAAGGTGCGGGGCACGCCGGTACTCCACACCACGGTCACGTCCACCGAGGAGAGCGGCACCCTCGTCGCGTACCTCTACGACGTGGGCCCGCTCGGCCTCGGCAAGCTGGTCAGCAATGCCCCGTACACCTTCCACGGCAAGACACCCGGCACACCGTTCAGCGTCGACCTGGAGCTCTTCTCCACGGCCTACGACGTGCCGGCGGGCCACCGTCTCACCCTGGTCGTCGACACGGTCGACCCGCTCTACATCGAGCACAACCCGACCGGCGCACAGCTGACCTTCTCCTCCCCGTCGGCCGACCCGTCGTACGTGTCGGTCCCGCTGCGGGAAGAGTGATCACCGGCTGCTGCCGGGCGGGCATGGCTCCCTACGCACCACTGCGCGGCCGCTACGGCCCCGCGGGGGGACCCCCGCCCGGCAGCAGCGTTCCTGGTCCGGCCGGGGGGACCTCGACGGCCTTCGTCTTCGGGCTGCGGCGCTCCTTCTTCGCCACCCAGGTGGCGAACCAGGAGAGCAGGACGCACATCCCGATGTAGATCGGTGAGATCACCATGACGACCGGGATGAACGGCAGGTCGTAGTCGAGGTTCGACGCGATCAGCTTGCCCGCGTGCAGGAACTCCTCGTAGGTGATGAGGAAGCCGAGGGAGGTGTCCTTCAGGGCCACCACCAACTGGCTGATGATGGCCGGCAGCATGGCCCGGACGGCCTGCGGCACCAGGACGTGGGTCATCACCTGCGTCTTGCGCATGCCGAGGGCGTACGCCGCCTCCCGCTGCCCGCGGTCGACGGAGTTGACCCCGGTACGGAACACCTCAGCGAGGACCGAGCCGTTGTAGAGGGTCAGTCCGGCGACCAGCGCGGGCAGCGGCTGGACCTTCAGCGCCACGAAGATGAAGAAGATCATGACCAGGACGGGCATGGCGCGGAAGAACTCGACGAAGAGCGTCGCCACCCAGCGGAAGACCCGGTGGTCGGAGAGACGTCCGGTCGCGAGGAGGCCGCCGAGCGCGAGCGAGAGCACCGAGGCGTACGCGAAGGCCTTGAGCGTGTTCCCGAGGCCGCGCAGCAGCAGCTCCTGGATCCCCTCGTACGCGAAGGGGGACCACTTGGTGCCGGTGAACTGTTCGGTGTCGAAGAGGAGGTAGAGGATCCAGCCGACCAGGGCCAGGAGGAGCGCGGTCGAGAGGACGCCGTAGAGCAGATGCCGCTTGCGGGTGTGGGGGCCGGGGATGTCGTACAGGGCGGTGGACTGGGTCATCGGGCGACTCCCCAGCGGCTCTCCAGGACGTTGAAGATCGCGCTGATGGTGAGGGTGATGATCAGGTAGCCGACGGCGATCCAGACGAAGGTCCAGATGATGTTGTAGCCGAGCTCGCTCAACGTCTTGTAGGTGCCGAGGAGTTCGGTGACGCTGAAGGCGCCGGCGATGGCGGAGTTCTTGGCGAGCGCGATGAGCGTGGAGCCGATGGGCGGGATGACGGACCGGAACGCCTGGGGCAGGACGACGGCGCCCAGGGTCTGCCCGAAGGTCATGCCGAGGCTGCGGGCCGCCTCTCCCTGGCCGCGCGGCACGGTGTTGATGCCGGAGCGCAGCGCCTCGCAGACGAAGGCGGAGGTGTAGCAGCCGAGCGCGAGGACCGCGAACAGCTGGAAGGGCAGCACGAGTCCGAAGCGCGGCAGGCCGAGCATCACGGCGAAGAAGAGCAGGGTGAGCGGGGTGTTGCGGAGCACGGTGACCCAGACGGTGCCGAAGACCCGGAGGGAGCCGACCGGCGCGGCCCGGAAGGAGGCCATGACGAAGCCCAGCACGAGGGCGAGGAGCGAGGCGTAGACGGTGAGTTCGACGGTGCCGAGGAAGCCTTCGCCGTAGCGTGAGAAGTTCTCTGTCAGGACGTCCATGTGAGGGGATCCCTCCTCAGCTCGCCGGGTAGCGGTCGATGGCGGGCGGCTCGGGGGCGGGGACGCCGGAGAGGCCGAGGGTCACGTCGTACGCCTTCTTCCAGTCGCCGTTCTTCTCATGGGTGGCGAGGGCGTCGTCGAGGGCGAAGCGCAGGGCGTTGTCGCTCCGGGGGACGCCGATGCCGTACGGCTCCTTGGAGAACGGCCTGCCGACGACCTTGAGTTCGTCGGGGACCTTGGCCGCGTAGCCCATGAGGATCGTGTCGTCGGTGGTGACGGCGTCGACCTGGTAGGTGAGCAGGTTGTCGACGCAGACCGAGTAGGTGTCGTAGGCGACGAGGTCGGCCCTCGGGTAGTCCTTCGCGATCCGCTGGTACGGGGTGGATCCGGCGGCCGAGCAGACGCGCTTGCCGTCGAGGTCCTGGGGCCCGTCGATGTCGTTCTCGTCGGTGCGGACCAGGAGGGACTGGCCGGCCATGTAGTAGGGGCCGGCGAAGCCGACCAGCTTCTTGCGGTTGTCGTTGATGGTGTAGGTGCCGACGTAGTAGTCGATCTGGCCGTTCTGCAGGGCGGTTTCGCGGTTGGCCGAGGCGATGGTCCTGAACTGGATCGAGTCCGGGTCGAAGCCGAGCGAGGCCGCCAGCATCCTGGCGATCTCGATGTCGAAGCCGGAGTAGCGCCCGGTGGCCGGGTCCTTCTCGCCCATGTAGGGCTGGTCCTCCTTGGCACCGACGATCAGATGGCCGCGTCTCTTCGCCTTCGTCCATGTCGCGGAGTCGGGCAGCTTGAAGGCCGACTGGACCTGGTAGGTGGGAAGTTCGTCGGGCTGCGGGCCCTTGACGGGCGGGCTGCCCTCCTTGCCGCATCCGCCCAGGCCTGTCACGGCGAGGGCCAGGAGCGCGATGGCGGCGAGGATGCGATGCGTACGGTGCATGACGGCGTCCCCCGCTCAGTGCTTCAGGATCTTGGACAGGAAGTCCTTGGCGCGCTCGCTGCGCGGGCTGGTGAAGAACTCCTCCGGCGTGCGGTCCTCGACGATGCGGCCGTCGGCCATGAAGACGACGCGGTGGGCGGCGGAGCGCGCGAAGCCCATCTCGTGGGTGACGACGACCATGGTCATGCCCTCGCGGGCCAGCTGCTGCATCACCTCCAGGACCTCGTTGATCATCTCGGGGTCGAGGGCGGAGGTCGGCTCGTCGAAGAGCAGCGCCTTGGGGTCCATGGCGAGGGCGCGGGCGATGGCGACGCGTTGTTGCTGTCCGCCGGAGAGCTGGGCGGGGAACTTGTCGGCGTGGGCGGCGAGGCCGACCCGGTCGAGGAGTTCACGGGAACGGTGGTCGGCGTCCTCGCGCTTGCGCTTGCGGACCTTGATCTGGGCGAGGGAGACATTGGCGAGGACGGTCTTGTGCGCGAAGAGGTTGAAGGACTGGAAGACCATGCCGACGTCGGCGCGGAGCCGGGCCAGCGCCTTCCCCTCCTCCGGGAGGGGCCGGCCGTCGATGACGATCTCACCCGACTCGACGGACTCCAGGCGGTTCACCGCCCGGCAGAGCGTCGACTTGCCCGACCCCGACGGGCCGATGACCACCACCACCTCTCCGCGGCCGACGGTGAGATTGATGCCCTGCAGGACGTGCAACGTGCCGTAGTGCTTGTTGACGTCTCGCAGCTCGATCAACGGATCGACGACGGCCATACGCTGCCCTGCCCCATTTCTCAGCTGTGTCGAGGTCAGCGCAAACTATCCACCACGAAAAGGGACTTCACGCCCGACACGCATAAAAGCGGCATAAGCCGTATTTACTGCGGAGGGGTGGCTGATCGTACGAACGGACGCCTCAGAATTCGGCGGCCTCCGCGTACACCTGGGACAGCTCCGGTGATCCGCTCACGGCCCAGTCGAGGCCGGCCTCGACCACGTTGATCTCCCGGCCCGAGGCGAGCCGGACCACCGGCTGCCCTCCGGGCCACACGTGCCAGCCGGCGCCCGGCACCGTCCGTACGATGACCGTGCCCAGATAGAGCCCGGCGTCGTTACCCAGCCAGGGCAGTTCCTCGGGGTCGTCGCGCCAGCGCGGGGGCAGCTGATCGATCGCCACCAGCGAGAGCGGGGTGTCGTCGAGCCTCACCCCGGCGGCCTGGGCCCTGGCGCGCAGCAGCTCGCACTCGGCGAGCAGTTCGCCCACGCCCTCGGGATCGCGGTCGAGGGCCGCGGCCAGAGGGGAGGGATCGGCCTCGTGCCGCTTGCGCCAGTTGTCCAGGAACGGGATGTTCATCCGACCAGCGTCGCACTGCACCCTCCCGTGGCACCACCCGGCGCGCGGAGATCGTCACGGACGCCCAGCGGGGCTGGATCGCCGCGCCCGGCAGGATCCGCGAAGCCCCTGACCGGCCCGGTACCGGGTGACGTACCGGCCGGTTCGGGCGGGCGGCGGTCCGGTCAGTTCGGGCGGGCGGCGTTCCAGCCCGTGAGTTCGGCCGGGCGGTTGGTGATGACCGCGTCGGCGCCGAGAGCGTCCAGCTCCCTCCACCGGGCCGGGCTGTCGACCGTCCACACCATCACGGCGACCCCGGCCGCGTGCAGGTCCTTCACCACGCCCGGGTGGGCGGACAGCTCGTCGGCGGACGGGTTGTACGCGCTCAGGCCGAGTTCCTCGGCGACCGCGACCGGGTCGGGGTCGAGCGTGGCACGCAGCAGGCCCAGCGGAAGTTCGGGGGCCAGTGCGCGGGTCTGCCGCAGCGCGTCCACGTCGAAACTCTGCACGAGCACCCGGTCGGCCATGCCGTGGTCCCGGACGAGCCGGACGATCCGGGCCACCTCGTCACGGCTGTGCCTGCCCTTGATCTCCAGGACCAGGTTCCCGCCGCGGACGCGCAGATCCTCCAACTGGGCGGCCAGGGTCGGGACCCGGGCGCCGGCGTAGACGGGTGAGAACCAGGAGCCCGCGTCGAGCGCGTCCAGCTGCGCGGCGGTCAGTCCGCGGACGGGCCCGGTGCCGTCGGTGGTGCGGTCGACCGTGGTGTCGTGGAGGACGTACGGCACACCGTCCCGGCTCGGCTGGACGTCGTTCTCGATCCACCGGGCGCCGCCCCGCCGGGCGACCTCGTCCGAGACCAGGGTGTTCTCGGGCGCGGCGGACGAAGCGCCGCGGTGGGCGATCACCGTCATCGCGGAGCCGGCCGGACGCATCAGGGCGTTCGCGGCGGTCCCGGAGCCCTTGCGGCCGTCCGCGGCACGCGCCGCGGCTTCGGCGCGCGGCGCCTCCCGGTCCGTCGCGCATGCGGTGGCGAGAGCGCACGAGGTCGCGAGAGCGAGCGCGACGGCGGCACGGCGGCGGCCCCGCCGCGGGGCGGCGGACGGGACGGGGGGCTCTGTCACGGACCACACCCTAAGGGGCGGTCCGCGACGCCGGCGCTCCGGCCCGACGACGTGCGGGAAGGGCTAGACGTCGAGGTCGACGACGACCGGTGCGTGGTCGGAGGCGCCCTTGCCCTTGCGCTCCTCGCGGTCGACGTAGCTGTCCTTGACGGCGTCGGCGAACGGCTTGTTGCCGTACACCAGGTCGATGCGCATGCCCCTGTTCTTCGGGAAGCAGAGCTGGCGGTAGTCCCAGTACGTGAAGGGGTGGTCGTACTTGAGGGGGCGCGGGACCACGTCCGTGAGGCCGGTCTCGCGCAGTCCGGCCAGTGCGGCGCGCTCGGGCGCGGTGACGTGGGTGGCGCCGTCGAAGACGCCGATGTCCCAGACGTCGTCGTCGGTCGGGGCGATGTTGTAGTCGCCGAGGACGGCGAAGGGCCGCCCGCCGGCGGCGTCCTCGGCCACGGCTGCCTGGAGCGCCTCCAGCCAGCGCAGCTTGTACGCGTAGTGCTCGTGGGCGACCTCGCGGCCGTTGGGCACGTACACCGACCAGACGCGGACCGGGCCGCAGGTCGCGGAGATCGCCCGCGGCTCCTGCACGCCTTCGTAGTCGGGACCGCCGGGCAGGCCCATGACCACGTCCTCGAGGCCGACCTTGGAGAGCAGGGCCACGCCGTTCCACCGTCCGGTGGCGTTCACGACCGACTCGTAACCCAGCTCGCGCAGCTCCTCGGTGGGGAACTGCTCAACCGTGCACTTGGTCTCCTGGAGGCACAGCACGTCCGTGCCGCTGCTCTCCAGCCAGGCGAGGAGACGGGGCAGCCGGGCAGTGATCGAATTGACGTTCCAGGTCGCGATGCGCATGCACGCAAGCCTAACGGCGGGGTGTGACAGTCGCGGTCGTGACGGTCACAGCTCGGTGGAGTCGCCCGGGGTCAGCCGGCTGTGGTCGGTACCGCCGAGGGCGCCGATCTGCCGGTCGTAGATGGGCCGGGCCAGGTCGGTGAGCAGGGCGTCGTGGACGTCGAAGGCCCGGCGCGGCTTGACCTCGCGTACGTAGTCGATGACCTCGGAGATCTTGTTCCAGGGGGCCATCACGGGCAGCATCAGCGTGTCCACGGGCTGCTCGGGGACGGTCAGCGCGTCGCCGGGGTGGAAGACGGCGCCGTCCACCAGGAAGCCGATGTTGGTGATCCGCGGAATGTCCGGGTGGATCACGGCGTGCAGTTCACCGTGCACCTGTACGTCGAAGCCGGCCACGGAGAAGGTGTCGCCGTGGCCGACGGTGTGGACGCGGCCGGGGAAGGCCGTGGACAGCTTCTCGGCGACGCTCCGCAGGGTCCAGATCTCGGCGGCCGGGTTGGCCTCCAGGCCCGCTCGCAGCCGGCCCTCGTCGAAGTGGTCGGGGTGCTCGTGGGTGACGAGCACCGCGTCGGCGCCGAGCGCGGAGTCCTCTTCACTGAAGCCACCGGGGTCGATGACGAGCGTACGGCCGTTCTTCTCCAGCCGGATGCAGGCGTGCGACTTCTTCGTCAGCTTCACAGGACTCCACCTCACGACGGTGCGGGCATGCCCGCCCAGGCTACGCCTGGGGTGTGGTCTCCTCCTTGATCACCCTGGCGACGACGCGCAGGGCGCTCTCGGCGGCGGGCAGCCCGCAGTAGACCGAGGTGTGCAGGACCACCTCGCCGATCTCGTCGGGGGTCAGCCCGTTGCGCAGGGCGGCGCGGGTGTGGTCGGCGAGGGCGTCGAGGTGACCGCCGGCGATCAGGGCCGTGAGGGTGATGCAGCTGCGGGTGCGGCGGTCGAGGCCGTCCCGGCTCCAGACCTCGCCCCAGGCGTAGCGGGTGACCAGCGACTGGAGGTCGGCGGCGAAGTCGTCCTGGAGGACCTGGTCGACGTGTGCGTCGCCGAGGATCTCGCGCCGCAGCTTCAGCCCGGTGTCGTACGGGTCCGGCCGGACGGCTCCGGCGGTCTGCGGGTCGGTCCCGGCGGGGGCGATCTCGGCGACCGGTACGACCGGGGCGGAGATGGGAGGCATGGGCGGGGCGGGCAGGGCGCTCTGGGTGTCGTGGACGATCCCGGCGAAGTGGTGCGTGAGCAGTTCGGTGACGGCGGCGGGCTGCTCGACGGGGGCGAGGTGCGAGGCGCCGGGGACGACTGCGAGCCGGGCGTCGGCTATGCCGGCGACCAGCGTGCGGGCCTCGGCCGGGCCGGTGACCTGGTCGTCGGAGCCGACGAGGACGAGGGCGGGAACGCCGATCCGGCCCAGGGCCTCACGGACGTCGAAGACGGCGAGCGCCTCGCAGGCGCCGATGTAGCAGCCGGGGTCGGTGGTGCGGACCATCTGCACGGCCCACTCGACGATCGCGGGCTGGGCGGCGGCGAAGCCGGGGGTGAACCACTGCTCGGGCGATGTACGGGCGATCGGTTCGAGACCGTTGGTACGGACGATCACGCCGCGCTGGCGGAACTCGTCGGCGCTGCCGAACCGGGGCGAGGTGGCGACCAGGGCCAGCGAGGCGACCCGGTGGGGGGCCCGCAGCGCGAGGTCGAGGCCGACCGCGCCGCCGATGGAGCAGCCCGCGTAGCCGAAGCGCTGGACGCCCAGCTCGTCGAGGGTGGCGAGCAGCCGGTCGCCGAGCTCGCCGACGGAGGTGAAGGGGCGGGCGGGGGCGCCGCCGTGGCCGGGCAGGTCGAAGCGGACGATGCGCCACTGGCGCGTGAGCTCGGGGATCTGCCGGTCCCACATGTGCCAGGTGGTACCCAGGGAGGGGCCCAGTACCAGGACTGGAGCGTCGTCTCGCCCGTCGACGCGGTATTGCAGGGTGTTCGGTGGTGTCTCGCTCACCCGCCAGACCCTCTCATGTGTCATGAAATCTCACATCGCCGGGTCGGGCCGTAGCGGTTCCTGTCCCCCTGACGACTCGAATGACGACTCGAACCGCTCCAGCGCGTCGGTGGTGGCACCGCTCACCGAGTGGGCGCTCGCCGCCCTCGACGAGGCCGTGCAGATCCACGGCAGGGAAGGGCTCGGTCAGGGGGTGGCGGTGGAGACGACGTACACCTGCGGGGCGGCCGGGTCGGAGAGGTCGACGGTGATGTCCTGGCTGGGCCGCGGCTTGTCCCGGCTGATGGAGGTGCCCGACCAGTCGTGGCCGGACGGGAAGTGCCAGCCGACGATGTCGGCGTCGCGTCCGCTGACCGTGACCTCGCCCGGCAGCAGCTGGGAGCGGCTGGAGCCGACCTCGTTCAGGAAGGCGTCGAGCCGGCCGGCGCTCGTCGTGAACTGGACGTACAGGCGGCTCGTCCGCCAGTTGCTGGTCTCGTAGTAGGCGACCGAGGAGCTGCCCGGCGGAATCGGGACCTCGAAGACGCGGCGCTTCATCTGGGAGGGCCAGTTCTCCCGCAGTCCCGTGGCCGAGGACTCGCGCTCCTTGTCGCGGCCGCTGTCGCGGCTCTGTCCGGCGGAGATCGCCAGATAGCCGGCGGGGATGCCGACGAGCAGCACGATGGTGATCGCCGTCAGCCACCGCCGGCCGATCATGTGCCGCCGGTCCTCCGGCAGCTTGCTCCCCTGCGGCTCGGGGGAGACGGTCTGGGTGGGGACGGTCTGGGTGGGGACGGTCATGACTGCGGGTCCTGGGTGGTGCGGGAGGGACGGCCTTCGGTGCCGCCCCGCAGGGCCTGGGCGTAGCGCTCGTACCGTTCGTAGCGCTCGAGACGGCGACGGTTGGCGCGGCGGAAGCGGCGGGCGACGAGCCGGGCGAGGTCGGCGGCTCCGACCATGCCGGCCTCGGGGCCGAGCTGCGCCTTGGCGATCCGGGCCTCGGGGCGGTAGCCGCGGCCGGTGAGGTGGCGCCGGAAGGCCTCGCGGGCGGGGCCGATCAGCAGGTCGTCGGCGGCGCTGACGCCTCCGCCGATGACGAAGCAGGACGGGTCGAGGGCGGCCGCGAGGTTGGCGATGCCGACGCCGAGCCACTGGCCGATGTCCTGGAAGAGTTCGACGCACATGGCGTCGCCCTCGCGGGCCAGTTCGGTGATGAGGGGGCCGGTGATGTCGGGGACGTTGCCCTTGACCCGCTCGATGATGTTGTACGCGACCGGGGAGTCGGCGGCGGCCAGCTCCCGAGCCTCGCGGACCAGGGCGTTGCCGGAGCTGTACTGCTCCCAGCAGCCGCGGTTTCCGCAGGGGCAGCGGTGACCGCCGGGGACGACCTGCATATGGCCGAACTCGCCGGCGACCCCGAACTTGCCGCGCTTGACCTGGCCGCCCTCCAGGATGGCCCCGCCGATGCCGGTGCCGAGCGTGATCATGACGAGGTGGTCCTCGCCGCGGCCGGCGCCGAAGCGCCACTCGGCCCAGGCGGCGGTGTTGGCGTCGTTGTCCACCATGACGGGGACGGCGAGCCGGGCCTGGAGGGCGTCGCGCAGCGGCTCGTTGCGCCAGGCGAGGTGCGGGGCGAAGAGGACGGTGGCCCGTTCGGCGTCCACCCAGCCGGCCGCGCCGATGCCGACGGCGTGCACGTCGTGCCGGTCGGAGAGGTCGAGGACGAGCTCGGTGATGGTGTCCTCGACGACCTTGGCGCTCTTGGACTTGTCCGGCGTCTCGGTCTTGATCTTCTCAAGGATGTTGCCGTCCGCGTCGACGACACCGGCCATCACCTTCGTACCGCCGATGTCGATGCCGACGGTGGGCACCCGCGGCGCGGTGAGGTGGGAGCGCCGTTCGCGGGTGCCGACGGTCCGCAGCACGGTGCTCCGGGAGGAGCCGCGCTGGGTGAGGTCGCGGTAGGTACTCATCGGCTCGATTCTGCCAGGTCGGGCGTGAGGGGGCCGTTACCACGGCTGTGGCGGGGCTACGGGGCCGAGGGGCGCTCCAGCTCGTGGCGCAGGTCCTCCAGCTCGCTGCCGCCGGCCATCTGCCGGGTCAACTCGTCGAGGGTGACCGAGTCCTTGGTGTGGCTGGCGGACATGACACCGCGCTTGAGCAGGATGAACCGGTCGCCGACGAGATAGGCGTGGTGCGGGTTGTGGGTGATGAGGACCACTCCGAGGCCCTGGTCACGGGCGGCGGCCACATACTTCAGGACCACTCCGGACTGCTTCACACCGAGGGCGGCGGTGGGCTCGTCGAGGACCAGGACCTTGGCGCCGAAGTGGACCGCGCGGGCGATGGCCACGCACTGGCGCTCACCGCCCGAGAGGGTGCCGATGGGCTGGTCGACGTCGCGCAGGTCGATGCCCATGCGCAGCAGCTCGGCGCGGGTCGTCTCGCGCATGAGCTCGACGTCGAGGCGTTTGAAGGGGCCGGCGCCCTTGGTGGGCTCGGAGCCGAGGAAGAAGTTCCGCCAGACCGGCATCAGGGGGACGACGGCCAGGTCCTGGTAGACGGTGGCGATGCCCAGGTCCAGGGCGTCGCGCGGGTTGGCGAGGGAGACGTCCTCGCCCTCGATGCGGAAGGCTCCGGCATCGTGCCGGTGCAGCCCAGCGATGATCTTGATGAGGGTGGACTTGCCGGCGCCGTTGTCGCCGAGGACGCAGGTGATCTCGCCGGCGTGGACCTCAAGGGAGACCCCTTCGAGGGCGCGGATGTTGCCGTAGTACTTGCTGACGTCGTCCAGCTCGACGAGGGCGGCCGCCGTCGTGGGTGCGGTCGTCATTTGGTGGCCTCCACGCGCTTGCGGATCCAGGCGTTCAGCAGGGTCGCCAGCAGGAGCATCGCGCCCAGGAAGAACTTGAACCAGTCCGGGTCCCACTCCGCGTACACGATGCCCTTGCCGGTCATGCCGAAGATGAACGCGCCGACCGCGGAGCCGATGGCGGAGCCGTACCCGCCGGTGATCAGACAGCCGCCGATCACCGCCGCGATGATGTAGATCAGCTCGTTGCCGACGCCCTCGCCGGACTGGACGACGTCGAACGAGAAGAGCAGGTGCTGGCCGGAGATCCAGGCGCAGAAGGCCACGCCCATGTAGAGCCCGATCTTCGTCCGGAAGACCGGGACGCCGACGGCGCGGGCGGCGTCGGCGCCGCCGCCGACGGCGAAGATCCAGTTGCCGAAGCGGGTGCGCAGCAGGATCCAGGTGGCGAGCGCGACCAGGCCGATCCACCACAGAATGGTGACCTTGAGGTCGACGCCACCGACGGTCAGCTGGGAGGCGAAGAGCTTCTTGGCGGAGGGGAAGCCCTCCATGTCGGCGATCGACTTGGTGGAGACCGTGCCGCTGATCAGCTTGGTGAAGCCGAGGTTCAGACCGGTCAGCATCAGGAAGGTGCCGAGGGTGATGATGAAGCTCGGCAGCTTGGTGCGGGTCAGCATGAAGCCGTTGAAGACGCCGATGGCGAGGGTGACGAGCAGCGAGACGCCGACGCCGACCCAGACGTTCGCCGTCATCTGGTAACTGAACATCGACGAGATGAGCGCCGAGCTGGTGACCAGGACACCGGCCGACAGATCGAACTCGCCGCCGATCATCAGCAGGGCGACGGGCACCGCCATGATGCCGATGGTGGAGGCGGCGTAGAGGACCGTGCCGAGGCTGGAGGCGCGCAGGAAGCTGTCGGCGACGATCGAGAAGAAGAGGAAGACGGCGACGGCGCCGACGATCGAGCCGAGTTCCGGGCGGGCGAGGAGTTTCTTCAGCGGGGAGGTGCGCAGCAGTCGCTCGTCGACGTGGTCGAGCTCCGCCGGTGCGGTGGAGCTCATCGGGTACCCCGCTCCGTGTAGCCCTTCAGCGCGGTGGCGTCGTCCTTGGTGATGATCTGGGGGCCGGTGAGGACGGCCTTGCCGCCGCCGAGGACGTCGGCGTTGTACTTGTACAGCCAGAGCAGGTCGATGGCCTCGTAGCCCTGGAGGTAGGGCTGCTGGTCGACGGCGAAGCCGAGGGTGCCGGCGCCGAGCGCGGTGGCGACCTTGGCGTTGAGGTCGAAGGTGTCGATCTCGGCCTCGGAGCCCGCTGTCTTCTTGGCCTGGACGGCCGCGTCGGCGAACGGCGCGCCGAGGGTGACGACGGCGTCGATGGCGGGGTCGGACTGGAGCTTGGCCTCGATGGAGGCCTGTACGTCGGGCATGTTGGTGCCGTCGACGTACAGGTTCTGCAGCTGTCCGCCGAAGGTCTTCTTGGCACCGGCGCAGCGCTGCTCGTGGCCGACGTTGCCCTGTTCGTGCAGGACGCAGAGGGCCTTCTTCCGGCCCCGCTTGTCCAGTTCGTCTCCGACGGCCTCGCCCGCGACGGTCTCGTCCTGGCCGATGTGGGTGAGCGCGCCGAAGGCCTTGGACTGCTCGGAGCCGGAGTTGACGGTGATCACCGGGATGCCGGCCTCGACCGCCTTCTCGACGGCCGCCTTCATGGCGTCGGGCTTGGCGAGGGTGACGACGAGCCCGTCGACGCCCTTGGCGATGTACGAGTCGATGAGCTGGGCCTGTGCCTGCCCCTCGTCGCTGTGGGCGTAGAGGAAGTTGATGTTGTCCTTGACGGCGGCCTGCTTCGCGCCGTTCTGGACGATGTCCCAGAAGGTGTCGCCGTCTCCCGAGTGGGTGACCATGGCGAAGGTCCATCTGGGAGTGTTCACGGCCGCCTTGCCCTGTGCCGCGGCCGCCTTTCGGGCGTCCTCGGCGCGCTTTCCGCCGGTGCTGCTGCACCCGGCCAGCGTGGCGGTGAGCGCCACCGCGAGCACGGCGCCGATCGCCGCGCGTACCCCTCCTGTCCGAACCCTGGTCACGAGGCCGTGCCCTCCTTTATGTCCTTCTGCGTGCATTGCAGTATCGGTCATAGGGGTTGCCCGGCCGGTCACCGGGGTTGTCGGGTCATGGCCGGACCAGTAGCTGGAACTCGAAGGAGTACCGCGAGGCCCGGTAGAGGTGGGAGCCGAACTCGACGGCGCGGCCGGTGTCGTCGAAGGTGGTGCGTTCCATCGTCAGCAGTGGGGCGCCCTCCTCCTCGGCGAGCAGTTCCGCCTCGGCCGCCGTGGCGGCCCGCGCGCCGACGGTCTGCCGGGCGCTGTGCAGAGTGATACCGGCGCCGCGCACGATCCGGTAGAGGCCGGTCGTCTCCAGTCGCGCGGTGTCCAGGTCGAGCAGGTCGGCCGGCAGATGGTTGCGCAGGTACGCCATCGGTTCGCCGTGCGCGGCCCGCAGCCGCTCCACGTACCGCACGTCGTCGCCCTCCGGTACGCCGAGGGCGGCGGCGACCGGGGCGGTCGCGGGTTCGACGCGGTTGACCAGGACGCGGGTGGCGGGGTGCTGGCCGGCCGCCTCCAGGTCGTCGTAGAGGCTGCTCAGCTCCAGCGGACGCCTCACCTGGCTGTACAGGACCTGGGTCCCGACGCCTCGGCGGCGGACCAGCAGCCCCTTGTCGACGAGGGACTGGATGGCCTGGCGGACGGTGGGGCGGGACAGTCCGAGGCGCGTGGCGAGGTCGATCTCGTTGCCGAGCAGGCTGCCCGGGGTGAGGGCGCCGTTCTCGATCGCCGCCTCCAGCTGCTGGGCGAGCTGGAAGTAGAGCGGAACCGGGCTGGTGCGGTCCACCGAGAACGGGGGGAGCGAGGCGGACGGCGACGGCTTGGACACGCTCGGAGCGTAGCCCGGGGAGATGATGACAGGAAGTGGTGAAGTCCGATTGTCCTGACAAACCTTGACAGGGTGCGGGTTCGGCACCACCTTGGGGCCATGCGCATCGGACTGATCGGAACGGGTCGTATCGGGGCCTTCCACGCGGGCGTGCTCGCCCGCCACCCGGAGGTCGAATCGCTGGTCGTGGCGGACGCGGACGCCACCCGGGCGGCCCAGGTGGGCGGGGCGATCGGCGCCACCGCGGCGCCCACCGTCGACGCCCTCCTCGATCACGCGCTCGACGCCGTCGTCATCGCCTCGGCCACCGCCGCCCACGCCGAACTCATCGCCCGCGCGGCCGGCGCCGGGCTGCCCGCCTTCTGTGAGAAGCCCATCGCCCTGGACGTGCCCGGCACGCTCGCCGCCCTGCGGGCGGTGGAGACCGCGGGCACCGAGCTCCAGCTGGGGTTCATGCGCCGCTTCGACGCCGGGTACGTGGCCGCCCGCGAGGCCGTACGGGCGGGCCGGCTCGGCCGCCTGCACACCGTACGGGCGGCGACCTCCGACCCAGCGCCGCCGCCCGCCGCGTATCTGCCGCTCTCCGGCGGCCTCTTCCGGGACTGCCTGGTGCACGACTTCGACATCCTGCGCTGGGTGACCGGGCGCGAGGTGGTCGAGGTGTACGCGACCGGCTCGGCCGCGGGCCCGGCGATGTTCCGCGAGGCAGGCGACGTCGACACGGCCGCCGCGGTGCTCACCCTGGACGACGGCACGCTGGCGACGGCGACGGCGACGCGGTGCAACGGGGCCGGTTACGACGTACGGATGGAACTGGCCGGCGAGCAGGACCAGATCACCGTCGGTCTGGACGACCGCACCCCGCTCACCTCGGTGGAGGCGACCGGCCCGGGCGCCCCGGTCAAACCCTGGCCGGGGTTTCTGGAGCGGTTCGCCCCCGCGTACGAGGCGGAACTGGACGCGTTCGTCCGGATGGTGCGTGGCGGGAGCGCCAACCCGTGCGACGGCCGGGAGGCCCTGGAGGCGCTGCGGGTCGCGGAGGCGTGCGAGCGCTCGCGCCGCGAGCACCGCCCGGTCGCCCTGTCCGAGATCCCGTCGGCGCCCTGAGGCGGGGCCCCGCTTCAGGTCTCCGACCAGGCGGGCCCGCTTCAGGCCTCGGACCGAGGCAGGGGCCCCGCCTCGGGCCTCGGACCGAGGCGGGCCCGCTTCGCGCGTCGGACCGAGGAAGGGGCCCGCCTCAGGTGTCGGCCGACAGCACCGTCCCCTGGGCCACCGCGCACAGGGTCTCGGCCCCTTCCTCGTCCCTCGTCAGCAGATCGCACCGCACCACCGCCTGGCGCCGGCCCGCGTGGACCACCTCCGCGCGGGCGACCAGCGTGCGGCCCCGCGCGGGGCGCACGTACTGGATCGAGAAGCCGGCCGTCAGGACGGCCGCGCCCAGCGCCGCGCCCGCCGCGAAGGTGAGGGCGTTGTCGGCGGCGTAGGAGAGCACACCGCCGTGCGCGAATCCGTTCTGCTGCCGGAGCTCCTCGCGGAGGTCCACCTCGAGGACCGCCGCTCCCCCGCCGAAGGCGGTGATCCGGGCGCCGACCAGCCGGCTGAACGGCTGGGCCTCCAGGACCTTCCGCGCGAGATCGAGATCGAGATCGAGATCGAGATCGACACGGCGGGAGGCGTCACCGGACGGGTCGCGGGACGGGTCGGTCATGGGATCACCATCTGACGGGAAGGCGGCGGACACCGCGCATGAGCATGCCGGGCAGCCAGTCCAACGTGCCGGCGTCCGGGCCGAGTTCCAGCCGGGGGAAGCGTTCCAGAAGGGTCGCGATCGCGATGCGGGCTTCCAGCCGGGCGAGCGGGGCGCCCAGGCAGTAGTGGATGCCGTGCCCGAAGGCCAGATGGCCGCGCGGGTCCCTGCGGATGTCGAAGCGGTCGGGGTCGGGGAAGCGTGCGGGGTCCCGGTCGCCCGAGGCGAGGGAGACGAGGACCGGTTCGTACGCGGGGAGGAGCGTCTCCCCGATCCGTACGGGCTCCCGGGTGAACCGGAAGGTCGCGTTCTCCACCGGCCCCTCCCAGCGCAGCGTCTCCTCGACCACGGCGTCGAGCAGTCCGGCGTCGGCTCGGAGCGCGGCGAGTTGGCCGGGATGGGTGAGCAGCGCCCGTACGGCGTTGGTGATGAGGTTGACGGTGGTCTCGTGTCCCGCGATGAGCAGGAGGTAGGCGAGCGCGCGCAGCTCGGCCAGGGAGAGCCGGTCGCCGTCCTCGGCGCGGGCGGTGATCAGGTCGGAGAGGAGGTCGTCGGTGGGACCGGCGGCGCGCTTGTCCTCGATGAGCGCGTCGAGGTAGTCGGCGAGGCCCTCGATCGCCGCGGCCTCGGGGCCGGCTCCGGTCGGGGCGACGATCGCGCTGGTCCAGGCCCGGAAGGTGTCGCGGTCGGCTGTGGGGATGCCGAGGAGTTCGCAGATGACGGTGATGGGCAGCGGGAAGGCGAAGGAGTCGACCAGATCGGCGTGACGGGCCGGCGCCATCGCGTCGGCGAGTTCGCCCGTGAGTCGCCGGAGGCGGGGCCGCAGGCTCTCCACCCGCCGGCCGGTGAACTGTCCCGCGACGAGTCTGCGCAGACGGGTGTGGTCGGGTGGGTCGAGGACGAGCAGGTTGGGCCCGATGACCCGCTCGTCCAGCATGGTCATGCCGACGACGGACGGCGACTTGGACAGCCGCGGGTCGGCCAGGGCGGCGCGTGCCTCCTCGTGACCGACGACCAGCCACAGCTCGTCGCCGTCCGCGGTGCGTACCCGGTGGACGGGACCGGCCTCGCGCATCTTCGCGTAGTACGGATATGGGTTCGCGGTGAAGTCCGCGCCGTACTCCCCCAGTTCGATGACGGACATCAGCCCACCCTACGGTGTGCCGTCGTCCTCCAGCAGACCGGCGTCGTGGACGAGCAGAGCGATCTGGACACGGTTGTTGAGGCCGAGCTTGGCCAGGACGCGCGAGACGTGGGTCTTGACGGTCGGCACGCTCATGTAGAGGGAGGCGGCGATCTCGGCGTTGGAGTGGCCGCGGCCGACGGCGAGCGCGACCTCCCGTTCCCGGTGGGCGAGTTCGGCGAGGCGGTCGGCGGCGGTGGCCCGCCGGGGCTGTTCCTGATGTCCGGCGACATGGCTCATCAGCTGGCGCGTCACGGCCGGGGAGAGCACGGGGTCCCCGGCCGCCACCCTGCGGACGGAGGCGACGATCTCGGCGGGCGGGGTGTCCTTGAGGACGAAGCCCGCCGCCCCGGCGCGCAGGGCCCGCAGGACCTGCTCGTCGGCGTGGAAGGTGGTGAGGACGACGACGTCGGGGGCGTCGGGGCGGGCCCGGAGCCGCTCGGTGGCGGTGAGGCCGTCGACGTACGGCATCCGGATGTCCATCAGGACGACGTCGGGGGCGTGCCGGTCGACGAGTTCGGGGACGTCCCGGCCGTCGGCCCCCTCGCCGACGATCTCGATGTCCTCGGCGCCGCCGAGCATGAACGTGAGGCCCGCGCGGACCAGGGGGTCGTCGTCGACGATGAGCAGCCGGATGGTCATGAGGGCCACGGTAGCCAGGCGTGCACGGCGAAACCGCCGTCGGGGGCGGGTCCGTGCTCCAGCCTGCCACCGGCGAGGGTGGCGCGTTCGGTGAGTCCGATGAGGCCCTGGCCGGATCCCGGCACGTGCGGGACGGGGCCGGTGGACGCCGGGTTGTGGACGTCGACGGTCAGTCCGTCGCCGGGGCGGCCGCGCACGGTGACGGTGACCTCGGTGCCGGGGGCGTGCTTACGGGCGTTGGTGAGGCCCTCCTGCGCGATGCGGTAGACCGTGCGGCCGATGGCGGCGGGGACGGCCGGCGCGTCGTCGCCGGTGCCGAGGTCGAGGTCGAGGTCGAGGACCACCTTCGTGCCCGCCCGGCGGGACTCGGCGACCAGTGCGTCGAGGGTGGCCAGGGTGGGCTGGGGCCGGTCGCCCTCGGCTCCCTCGCCGGGGGCGCGGAGCACGCCGATGATCTCCCGCAGGTCCTGGAGCGCTTCGTGGGCGCTGTCCCGGATGACGCCGGCGGCGCGCGCGACCTGGGCCGGGGGTGCGTCGGGCCGGAATTCGAGGGCGCCGGCGTGGACGCTGAGCAGGGTGAGCCGGTGGGCGAGGACGTCGTGCATCTCGCGGGCGATGGCCTCCCGGGCGAGCCGCTGGGCCTGCTCGGCGCGCAGCTCGGCCTCCGCCTCGGCCCGGTGGGCGCGTTCGCGCAGCGCCTCGACGAGCTGCCGCCGGGAGCGTACGAGCATGCCCCACGCGGTCACCAGCAGGGTCAGGACGATGCCGATCACGACGGCCACGGCCGGGTGGAGGGACGGGTCGGGGCGCAGGAAGACCTGGGCCGTGGAGGAGGCCACGGCGATCCCGCCGATGATCGCGGTCTCCCGGAAGGGCCGGCGGACGGCGACGCCGAAGAGAGCGGCGAGGGCCGCCCCGCCGGCGACCGGCGCGACCGTGCTGACCACGGTGAGGACGACCGCGACGGCGACGGGCCGACGACGGCGGAGCCAGAGGGCGGAGCAGGCGGCGGCGCCGACTATCTGGTCGGCGAAGGCGACGGCGTCGCTGTTGAGCTGGTCGGTGGTCTCGGCGGCGAGCAGGCCGACGAAGGCGGCGAGGAGGAAGAGGAGGGTGTCGACGACCCAGTCGCGTACGGTGCGCCGCGGCCGACGGCCCGGGGGGCTGTCGGCCGGGGTGTCGGCCATGGCCGAGGGAAGCAGCCAGGCGTGGCGGTCCGTACGTGTCATCCCACCAAATTACGCAGGTGAGGGGCGCGCGGCGGGCGGTGGACGGGTGGAAGCTACCAAAGTCGCGCGACGGAAGACTTCGGTCGCTCCGCGATGTCCGGTGGACCGACGCGGGCCACGGGCCGGACGGACGATGCTCGGTGCATGAAGAAGTTTCTGGAGATCCTGGGTGTCGTGGTGCTCATCGGGGGCGTCTCGGGGGTGCTGCGCGAGCTGACCGGCTGGTTCCCCTTCATGGGCTTCACCCGGTTCCTGACGGAGAACGTGTGGTTCCTCGACGGCAAGGAACTGTTCGCGAACATCGTGATCGCGGTGCTCGGTTTCGTGGTCCTGATCGTCGCGGACCGGGTGAAGCAGGCGTAGGGGTGTCGTGGGCCTAGTAGATGACAGGAGCCGGAGAGGGCTTCATCCCGAGTGGACGGTCGGCGAAGGCGTTCTCCGAGTCGACCGCGTAGCAGACATTGACGCTCGAGTCCCCGAGCGTCGTGTCGACGAAGCGCTGGACGTCCTCCAGGGACTTCGTCTCCCAGAGGCACGTCACGACGGATCCGTCGACGTGCGGGTAGAACTGCAGAACTCGGGTGCCGTCGGGTGCCCCCGTGCCGCTCATGAGGGAGCGGCCTCGGGGGAAGGCGGTCTCCGGGTTCACGATCTTGTGCTGTGCCACGACGTACATGGGGTCCTCCTCGGTCGCTGTCGTCCCGTTGGGATGATTCGACGCTAGGCGTGCGGAGGTGGACGCCGCATCGCGCACATTCACCACACCGTGGTGGACGGGATGGTCATTCCTGACCATGCGGCTGCGGCCGGACGAGGCCGCGTTCCAGCGCGAAGGTGCTTGCCGCCGTCCGCGAGGAGACACCCAGTTTGCCGAAGATGTTCTGCAGGTGCCGGGCGACCGTGTGCTCGCTGATCACCAGGGCGGCGGCGATCTGCCGATTGCTCGCGCCGCTGACCACCTGGCGGAGCACGTCCAGCTCACGTGCCGAGAGACCGTATGTCTTCATGTCCGGCCTGCCATGAGCGAGGGAATCGACGTCGACGAGGTCGGGCCCGGCCTCGAGCTCCGCGAACACCGCGCGAGCCGCCTGGAGCTCCAGGGCAGCCGTGTCGTCGTCGCCGAGCGAGCGACAGGCGCGTGCCACGAGGACACGCGCCCGGGCGGCTTCGTACGGCGCCTCGAGCTCCTGCCACGCGTGCCAGGCCCGTCGTGCCGCGGTGAGAGCGGCGGCGGCGTCGCCCTTCGCCGACGCCACGGAGGCGACGCTGTACGCCGCCGCGGCGCGAAGCACGTCGCTGTCCTGGTGCTCGGCGATCGTCGCGAGCTGTTGGGCAGCCGTGGCGGCGTCGTCGACGTCGCCCTCGGGCCCGGCCAGCATGATCTCGACGTACGCCGGAAGGAGGGCGGCTCGCTCCAGTTCCCGGGTGTGCTCGGACACGGCACGCCGGATCGTCGCCGCCGCGGCCTCGCCGTTGCCCTGCGCCAGGCGCAGCAGCGCGAACCCCGGCTGAGGCTCGAACCCGCAGCGGTTGGCATCCCGGTAGGCGGTCTCGGCCTCGGCCGCGCGGCCCTGCAGGCGGTGGATCTCACCCTGGCGGTAGAACGCCTGCCCGCGGGCGATCTGGTTCAGCACACCCTGGGTGAAGCGTTCGGAAGCTTGACGGGCCTCGTCGAGCGCGGCGGGCCAGGCGCCGCCGTACTGCATCACCTCGGCCCGATGCACCAGGCACAGGCCGTTGTGCGCGACCATCTGCGGCTGACGGTCGCACCACCGGGTCAGGGCCTCCGTCCACTCCCGCTCATGGCGCAGCGCGTACAGCTCCCGGCAGAAGACAATGGTGTTGCAGTAGAGGATGCCGGTGACGATCGGCGACAGCGCACCGGACTCGACGATCACGAGCGCCTCGTCCACCAGGCGCAGGCCCTCGTGGATGCGGCCCAGGTTCACCAGGGCCCGGCCCTGGTCGTCGCGGGCCAGCCACATCAGGTCCGCGTCGCCGAACCGCTCCCCGATCTCGGCGGCCACGGCCGCCGTCGCGTGGCCTGACTGCCAGTCACCCTCAGCCATCTGGCCCAGCCACACGGGAATGAGCAGATAACCCCGTTCGACGCAGTCGCGCCCGTCGGCCTTCAGGAGGCGCGCACCGACGGAGAACCAGCCGCTCGCCTTGGTGCTGTGCCCCCGGAACAACATGCTGTGACCGATCCAGACCGCGCAGCGGACGGCTCGGGGTACGTCGCCGGAGTCCAGCCACCGCACATGGGCGCGCTCCAGTGCGGCTGCGTACTCCTCGTCGAGCCCGAGCATGTAGGCGGCCCGGGCCAGCAGCTCCACGTCGTCGGGACCCAGCGGTGTGGCTTCGTCGGCGGCACGGAGGCTCACATAGGCGTCGTGCCAGGCCCTGGCGGCATAGCGCGCACGGCCTCGGACGAGATCGGTACTGGTGTCCACGGAGCGATTATCGACCCGCCGCACACGGCTCCCGGGGAAGCGCTCCAGCGCGTCCGGCGGACGCGGCCCGTACGCCCCCTGGGTTCTGTCGTCGGCAAGGTGAATCACCCAAGAACATCGACACTTCCGGGTGTCGAGAATGCGGCACCGGCTCCGTCCCAGGGGTACCAGTAGCCAGAACGGACTGCGCGACGGAGAAGGAGCACCCCGTGACGATTCAGCGGATGGACAACGTAGGCATCGTCGTCGACGACCTGGAGGCTGCCATCGCCTTCTTCACCGAGCTCGGCATGGAGCTGGAAGGCGAAGCGCAGATCGAGGGAGTCTGGGCAGACCGGACGGTCGGCCTCGACGGGGTCCGCAGCGCCATCGCGATGATGCGCACCCCGGACGGCCACGGCAAGCTGGAGCTGACGAAGTTCCACACCCCCGCGGCGATCACCGCCGGACCGCTCGACCCGCCACCCAACACTCTGGGCCTGCACCGTGTCATGTTCGCCGTCGACGACATCGACGACACGATCACCCGCCTGCGCCGCCATGGCGCCGAACTCCTCGGCGAGGTGGCCCAGTACGAGAACATCTACCGACTCTGCAACCTCCGCGGCCCCTCGGGAATCATCGTCGCTCTGGCCGAACGGATCGGCTAGGTTCTGTCTCTTCGGTCCAAGAGACGCGCGCTAGGCCTTGGCCTCGTTCAGGCGGGTGACCTCGGCGAGGTGTTCGGCCATGCGGTGGGAGACGGAGCCGCTGGTGTAGAGGACGGCGCCGATGACGGAGAAGGGCACCGATACGCCGAGGACGGCGAGGAGTTCGGGCCAGTCGCGCTCCTCCACACAGCTGCTGTCGCTGTTGTGGAGGCTCTCGCTCGTGAACCGGGAGACGCACTCGCGGCTGGACTCCCCGGCCTCGTACGGCGTGAGGAGCAGGACGGCGAACCAGATCCACATCAGGCCGGCCACGGCGAGCAGGCCGAGTCCCCAGCCCTGGGTGCGCCGGGCGCGGGCGCGGAAGTCTATGTCGTACGGCAGTGAACGCATGGGCCAAGAACCTATCGGTCGCCCTCGTCGGCGGCGCGACGGCCCCAAGTCGTGCCCGCGAGGACGAGGACGGCGCCCGCGATGCCGAGGGCTCCCGGGCGGTCGCCGGCGAGCGCGATACCGGCCGCCGCGGCCCAGAGCGGCTCCGTGCCGAGGAGGAGGCTGACCCGGGACGGGGACGTGCGGCGCACCGCCCACATCTGCACGAAGAAGGCGAAGAGCGTGCAGAAGACGGAGAGGAAGACGAGTCCCGCCCACTCGCGCGGGCCGAAGTCGAGCGCCACCGACCACGGTGAGGCACCCGTGCCGGGGACGGTCGCGAGCAGGGCGAAGACCGCGACCGCGGAGCCGAGTTGGACGGTGGTGAGGGAGAGCGAGTCGGCGCTGCGCACCGCCTTGATCCGGGACATCGCCAGGACGTGGACGGTACGGGCGAGGGCTGCGAGCAGCATCAGCAGATCGCCGAGGGACGGGGTGGTGAACCCGCCGCCCTGGGTCAGTAGCACCACACCCCCCACGGAGAGAGCCGCGGCGGCGAGGAAGGCCCGGGGCGGGCTGGTGCGGGTGACGGCGGCTTCGGCGAGCGGGGTGAAGATCATGGTGAGGCTGATGATCAGGCCCGCGTTGGTGGCGGAGGTGTGGACGACCCCGTAGGTCTCCAGGAGGAAGATCCCGCTGAGGACCAGGCCGAGGACGCCGGCGCCGCGCCACTGGGCGGGTTCGAGCGCCCGCAGTCTGCTCCATCCGGCGACGACGAGGACGGGCAGGACGACGGCGAAGCGCAGGACCAGGACCGCGACGACGGTGTGGGTGGTGGTGATGCCCTTGGCCGCGAGATAGCTGGCGCCCCAGACGACGGCGACGAGGAGCACCGGGAGGTCGGTGAGCCAGGCGCGGCGCGGGGCGCGAAGGGGTACGGAAGGGGCGATCGGGGACGCGGCGGTCATGGCGGGGGCCTGCTCCAACTCGTCGTACGGGGTGGAGGCTTCGGCGGCTCGCACGCGGATTGCTCACCGTACCGGGACGGGCGCGTGGTGGCTACACCTTTCCGTCGGGCATGTGTGCGTCCCGTAACCCGTCCACCCCGCCGCCCTTCCGCTACTGGTAGGTGCCGTACGCCGGGCGGCCCGCCAGCTCGTAGGTGTGGATCGCGATGCCGGAGCCCGTCGTCCGTGCCCCCGCATGGCGGAACGCGGTGGGTCGGGCCCCGTCGGCGAAGAGGCGTCGGCCCGTGCCGAGGACGACGGGGAAGACGAGCAGGTGGAGCGTGTCGATCAGGTCGTGCGCCATCAGGGACCGGGCGAGGCCGGCGCTGCCGTGCATCTGCACCTCGCCGGCGGTCCGCTCCTTGAGCGCGGTGACCTCCTTGGCCAGGTCCGCGCCGAGGACGGTCGTTCCCGACCAGTCGGCCGACGTCAGGGTGGTCGAGGCGACGTACTTCGGAAGGGCGTTGAGCTTCGAGGCGATCGGGTCGGCGGGGTCGGTCTGCTTCGGCCAGTAGTTCGCGAAGATCTCGTAGGTGCGGCGGCCGAGCAGGAAGGCGGCCGGTCGGTCGAAGACCTCGGTCATGAAGCGGCCGAAGTCCTCGTCCCCGTACGGCACGGACCAGCCGCCGTGCTCGAATCCGCCGCTGGTGTCCTCGTCGGGGCCGCCGGGCGCCTGGTGGACGCCGTCGAGGGTCACGAACTGGGTGAGGCTGAGTTTGCCCATGGAGCTGTGCCTTTCGGTTCGGCCGGGTGTCCCCCGGTCCATCGTGTCTCACAAGCTCCGACTCCACCGCCCGGCGGAGTCATCGGTGTCCGTTTCCCGCCAGCGGTCGGTTCACCCGAGGACTTTCATTGAACCCGCAACCACTCAGCACTTCTTACGGAGGTTCGGGATGTCCACGATGAACGGCAAGGCGGTTCTGGTGACGGGCGGCAGCCGCGGGATCGGCGCGGCCACGGCTCTTCGGCTGGCGCGTGAGGGCGCGGACGTGGCCTTCACCTATGTACGGGGCGAGGCGGAGGCGAAGGAGCTCGCGGCGCTGATCGAGGCGACCGGACGCAAGGCCCTGCCGCTGCGGGCCGACGCGGCGGACGCCGGGGACGCGGCGGGCGCGGTGGAGTGGGCGGCGGACGCGCTCGGCCGGCTCGACGTGCTGGTCAACAACGTGGGGCTCGGCGTGCTCGGTCCGCTGGAGAGCCTGAGCCTCGCGGATGTGGACCGGGTGCTCGCGGTGAACGTGCGGGCGGCCTTCCTCGCCTCGCAGGCGGCGGCCGCGCGGTTCGGGAGCGGCGGACGGATCATCACGATCGGTACGTGCATGACGGCTCGGGTCCCGGGCCCCGGCGGCACGCTGTACACGCTGAGCAAGGCGGCCCTGATCGGTCTGAACAAGGCTCTCGCACGGGAGCTGGGCGAGCGGGGCATCACCGCGAACATCGTCCACCCGGGCCCGGTCGACACCGACATGAACCCGGCGGACGGGCCGTACGCGCAGGGCCAGGCGGCCATGACCGCGCTGGGCCGCTTCGGCGCCCCGGACGAGGTCGCCGCGATGGTGGCGTTCCTGGCGGGCCCGGATGCGGCGTACGTGACGGGCGCGGAGTTCTCGGTGGACGGCGGCCACGCGGCCTAACACCGAGCCCGACGGGCGAGTGAACCGAAGGGCGCGCCGGGGGAACAGCCCTGAGCGCGCGCAGGCCCGCGAGGAACGAGCGGGCCGAGCACGGTCGGGGCTGCGAGCCCGGCTCAAGCGCCCGGAGGTGAACCGAGCCCAAAAAGAAAGAGGGGGTCGCGAGGGCGCACCGGTGCTGTCGGGCCGGTGCGCCCTCGCGGGCCGGGCGGGGTGTCGTGGCCCGCCCAGTTCGTGGTTACCCGCCCAGCTCCTGGTGGCGGGCGGTCAGGCGGGCCGAGCCCGCCTCGGTGAGGGAGCCGAAGAGACGGAGGCGCGAGATGCCGCCGTCGGGGTAGATGTCGATCCGGACGCGGGAGCCGACCGCCGGGGTGTCGAGCACGAAGCGGTGGTTGGTGTCCGGCTGGAGCCGGGTCCTGGGCAGGATCTCGGTCCAGTCCTCGGAGCCCTCGGCCGCCACGGACAGCGCCGCCCACCCCGCGCTGTTCCCCTTCAGGTACGCCGTGTCGATCTCGACGGCGCGGATCTCGGACTCGGCCACCAGCTGGTAGCGGATCCAGTCGTTGCCCTTGTCGCGGCGGCGGCGGGTCTCCCAGCCGTCGTCCATCTTGTGGGAGCGGCCCGGCTGGATGGTGTTGGTCGCGGGCGAGTAGAAGCGGTCCGAGGCGTCCTCGACCTGGCCGCCGTTCTCCAGCGCGGCGAGGTCGAAGGTGCCGAGGACGCCGAGCCACTTCGGATCCGGGGCCACCTCGCCGTACACCCGCAGCCGGGCGATGCCGCCGTCCGGGTGCTGGTTGACGCGCAGGTGCGTGAAGCGCTGCTCGACGTCGACGGCGAAGCCGTTGGCGGCGTGGCCACCGATGGCGGTGCGCGGGACGAGGGTGGTCCACTTCACGTCGTCGGCGAGGAGCTCCTCCGGGGAGGGCGAACCGGCCACCGAGGTGGCCTCGACGGAGACGGCCTGCGGGTAGTTGCCGCGGAAGTGGGCGGTGTCGATCACGATGCCGCGGACGACACCGGGGGCGCCGAGGCGTACCAGCGCCCAGTCGTGGTCGGCCTCGGTCGGGTGCGGCTGCTGGGCGGAGACACCACGGCGGCGGCGGGTCTCCCAGCCGTCCATGATCTTGCCCTTGTGCCCGAAGTGCTCGGGGTCGAACTCCGCGGCCTGCGGCTTGAGCATGTTCTCGCGCTCGGCGAAGAACTCGTCGTTGGCGGCGATCACGCCCGCGCCGAGGCGGCGGTCGGCCAGGTCCGCGTACTGCGTGAAGGGGAACTCCGCGGTGCGGTAGTCCGCGTACGGGTCGCCGCCGCCGTAGGGGCTGGCGTCACCGGTGAAGGAGGGTATGCCGGTCACGGGTCAGTTGTTCCTTTCGAGGAGGCGGCCGGAGGGCTCGGCCAGGGTGCCGCGGTCGGCGATACGCTCTCCGCGCAGCCAGGTGGACGTCACGACGCCGTGCAGGGTCTTGCCCGCGTACGCGGTGACCCGGTTGCGGTGCTCCAGCTCGGCGGGGTCGACGGTGAAGGTCGCCTCCGGGTCGAGGACCGCGAAGTCGGCGTCGCGGCCGGCCTCGATCGCGCCCTTCTTGTCGAGGCCCGCGAGGCGGGCGGGGCCTTCGGACATCCAGCGGGCGACGTCCTCGAGGTCGCGGCCGCGGCGGCGCGCCTCGGTCCAGATGGCCGGCAGGCCGAGCTGGAGGGAGGAGATGCCGCCCCAGGCGGAGGCGAAGTCGGGGGTCTTGAGGTCGGCGGTGGAGGGCGAGTGGTCGGAGACGATGCAGTCGATCGTCCCGTCGGCGAGCCCCTCCCAGAGGGCGTCCTGGTTGGACGCCTCGCGGATCGGCGGACAGCACTTGAACTCGGTGGCGCCGTCCGGGACCTCCTCGGCGGTGAGGGTGAGGAAGTGCGGGCAGGACTCGACCGTGATCTTGACGCCCTCGGCCTTCGCGGCGGCGATCAGCGGCAGCGCGTCCGAGGAGGACAGGTGCAGCACGTGGACGCGGGCGTTCAGGCGACGGGCCTGGTTGATCAGGTTCTCGATGGCGGTGTTCTCGGCGTCGCGGGGCCGGGAGGCGAGGAAGTCGGCATACTTCTCGCCCTTCCGCTGGGGCGCGGCGGCCAGGTGGTGCGGGTCCTCGGCGTGCACGATCATCAGGCCGCCGAAGCCGGCGATCTCGGCGAGGGAGGTGGCGAGCTGCTCCTGGTCGAGCGCGGGGAACTCGTCCACCCCGGACGGCGACAGGAAGCACTTGAAGCCGAAGACACCGGCGTCGTGCAGCGGCCGCAGGTCCTTGACGTTGTCGGGCAGTGCGCCACCCCAGAAGCCGACGTCGATGTGCGCCTTGGTGCGGGCGACGTCCTGCTTGATCCGCAGGTGCTCGACGGTGGTCGTCGGCGGCAGCGAGTTCAGCGGCATGTCGATGAGGGTGGTGATGCCACCGGCGGCGGCCGCGCGGGTGGCGGTCCAGAAGCCCTCCCACTCGGTGCGCCCGGGGTCGTTCACATGGACGTGGGTGTCGACGAGCCCGGGGAGCACGACGTCGTCACCGACGTCCTCCAGCCGCGCACCGGCCGGAACCTCGGCGTCGTGCGGCAGCACCGCGGCGATGGTCCCGCCGGAGACGGCGATCGACGCGGGGCGCGTCCCCTCGGGGGTGATGACGCGTGTCGAGCGCAGTACCAGGTTGACGTCCACCCGTACCCCTTCTTTTTCACCCAGCAGAAATTCAACGAACTGTTGAAGGAGTCTTCACTCAGGACGACATGTCGTCAAGGGCACACTTTCAGGATGGCGCCGTTGGGCCGGGTCGCCACCGGCCCTCTTGGACGTTTCCATGAAGTGGAATGGAAATTTCGTACAGTAGAACGTAGCTCCGCACATGCGGGGAGGAGGCGGACTGCGCCGGGCAGCCGCCGACACCGGACAAACACCCCCCTGACCGGCCCGTACGCCGGGACCGGGGCCGTGTGCCGGGCCGGACGGCCCGGTAGGCTGCTGCCTTGCCCGCCTGCCCCGAAAGGACCTTGACGTGCCGACGTCCAGCGCCAGCACCACCGACGCCGCCAAGCCCGCCGCCGCGAGCGGTGGCGTCCAGTCCCTCGAGCGTGCCTTCGATCTCCTGGAGCGGATGGCCGACGCCGGGGGCGAGGTCGGGCTGAGCGAGCTCTCCGCCAGCAGCGGGCTGCCGCTGCCCACCATCCACCGGCTGATGCGCACCCTCGTGGCCTGCGGCTACGTTCGCCAGCAGTCCAACCGCCGGTACGCGCTCGGCCCCCGGCTGATCCGCCTCGGCGAGTCCGCGTCCCGGCTCCTTGGCACCTGGGCCCGCCCGTACCTCGCGCGGCTGGTCGAGGAGACGGGCGAGACGGCGAACATGGCGCTGCTCGACGGTGACGAGATCGTGTACGTCGCCCAGGTCCCGTCCAAGCACTCGATGCGCATGTTCACCGAGGTCGGCCGGCGGGTGCTGCCGCACTCCACGGGCGTGGGCAAGGCGCTGCTCGCGTACACGCCGGCGGAGGAGGTGCGCGCGCTGCTCGCCCGTACGGGCATGCCGGCCGCGACCGAGAAGACGATCACCACCCCCGAGGGCTTCCTGGACGCGCTCGCGCTGGTGCGCGACGCGGGCTACGCGGTCGACGACAACGAGCAGGAGATAGGGGTCCGCTGCCTCGCGGTGTCGGTCCCCAACTCCCCCACCGCGGCGGCCATCTCGATCTCCGGCCCGGCGGGCCGCGTGACGGAGGCGGCGACGGAGAAGATCGTCCCGATCCTCCAGGAGGTCGCCCAGGAACTGTCGACGGCCCTCGCGAACACGGCGGGCAACGGCAACGGACAGGGCTGAGCATCACCCCACAGCCATGAGGCCGGGGTCGAGGCGGCGTGGGAGCCGCCTCGACCCCGGCCTCAGCTCTGTACGGACACGACCCCGGTGAGCCGGCCGTCCGCGACGGTGACCGTCCGATCCGCACGGCCCAGATGCGTGCGGTCGTGCGTCACCAGGACCGTCGCCGTGCCCCGCTCCCGGGTCAGCGTCGCCAGCAGGTCCACGATCGCCGCGCCCCGCTCGTGGTCCAGGGCGCTGGTGGGCTCGTCGACGAGCAGGACGGCCGGCTCGTTCATCAGGGCCCGGGCGATGGTCACGCGCTGACGCTGGCCGCCGGAGAGCTGGTGCGGGCGGCGGGCGGCCAGGTCCGCGAGGCCGACCGCGTCCAGGAGCGCCAGAGCCCGCTCCCGTACCGCCTTCGGCTTGCCGCCCGAGAGATGCGCCATCACCTGGAGCTGCTCCAGCGCCGTCAGCGACGCGAGCAGATTCGGCTGCTGGAAGACGATCCCGATCCGCTCCCGCCGCAGCGCGGCCTTCTCCTTCCGGTCCAGCGCCCCCGTGTCCGTGCCCGCCAGGACGACCCGTCCCCGGTCCGGGGGGACGAGCGTCGCGGCCACCGCGAGCAGACTGGACTTGCCGGAACCGGACGGCCCCACGACCGCCGTGAGACCGCCCGCGGGAACCTCCAGAGAGACGGAGTCGAGGGCCGTGAGCCGGCTGTCCCCGTCGGGGTAGGTCAGGGTCACATCGTCGAGGACGAGGCTCATCGGGCACTCCCGAGTGCGGTCAGGGGGTCGACGGCGGTGATCCGCCGGATGGACAGGGCCGCGCCGAGCACACCGAGGACGATCATCACGGCCGCCGGGCCCAGCACGGTGCGCGGCTCCAGGACGAACGGCACGTCCCCGCCGCTGACCAGCGCGCCGACGAGGACCGCGAGGCCGGTGCCGAGCACCGTGCCCGCGCCGAGCATCAAGACCGCCTGCCCGAGCGCGTCCTTCAGGAGGTAGGGGGTCGAGGCGCCGAGCGCCTTGAGCACGGCGACGTCGCCACTGCGCTGGATCGTCCAGACCGTGAAGAAGGCCCCTATGACGAGCGCGGAGATGACGAAGAGGAAGCCGCGCATGAGCTGCAGCGAGCCGTTCTCCGCCTGGTAGGACCCTATGGCGGTGAGCGCCTCGTCGACCGTCCTCGACTCGGTGCCCGCGGCCTCGTCCCCGGCCGCCCAGTCGGCACCGCCGCCCCCGGTGAGGACGACCACGGTGGCCTGTTCCTCGGGTGTGGTGCCGCTGTGCCCGAGCTTCTGCCAGTCGTCGAGCGAGGTCCACACGACGGGCGTGTGGCTGTACGAGGCGTCGCCCGCGACCGCCGCGACGGTGGCCTCCAGCGGGCCGAGGCGTACGGCCTCGCCCACCGCCGCCCCCAGCTCCTGCGCGGCGGACTCGGAGAGCACGACCCGACCGGGCCCGAGCTTCCCGCTCTCCGGGGCGACCCCGGCCGCCGGCTCCGTACCGAAGGCGGAGACGGCGGCGGTGCGGTCCCCGGCGGCGGCGTTGAGCGTACGGATCCCGAGCGGCTCGGCGGCGGTGACACCGGGCTGCCGGGCCCACCGCCGCCACTCGTCCCGCGTCACGGTCGAGTTGGTGAAGGAGACCGACTGGCCGGAGGGCGGGGCGGCGAAGGCAAGCCGGTCCGCCGGCAGCCCGGTGATCGCCGAGATGTTCTCCCGGGCGAGTCCGGCGGTCAGCCCGGACAGCAATCCGACGAGCAGGGTGATCAGCACGATCACCGTGCCCATCAAGGTGAATCGCCCCTTGGCGAATCTCAGGTCTCTCCATGCCACGAACATGGGAACCAGGGTGCTCGGCCGGGACGGCTCGGGGCATCGCGCCACGGATGGCTCCGCAATCAAACTTTCGGTTGAGCCCGGATTGTCGGCTCCGCCCTACGCTGGAGGGATCATGGATCCGCGTTCCCTCACCCCCGCCCTGCGCGCGCCGCGCCTCTGTCTCCATCTGCTGATGACGGGGCTGCTGGCACTGGCGGCGGTCCGGGCGGACTCCACCGCGGTCGTGGCGGTCGCGGCGCTCACGGGCTCGGTCTACGCGGCCGGTTCCCTCCTGCCCTCCGTACAGCGGTCGCAGCGGGCGGCGGGGGTCTGGCTCGGCGCGCTGTGCGCGTCCTGGCTCGCTCTGCTGTGGCTGACCCCGGACGGGCTGTGGGTGGCCTTCCCGCTGTACTTCCTCCAGCTGCATCTGCTGCCCGTGCGCTGGTCGGTGCCGTCGGTGGCGCTGACGGCGTGCGCGGCGATCCTGTCGTACGTACAGCACGGCGCGGCGCTCAACCCGGGCGTCTTCATCGGTCCGCTGCTGGGAGCGGCGGTGGCGGTGGCGACGGTGCTCGGCTACCAGGCGCTGTACCGGGAGAGCGAGCGGCGGCGCCGGATGGTGGAGGAGCTGATCGCGACCCGGGCGGAGCTGGCGGCGGCCGAGCGGCACGCGGGCACGCTCGCGGAACGGGAACGGCTCGCGCGGGAGATCCACGACACCCTGGCGCAGGGCCTGTCCTCGATCCAGCTGCTGCTGCGGGCCGCCGAGCGGGCGCTGCCGGAGGGTTCGCCGGCCGCCGGGCACATCGACAGGGCGCGGCGGGCCGCGCAGGACAACCTCGCGGAGGCGCGGCGGTTCGTGCGGGCGCTGTCCCCGCCGGACCTGGCGCACGGTTCGCTGGCGGCGGCGCTCGAGCGGCTGTGCGAGCCGACGGGCGAGGGGCCGCGTGTGCGGTGCTCGGTGAGCGGGACGCCCGTGGAGTTGCCGACCCCGTACGAGGTGGCGCTGCTGCGGATCGCCCAGTCGGCGCTCGCCAACACCGTGCGGCACGCGGCGGCGGAGCGGGCGGAGATCACGCTGTCGTTCATGGGCGCCTCGGTGACGCTCGACGTGGTGGACGACGGCAAGGGCTTCGACCCCGCGTCGGTGCGGTCGTCGTCGGACGGGGGTTTCGGACTGCCGGCGATGCGCTCGCGGGCGGAGTCGCTGGGCGGCACGTTCACGGTCGAGTCGGCGCCGGGCCAGGGCACCGCGGTCGCCGTCTGTCTCCCCCTGCCCGCTGGAGTCCTCGCATGACCATCCGTCTTCTGCTCGCCGACGACCATCCGGTGGTACGGGCCGGCCTGCGCGCGGTCCTGGACACGGAGCCCGACTTCGCGGTGGTCGGCGAGGCCGCGACGGCCGAGCGGGCCGTGGAGCTGGCCGCGGCCGGGGGCGTGGACGTGGTCCTGATGGATCTGCAGTTCGGGGCGGGGATGCACGGCTCCGAGGCGACGGCGGCGATCACCTCCCGTACCGGCGGGCCGCGGGTGCTGGTCCTGACCACGTACGACACGGACGCGGACATCCTGGCGGCGGTGGAGGCGGGCGCGTCGGGCTACCTGCTGAAGGACGCGCCGCCGGAGGAGCTGGCGGCGGCCGTGCGTACCGCCGCGGCGGGCCAGTCGGCGCTGGCTCCGGCGGTGGCGCACCGGCTGATGGACCGGATGCGGACACCGGCGGAGGCGCTGACCAAGCGGGAGCTGGAGGTGCTGCAGCTGGTGAGCGAGGGCCTGTCGAACCAGCAGATCAGCAAGGTGCTGTTCCTCAGCCAGGCGACGGTGAAGTCCCATCTGGTACACATCTTCGCCAAGCTGGGCGTCGACTCCCGCACGGCGGCGGTGGCGACGGCGACGGCACGGCGTCTGATCAGGAGGCGGTAGGGCGCCCGGGCCGGGCGGCACGGCATCTGATCAGGCGGTAGGGCGCCCGGGCCGGGCGAGGCTTTCCGGACTCGGCCCGGCGGCGCGGCTCAGGGCGCCTCGCGGGTGGGTTCCCCGAAGAGCTCGACCGCCTTGCGGACCCCCGCCAGGCCGTTCGAGAGGGCGCTGACGGAGCCGATCGCGCCGGCGATCAGCAGCAGGGAGCGGCGCAGCCGCCGTACCTCGGGGGCTCCGCTCACAGCCATCGCGTGCAGCGTGGCCAGCTCGTCCTCGGCGATCCCCCGGTCGGCGAAATCGGCCCGGTGGCCCGCCAGTTCGCGACGGAGCCGGGAGACGGCGGCATGCAGCTCCGCCACTCTCGGGTCCTCGCCGCTGCCGGTTGTCACTCGCCTCTGCCCAACACTTCGCAACAAAGTTCTCCCCCTCGCACGACACTGTGCGGCGAACTCCTGCCGTACCTCCACACGCCGGACCGACCGTCGAACGGTGGTCAGGCCCCGGGGGCCGCGGGCCAGTTAACGCCATCGCGCGCCCGGCGCGCCACTCCGTGGACGTAATTCAGGCATCCGTGTCGACCCGCCCGGACCACGGCCCAGGAAACCCTCCATGGGGTATGCAGGGCTCATGACGCACACAGAGCAGACGCCTCCCCGGATCGCCGGTCTTCTCCTCGCCGCCGGCGGCGGGCGGCGCCTCGGTGGCCGCCCCAAGGCGCTCCTCCCCCACCGCGGCCGTCCGCTGGTCGAGCACGCCGTGCGCGTGCTGCGCGAGGGGGGCTGCGAGGTGGTCCATGTGGTGCTCGGCGCCTCGGCCGATCGCGTACGGGAACGGGCCCAGTTGCCCGGCTGTGTCCTGGTCGACAACCCGGAGTGGGCCGAGGGCATGGGGTCGTCGCTGCGGGTCGGTCTGGCTTCGCTGAGCGCGGAGGCGCTGCCGGTGGACGCGGCCCTGGTGAGTCTGGTGGACCAGCCGGGCATCGGCGCGGAGGCCGTGGCGCGGGTCCGGTCGGCGTACCGCTCGCGCGATGCCCTGGCGGCGGCGTCGTACGAGGGCAGGCGCGGCCATCCGGTGCTGTTCGGCGCGGACCGCTGGGCGGGGATCGCGGCGGAGGCGGTCGGCGACCAGGGGGCGCGCGACTATCTGAAGGCGCACCGGGATGCGATCACGCTGGTGGACTGTTCGGATGTGGCCGAGCCGTACGACATCGACACGGAAGCCGATCTGGCACACCTGGAGTGAAGGGGGTGGCACCCAGCGCCACGTTCTGTCGATCCGGAGAATCTCGACATCAACAAACCATTGAACTTCCACCATGAGGAAACTAGTATCCACTGTTCAGAAGCGCCTGACCTTGTGACGGCGCTCGCGGCCGTATCTCGGCGCCTGCGGCACTCCGTGCCGTTCCGTGACGCCCGGCGGCCGCAAGGCACCGCCCGTGAAGCCCGCTGAAGGAAGTGACAGTTCATGTCCGCACCAGCGCCGTCCCCCCTGGCCGTCGTCGAAGCCGAACCCCTGCCGAGGCAGGAGGAGGTGCTCACCGACGCGGCCCTCGCCTTCGTGGCGGAGCTGCACCGGCGGTTCACGCCGCGCAGGGACGAGCTCCTCGCCCGCCGGGCGGAGCGCCGCGCCGAGATCGCCCGCACCTCGACCCTCGACTTCCTCCCGGAGACCGCGGCCATCCGCGCGGACGACTCCTGGCGGGTCGCGCCGGCCCCGGCGGCCCTGAACGACCGCCGCGTCGAGATCACCGGCCCGACCGACCGGAAGATGACGATCAACGCGCTGAACTCGGGCGCGAAGGTCTGGCTCGCCGACTTCGAGGACGCCTCGGCACCGACCTGGGAGAACGTCGTCCTGGGCCAGGTCAACCTGATCGACGCGTACACCCGGAAGATTGACTTCACGGACCCGAAGTCGGGCAAGTCCTACGCCCTCAAGCCGGCCGACGAGCTGGCCACGGTCGTCATGCGGCCGCGCGGCTGGCACCTGGAGGAGCGTCACCTGACCTTCGAGGGCCGCCCGGTCCCCGGCGCGCTCGTCGACTTCGGCCTGTACTTCTTCCACAACGCCAAGCGGCTCATCGAGCTCGGCAAGGGCCCGTACTTCTACCTCCCGAAGACGGAGTCGCACCTGGAGGCCCGCCTCTGGAACGACATCTTCGTCTACGCGCAGGACTACGTGGGCATCCCGCAGGGCACCGTGCGAGCCACCGTCCTGATCGAGACGATCACGGCCGCGTACGAGATGGAGGAGATCCTCTACGAGCTCCGCGACCACGCGGCGGGCCTCAACGCCGGCCGCTGGGACTACCTCTTCTCCATCGTCAAGAACTTCCGTGACGGCGGCGCCAAGTTCGTCCTGCCGGACCGCAACGCGGTGACGATGACGGCCCCGTTCATGCGGGCGTACACCGAACTCCTCGTCCGCACCTGCCACAAGCGCGGCGCGCACGCCATCGGCGGCATGGCGGCCTTCATCCCGTCCCGCAAGGACGCCGAGGTCAACAAGGTCGCCTTCGAGAAGGTCAAGGCGGACAAGGATCGCGAGGCCGGCGACGGCTTCGACGGCTCCTGGGTCGCCCACCCGGACCTGGTCCCGATCGCGATGGCCTCCTTCGACGCGGTCCTCGGCGACCGGCCGAACCAGAAGGACCGGCTCCGCGAGGACGTCTCGGTGGCCCCCGGTGACCTGATCGCCATCGACTCGCTGGACGCCAGGCCCACGTACGACGGTCTGCGCAACGCCGTCCAGGTCGGCATCCGCTACATCGAGGCGTGGCTGCGCGGTCTCGGCGCGGTCGCCATCTTCAACCTGATGGAGGACGCGGCCACGGCCGAGATCTCGCGCTCGCAGATCTGGCAGTGGATCAACGCGGGCGTGGAGTTCGAGCACGAGGGAGAGACCGTCAAGGCGACCCCGGAGCTGGCCCGCAAGGTCGCGGCGGAGGAGCTGGCCGCCATCCGCGAGGAGATCGGCGCGGAGGCCTTCGCGGCCGGCAAGTGGCAGCAGGCCCACGACCTCCTGCTCCACGTCTCGCTCGACGCCGACTACGCGGACTTCCTGACGCTCCCGGCGTACGACCAGCTGATCGGCTGACCGCACAGCGGCCGAACAGCGGACCGGGGGTCACCCCCCGAACCGGCTCCGCCCCTGGAGAACGCACAGCTCCGGGGGCGGAGCCATTTTCGATCCGGGGCGTTTCACAGGGCATGTGACGCAACCGAGATATGCAGCTACCTAGCGGTAACAAGCCACGGCGTGCCAGATTCCGCATGCCACCGGCCGGCGGCTGTCCCCCACTCCACTGCAAGGACGCAGGAGCGCAGCCATGCCCACCCCCCGTTCCCCCCACCGTGCCGTGCGCGGCCTCCTCGCCCTCTCGCTCGCCGCCGGCGGGCTGCTGGCCGCCGGTGGCTCCCCGGCCGTGGCGAGTCCCGGCTCCGGGCCCACCGCCGTCGTCTCGATGGGTGACAGCTACATCTCGGGCGAGGCCGGGCGCTGGCAGGGCAACAGCCTCACCAACACGGGCAGCCGCGACGGAACCGACCGGGCGTGGACGGGGAGCACGTACGATCCCAGCCGCGTCTACGGCACCACGGCCGCCAACGGCTGCCACCGCTCCGACTCCGCCGAGGTGAGGAGCGCCGGCGCGATCGCCTCGGCACTGATCAACATCGCCTGCTCCGGCGCCACGACGCGGAACGTCTTCCGGGCCGCGAGCGGCGGAGTCGCGTACAAGGGCGAAGCCCCCCAGGCCGACCAGCTCGCCTCCATCGCCGCCTCGCACGACGTCGAGACGATCGTCCTGTCGATCGGCGGCAACGACCTCGGTTTCGCCGACATCATCAGGACCTGCGCGACCGACTACATCGTCTGGTACTCGTACTGCCACGACGACCAGCAGGTCGAGGTCGACGCGAAGATCGACGGGGTGATGGGAGACGTCGGCAAGTCCGTCGACGAGATCCGGGCGGTGATGTCGGGTGCCGGGTACGCCCCGTCCGACTACCGGATCGTGCTCCAGTCGTACCCCTCACCCATCCCGCGGGGCGCGGACAACCGGTACGCGGAGAGCGGCTGGGCCCGCACCAACACCGGTGGCTGCCCGTTCTGGAACCTGGACTCCGACTGGGCACGGGACTCGCTGGTCCCGCAGATCTCCAGCCGTCTCAAGCGGGTCGCGACGGCCAAGGGGGCGCAGTTCCTGGACCTGCGCGACATGCTGCAGGGGCGCGAGGTGTGCGCCAAGGCCAGCAAGCAGGTCAGCCCGACGGTGCCGGCGTCGGCCACCAGCAGCGAGTGGACGCGCTGGATCGACAGCAACGAGACCCAGGGCCCCGTGCAGGAGTCCGTACACCCCAACCACTACGGGCAGTTGGCGCTCGGCCGCTGTCTCGCGCTGATCCACGCGCGGCCGAGCGGCGACTTCGGCTGCCGCAACACGGCCGGAACCGGGGCGTCGGGGATGTATCTGACGGCCCTTTCCTGACGGCCCTTTCCTGACCCCCCACGGATGCCCCCCACGGGGATCAGCGGGCGCGGCGCCCGACCCGGCGACGGCGCCGTGCCCGTTCCTTCCTCGCGCCCGGCACCGGCAGGGTGATGCCCAGCGCTTCCAGCGTCCGGGCGGCTCCGTGCGGGTCGACGGCCGCCATCTGCGCGACGAGGGCGTCGGCGCCGCCCGGCCAGCTCTCGGCGGCGGTGTCGAAGGCGCTCCGACCGGCGGTCCGTCCGCTCGTGTGCTCGGCCGTGTGCGCGGCCGCGCGGCGGGAGAGCCGGTCGAGGACCAGCACGGCGCGCGCGGAGAGGGGCACACGGGTCTCGTCGGCCGGCTCGCCCCGGGCCCGCAGGACCCCGCACGCGTACGCGCCCATCACCGGGTCGTCGAGAGCGCCGCGCAGGGCCTCGACGGGGGCCGCCTCGGGGTCCAGGGCGCCGAAGAGAGCCCGCGTGGCGGCCGCGTCGTGCGTACCGGCGTGGACCGTGCCGAGGGCCGCCAACAGCTGGGACCAGGCGTCGGCGCTGTCGCCGCGCGCGCGGAGCCAGTCGGCGAGGACGCGCGCGGCGGCGGAGGCCGACCAGCCCTCGGCGGCGGCGATGATCGTCGGAGCGTCCCACGCGGCGGCCTCCGCGGCGGCGGGCGCCGCGACCCCGCGGACCCGCAGCAGGTAGTGGAGCACCTCGACACCCCACGGGGTGAGGCCGAAGGCGTCCCCGATGCGGAAGACCATGCCGGTCGCGGCGAGCCGGTCGACGGCGGCGGCCATGGCCCGCGCGGAGGGTTCGAGGCGGGCCCGGTCGTCCTCCGTGACGGGCGAGCCGACGAGCCGGGACAGTTCCGCGACGGGCGGCAGGCGGTACTCCTCCGGCGCGTGCGCCGGTACGAGCACGGGCGCGTCCTCCAGCCGTGGATCGACCGGCCAGTCCTCGAACTCGGCGGCCCTGCGGGCGACGGATTCCGCGGTGGAGCCCCGCTGGTACAGCGCGTAGAGCAGGTGCGCGGCCTCGCCGTCGTACAGTCCGCCGGTCTCGTCGGCCTTCATCTCCTCGACGGCGGCGGCGAGCAGATCGGCGCCGGCCTCGACGGACCGCTGGGGGTCGTGGGCCTCCATGGGAGGCGGCGGGAGCGGGGTCCAGGAGTCGCCGTAGTAGTCGAGGTGCTCGTCGAGGAGGGTGTCGGCGAGGACGAGGTGAGGGAAGGCCTCCGGGCCGGGTGCGAGGTGCGCGTACGGCCCGGCGAGCGCCCCGGAGAGCCCCTGCGCGGTCCACCGGTCGACGAGGTCGCCCGCCACCCGGACGACCCCGTGCGAGACGTCCCCGTCGGAGAGCAGCGGCCCGGCGGGCGAGGGCGCTTCCGCCTCCCGTACGTAGGCCCCGGTCAGCACCTCGGCGAGCATCATGCCCGCGAATTCGCTCCGGTTCATCAGGTCGGCCCGGCGCAGCCCGTCGGGCGGTGTCACACCGTCGTGGGCGGCGAGCCAGGCGCGTACGGCCGCGGGGTCGCGGGGGTCGACGCCGTCGGCGCGCAGCAGGGAGGCGTACCAGCGCTGCCAGGTGAGGTTGGCGGGGTCCGTCATCGCCCGCTCGAAGTCGGGCACGGTCTCCTCGATCGCGGCCACGATCCGCGCCTGCCGCTTCCCGTTCAGCCGCCCGGCCTGCCGCACCCGCTCGGTCAGCGCCACGAGCACGGCCGGGTAGGCCGCGAGCTCCTCGGGGGTCGCGTACACGAAGGCCGGCGCGTCCTCCACCAGCAGCCGCCGCACGAGCCCCACGGTCGGCTCGGGCAAACCGCTGCGCCGGTCGGCCCCGCGCAAGGACAACAGCCCGAGCACGGCATCGGCGGCGCGCGCGTACGAAGGGTCGTGGGGCTCGGGGGTTCCGTCGAGGAACGCGTCGAGCCCGGTGTTGGTGAGCACGGTCCCTGCCACCTTTCCCAGGGTAGTGCCGCCGCGATCCGGACGCCGAGGTCGGCGGGCCGCGCTGTCATATGACAACAACCGTCCGTTGGGCGGAGAAGTCACCCCACGTCCCGTCGGGCAGTCTGGCACGGAGTTTGACGCTGTAGCGGGTGCCCGGCGGGTCGGGGACGGTGAAGGTGTAGGTGGCGCGGCCGAGGGGTGGTTCGGCGCCCCAGATGATGGTGGTGGCGAACTTCTCGTTCAGATAGAGCTGGTGCTCCCTGACGACGGCACCGGTCCTGGGCGGCGTCCAGCTGAGGGTGATCCCGTCTTTCGTGGCGGTCGCCTCGATGTCCGTGGGGGCGGTGTCGGGGGCGGCGCCGGGGGCCCGGGCGGTGGTGAGGTCGGCGGGGGCGCTGTCCGGGGAGGAGTTCTCGGCGGCGTCGCGGGCGCGGACCGTGAAGGAGTAGATCGTGCCGGGGCGCAGGCCGGTGAGGCGGGCGGTGGTGGCCGTGCCGGGAACGGTGTGGACCCGTGTGTCGGCCTGGTAGACGTCGTACGCGGTGACCTCGGTGTCGTCCCGGGCCGGTGTCCAGGTGAGGGTGGCCGCGTGGCCGCCGTCGGGCGCGGCGCGCAGGGAGCCGGGGGTGGTCGGGGGCGTGCGGTCCTCGGCGGTGGCGGTGAGGGTGGTGGCGGGGACGGCGGCGCTGTGCGGTGAGCGGTTTCCCGCGGCGTCGCGGGCGCGGACGGTGAAGGTGTACGGGGTGGCGGGGGTGAGGTTCACGATGTCGGTCATGAGGGTCGTGGCGGGGAGGTCCTTCACCTTGCGGCCCTGCTGGTAGACCTCGTAGGCGGTGACGGCGCGGTCGTCGGTGGCCGCGCTCCACATGACGTGGACGGTGCGCGCGCTGCCGGAGGCGGCGGTGACGCCGGTGGGGGTGGTGGGGCTGCTGGTGTCCTCGGCGAGGGCCGTGGAGCAGGCCGCGAGAAAGAGCGCGGCGGCGGTCAAGAGGATTGCGGCGAGCGGGCGTTGCACGGGGAATGCCTCCGTCCGTCGGCATGGTCCAGACCTTTATGGCACCCCGGGCGGGGCACGGCAAGGGGGCGGCCCGGCGTCGTTGTCAGTGGGGTGCGCTTCACTGGATTCGTCACTCTCCGTGACTGGATCGAGGGGGGATCATGACGGACCGTACGACCTATGTGACGCTCGTCGGCCTGCGCGAGCGCGGCTGGACCGACGCGATGGTGCGTGACCTGCTGGGCGAGCCGGATGTGCAGGGCCGGGATCCACGGCGCTGGTCGATCGCGCCCGTGCGGCTCTATCTGCTGGCGCGGGTGGATGCGGTGGAGCGGACACCGGAGTTCGCCCAGTGCGCGGCCGCCTCGGGGTCGAAGTCCTCGGCCGCGGAGGCGGGGGCGGAGCGCCGGCGGAGAGCGGTGCTCGCGGCGATCCGCGCGGAGCCGATCGACGTGCCCCGGCTGCCCGCCGCGGAGCTGGAACGGCGCGCGGTCCGCCACCGGCATCTGCTCGGGGCCCGCAGCCCGGGCGGAGTCGCCGCCGGGGCGCTGGTGCGGTGGCAGGTGAGCTATCTGCGGCACGCTCTCTCCCGGTACGAGACGCTGCTCGACGGGCTGTACGGCTCGACGGGCCGGGCGGAGGCCGAACGCCTGCTGCGCAGAAGGCTGTACGAAGCGATCGCGGCGGCGTATCCGGCGCTGGCCCGGGAGTGCCACCGCAGGATCGGGGCGGAGCGGTGAGGGGCGGAGCGGTGAGGGCGGTTCGGCGTCTTTCTCGGGCCGGCGATGAGTTCCGGCGGGCCGGACGGTCTGTCCTGCATGGAGAAGACGACGCACATCGATCTGGGCCCGGCCGCCGCGCGGGTCGCACGGCTGGCGGCGGGCATCGGCGACGAGCGGCTCGGGGACCCGACCCCGTGCCCCGACTACGCGGTACGGGAACTGCTCGCGCACCTGGCCGGGCTGAGCGTGGCCTTCCGCGACGCCGCCCGCAAGGACTTCGGACCGACGACGAACACACCACCCGGCTCGGCCCTGCCGGTGCTGGCGGACGACTGGCGCACGGCCCTGCCGAAGGCGCTGGAGGAGCTGGCGGCGGCCTGGCGGGAGCCGGGTGCGTGGGAGGGGGACACGCGGGCGGGCGGGGTCGACCTGCCGGCCGCCGTCATGGGCCGGGTGGCGCTCGACGAGCTGCTGATCCACGGCTGGGACCTGGCCCGAGCGACGGGCCAGGAGTACGACGCGGGAGAGGAGGAACTGGCGGTGTCCGAGGAGCTTTTGACGCCTGCGGACGGCTCCTCCGGCGACGAGGGGTTCTTCGGCCCGGTCGTCCGGGTCCCGAAGGACGCGCCGCTCCTCGACCGGGTGATCGGCCTGAGCGGCCGCCACCCGGACTGGCACCCGGACCAGGCCCCGGCGTAGAGCGCGCACGAGGTGGGGCGTCGGAAGGCGGACGTCGGGAGCCGGGTGTCCGGAGCCGGGCGCCGGAGGTGGGGCGCCAGGCGTCTGGCGTCAGAGATGGGACGTCGGAAGGCGGACGTCAGGAGCCGGGTGTCAGGAGCTTCAGAGTCGGTGGCAGGCCGCCGGGATCGGGGCGATCAGCGGGACCTCGAAGCGGGGGCGAAGGGCCTCCGCCGCCTCGCCCAAAGGGCCGCCGGCGATGACGATCGCGCGGGCCCCGTCCCGTACGACGCAGCGCTCCCCCGCGAGGGCCAGGCTCTCGCGCAGCGACTCCGGGTGGGCCGACAGTCTCTCGGGGGCGCCCTGGGTCAGGCGGAGGCCGGTGAAGAGTTCCGTGAGGCCGAGGCGGGCGACCTGGTCGGCGATGGAGTCAGCGAGCAGGGGGGTCGTCGTCGCGATGCCGAAGGGGGTGCCGGCGGCGGACGCCGCCAGGAGGGCGGCCTCCCCGATCCCCACGACCGGGACGCGGGCGAACGTCCGCAGCTCCGGCACGCCCGGGTCACCGAACGCGGCCACCAGCAGAGCCGTGCAGCCGCCGCCGGCCAGCGCCCGGCGGCCTGCCTCGACCACCTCGGGGACCGCTGCCCGCAGGGCGGCGGGGTCAATGAGCAGGCGGGGGCCGCGCGCCACGGTCACCCCGTGGACCTGGACCGTCGGCCCCAGCGTCCGCCGCGCGATGGCGGTCATCATCGCCGTGGTGGTGGCGGAGGTGTTGGGGTTGATGAGCACGACCGTACGCCCGCTGCCGGTCCCGGCGGGCGCGGTGCCACCGGCCGCGCCCCGCCCGGGGGACGGCGGGGTCCGGCCCACAACGCGCGCGAGGCCGGCCCCCGCGTGGTGCGCGGGGGCCGGCTCGGCGGACGGACGGGATGTGTTCAGTGGACGTGCGCCGCCTTCGCCGTGCGGGTCTCGGAGATCTCCTCGCCCGGTTCCATGGGAGCGGTGACCGTGTCGTCGTCGTGCCGCCTGCCCAGGTGGTTGAAGACCAGGTTCAGCAGGACCGCCGCGACGCAGCCGGTCGAGATGCCCGAGTCCAGGATGATCTTCGCGGTCTCCGGGAAGGCGTGGTAGAACTCCGGCTCCGTGATCGGGATGATGCCGACGGCCAGCGAGACCGCCACGATCAGCACGTTGTTGTCCTTCTCCAGTCCGGCCTTGACCAGGGTCTGGATGCCGCTCGCCGCGACCGAGCCGAAGAGGACCACGCCCGCGCCGCCGAGCACCGGCCGCGGGACGACCGAGATCAGGGAGGCGGCGATCGGCGAGAGGCCCATCAGGACCAGGAAGCCGCCGCCGCAGGCCACGACGAAGCGGCTGCGGATCTTGGTCATCGCGACCAGGCCGATGTTCTGGGCGAACGCGCTGCACATGAAGCCGTTGAAGAGCGGGCTGATGGCCGAGCCGAGCGTGTCGGCGCGCAGTCCGGCCGCGATGGTCTTCTCGTCGGCTGGCCGCTCGACGATCTCGCCGAGCGCCAGCATGTCGGCGGTCGACTCGGTCATCGAGACCAGCATGACCACGCACATGGAGATGATCGCGGCGAGCGCGAACTGCGGGGCGCCGAAGTGGAAGGGGGTCGGGAAGCCGATGACGGACGCCTCGGTCACCGGGCTGAAGTCGGTGACGCCGAAGGGGATCGCGATGAGGGTGCCGAGGACGAGACCGACCAGGACGGCGACCTGCTTCAGGAAGCCCCGGGTGAAGCGGCGCAGGACAAGGACCACCGCGAGGGTGATGGCCGCGAGGGTGAGGTACGTGGTCGAGCCGTAGTCCTCGGCCGTCGGATTGGGGCCCTGGGCCCAGCCGAAGGCGACGGGAAGGAGCGAGACGCCGATAAGCGTGATCACCGTGCCGGTGACGACCGGCGGGAAGAAGCGGACGAGCTTGGAGAAGTACGGCGCGGCTATGAAGCCCAGTACGCCGGCGACGATGATCGCGCCGAAGATGATCGGCAGGGCGTCGGCCTTGTCGTCGGTCGTGTCGACGATCGCGAGCATCGGTGCGACGCCGGCGAAGGTGACACCGTTGACGAACGGCAGCCGGGCGCCGATCTTCCAGACGCCGAGCGTCTGGAGGAAGGTGGCGAGTCCGGCGGTGAAGAGGCTGGCTCCGGTGAGGAAGGTCAGTTCGGTGCCGGAGAGCCCGACGGCCGCACCGACGATCAACGGCGGGGCCACCACGCCCGCGTACATGGCGGCTACATGCTGCAGACCGCTGGTGAACATCTTCAGGGGCGGCAGAGTCTCGTCGACCGGATGCTTCCGGTCTTCGGTGTCGGCGGCGCTTGCATCGTGTGCATCATTGCGAAACCTGGGCTTGGCGGCCACGGCGGTTCCTCCGGTCGGTTACGCGTCGGCGGTGACGCGGATGTCAGGGAGGTGGTGCGAAGTGCTTGCGGATGGTGCGCCTCACGGAGTGCGGCTCATGAGGAAATGCGGGGTGCTGCGTGGGGGCGGTGCTTTCTTCGGGTGGTCGCGTAGGCCTGGGGGTGCCGTGCGTGGTGTGTCCGGGGAGGGTGGACACATATCGACCGTCCGGGGGGCGCCGTACCTCTTTTCGTACGGACACCCCCCGTCCGGCCGGCCACGGGCCCCGCTCGGGTCCGTGGCGACCGACCGAGGGCCGTCCCCCTCGGTCGGACTCCTGGGGTGGGTCAGCCCTGGGCCGTGATCCGGGCCAGGCGCTGGGCCTCCGCGCGTGCGTCGCGGGCGATCGCCTCTTCGTCCGCGAACAGCAGGCGGTTGTTCTCGACGATCTGCTTGCCGTTGACGAACGAGGCCGTCACCGGGGCGGCGGCGCCGAAGACGATCGCGGTCACCGGGTCGGCGATCGAGGAGTGGCCGAGGCCGTCGATCTTCCAGAGGACGAAGTCGGCCAGCTTGCCGGCCTCCAGCGAACCGATCGAGTCGGCGCGGCCGAGGACCTCGGCGCCACCGTACGTACCGAGGCGCAGCGCCTGGCGGGCGTTGAGCGCGCCCTCACGGTGGGCACCGAGCCGGTTGATGAGAAGCGCGTTGCGCAGTTCGGTGTGGAGCTCGCCCGACTCGTTGGAGGCGGTGCCGTCGACACCGAGGCCGACCGGGACGCCCGCCTTGAGCATGTCGGGGACCCGGGCGATGCCGGCGGCAAGACGCGCGTTGGAGGAGGGGCAGTGCGCGACACCGGTCTTCGTACGGGCGAAGGCGGCGATGTCGGAGTCGTTCATGTGGACGCAGTGCGCCATCCACACGTCCTGGCCGAGGAAGCCGGTGGACTCGAAGTAGTCGGTCGGGCCCATGCCGAAGAGCTCGTGGCAGAACTTCTCCTCCTCCACGGTCTCCGAGCCGTGGGTGTGCATCCGCACGCCGAGGCGGCGGGCGAGTTCGGCACCCTGCTTGAGCAGCTCGGTGGAGACGGAGAACGGGGAGCAGGGGGCGACGGCGACCTGGGTCATCGCGTCGAAGGAGGCGTCGTGGAACTTCTTCACCGTCTCCTCGGTCGCGGCGAGCGCGCCCTCGGTGGTCTCGACGGCGAAGTCCGGCGGAAGGAAGCCGTCCTTCTCGCTCCTGTCCATCGAACCGCGGGCGAGGGTGAAGCGAACGCCCATGTCGGAGGCGGCGCCGATGATGGCGCCCGACAGGTCGCCGGAGTTCTTCGGGTAGACGTAGTGGTGGTCCATGGCGGTGGTGACACCGCCGCGGGCCATCATGGCCAGCGAACCCTGGGCGGCGACGCGGACCATCGACTCGTCGATACGGGCCCAGGTCGGGTAGAGCGCGACCAGCCAGTTGAAGAGGTTGTGGTCGGTGGCCAGGCCCCGGGTGATCCACTGATAGAAGTGGTGGTGCGTGTTGATCAGACCGGGCGTCACCAGATGACCGGTGGCGTCGATCCTGCGGACCACGTTCTCCAGGCCCTCGGGCGCCTTGCCGGCGCCGATGGACTCGATCTTGTTGCCGGCGACGACCAGGTACCCGGAGGCGTACTCGGTGTCGTTGGCGTCTACGGTCGCGATCGCACAGTTCTCGATGACGATGCGCTGGGCTGCCGAAGGTGCTGCCATGGCGGTGGTTCCTTCATTCCTCTGCGGTGGTGTGGGCACGGCAGGACCCTAGGAGGATTTGAGTGCCGGAGCCGCGTGACGGCTCCGGGTGCCGAGATGGTGGAAGAACAGGTTGAGCGCGACCGCGACGAGCGCACCGGCGCTGATGCCGGAGCCGAGCACGGTCTGTGCCCAGGCCGGGAAGTCGGCGTAGAAGGTGGGTGCGGCGAGCGGGATGATGCCCGCTCCGAGCGCCACGGCCACCAGGATGATGTTGGAGCTGTCGTCGAGTCCGGCTTCGGAGAGCGTACGGATACCGCTGACCGCGATCGAACCGAAGAGGACGATGCCGGCACCGCCGAGGACGGGCATCGGGACCATGGAGACGACCGCGCCGAGGACCGGGAAGGCACCGAGGACCAGCAGGGCGCCACCGGCGACGGCGACGACGTAGCGGGAGCGGACCCGGGTCAGCGAGACCACGCCGACGTTCTGGGCGAAGGCCGAGGTCGGGAAACCGCCGAAGACGGGGCCGAGCAGGGTGGCGATGCCGTCGGTCCGCAGACCGCGGGTGATCGTCCGGCCGTCGCTCCGGCGCTCGCAGATCTCGCCGAGGGCGAGCATGCCGGCGCTGGACTCGGTCATCAGGACGAGCATCACGATGCACAGGGAGAGGATCGCGGCGGGCTGGAACTCCGGTGCGCCGAAGGCGAAGGGAGCGGGCAGCGCGGCGACGGGCGCCTCGCGCAGCGACGTGAAGTCGGCCATCCCGAAGGGGATCGCGGCGAGTGTGCCGATGAACAGGCCGAGCAGCAGGGCGATCTGCTTGACGAAGCCCCGGCCGAAGCGCTGGAAGAGCAGGATCACGACGAGCGTGAAGGCGGCGAGCGCGAGGTACTTCGTGGCGCCGAAGTCGGCGGCCTCCTTGTTGCCGCCCTGCGCCCAGCTCACGGGTACGGGCATCAGGGTGACCCCGATGAGCGTGATCACGACGCCGGTGACGAGCGGCGGGAAGAAGCGGAGGAGGCGCCCGAAGAAGGGGCCGACGGCGAGGCAGAAGACTCCGGCGACCATCACCGCGCCGTAGATGGCGGGGAGCTGGTGGCCCGGGGAGCTGGTCTCGGCGATCGCGAGCATCGGTGCGATGCCGGCGGACGAGGCCGCGTTGACGAACGGGAGCCGGTTTCCGGCGAACCGCCCGGCGCCGATGGTCTGCAGGATCGTGGCGCAGCCGGCGATGAGCAGGCTCGCGGCGATCAGACGGGTCATGCCGGCGGCGTCCAGACCGACGGCCTGGCCGATGATCAGCGGAGGGGTGACAACGCCCGCGTACATGGCGGCGATGTGCTGGAGCGCGGCGGGTACGAGCCGCGAGGCAGGAAGTTTTTCGTCCACGGGGTGGACCGGGGACTCCTGCGAGGTGGAACACGGGCCTTCAGCTGTTGCCGGCCCCGATGCAGGCTGTGCCATGGAAGGGTTCCCTCCGGTCTGGTGGCGGCCCCCGTCCGACTGCGGGCGGGCGGGGGCAGCCACTCAGTGCCGCTTAGAGGTTGGTCATGTCGACCGGGATCTGAGCCGTGGCTCCGTCACGCAGCACCGTGGCCTCGATGAGGCCGTACATGCGGTCGGCGGCGTAGTAGACCTCGTTGTCGTTCTTGAGCCCGAAGGGCTCCAGGTCCACCAGGAAGTGGTGCTTGTTCGGGAGCGAGAAGCGGACCTCGTCGATCTCCGAACGGTGGTTGATGATGCGCGAGGCCATCTGGTACAGCGTCTGCTGCAGCGAGAGGGAGTACGTCTCGGCGAAGGCCTGCAGCATGTGCTTCTTCGTCTCGGTGTACGACTTCTCCCAGTTGGGCATCCGCTGGTCGTCGTCGCTCCAGTTGAAGCGCCAGCGACCGGACACCTGCGTGGCCAGGATGCGGTCGTACGCCTCCTGCAGCGTCGTGTACTTGTCCTTGATGTAGCCCCAGAACTCCGAGTTGGTGGAGTTCATCACGACGAGGTCCTTGAGGCCGGAGATGACCTCCCACTTCTCACCGTCGTACGTGATCTGGGTGACCCGGGTCTCCTGGCCCTGACGGACGAAGGAGTGGTTCACCTCGTCGGAGCCGATGAACTTGGAGTTGGCGTCCGAGGTCGCGATGCGCTCCCAGGCGTACTCCTCGATCCGGATCCGCGCCCGGTGGATCGGCTCCTGGCTGGTTACGAAGTGACGCGCCAGGTGGATGCCGAACTGCTCGGCCGACTCGATCCCGTACTCCTTGGCGAAGGCGAATACGGTGTTCTTCGTCGTGTCGGTGGGCAGGCAGTGGGCGTTGGAGCCCGAGAGGTGGACGTCGTCGAGGTCGCCGGAGAGGGCGACGGAGACGTTCAGGTCCTTGATGTGGTGGGTGTCGCCGTCCCGCGTGATCTTGACGACGCGGTTCTCTGCTTTGCCGTACTGGTTCTGGCCGAGAATCGTGGGCATGTCTGCTAGCTCCCTCGGTAAACGGAGTAGCCGAACGGGTTGAGCAGCAGCGGTACGTGGTAGTGCTCGCCCGGCGTGACGGCGAACGTGATCGCCACCTCCGGGAAGAACGCACCGCTGTCCCTTACGCGGGGGGCGTCCTGCTGCGCCTCGGCTTGCTTCTTGGAGAAGTACGCCTCGGTCTCGAAGTCGAGACGTACGTGGGTCGTTCCCTCCGGCAGCGCCGGCAGGTCCTTGCAGCGCCCGTCCGCGTCGGTGGCCGAGCCACCCAGCGCGACCCACTCCGCGTCGAAGCCGCTACGGGCCGCGAGCGTGATGGTCACGCCCTCGGCGGGGCGGCCGACGCTGGTGTCCAGGATGTGGGTGGACACCGAGGCGGTGGTGTCGGTGCTCATGCGTTCTCTTCCTCGACGGTCTCTACGAGACGGGTGAGCCGGATGCGGTTGATCTTGCCCAGTTCGGTGCGGACGATCTCCCGCTCCTGCTCGGGCGAGTGCTCGATCCGTTCCCGGACCGCGTCGCGCATCTGCTCGCCGGTCTTGCCGGTGGCGCAGATCAGGAAGACATGACCGAACTTGTCCTGGTAGGCCAGGTTGAGTTCGAGCATCTCGGCCTTGAGCGCCTCGGAGGCCCCGGCCATCCCGCTCTGCTCGCGGGAGGAGGTCGGGTCCCCGGCCTTCGGACGACCGATCGGCGGGTGGCCCGCCATCGCCTCGGCCAGATCCTCGGCGGTCAGCTCGGCCATGGCGGCGTCGCTGGCGCGGAAGAGGGCTTCGGCGGTGGTGTACGGGCGCTGGGCGAGAATCTTGCTCCCCCACGCCGAGCTGGAGCACACCTCGTGGAGCGCGGCGACAGCGTCGCTGTCCGCCGAGGTGTTGAACCGGGTGAGGCCCGGTGTCGTACCTGAAGTCACGGGAAGCCTCCGTGGCTGTTTTTCGCTGTGCGTCGGACGGGCTGCGGATAGCTAACGCCCTCCCGCAACACCACGTCAACACTTTGTTGAAAACTCGGCCACACAAAAGCCGTCGTCCCGACATCCGGACGACGGCTTATGGTCACGCATGATCAACTAGCCGTTCTCGGCCGTCTTTTCCCTGTTCAGAGCGGTCTCCCTGTTCAGGTAGTTGTACACAGTGAACCGACTGACGCCGAGTGCCCCCGCCACCGTCTCCACTCCATGGCGTACAGAGAAGGCACCGCGTGCCTCCAGCAAGCGGACGGCCTCCTGCTTGGCCTTGCGGTCCAGCTCGGCGAGTGGCATGCCGTGCCGCCGCTCCATCGCGGCCAGAATGTGATCGAGCGATTCGGACAGCTGCGGCAGCCGTACGGCGAGCACGTCCTCGCCCTCCCAGGCGAGGATCACGTCGTCACCCTCGGCCTGCTCGGGGCCCAGTATCTCCGCACCCATCGCGTCGGCCAGCGGCTTCACCGCGGCGACCAGGGGATGTTCGTTCACTTCTCGCCCTCCCCGGCACCGTCGATCACATTGACCTGGAGGGAGACGCGGGTGGCGCCGGCCGCCAGGGCCTTGCGCAGCAGCGCGTCGACGGCGGTGAGCACCTCGTCGGCGCCCCCTTCCGCCGTGTTGCCGAACGGGCCGACGTCCACCGCGTCCAGTTCGGCCGCCTGGATGACCTCACGGGCCACGATCGCGTGCGCCGGCGCCTCGTCCAGGTCGAACGGCTCCGTCGTGAACTCCACTTTCAAACGCACCATGGCCCCCACGCTACTGGCCGGGAGTCGGCCCACGGCAGCCCTGAGCTGCCGGACCCTCTTGACACCCCGCCGCCCCTCCGTGCAACATTCCGTCAGACAGAAACTTACTTCCGCAATACGGAAGGAGCGCCGCCCCTCATGGGATACACGGACCAGCGCTTCGATGTGAACCTGTCGATCCTCTTCACGGAACTCCCGCTCCTGGAGCGCCCCGCGGCCGCCGCCGCGGCGGGCTTCACCGCGGTCGAGCTGTGGTGGCCCTGGATCGACACCGCCACCCCCGACCAGAGCGAGCTCGACGCCCTCAAGAAGGCTCTGGACGACGCCGGCACCCAGCTGGTGGGCCTGAACTTCTACGCCGGGCAGCTGCCGGGTCCCGACCGCGGCGCGCTCTCCGTGCCCGGTGAGGAGTCGGACCGCTTCCGCGCCAACATCGAGGTGGCGGCCGACTTCGCCGCCTCGGTCGGCTGCAAGGCGCTCAACGCGCTCTACGGCAACCGCGTCGACGGTGTCGACCCGCAGATCCAGGACACCCTCGCCCTGGAGAACCTGGTCCTGGCCGCCCGCGCGGCCGACCGGATCGGCGCGATCCTGCTGATCGAGACCCTGAACAAGCCGGAGTCGCCGCTCTACCCGCTGGTGAGCGCCCCCTCCGCGATCGAGGTCGTCGACAAGGTCAACGCGGCCACCGGGCTCGGCAACGCCAAGTTCCTCCTCGACATCTACCACCTGTCGATGAACGGCGAGGACGTCAGCCAGGTCATCGCCCGGTACGCCGACAAGACCGGCCATGTCCAGATCGCCGACAACCCGGGCCGTGGCGCGCCGGGCACCGGCGACCTGCCGCTCGAGCAGCTCCTCGACGAGCTCAAGAAGGCCGGCTACGACGGCTGGGTCGGCCTGGAGTACAAGGCCGCCGACGCCGCCGCGTCCTTCGAGTGGCTCCCGGCCGAGGCCCGCGCGGCCCGCTGACCTCCTCCCCGTACCACCAGTTTTCGAGAGGCACCCCCATCATGAGCAATCTCGCTGATTCCTCCCAGCCCACCCGCCCGACGGTTGCGTGGATCGGTCTCGGCATCATGGGCTCGCCCATGTCCGAGAACCTGATCAAGGCGGGCTACTCCGTCACCGGCTTCACCCTGGAGCAGGACAAGCTGGACCGCCTCGCGGCGGCCGGCGGCACGGTCGCCGCGTCGATCGCCGAGGCCGTCAGGGACGCCGACGTGGTCATCACGATGGTGCCCGCCTCCCCGCAGGTCGAGGCGATCTCCTACGGCCCCGAGGGCATCCTGGAGAACGCCAAGCAGGGCGCGCTGATCATCGACATGTCGTCGATCACCCCGCAGACCTCCGTCGACCTGGCGAAGAACGCCAAGGAGAAGGGCATCCGCGTCATCGACGCGCCCGTCTCCGGCGGCGAGGCCGGCGCCATCGAGGCCGTCCTGTCGATCATGGTGGGTGGCGAGCAGGCCGACTTCGACGAGGCCCTGCCGATCCTCGAGGCGCTCGGCAAGACCATCGTCCTGTGCGGCCCTCACGGCTCCGGCCAGACGGTGAAGGCGGCCAACCAGCTCATCGTCGCGGTCAACATCCAGGCCTGCGCCGAGGCCGTCGTCTTCCTCGAGAAGTCCGGCGTGAACCTCCAGGCCGCCCTGGACGTCCTCAACGGCGGTCTGGCCGGCTCCACCGTGCTGACCCGCAAGAAGGACAACTTCCTGAACCGGGACTTCAAGCCCGGCTTCCGGATCGACCTGCACCACAAGGACATGGGCATCGTCACCGACGCCGCCCGCAACGTCGGCGCGGCCCTCCCGGTCGGCGCCGTCGTCGCCCAGCTCGTCGCCTCCCTGCGTGCGCAGGGCGACGGTGGCCTGGACCACTCGGCCCTGCTGCGCGCCGTCGAGCGCCTCTCCGGCCAGCAGGTCTGACCCTTCGCCCCCGACGGGGGCCCCAGATTTCCGGTCGGCGGCGGCGCTGACACCTGTCCTGTCGCGCCCAGGCGTCGCCGCCGTCCGGAACACCCCACTTCACTTTCAACAAACTGTTGACGTTTGCTTCGAAGCGTCCTTACGCTCCTGAGCACTCCCAGCAGTGCAGCTCCCGTACGGAAGGTCACGATGTCGAAGCGCGTGCTTACGACCGAGTCCGGCGCCCCGGTCGCCGACAACCAGAACTCCGCCACCGCCGGCGTCGGTGGCCCCATCCTCCTGCAGGACCAGCACCTGCTGGAGAAGCTCGCGCGCTTCAACCGTGAGCGGATCCCGGAGCGCGTGGTCCACGCCCGCGGCTCCGGCGCCTACGGCTACTTCGAGGTGACGGACGACGTCACCGGCTTCACCAAGGCCGCCTTCCTCTCCGAGGTGGGCAAGCGGACCGAGACGTTCATCCGCTTCTCCACCGTGGCCGACTCGCTCGGTGGCGCGGACGCGGTCCGCGACCCGCGCGGCTTCGCGCTGAAGTTCTACACCGAAGAGGGCAACTACGACCTCGTCGGCAACAACACCCCGGTGTTCTTCATCAAGGACCCGATCAAGTTCCCCGACTTCATCCACTCCCAGAAGCGCGACCCGTTCACGGGCAAGCAGGAGCCGGACAACGTCTGGGACTTCTGGGCGCACGCCCCCGAGGCGACGCACCAGATCACCTGGCTGATGGGCGACCGCGGCATCCCCGCCTCGTACCGTCACATGAACGGCTACGGCTCGCACACCTACCAGTGGACCAACGAGGCGGGCGAGGCCTTCTTCGTCAAGTACCACTTCAAGACGAACCAGGGCATCCGCTCGCTCTCCGCCGAGCAGGCCGCCGAGCTCGTCGGCAAGGACGCGAACTCGCACCAGACCGACCTGCTGCAGGCCATCGAGCGCGGTGTGAACCCCTCGTGGACCCTGTACGTCCAGGTCATGCCGGCCGCCGAGGCCGCGGACTACCGCTTCAACCCGTTCGACCTCACCAAGGTGTGGCCGCACGCCGACTACCCCCTGCAGCGCGTGGGCCGTCTGGTCCTCGACCGCAACCCGGACAACGTCTTCGCCGAGGTCGAGCAGGCCGCGTTCTCGCCGAACAACTTCGTCCCGGGCATCGGCCCCTCGCCGGACAAGATGCTCCAGGGCCGCCTCTTCGCCTACGCGGACGCCCACCGCTACCGCCTCGGTGTCAACCACACCCAGCTGCCGGTGAACGCCCCCAAGGTGACCGTGGCCGACAACTACGGCCGCGACGGCTTCATGGCCACCCGCAACGGTTCGCGCACGGACAAGAACTACGAGCCCAACTCGTACGCCGGTCCCTCGCAGACCGACGCGGCGCTCTCCGCCCCGCTGGCCATCCACGGCTGGACCGGCACGCACGAGGCCCCGCTGCACAACAAGGACGACGACTTCTTCCAGGCCGGTGAGCTCTACCGCCTGATGTCGGAGGACGAGAAGAGCCGTCTGATCGCCAACATCGCCGGTGGCCTGTCGCAGGTCTCCCGCGAGGACGTGATCGAGAAGAACATCGCGCACTTCGCCGCCGCCGACGCGGAGTACGGCAAGCGTGTCGAGGAGGCGGTCCGCGCCCTGCGCGAGGACTGATCCCGCCAGACCGCGTACGGCACCTGACGGGAGGTCAGTGCTGTACGCCGTCCGGACCGGCGACCCGGATGAGGGGTGGTCGACGGTACGGACAGCGTGAGGACCGCGGCGGTGAACGAGCCAGTGCGGTGGTAAGGGCGAACCGGGCCTCTTCTTGACCTGAAGGAAGGGATCCCCGGACAGCCCGTCGTCACCGCCGCGGTCCCAACGCCCACCTCCCCCATGCTCCGCCCGGCGGCGCGAACGTCCTGTCGCGCCAGCCTCGCACCGTCGGGCGGTTCAACGAGAGCGCGGAACCAGGTTTACGGTCCCTGGTTCCGCGCTCTTTTCCGTGTGCGCGGGGCCGTGAGCGGTGTCGAGTGCATCGTTTCTGCGGTGAAGATCCACACCCGCTCGGGGGAGCGCACCGCGTTGGGGGTTCTGTGCGCCCCGCCCACGGCGCTATCCACTCGTACATGATCAAGAACCTGATGCGCGGCCTGACCCCGCTCGCCCTGATCCTGTCCCCGCTCGCGGCCCCCTCCCCCGCCCTCTCGGCCAATGTCGTCCTCCTCCCCGACGCCCTCGCCGGCCTCACGCAGGCAGCGGAGGACCCGGACGGCTACAAGGTGTCCGCCTTCCGCCACTGGGACGCCGGACTCGACCCCGCCGACGGCTGCGACACCCGGGCCGAGGTCCTCCTGGAGGAGGCCATCGACACTCCGAGGACCGGGCCCGGTTGCGTGCTCACGGGCGGCAGGTGGACCTCGTACTACGACGGCCAGAGCGTGACCGATCCCGCGGCACTCCGCGTGGACCACGTCGTCTCGCTCGACGAGGCCTGGCAGTCCGGCGCCTCCGGCTGGACCGCGGCCCGGCGCGAGAAGTACGCCAACGACCTGGGCTCGCCCGGCACGCTCGCCGCCGTCACCGCGCGCAGCCAGAAGGACAAGGCCGGCCGCGACCCCGCCGGCTGGCTCCCTTCGGCCTCCACCCAGTACTGCCGCTACGTCGCCGAGTGGGTGGGCACCAAGCTGCGCTGGGCGCTCTCCGCCGACAAGGACGAGGTGGAGGCGCTCAAGCTGCTCGCCGACGGCCCCTGCGAAGAGACGGTCGTGGTCCGCTCGAAGGCCCCTCAGTGACGGCGAGCCCCGCCGTGACGGCGAGCGAGGCACCGGCGAGCAGCGTCATCGCGGTGGTGACCGAGGTGAGTTGGGCGACGGCCCCCGCCAGCGCCGCGCTCAGGCCCTGGAGGGCGAGCATGCCGGAGGTGTGCAGCCCCAGGGCGTGGCCGCTCAGCTCGTCGGGGACCAGAGCCATGAGCCGCTGCTGGTACAGCAGGCTCGCGCTGTAGCCGACCGCCGACACCGTGACCGCCACGAGGGCGAGCGGCAGCCCCGGGCCCAGTACGAAGAGGAGGTACGGAGCTGCCAGCAGCGCCTGCAACGGTGCGGCCGGGCCGCGGCGCAGGCCTCCCGTCGCGAGCCTGCCGACGACGGTGTCCCCGGCGAGCATCCCGAGCGCGGCGCAGGCGAAGAGCAGCCCGGCGTGCTCGGGGGCGTACGGCACGAAGAGCGACTCACAGCCGACGATCAGCCCGTTGGGCACCCACAGGGCGAGGTAGAGGCGCCGACGAGCGGGGTCGGACCACAGTCGGCCGTTGCCACGCCAGGTCGCGGCGACCGACGCCCGGCCTGTGGCGCGGGGCGCGCGGCGGGTGAGGCCGTACCGGGCGAGGACGGCACCGGCGAGATGGAGGGCTGCGCCGGTCAGCAGCGTGCCGCGGGGTGAGAGGGTCGCGACCAGCACACCGCCGGTCGCGAACCCGCCGATCTGGCAGACGCCGGCAGCCATGTTCATCAGCGAGCGGCCCAGCAGATAGCCCTCGCGGGGCAGGATCTCGCCGAGCAGCCCGTACCGCACTCCGCCGCCGACCGAGCCGACGAGACCCTGCGCGAACAGGATCAGGAAGACCGTCCCGACCGGCAGGCCGGGGACGGCCTGGGCGGCGGTGCCGAGGGCGAAGACCAGCGCGATGCCGGCGATGGCGCCGCGCGGCGGCAGCCGGTCGGCGGCCGTGAGGAGCGTCGTCGCACCGAGCAGCTGGGCGAGCGCGGGGCCGAAGAGGGCGAGCGCGGAGAGGAACGGGGAGCCCGTCGAGCGGAAGACGAGCGTGGCGAGGCCCAGCCCGGCCACCGTCTGGGCCGCGACCTGGAGTGCGGCGGTGAGGAAGAGGGGGGTGAACTCGGGGACACCGAACACCGCCTGGTAACTGCGCATGGCCGGAGTCTGGGCGAGCGCTCCGCGCCGCCGATATCGTTTCGCGCGAGAGCGAAACGACGGGGCGGAGCGCGGTACCTGGAACCCAGGGCTCGGACCCGGGGGCTCGACCCGGGGCTGGAACCCAGGGCTCGGACCCGGGGCTCGGACCCGGGGCTGGAACGCGGGGTTCGACGCCGGGCTGGAACGCGGGGCTCCGACGGGGGCCTGAAAGCGGGCTGAAACAGGGGGCGGGCTCAATGGGCTGGTGGCAGATCACCGCGGACTCGCTCGCGGGCAGCCGTTTCGTGATCTCGCCGCTGGCCGAGACCGTCGCGGCGCTCAAGACACTGCACCGCGCGAGCGCCGCCCACCCGGGCGAGCGCGTCTGGCTGGAGACCCATCTGCCCGCGTATCTGGCCCGGTCGGCGTGCGAACCGGTCGACGCCTCGCTCGTACGGGCCGCGCTGGGGCCCACCTGGAACGCGGACTTCGTCACCCCCACCCCGCTCGGCGACGGGGAGCAGAGCTTCGAGGAGGAGCTGGCAGCCGTACGGGACGCGGATCCGGCCGGCGCCGTCGCGGACCTCGCGGTCTCCCTGGGCGGCCCCGTGCCCGAGCCGCTGCGCTCGGCGCCTGATCTGCCGGAGCGGATGGCCGGCGTGCTGGAGTGGGTGTGGCGGGAGACGGTCCTGCCCACCTGGCCGCGGCGCCGAGGGGTCGTCGAGGCCGATGTGGTCGCGCGCACGGCCCGGTTGAGCCGGGGCGGCTGGACGGCGGCGCTCGACGAGTTGCGTCCCGGCACGATGCGCTGGCTCGGCGACGGGCGGCTCCAGGTCAACACACGGAACTAGCCGCCTCGTTCGGTCGCCGGAGGACGGTTGCTGTTCGTGCCGGTGACACCGAGTCAGGGATGGGTGTCGTGGCAGGGAACGGAGCGGTACGCGATCGTGTACCCCTGCACGGGGGCCCTTGCCGACGGTGAGGGACCGGCCGTGCCGAAGGCGCTGGGCGCCCTCCTCGGGAGCGCCCGGGCCGGGGTGCTCGTACGGCTCGAATCACCCAAGTCGACCAGTCAGTTGGTGGCGCTGACCGGGCAGGGGCTCGGCTCGGTGGGGCGGCATCTGAAGGTGCTGCTCGACGCCCGGCTCGTACGGCGGAGGCGGGCGGGCAGGTCGGTGCTGTACGACTGGACGGAGGCGGGGGCCTGTCTGGTGCGGGCGCAGAGCGGCCCCCGCTCCGGTGCTCTCGGAGCGGGGGCCGATCCTCAGCCGGTGAGCGTCAGACCTTCAGGGCCTTGATCGCGGTCGGCGCGTGGCCGGGCTCGGTCGCGAGCTCCTCGAACTCGGTGACGTCGCTCATGTCGACCGTCTTGCTCATCGCGATGTTGGTGATGCGCTCCAGGATGGCCTCGACGACGACCGGGACCTGGAACTCGACGGCCAGCTTCTTGGCCTCCTCCAGCGCCTCGCCCAGCTTCTCCGGGTCGGTGACGCGGATCGCCTTGACGCCCAGGCCCTCGGCGACCTTGACGTGGTCGACGCCGTAGACGCCGATCTCCGGGGTGTTGATGTTCTCGAACTCGAGGTTCACCTCGAAGTTGATGCCCAGGTTGCCCTGCGCCTGGCGGATCAGACCCAGGTAGGCGTTGTTCACGAGGACGTGGACGTAGGGGACCTTGTGCTGGGCGGCGACCGCCAGCTCCTCGATCATGAACTGGAAGTCGTAGTCGCCGGAGAGCGCGACGACCGGGGTCTCCGGGTCGGCGGTGGCGACGCCGATCGCGGCCGGGATGGTCCAGCCGAGCGGGCCGGCCTGGCCGCAGTTGATCCAGTGGCGCGGCTTGTAGACGTGCAGGAACTGCGCGGCGGCGATCTGGGAGAGGCCGATGGTGGTGACGTACCGGGTCTCCGGGCCGAACGCCTTGTTCATCTCCTCGTAGACGCGCTGCGGCTTGATCGGGATGTTCTCGAAGTGCGTACGGCGCTGGAGGGTGGCCTTGCGCTCCTGTGCGGAGGCGGCCCAGGCGGAGAAGTCGGGCAGCTTGCCGGCGGCCTTCAGCTCCTTCGCGATCTCGACGAAGAGCTCCAGCGCGGCCTTGGCGTCGGAGGCGATGCCGTAGTCCGGGGCGAAGATCTTGCCGATCTGGGTCGGCTCGATGTCGACGTGGACGAACTTCCGGCCCTTGGTGTAGGCCTCCATGTTGTAACCGGTGTGGCGGTTGGCCCAGCGGTTGCCGATGCCGAGGACGAAGTCCGACTCGAGGAACGTCGCGTTGCCGTAGCGGTGCGCGGTCTGGACGCCGACCATGCCGGCGGCCAGCTCGTGGTCGTCCGGGATGGTGCCCCAGCCCATCAGGGTGGAGATGACCGGGATGTTGGTCAGCTCGGCGAACTCGACCAGCAGGTCGGAGGCGTCGGCGTTGATGATGCCGCCACCGGCGACGATCAGCGGACGCTCGGACTCCAGCAGGAAGTTCAGGGCCTTCTCGGCCTGGGCGCGGGTGGCCCGCGGCGCGTAGACCGGCAGCGGCTCGTAGGTCTCCGGGTCGAACTCGATCTCGGTCAGCTGGACGTCGATCGGCAGGTCGATGAGGACCGGGCCGGGACGGCCGGAGCGCATCAGGTGGAAGGCCTGCTGGAAGACGCCCGGAACCTGGGCGGCCTCCAGGACCGTCGTCGCGGCCTTGGTGACGGGCTTGGCGATCGAGGCGATGTCGACGGCCTGGAAGTCCTCCTTGTGGAGCTTCGAGACCGGGGCCTGGCCGGTGATGCACAGGATCGGGATCGAGTCCGCGATCGCGGAGTACAGGCCGGTGATCATGTCGGTGCCGGCGGGGCCGGAGGTGCCGATGCAGACACCGATGTTGCCGGCCTTGGCGCGGGTGTAGCCCTCGGCCATGTGGGACGCGCCCTCGACGTGGCGGGCGAGGGTGTGGTTGACACCGCCGACGTTCTTGAGCTCGCGGTAGAAGGGGTTGATCGCCGCGCCGGGCACGCCGAACGCGTTGGTGACGCCTTCGCGCTTGAGGATCTCAACGGCCGCTGCGGCGGCGGTCATACGAGGCATGGGAGGGCTCCTGCTTCGGCCAGGCGGAACCGGGCGCGCCACCGTCTCGCGAGGCCCGTTTCCGTATTGCGGAAGTAATGTTCTGCTATACGGAAGCAATGTAGGTCGGAGGGTCGAGAGCCGTCAAGGGAGGGCATCGGTCGTTGGCCGAAGTTCCTCCCTTCCCGTGGCGGATTGGTGGACGATGGGGGCGGGACGACAGGGGGGTTCGGCATGGGAATCGGTATGGGTGAGCCGGTACCGGTGCGCTGCCCGGAATGCCTCCGCACACAGCGGTACGCGGCGCCGGCCTTCCCCTGCGCATGCGGCACCCCGGTCGTGCCGCCGGTGGTCCCGGGTGCGACGGGCGAGCCGGTCACGCACCGCAACTGGACGGACGAGTGGGTCGTGGTGCGCTGCGTGTCCTGCGGCCGCGAGGACGAATGGCCCCACCCGGAGCTGGGCTGCACCTGCGGCGCGGTCCTGCGCATCCCGGTCCGGGGCCCCGGCTCGGACCCGGGCTCCGCGGCGCCTTCCGCCCACGACGGCGGTACGGGGGCGATAGCAGGGGCACGTACGGGGGACGCGGCCATCGGGATACCGGCCACCGAGACGATCCCCGGGCCATGGAGCGCCCCGGACGGGACACCGGGCGCGGAGGCGCCATCGGAACCGGGATCAGCACCGGGATCAGGATCGGCATCAGCACCGCCATCGGCGCCGGGCGGCGCCGCCGGTGCGGTTTCATCCCTGGGCACGTGGGACGGCCCGGGCGCCGGTACGGGCTCGGGTTCCGCCACCGGTACGGGTACGGGTACGGGTACTGGTTCCGCTACAGGCTCGGGCACGGGTCCGGGTCCCGTCCCCGGCGCCGGTGGGCAGGACGGGCCCTGGACGGGCGAGCCGGAGGCCCGTAACGCGCCGGGCCGGGCCGACGCGGACGACGACCCTGCGCCCGGCCCCTGGGCGGGCACGGCCGGGGCCCTGTGGGGCGGCCATGGCGACGGACACCGGCCCTTCGCCGAGCGGTACCCCTCGCACATCCCGCTGCCACCGACCGCCCCGCACCCCGTACCGCCGAGGCCGTCGTACCGGCCCGTGACCATACGTACCGCCCGGGACGCGGTCGCCGCGGCCGCCGGGTATCTGCGCTGGCTGGGGTTCCGGGACGTCGTCCAGCCCGAGGAGCGGTCCGCCCCCGGCGTCGACCTGCGGGCGCCCGGACTCGTCGCCCAGGTCGACCCGACCACCCGCCCCGCCACCCTGCGGGCCGTGGAATGCCTCTGGCTCCACGGGCTCAGCGCCTCGTCCGTGAGCGTCTTCTTCTCCCTCGCCGGCTACACCGCCGAGGCCCGCTCCCGCGCCGACGAGCTCGGGATCCCCCTCTTCGTCCTGGACCTCACGGGCACGCCCCAGCCCCTCAACGCCCCCGCGGACCACCTGATCGCCGCCGGCGCCTAGAGGGGCCTCCCGGACGGTGCCGGGCTCGCGACGGCTCGCGGTCACCCGCTGAGCAGAATTCGGCCATTCACGCGTGACGATCATGCTTCCCCGGGCACAACACCTTCGGGGGGTGGGCGTCATGCCGACAGAGATGTGGTGGATCATCGGCGCGTCCTGCGCGCAACTGCTGTGCGCGGTAGCTCTGTTGCGTACCCGCAGCCCGGAGCAGGCCGAACTCGCCCCACAGGCGGTGGCGCTGCTCCGGGGCGGGCGGCTGGCCGCTGTCACCGTGGCGCTCGTCGCTCTGCACCAGCGCGGTGCGGTGGCCGCCGGGCGGAAGGGAACGATTCGGGCCAACGGCGGCCCCGGGAGAACCCGTGACCCCGTCCAGCTCGGAGTGCACGGTTCACTTCAACGAGCCCTGGGAATAAGGGTGCTGGCCTCGCGCCCCAAGGCGCGGCGGGCGGTCGACGAGCTGCGGGCCGAGCTCGACCGGGCCGGGCTGCTGCGCCCGCTCGGGCGCCTGCGGGCGGCACGCGTGCTGCTCCTCTGCGCGGCGGCGACGGTCCCGCTGGGCCTGCTGGTCACGGCTCCCTCCGGCACGGAACTCGCCCTCGCGGCCGGTGTCGGTGCCATGCCGAGCGCCGCCGCGCTCGTGCTGCTCCGCCTGCCGGCGACGACTCACGCCGCGCGCGGTCTCCTCGCTGGCCTGCGCGAACGCCACCCGCTGCCCGCCCACCGCCGCGAGGTGACCGACGGTGGTCTCGTCCAGCTGTACGTCGCCCTCTACGGCGACCCCGCGCTCGCGCTCTTCCTCCCGCGCTTCTCCCGTGACGGCGGACTGCTCGGCCAGGGCGGCGGAGACGACGGCTACGCCACCGGTCGCGGCTGGTACGGCAGCGGCAACTCAGGGCTGACGGACGGTGGCGGGGGCAGGACGAGTGGGGGCGGCGGGGGGACGAGCGGGGGTGATGGGGGCGGCGGCGCGGACTGAGCCCGCGCCATACTCGTCGTATGCGCATCCGAGCGGCCGCACCGGCCGACCTCCCGCTGCTCCAGGACATCGAACGGGCCGCGGGCGAGCCCTTCCGTACTCTCGGCATGACGGTCATCGCCGACGACGAACCCCTGCCGCTGGACGTCCTGGACGCCTATCGGCTGGACGGCCGCGCCTGGGTGGCCGCCGACGGGGCCGACCACCCGGTGGCGTATCTGCTGACGGACACGGTGGACGGGGCCGCCCACATCGAGCAGGTGTCGGTGCACCCGGCCGCCGCCCGCCGGGGCATCGGCCGCTCGCTCATCGAGCACCTCGCTTCGGGAGCCGCGGAGCGGGGCCTGACGGCGGTGACCCTGACGACCTTCACCGAGGTCCCGTGGAACGCCCCGTACTACACCCGCCTCGGCTTCCGCGCCCTCACCGAGGCCGACCCGGCCCTCACCGCCGGCCTGCGCGCCATCCAGCGGGCCGAGGCCGCCCACGGCCTGGCCGACTGGCCGCGCGTCTGCATGCGTCGCGAGCTGTCCCCTGCCCCGATCCCCCGCCCTCACCCCTCGGACGACTGAACGCCTTCGCTTCGTGCGCCTGTCGCCCGCTTCCCGCTCCTCAGGCCCCTCCCGCTCCTCAGGCCCCTCCCCTTGCTCCCGCACCGTCCCCGAAGCGCTGCCGCAGCTCCACCTTGCGCACCTTCCCGCTGACCGTCATGGGGAACTCGGAGAGGATCTCCACCCTCCGCGGGATCTTGTAGTGCGCCAGCCGGTCGCGGCAGAAGTCCGTGATGTCCTCCAGCGTGGGCGGGTCGGCGGGGTCGCGCGGAATCACGCAGGCCAGGATCTCCTCGCCGTAGCGCTCGTCCGGGACGCCGACGACCTGGACGTCGGCGATCTTCTCGTATCCGTAGAGGAACTCCTCGATCTCGCGCGGGTAGACGTTCTCCCCGCCACGGATGATCATGTCCTTGATACGGCCGACGATCTGGACGTAACCGTCCTCGCGCATCACGGCCAGGTCGCCGGTGTGCATCCAGCGGCCCGCGTCGACGGCCTCGGCGGTCTTCTCCGGCTCGTTCCAGTAGCCCAGCATGACGCTGTAGCCGCGGGTGCACAGTTCGCCGGCGGTCCCACGGGGCGCGGTGAGGCCCGTGGCCGGGTCGACGACCTTCACCTCGACATGCGGCATGACCCGGCCGACCGTGCCCGTGCGGCGCTCCAGGTCGTCCTCGCGCCGGGTCTGGGTGGAGACGGGCGAGGTCTCCGTCATGCCGTAACAGATGGACACCTCGGCCATGTTCATCTCGGCGACCACCCGCTTCATGACCTCCACCGGACAGGGCGAGCCGGCCATGATCCCGGTGCGCAGCGTGGAGAGGTCGTACGAGGCGAAGTCGGGGAGGTTGAGCTCCGCGATGAACATCGTCGGTACGCCGTACAGCGAGGTGCACCGCTCCTGCTGCACCGCGCGGAGGGTCGCGGCGGGATCGAAGGACGGGGCCGGGACGACCATGCAGGCGCCGTGCGAGGTGGCCGCGAGATTGCCCATGACCATGCCGAAGCAGTGGTAGAACGGGACCGGGATGCAGATGCGGTCCTGCTCCGTGTAGGCGATCATCTCGCCCACGAAGTAGCCGTTGTTGAGGATGTTGTGGTGGGAGAGGGTCGCCCCCTTGGGGAAGCCCGTCGTGCCCGAGGTGTACTGGATGTTGACCGGCTCATCGCAGGAGAGTGTGGCCGGCCGGAGGTCCCCGGCCGTGCGGGCGAGCAGCGCGTCCCAGCTCGCGTCGCCGAAGTAGACGGCCTCGCGCAACTCGGGGCAGTCCGACCGGACCTGGTCGACCATCGCGCGGTAGTCGCTGGTCTTGTGCGCCAGCGACGCGAAGAGCAGCGAGATCCCGGCCTGCCGCAGCACGTACTCCAGCTCGTGGGCGCGGTAGGCGGGGTTGATGTTCACCATGATCGCGCCGATGCGGGCGGTCGCGTACTGGACCAGCACCCACTCGGCGCAGTTGACCGCCCAGATGCCGACCCGGTCGCCCTTCTCGACCCCGCTCGCGAGCAGGGCGGACGCCAACCGGTCGACGTCCGCGCCGAATCGGGCGTAGGTCCAGCGGCGCCCGGTGGGTACGTCGACCAGCGCCTCGCGGTCGGGCCAGGTGGCGACGGCGCGGTCCAGGTTGGCGCCGATGGTGTCCCCGAGCAGCTCGGTGGTGCTCACGCCGTGGGCGTAGGACAGGCTCATGCGAGGTCCCCCTCCGTGAACTCGGTGCCCTCGCCCTTGGCCGTACGCTCGCGCAGCTCGATCCGGCGGATCTTGCCCGAGACGGTCTTCGGCAGCTCGGCGAACTCGATGCGCCGCACGCGCTTGTACGGGGCGAGCACGGCGCGCGAGTGGGCGAAGAGCACCTTCGCCGTGTCCGCGTTCGGCTCCCAGCCCTCCGCGAGCACGACGTACGCCTTCGGGACCGCGAGCCGCAGCGGGTCGGGGGCCGGGACGACCGCCGCCTCGGCCACCGCCTCGTGCTCCAGGAGCGCGCTCTCCAGCTCGAACGGCGAGATCTTGTAGTCGGAGGCCTTGAAGACGTCGTCGGCGCGCCCGATGTACGTGATGTAGCCGTCGGCGTCGCGCGCGCCGATGTCACCGGTGCGGTAGTAGCCGCCGGCCATCGCCTCGGCCGTGCGCTCGGGGTCTCCGTGGTAGCCGGTCATCAGACCCACCGGCTCGACGGAGAGGTCGAGGCAGATCTCCCCCTCCTCGACGTCGGCGCGCCCGCTCACCGGGTCGACCAGTGTGACCCGGAAGCCGGGGCTCGGTCGGCCCATCGAGCCCTCCTTGAGGCGCTGACCAGGACTGTTGGAGACCTGGACGGCGGTCTCGGTCTGGCCGAAGCCGTCCCGGATGGTGACGCCCCAGGCTCGGCGTACGGACTCGATCACCTCGGGGTTGAGCGGCTCGCCCGCGGCGACGACCTCGCGCGGCGGATGCTTCAACTGCGTGAGGTCGGCCTGGATCAGCATCCGCCAGACGGTCGGCGGCGCGCAGAAGCTGGTGACGCCGTTCCGCTCCATCTCGGCCATCAGACGGGCCGGGTCGAAGCGTGTGTAGTTGTGGATGAAGACGGTCGCCTCGGCGTTCCAGGGGGCGAAGAGGTTGGACCAGGCGTGCTTGGCCCAGCCCGGCGAGGAGATGTTCAGGTGCACGTCCCCGGGCTTGAGGCCGATCCAGTACATGGTGGCGAGATGGCCGACGGGGTACGAGGTGTGGGTGTGCTCGACCAGCTTGGGGCGGGCGGTCGTGCCGGAGGTGAAGTAGAGCATCAGCGGGTCGTCGGCGAGGGTCACACCCTCCGGGACGAAGGTCTCGGACTCGTCGTACGCGTGCGCGTAGCGGAGCCAGCCGTCACCGTCCCCGCCACCGTCGCCGTCCCCCTCGACGCCACCGGTTGGTACTCCGCCGGTTCGGATTCCGCCGACCGCGATCCGGGTGTACTCCCCCGGTACGTCGTCGAACTTGGCGGTGTCCTCGGCGCGCACGATCACATGCCGGGCCCGGCCGCGCTCGACGCGGTCCCTCAGGTCGGCGGGCCCCAGGAGCGGGGTGGCCGGGATGACGACGGCGCGCAGCTTCATGGCGGCGAGCGCGGTCTCCCACAGCTCGGCCTGGTTGCCGAGCATGACGATGACCCGGTCGCCGGCCCGTACGCCCTGCGCGCGCAGCCAGTTGGCGGCCTGGTTGGAGCGGGCGGACATCTCGGCGAAGCTCAGCTTCGTCTCGCCGCCGTCCTCCTCGACGAGGTGCAGGGCGGTCCTGTCGTTCCCGGCCGCGATGACGTCGAACCACTCCAGGGCCCAGTTGAACCGGTCGAGGCGGGGCCAGGCGAAACCGTCGTACGCCGTCTCGTAGTCCTCGCGGTGCTGCAGCAGGAAGTCGCGGGCGGCCCGGAACCTCTCCGTCGCGGTACTTGCCGTCATGTGTCCTCCTCGTTGCGGGACCGGTCACGGACATCGTGTAATCAGTGACCCAGGTCTCACTACCCCCGTTCGGGGGTGAAGGAGTGGTTCCGTGCCCGAGCGGATGGAAGCGGTGGAGATGCGTGCGGCGCTGCTGCGGCTGCGCCGGGCCACCGGGCTGCAGGTGGTCTTCGGCGGGCTGCTGCACGAAGGCCGCCCGCTGCGGATCGCGGAGCTGAACGGGGCCGTGACGCCCGCCCTGCACGGCCTCGCGATCTCGACGGGCAGCGGCCTGGGCGGGAAGTGCCTGGCCCTGTCGCGGCCCTGCGCGGTCACCGACTACCCCTCGGCGCGGCACATCACCCACGAGTACGACGGTCCGGTGTCGGCGGAGGGGCTGCGTTCGGTGATCGCCGTGCCGGTCGTCGTACGACGGAAGGTGCGGGGAGTGCTGTACGGGGCGCTGCGGGACGCCCTGCCGCTCGGCGAGCGCGTCTTCGACGCGGCGGTGGCGGCGGCGCGGGACCTGGAACAGGCCCTGGCGGTACGGGACGAGGTGCGGCGGCACCTGCCGGAGCCGCCGTCCGGCCCTTCCTGGGAGGAGGTCCGGCAGGCGCACGGCGAGCTGCGGGAGCTCGCGCCCCGGATCGCGGACCCGGAGCTGCGCGGGCGGCTGCTGGCGGTGTGCGGCCGCCTGGAGACGGCGTCCACGGCTCCGTTCGCGGCGGCGTCGGGAAGGTCACCGGGCGGGCTGCCGGGCGGCTGGGCGGGCGTGACGTTGACGCCGCGCGAGCTGGACGTACTGGCGGCGGTGGCTCCGGGGGCGACGAACGCGGCCGCGGCGGAGCGGCTCGGGCTGCGCCCGGAGACGGTGAAGGGCTATCTGCGCTCCGCGATGCGGAAGCTGGGCGCGCACACCCGCCTGGAGGCGGTGGTGGCGGCCCGCAGGGCGGGCCTGCTGCCGTAGCGGGCGGGCGCGGGCCGGTTCGGGGTCGGCTCCGGGGCTCCCTACCCCTCCACGGTGCCGAAGCGCACCTCGTACGGGATCCCCTGCGGGGCCATCGCCCCCAGCATCCGCTCGGCCTCCTGCGTCAGCTCGGTGCGCTGGGCCCTGCTCGTCGGGCCGAAGGGCTGGACGGTCATCGTCGTGCGCTCCTTGGTCTCCTCCAGGCGCCAGAGTCCGGCGAGGAGGCCGTCGAGCAGGAAGACGGAGTAGGCCTGGTTCCCCTTCCACGTGCGGTTCCTGGCGTCGGAGGGAACGACGCGGCCGCGGTCGGCGTGGGAGAGGAGCAGGTTGTCGTACTCGGGCAGGAAGCGGGGCGGTGCGGGGGTGTCCTCGTCGGGGCGGGGCGCGTCGGGCAGGTCGAAGAGTTCCGTGCCGTGCTCGTCCTGGAAGGTGAGGAGCTGGGGCCGCAGGCGCTCGAAGGCGTCCCGCAGGCGGGTGAGACCGCACCAGGTCTGCATGTCCTTGACGGAGGCGGGCCCGAAGGCGGCGAGGTAGCGGAGCACGGTGTCGTCGGGGGCCGGGGCGGGCGCGGCGGTCCGGCCGAGCCAGGTCTCGGCCGTGGTCAGGGAGACCTGGCCGCTCCTGCGCCACAGGCCGCGCGGGGTGACCTGGACCAGCGGCAGCAGGCAGCGGGCGGCGACGGAGAGGGCCTGCGGGTCGGCCTGGGGCCACTCGACGAGGAGGGCCTCGCGGATCCCCTTCGGCGTACGGGGCTGCTCCTCGACCAGTTCCCGGGCGAGGAACGCGAGCCGGTCGAGGTCGACGCCGTCGAGGCCTTTGCGGAAGAGGGTGAGTTCGCGGTCGCGGGCCGCCTGCACCAGGGGCCGCAGGGTGAGCACGTCATCGGCGGTGTGGGTGTGGATGGTGGAGCGCAGGGTGACGATCCGGGCGACCCGGCGGGACTCCATGAGCGCGGAGAGCTCTTCGGGCCGGAAACCGTCGAGCCGGGCGGCGAGGGCGTAGTACGGAGGCTTGGTGTTCTGCGCCTGGAGCCCGAGGAGGTGGGAGACGGCGTCCTCGGCGGACATCGCGGCGGGCGCGAGGAGCAGTTGGCGGGCCAGCGTGGCGCGGCCCAGCGCGCGGGTGGAGAGGACCGGGTTCGTCGTCTTGGAGGCCATGTGCGGCACGCTACCGGGGCTTGCGGACAGATACGGTCCGCAAGCCGGGACAGCATCCGGCCTGTCACGGGCACTGCCCCGGCACGGCAGGGCCGTGGCGATTCACCCCGTGGCCCCCGGCAGGGTCCGGCACTGCCATGGGCACCCCCACCGGCACTGCCGGGCCGTGGCGATTCACCCCGTATATCCTGCCCGGAGACCCTGGCCCGCTCATGTACGCGGAGGTGAACCCACGATGTCGGAGCGCCGCCCCCGCGCAGCCTGGCGCAGCCGGCCGGAGCGTCCGGCCACGGCGACGCGGCCACAGTCGCAGCCGCAGCCGGTCGAGAAGGCCCTGGCCGCTCCGGCGGACAAGCGCAGCGTGGTGCAGGCCACGCTGTACCGGGACGGCCGCCGGGTCGCCTCGCCCGATTCGCTGGCCGAGACGTTCCGTCAGCTGCGCGCGCACCCGGACGGCATGGCGTGGATCGGCCTGCACCGCCCGACGAAGTCCGAGCTCCACTCCCTGGCCGACGAGTTCGACCTCCACGAACTCGCGGTGGAGGACGCGCTGGAGGCCCATCAGCGCCCGAAGCTGGAACGTTACGGCGACACCCTGTTCGTCGTCCTGCGGGCGGCCCGCTACCTCGACGCCCAGGAGGAGGTCGACTTCGGCGAGCTCCACATCTTCGCGGGCCAGGACTTCGTGATCACCGTCCGCCACGGAGCGGCGCCGGACCTCTCGGCGGTCCGCCACCGTATGGAGGAGAACCCCGACCTGCTCGCGCTCGGCCCGGAGGCGGTCCTGTACGCGATCCTCGACGCGGTGGTGGACGGTTACGCGCCGGTCGTCGCGGGCGTCCAGAACGACATCGACGAGATCGAGACCGAGGTCTTCGGCGGCGACCCGGCCGTCTCCCGCCGCATCTACGAACTCTCCCGCGAAATGGTCGAATTCCAGCGCGCCACCCGCCCCCTGGTCGCCATGCTGCACGGCCTGATGGCCGGCTTCGCCAAGTACGGCACGGACGAGGAACTCCAGCGCTACCTCCGCGACGTCGCGGACCACGTCACCCACACCAGCGAACGCGTCGACGGCTTCCGCCAGGCCCTGACGGAAATCCTCACGGTGAACGCGACCTTGGTGACGCAGCAGCAGAACGCGGAGATGCGGGCATTGGCGGAGGCCGGCTTCGAACAGAACGAGGAGATCAAGAAGATCTCCGCGTGGGCCGCAATCCTCTTTGCACCCACACTCGTCGGAACCATCTACGGCATGAACTTCGACTCCATGCCGGAGCTGCACTGGGCGGGCGGATATCCGCTTGCGATCGGCCTCATGGGGGCCGTGTGCACCAGTTTGTATGTGATTTTCAAGCGCCGGGACTGGCTTTAGCGGTCGATCGCCTCCACGCGACGGCGCACACGGACAAGAACGACCGCATCGAGGTGTCCTGCCGGCTGCCACCGGGCTCGGCCGTGGCTGACTGGGTCACCGCGGCCACCACCAGGTTCCCCCCAGACTTCAAGATCCCCGCCGTCCTCCACGGACGGATGTTCCGGTAGCGATCACTGCCGCGAGCAGGGCAGTTGCCGCGAGCAACCCGAACAACCATCGATAGCCGCCCATCGTGATTGCGATGAGGGTTGCCGCCAAGGGGGCGAGGGCCGATGCGGTCTTGGCGGGGGCACCGAGGAGTCCGGAGAGTCTGCCGTAGTGCTGTGTGCCCCAGCGTTCGGTGACGGCGGTGGCCTGAAGGAGTGTGAGGTTGCCTCGGACCATGCCCGCCACCATCGACAGTGCGATCACGAGGACGTAGGGGCCGGAGGTGAGGGCGAAGGCGGCGGTGGTCAGGCCGCCGAGCGCGATGAGGGCCACCGTGCGGGCGGTCGTACCGGTATGGCGGGCGAGCGGGGCGTAGAGCGTGCGGCCGAGAGTCTGGCCGGCGCCCCCGAGGCCGAGGGCCCAGGCGGCCTGGCTCGTGGTGTAGCCGCGTTCGACCACGAGGGGGACGAGGGTGACGACGACGGCGTACATCGCGAACGCCGAGAGCGTGAAGGCGACCGCGAGCATCAGGAACGGCCTGCTGCGTACGACCGTCCGGGGCGTTCCCTCCATGTCGTCCGGTGTCCCCGGGGCCGGGGGCCAGGGCGCCTTCAGAGCCACGGCGTGGGCGGGGATCGTGACGACGGCGAGGATGACGGCGAGCACGAGGTAGGTGGTGCGCCAGGTCAGGTGGTCGGCGAGGGTGGCCGTGAGCGGGGCGAAGACGGTGGAGGCCAGGCCGCCGGCGAGGGTGACGACGGTGAGGGCGCGGACGTGGTCGGGCGCCCACCAGCGGGTGACGGCGGCGAAGGCAGGGTGGTAGAGGGTGGCGGCCATGGCGAGCCCGGCCAGAATCCAACCGGCGAAGAACACCGCCAGGTTGGGGGCCAGGGCCACGACCACCAGGCTCAGGGTCCCGACGGCGGAGCCCGCGGTCATGACCGTGCGGGGGCCACGATGGTCGATGATCCGCCCGACCCGGATTCCGGCGAGACCGGAGATGACCAGGGCGATCGAGAAGGCTGCCATCGTGACGCCTGTGGACCAGCCGGTGTCGGCGGTGATCTGTGGGTTCAGGACGGGGAAGGCGTAGTAGACGATTCCCCAGCTGGTGATCTGGGTTGCGCAGAGCGCGGGCAGCACGGCGCGGGGCCGCCGCTGCCGAGCTGGATGAGCGCGGGGCTGGGGGCGCAGCAGCCGCCGCCGTCGGCCGACTGCTCGGTGTCGGGCTGGTCGAAGAGGCCGGCGCCGCCGCAGACCCCGGTCTCGGGGCGGACG
>NZ_JAGGOS010000112.1 GCF_018614205.1 Streptomyces sp. ISL-36 | reverse complement strand
GGGGACGGGGGGGGCGGAGGCGCGGGTGCGGGCGCGGGGGGAGGCGACGCTTGCGGTGCGGCGGCCGCGGCCGGTGCGACGGCGGGTGCGGGTGGTGCGGCGGGGGGTACGGGGGGTACGGGGGGTGCAGCCACGGGTGTGGCGGGACTCCCATAGGCCGTCGGAGTGGCGGCCGGGGCGGAGGTCTCGTAACCGGCCGGGGCGACCGCGGGGGCGACTGCCGGGGCGACCGCCTCCTGTGGTGCGGGGGTCGCGTGCGGTGCGGGGGTCCCGTACGGCGTGGGGTTCTCGTACGGTGCCGGGGCCCCCTGCGGTACGGGGGCGGAAGCGGCTGCGGGAGTGGTCACGGCTGTCTCCTCTTTCCTGGTGATGAGGGCGTACGCCCGGGGGGCGTCGAGGCTGCCGCCGAGCCCGCGCCGGCAGGCCGGGGCGTCGGGATCGGCGCAGTCGGCGGGGGTGGTGGCCGTCGCGAGCAGGGCCTGCCCGGCGGCCCTCGGGTCCGCCACGCCTCCGGCGGCCGACTGGGCCGCGACGAGCAGCGCCGCGGTGCCGGCGACGAGCGGCGTGGCGAAACTGCTTCCCGTCAGGGAGGCCAGGCCGCCCTGGGGCGCGGCGCCCTCGATGTCCTGGCCGGGGGCGAGGATCCCGTGGGTGCGGTAGGTAGCACCCCAGTTGCTGATGTCGAGCGGCCGGCCGTCGGCACCGGTGGCGCCGACGGCCAGGACGGAGGGGTCGGCGGCCGGTACCTGGACGGTGTCGGAACCGTCGTTCCCGACGGCGGACACGACCAGGACGCCGTGGTCCTCGCAGAGCCGCAGAGCCCGGGCGAGGAGCTGATCGGGTTGCCCGTCAGCGGCCCGTTCGCCGCCGCTGATGTTGATGACGTGCGCGCCCTCGTCGACGGCACGCTCGATGGCGCGGGCCAGGTCCAGCTGCGGCACCCGGCCGTCGCCGTCGTCGCGGAAGACCGGCAGGATCAGGCCGCGGCAGCGGGGGACGAGCCCGCTGACGAGGCTGCCCGGGACGCCGAAGAGGAGGCTGGCGACATGGGTCCCATGCAGGGACATGGGTCCCTGCCCGGCGGGCTCCTGCACCAGCGTGTCCAGACGCGTCAGATCCGCGCCCGCGAAGCAGGGGTGGGACAGGTCCACGGGCCCGTCGAGCAGTGCCACGCAGACGCGTGGATCGCCGAACGGCTCGTCGCGCCGTGCGCTGAGTTCTCCGAGGACCGCCCGAGGCTTCATCCCGGACCCGCTTTCCGTGCCTGTGGGCACCGCGTGCGGAAAGGCTTTCGTTCAGACCTTCCGTCGGCCCCGTCGGCGCTCCGTCACCCGGAATGTGCAAACGGCGTCGGCAGACCGTTTCCGGACCATTTCCGGGACGTCCTCCGAGTCGTCGGGGCCGCCGGTCAGCGCGGTGGACAGGCGGGCCGGACGGTGAGCCCGACGAATGTGCCGGACGGGTCGGGGAGCCCGCTGTCGACGGGGAATCAGGGCGTATGACAGGGGCATGCGCGGATGCGTGATCCAGCGGCCGGTTGCAGAGTGAGGGGTGTGTCATCGAACGGCGTATACCTCGAACTGCTCGGTGCCTTCGAGCTCTCGTACGCCGGATGCCGCATCCCCCTCCCCTCAGGGGCACAACGCCTGTTGGCGCTTCTCGCGTTGCACCCGCCCGGCGTGTACAGGGGGGCGGCAGCCGAGCGGCTGTGGCCCGACTGCAGCCCGAGCAGAGCTTCCGCGAACCTCCGGACCGCCCTGTGCCACGGGCGGCGCGCGGGTCAGGTGACCACGGTGGAGTGCGTGGATCACCGGCTGCGTCTCGCGCCCCTGGTCGAGGTCGACCTGCGGGCCGTACGGAGCCTGGCCCAGGACGCCGTCGGGGACGGCCCGCCGCCCGCGGACCCCGAGTCGCTCGTCGCCACGCTCGGCGAGGAGCTGCTGCCCCGTTGGCAGGACGAGTGGCTCGTACTGGAGCGCGAGCGCTGGGACCACGTGCGGCTGCACGCGCTGGAGAGCGTGGCCCAGCGGCTGCAGCGGGACGGGGAGTACCTGGCCGCGTTCCAGACGGCGCTGACCGCCGCGGAGATCGACCCGATACGGGAGACGGCGCAGCGCATCCTGATAGAGATTCATCTCGCCGAGGGCAACAGGGCCTGCGCGGTGAAGCGTTACAAGGAGTATCGGCGCCTGCTGCACCGGGAGTTGGCGGTCGAGCCGTCACCGCTCATGACGCGGCTGGTGCAGGGCGTGATCTCGGCATAGGGCGTGGTCTCCGCATAGGGCGTGTCCTGCCGATCCTGCCGATCCTGCCGATCCTGCCGGGCGGGCGGTGGGTCAGCGGGAGGACTCGACCCGTTCGGCGGACGCGACCGCGCCCCGGCTCACGATGTGGCTGCCCCCCGGCTTGCGGCGGCTCAGGCGCAGGGCGAGCGCGACGGTCGCCAGCGCCACCGCGGTCATCGCCGCTCCCGCCCAGGCCGTCGCAGCGAAGCCGAGGTCCGCGTCGATGACCGTGCCGCCGAACCAGGGGCCCGCGGTGTTGCCCAGGTTGAACGCGGCCGTGGTCGTGGCGCCGGCGAGGGTCGGAGCGGCGCCGGCCACGTTGAACATGCGGGCGTTGAGGGCGGGGGCGGTGTAGAAGGCCGAGACGCCGAGGAGGAAGGAGAGGGCGACGACCGCGACCGGGCTGGAGGCGAAGAGGGCCAGGGCGATCAGGAAGACGGTCGAGGCGGTGATGCCGCTGAGCAGGACCCCGAAGAGGTGGGCGTCGGCGACCCGGCCGCCGATGTACGTACCGATCAGCGCGCCGATGCCGAAGAGACCGAGGATCGCGGACACCCACCGGGTGTCGATCCCGGCGACGTCCGTGATCACCGGCGCGAGGTAGGAGAACGCGCAGAAGATGCCGCCTGCGGCGAGTGCGGTGATCACGATCGAGAGCAGCACCTGGCGGTCGCGGTAGATCACCAGCTCGCGCTTGAGCCGCGGCTTCGTCTCCGGGACCGGGATGTGCGGGATGCGGGTCATGACGCCGACGAGCGCGATCGCGGAGGCCGCGGCGACCGCCCAGAAGGCGGAGCGCCAGCCGAGGTGCTCGCCGAGGAAGGCGCCCGCCGGGACGCCGAGGACGTTGGCGATGGAGAGGCCGCCGATCATGACCGCCATCGCGCGGGCGCGGGCGCCCACCGGGACCATGGCGATGGCGACGGCGGCGCCGACCGCCCAGAACCCGGCGCAGGCGAGCGCGCTCACGATCCTGGAGGCGAAGAGCACGCCGTAGTTCGGCGCGAGGGCACCGGCGACCTGGCCGAGGCCGAAGACGGTGATCAGGGCGACCAGGGTCGTCTTGCGGGGGAGTCGCAGGGTCGCGACGGCGAGCAGCGGGGCGCCGACGACCATGCCGATCGCGAAGGCCGAGATGAGGAGGCCGGCGCGGGAGATGGAGACGTTCATGTCGTCGGCGATGGGTGGCAGAAGGCCGGAGAGCATGAATTCGCTCGTGCCGAGCGCGAAGACGGAGAGCCCGAGGATGTAGACGGCCAGGGGCATGCGGGTGCGGCCGGACGTCGTGGGCTCGGTGGAGTGCTCGGTCGTGGGCTCGGCAGGCGAAGACGGCATGACATGGGTCAACGGGGGGTTTGTGCCTGACATTCCCCTCTCCGCCGTCGTCTCGTCATACGGGACGGTACGGGTCGTAAGGGGCACGGACGGCGTCCAGGTCTCTCTGGGACGGCCGGGGGCGGGCCAGTCCGCCGTCAGTGTCGTCGGCGCTGTCACGTCGTCAGTGTCGTCAGCTCCCGTTCCAGGTTCCGGCGCGCCGACGCCTCCCAGGCCGCTGCTCCGTGTGCCGTACGGAACAGCCGCGGGAGCGACAGCAGCTGCCGGAGCACCGCGGCCCGGCCCTCCCGGAAGGCGTCGTCCGGGACGAAGCCGTACTCCTCCCGGACCGCGGACGCATACCCCCTATAGGTGTCTGTGCCGCTCGCCAGGATGGCCAGGTCGGCGTCGCAGAGCACCTCGCCGTTGAGGTCGCCCTCCGCCGGGTCGTGGGTGACCGTCAGGCGGACCAGGCGGGCCACCTCCGCCACCTCGCGGTCGGCGAGGCCCGCCTCGGTGAGGGCCTTCTCGGCCAGGGTCGCCGAGCGTTCCTCGTTTTCGGACCGGTCCGGGCGGTAGACCGCGTCGTGGAACCAGGCGGCCAGTCGGACGAGCTCCAACTCTGCTGCCGTGGAGGCGAGTTCGTCGATCCGGTCGAGGACCGCCCGTAGGTGCTCGACCGTGTGGTACCTGCGCTGCGGCTCGGCCCAGCGCGCGAGCAGGTTCCGGCCGTACGGGGCGGGGTCCGGGCCCTCGCGGCCGGCTCGGGCCGCGAGCAGGGTCGAGGTCCAGCGCTGGAGGAGGTCGTGCTCCTCTTCGGTGGTCATGGGGGCATTCTGCCCCCCCGGAGTGCCCGTCTCCGGTCGTGTCCTTACCTCGCTCTTACCTACGGACTTACATACCCCCCATGGGTATGCTACGGTGCTGCGCAAGGTACCCCCTAGGGGTATGTGCGAGAGAAGGAGCAGGGCAATGTCAACCGTCAATCCCCGGCGCTGGTGGGCACTTGTCGTGCTCGCCGCCGCCCAGTTCATGGTCATCATGGACACCTCGATCATCGGGGTCGCGCTCCCCGAGATGCAGAAGGACCTGGGCTTCTCGCAGAGCGAGCTCCAGTGGATCTTCAACGCCTACGTCATCGTCTTCGGCGGACTCCTGCTCCTCGGCGGCCGCCTCTCCGACCTCGTCGGCGCCCGCAAGATCTTCGTCTCCGGCTGGGCGATCATGATCGCCGGCTCGGTCGTCGCCGCCGCCGCGCAGACCGCCTGGGTCGAGATCGTCGGCCGCGCCGTCCAGGGCGTCGGCGGTGCGCTGATCGCGCCCTCCGCCATGACCCTGCTGATGATGCTCTTCATGCACGACCCGAAGGAGCTCGGCAAGGCGATGGCGCTCTACGGCGCCGCCGCCCCGGCGGGCGGTACCGCGGGTGTCTTCCTCGGTGGCGTCTTCACCGAGTGGATGAGCTGGCAGTGGGTCTTCATCATCTACATCCCGATCGGCCTCGCCACCCTGGCCGCGACCAAGCTGCTCCCGGCCGTCGAGTCCCGTCGTGGTTCCGTCGACATCCTCGGCGCGGTCGCCGTCACCGCCGGCCTCGCGCTCGCCGTGTTCGCCGTGGTCCGGGCCCCCGAGGTCGGCTGGGGGGCCACCGCCACGATCCTGGAGCTGGTCGGCGCCGCCGCCCTGCTCGTCCTCTTCTTCGTGATCCAGAAGTCCATCCGCGAGCCGCTCATGCCGCTCAGCGTCTGGCGGGTCCCGCGCCTCGGCTCGGCCAACCTGGCCATGACGCTGCTGGGCGCCGCCTGGATCCCGATGTGGTACTTCCTCAACCTCTACCTGCAGCAGGTTCTCGGCTACGGGGCCTTCGCCTCCGGCGCCGCGCTGCTCCCGATGACCGTCCTGCTGATGATCTTCATGACGGCCATCACCGCCCGGCTCATGGGCAAGTTCGGTGCCAAGCCGCTGATCGCCGGTGGTCTGCTGGTCCTCGCGGCCGGTCTGGTCTGGCTGGCGGCCGTCCCGCCGACCGGCTCCTTCCTGGTCGACGTCCTGCCCGCCTCGCTGGTCGCCGCGCTCGGCATGTCCCTCGCCTACATCCCCGCGATGATCGCCGCGATGTCCGGCGCCCCGCAGGAGCAGGCCGGTCTCGCCTCCGGCATCGTCAACACCACCTACAACGTCGGCTCCGCCCTCGGCCTGGCCGCGCTGACCGCGCTCGCCATGTCGCAGGGAGCCGACCAGCTGGGCAACCTCCCGGCGCTCACCGACGGCTTCTCCGCCGCCTTCATCGGCGCCGCGGTCATCGCCGCCGCCGGTGGTGTCATCACGCTCCTCGTCATGAAGAGCGACAAGGCCCTCGCGGGCGCCCCCGACGCGTCCGCCTCCTCCGCCCCGCAGGGCGAGACGGCCACCGTGTGAAACGCCCCGCCCAGGGGTCGCCCGATGTCCGCCCCGGACATCGGGCGACCCCTTTTTCCGTTCCCGTGAAGGAGAAGAGAGATGGACATCAGCACGCGCGCCGTGCACGTCGTCAACGAGCCCTCCCCGCCCGGCAGTCGCCCCCTCTCCGTCCCGCTCGTGCAGTCCTCGGCCTTCGCCTTCGACTCCGCCGACGGGCTCGCCGGGGCGATGGCGGGGCCGGACGGCCCGTACGCGTACAGCAGGCGCGGCAATCCCACCGTACGGGCGCTGGAGAAGACCCTCGCCGGCCTGGAGGGCGGGGCGTCGGCCCTCGCGTTCGCGTCCGGCATGGGGGCGATCAGCGGTGTCCTGCTCGCCCTGCTGCGGCCCGGCGACCGGGTGGTGGCGCAGCGGTGTCTGTACGGCGGGACGTACGCGGTCCTCTCCGACCTGTCCGAGCGGTACGGGATCCAGGTGGTGTACGTCTCCGGTGACGACCCGGCCGCGTTCGAGGAGGCCGCGCAAAGCCCCCGTACCCGCCTCATGGTCCTGGAGACCATCGCCAACCCCACCGGCCAGGTGCCGGATCTGCCCGGTCTGTTGGCCGCGGCCCGCCGGATGGGCGTCCGGTCCGTCGTCGACAACTCGCTCGCCTCACCCGTGCTGTGCCGCCCCCTGGAGCTGGGCGCCGACATCGTCGTGCACTCCACCACCAAGTACCTCGCCGGGCACTCCGACGTCCTGGGGGGCGCGGCGGTCTTCGCCGACGACGAGCTGCGGCGTGCGGTGTGGCCCCGGACGGTCGAACTGGGCGCCTGCGCCGACCCGTTCGCCGCTTGGCTGACCCTGCGCGGGGTGGCGACGCTGCCGCTGCGGATGCGGGAGCACTGCGCCAACGCGGCCGTCCTCGCCGAACGGCTCGCGGCCCACCCCGACGTGGCGGCTGTCCACTACCCGTGGCTCGCGGACCACCCCTCGTACGCCACCGCGCGCAAGGTGCTCTCCGGCGGCGGCGGGCTGCTCTCCTTCGAGCTGGCGGGCGGCCGGGAGGCGGGACGGGCCTTCATCGAGCGCGTACGGGTCGCGCAGCTCGCCCTCTCGCTCGGCGGGGTCGAGACGCTGGTGACCCACCCCGCGTCCACCTCCCACCGTGAACTGGACGCCGCCGCGCTGGAGGCGGCCGGCATAGCCGGGGGCCTGGTGCGGATGTCGGTCGGCATCGAGGGGGTCGAGGACCTGTGGGACGACATCGAACAGGCCCTCGCATGAGGCTTCTTTTGGGTTGACAAAATAAATGGGTCGTTCGTAGATTGGGTGATGCCAGGAAACGACCACTCCTAGGTCAAGGGGGGCGCGCGATGCGCTACTTCGAGGACTTCCGGCCCGGCGACGTCCATGAGCTGGGCACCGTCACCGTCACGACGGAGGAGGTGCTGGAGTTCGGCAGGCGCTTCGATCCGCAGCCCTTCCACACCGACCAGGAACTCGCCGCGCGTTCGCCGTTCGGCGGACTGATCGCCAGCGGCTTCCACACGCAGGCGATGTTCATGCGGCGCTACGTGGACGGACTGCTCGCCTACAGCGTCTGCATGGGCTCGCCCGGCATCGACGAGGTCCGCTATCTGCGGCCCGTGCGGCCGGGGGACGTCCTCACCGCCCGCGTGGAGATCCTCGGCGCCACCCCGTCGCCGTTCAATCCCGCCACCGGCACCGTCAAACCGCGGTGCACGCTCGTGGCCGCCGACGGGACGGCCGTGTTCAGCATGATCCTGCACAGCATCTTCCGACGCCGTCCTGCCGGATCCGAGGCCGAGCATCTGTCGTCGATGCCCGCGGCCGAGGACCCCGTCGCCTGTGCACGGGTCATGGCCTGAGCACGGCCGTCCGCATTCTTCCCACACCAAGTGAAGGGGGACCTCCTGTGGAGGCCGTATCCCGCACCGCCCAGTGGACCGCCGCCGCGCGCGCCCTGGAGACCGAGCGCGAGGACCGGCTGTTCGCCGATCCCTACGCGCGCACCGTCGCCGACCGGATCGGCTTCGAGCTGCTCGAGCGCTACGCCGGGGCCGGCACCGTGCCGTTCCTCGCCATCCGCACCACCTACCTGGACCGGGCCATCGTCAAGGCGGTGGAGGAGCGGGGCATACGCCAGGTCGTCTTCCTCGCCGCCGGCATGGACACCCGCTTCTTCCGTCTGCCCTGGCCCGACGGCGTCACCGTCTACGAGCTCGACCGCCCGGCGCTCCTGGAGGCCAAGGCGAAGATGCTCAGCGACGAGCCCGCGCCGGCCGGCCGCACCAGGGTCACCGTCCCGGTCGACCTCACCCAGGACTGGACCGGCCCCCTGAAGGAGGCCGGCTGGCGCAGCGAGGAGCCCGTCCTGTGGGTGGTCGAGGGGCTGCTGTTCTTCCTGCCCGAGGACGCCGTACGGACCCTCATCTCGACGCTCTCCGCGCACGCCGCTCCCGGCTCCGTGCTGCTCGGCGACGTCATCTCCAGGGCCGCCCTGGAGAACCCGCTCTCCCGCCCCTTCCTCAACGCGCTGCGCGAGGACGGCAACCCGTGGCTCTTCGGCACCGAGGAGCCCGAGGCGCTGCTCGCCGCCTGCGGCTGGGACGTACGCGAGGTCAAGCAGCCCGGTGAGGACGGCGCCGACTTCGACCGCTGGCCCTACCCGGTCCCGCCGCGCAGCGTGCCGCGCGTACCGAGGTCCTTCCTGTTCACCTGCGACCTGCCGGGTCCGTCCGGCGCCGGCACGGGCGTCGCCGCGTGAGTCCCGCCCGTGGGGCCGGCCCCCGAGGCGTGACCGGCCCCCCGACCCGTGAGGAGAAACCCGCATGAGCGCCCACGACTTCCACCAGAAGGTCATCACCGACGCCGGCGCGGCCGTCCGCGGGCTGACCGTCGCCCTCGGCGAGCGGCTCGGCCTCTACAAGTGCCTCGCCGAGCACGGCCCGCTGACCGCCGCCCGGCTCGCCGAGAAGACCGGCACGAACGAGCGGTACATCGAGGAGTGGCTGCACGCCCAGCTCTCCGCCGGCTACGTCGAGCGCCACCCGAGCGCCGCCACGTACACGCTCCCGGCCGACCACGTCGAGGTCCTCGCCGATCCGAAGTCCGTCACCTTCGCCGCCGGGTTCTTCACCGCGCTCAAGGCGCTGTACGCCACCGAGGACCTGCTCGTCGACGCGTACCGCACCGGGGACGGCGTCGGCTGGGCCGAGCACGACGCGGCCCTGGACACCGGCATGGGCTCCTTCTTCCAGCCGACCTACGAGCACAAGCTCGTCCCGGACTGGCTGCCCGCCCTGCACGAGGTCACCGACAAGCTCGCCGCCGGCGGCACCGTCGCCGACGTCGGCTGCGGCGTCGGCCACACCACGCTGCTGATCGCCCGGGCGTTCCCGCAGGCCACCGTGCACGGCTTCGACTACTCCGAAGAGGCCATCGCCATCGCCCGGCAGCTCGCCGAGGACGCCGGCCTGTCCGACCGGGTCGTCTTCGAGGTCGCCTCGGCCGACGACTACCCCGGCACCGGCTACGACCTGGTCACCTTCTTCAACGCCCTGCACGACATGGGCGACCCGGTCGCCGCCGCCCAGCACGTCCACAAGTCCCTGGACGCGGACGGCACCTGGATGCTCGTCGAGTCGAACGTGTCGCCCGCCGACATCGACACCAACACCCCGGCCGCCCGGATGTTCATGGCCCTGTCGGCCGTGATGTGCCTGCCCGTCGCGGTCGCCCAGCGCGGACCGCACGCGCTCGGCAACCACTCGGGCGAGAAGGCCTTCCGCGCCATCGCCGAGGAGGCCGGCTTCACCCGCTGGCGTCGCGCCACCGAGACCCCGGTCAACGCGGTCTACGAAGTCCGGCCCTGAGCGCCCGGGTCCCCGCACCCCGAGGCCCTCACCTCCACCCCGTGCGCCCGAGGGCGAGTGAGCCGAAGGGCGCCGCGGGTGTCGAAAGGGAGAACGCGCACAGGTCCCGAGGAACGAGGGACCGAGCACGATCGACCGTCGACACACGCAAGAGGCGCCCGGAGGCGAACCGAGCCTCAAGAGAAAAGGAGTCCACCATGGGCGTCACCGCCCCCCTGCCCGTCAGCGACCGCTTCCTGGAGGTCCTGGAGCGGCTCAGCTCCCGCTCGATCGAGGAGTACTACAACCCGTACCAGCAGTTCGACTGGCCCGAGCAGCTGGAGGAGAAGCAGCTCTGGATGACCCCCGAACTGCTCACCGTGTACGGCACCCCGTACTACGACGAGCTCGGCGAGGAAACCATTCAGCGCCTCTCCAAGTGGGAGAGCGTCAACTTCTACAGCCTCAATGTGCACGGCATCCGCGAACTGCTCATCGAGGTCGTCGGCCGTATCCACATGCCCGGCTTCGAGGTCCCCTCGGACTTCTTCCACCACTTCATCGGTGAAGAGAACGAACACATGTGGTTCTTCGCCGAGTTCTGCCGCCGCTACGGCAACAAGATCTACGGCTCCACCGCGATGCGCGCCGACTCCGCCTGGGAGCCGGAGGTCGAGAACTTCCTCGTCTTCGCCCGCATCCTCTTCTTCGAGGAGCTCGTCGACCACTACAACATGCGGATGGCCCAGGACGACTCCCTGTGCCACACCATCCGCGAGGTCAACCGCATCCACCACCAGGACGAGTCCCGCCACATCGCGTTCGGCCGCGAACTCGTCTCGCTGCTCTTCACCCGGATGCGGGAGGCCGTCCCCGCCGAGCGGGTCGCCGAGGTGGAGGAGTACCTCAAGCGGTACGTCGTCTACAGCGTCAACTCCCTCTACAACCCGCACGTCTACCGCGACGCCGGCATCGCCGACCCGCTCGCCCTGCGCAACGCGCTGGTCGCCGACGAGCGCCGCCGCCCCCACGAGCGCAAGGCGATCCGCAAGCCGCTCGCCTTCTTCCTGAAGACCGGGATCTTCTCCGACGACACCCTGCCCGTCGTCTGAGCGCGCTCCCACCCGAGAGGTGAAGAGATCATGACCGTGACGACCCCCGCGAACGTCGGGGAGACGAGGGGCCTGCCCTCCCTCGGACCCGAGGCGACCGCCCTGCTGCGGCTCCTCGACGACACCTTCGAGAGCTGGGGAGTGGCCGCGGGCGCCCGCCCGATGACCATGCCCCCGCTGCTGCCGGCCGCCGACCTCGCCCGGCTCGACTACTACGACAACTTCCCCCACCAGGCCGTCGTCGCCGCCCCGCTCGACCTGGAGCGCCGCGAGAGTTCGGCCTTCTGCACCGACACCGGCTGCTTTCCGTGCGACGCGCTCGAACCCGCCGCGCTCGGACTGCCCTCGGCGTCCTGCTACGCCGTCTACCTCGACCACCAGGGCCAGCAGGTCGCCGACGACACGCTGGTGACCGTCTGCTCCTGGTGCTTCCGCAAGGAGACCCACTACGAGGGCATGCGGCGCCAACTCGGCTTCCGCATGCGCGAGATCGTCGCCATCGGGGCGCGGGAGCACGCCGAGACCCATCTGACGGACTTCACCGCCCGCGTCCAGGCCTTCGCCGAGGCGCTCGACCTGCCCCTGCGCAGGGAGGCCGCCTGCGACCCGTTCTTCGACAAGGGCGGATCCAAGGCGCTGCTGCAGCGACTCACGCCGGTGAAGCACGAGTTCCTGTACGAGGACCTGGCGATCGCCTCGGTCAACACGCACCGCAACTTCTTCGGCGAGCGCTGCGACATCACGCTCACCTCCAGCGGCGGCCCCGCCTTCACCAGCTGTGTCGCCTTCGGCCTGGAGCGCTGGCTGTCCGCGCTGACCCGGCGCCACGGCAGCTGGGAAGCGGCCACGCAGGCGGTCCTCGACGCGAACGCCCGCACCCGGGCCGACGCGAGCGTGGCGGCAGGGCCGGTGATCTGACGTGCCGGCCCGACCCGTCGCCCCGCCGGCGGGCGGCCTGGGCTGGGCGAACCTCGGCATGGACATCGTGTCCGTCAACCGTGTCCGCCGACTCCTCGCCGAGTACGGCGAGACGTTCTTCGAGCGGATGCTCACCCCCGGCGAACTCGCCGACTGCCGCACCTCCTCCGGGCTCGACGTGATGAGCCTGTGCGGGCGGATCGCGGCCAAGGAGGCGGCCTTCAAGACCCTGCGGGTCCGGGGCAGGTTCCTGCCCTGGCCGGACATCGTCGTACGGCGCTCCGAAGGCGGCTGGCCGCTGGTGGAGCTGCACCGGTCGGCCGCCGAGATGGCCGCCGCGTCCGGCATCACCGAGATCACCGTGTCCATCAGCCACGACGTGGACTACGCGGTCGCGGTGGCCGCCCCGATCATCGTCGCGCCCCCCACCCCTTCCGTACACCATTGACAAGGAGCCCCACCATGGCCGACGGCCTGCAGCAGGTGAAGAGCTGGATCCTCGACCGTCACCCCGAGCGCGACGACATCGCGCCCGACCTCGACCTGATCGAGAACCGGCTCATCGACTCGCTGTCCTTCGTCGAGTTCGTCTTCCTGCTGGAGCAGGAGAGCGGGCAGTCCATCCAGATGGAGACCCTGGAGGTCGACGCCATCCGGACCCTCGCGGCGATCGACACCCACTTCTTCGCGAAGACCGGGGCGGAGGTGGGCCAGGCATGAGCAGCCGCCGCCTGTTCACCTCCGAGTCGGTGACCGAGGGCCACCCCGACAAGATCGCCGACCGGATCAGCGACACCGTCCTCGACGCGCTGCTCGCCGAGGACCCGCACGCGCGGGTCGCCGTCGAGACCCTGCTCACCACCGGACTCGTCCACGTCGCGGGCGAGGTCACCACCACCGCGTACGCCCCGATAGCGAAGCTGGTGCGCGAGGCGATCCTCGACATCGGCTACGACTCCTCCGCCAAGGGCTTCGACGGCGCCTCCTGCGGGGTGTCGGTCTCCATCGGCTCCCAGTCGCCGGACATCGCGCAGGGGGTGGACACGGCGTACGAGACCCGGGTCGAGGGGCGGGCCGCGGGTGAGGACCCGGACGCGCTCGACGCCCAGGGCGCCGGCGACCAGGGCCTGATGTTCGGCTACGCCTGCGACGACACGGCCGAGCTGATGCCGCTGCCGATCGCGCTGGCCCACCGCCTCGCGCGCCGGCTGACCGAGGTCCGCAAGAACGGCACCGTGCCGTACCTGCGGCCCGACGGCAAGACGCAGGTGACCATCGAGTACGACGGCGACCGCCCGGTCCGCCTCGACACGGTGGTGGTCTCCTCGCAGCACGCGGCCGACATCAGCGTCGAGGGGCTGCTCACGCCCGACATCCGGGAGTTCGTCGTCGAGGCCGAGCTGAAGGCGCTCGCCGAGGAGGGCGTCAACCTGGAGTCGGACGGCTACCGGCTGCTCGTCAACCCGACCGGCCGCTTCGAGGTCGGCGGCCCGATGGGTGACGCCGGCCTGACCGGCCGGAAGATCATCATCGACACGTACGGCGGCATGGCCCGCCACGGCGGCGGCGCCTTCTCGGGCAAGGACCCGTCCAAGGTGGACCGCTCGGCCGCCTACGCGATGCGCTGGGTCGCCAAGAACGTCGTCGCGGCGGGCCTGGCCAGGCGCTGCGAGGTGCAGGTCGCGTACGCGATCGGCAAGGCGGAGCCCGTCGGACTGTTCGTGGAGACCTTCGGCACGGGCACCCTGTCCGACGAGGCCATCCAGGACGCCGTCAGCCAGGTCTTCGACCTGCGGCCGGCCGCGATCATCCGCGACCTGGACCTCAAGCGCCCGATCTACGCGCAGACGTCCGCGTACGGCCACTTCGGCCGCGAACTCCCGGTCTTCACCTGGGAGCGCACGGACCGCGTGGACGCCCTGAAGAAGGCGGCGCGAAAAGGGGAGGGGGTCTAGGGCCATGCGTATCGCTGTCACGGGATCCATCGCGACCGACCATCTGATGACCTTCCCCGGCTGGTTCACGGAGCAGCTGCTCGCGGACCGGCTGGACCGGGTCTCCCTGTCGTTCCTCGCCGACAACCTGGAGGTCAGGCGCGGCGGAGTGGCAGCGAACATCGCCTTCGGGCTCGGGGTGCTCGGACTGCGGCCGGTCCTCGTGGGCGCGGTCGGCTCCGATTTCGAGCCGTACCGGGTCTGGCTGAAGGACCACGGTGTGGACACCGACTCGGTGCGCGTCAGCGAGTCGCTCCACACCGCCCGGTTCGTCTGTACCACCGACCGGGCGCAGAACCAGATCGCCACCTTCTACGCCGGGGCGATGTCGGAGGCCCGCGCGATCGATCTGCGGGACGTCGTCGCCCGGGCCGGGCGGCTGGATCTGGTCCTGGTCTCCCCGGACGACCCCGAGGCCATGCTCCGGCACACCCGCACCTGCCGCGAGCTCGGGATCCCGTTCGCCGCCGACCCGTCGCAGCAGCTCGCGCGGCTCGGCCGGGACGAGGTGCGGGAGCTGGTGGACGGCGCGCGATGGCTGTTCACCAACGAGTACGAGACGGCCCTGCTGGGTGAGAAGTCGGGCTGGTCGGAGGCGGAGATCCTGCGCCGCGTCGGCTCCTGGGTCACCACCCACGGCGCGGCGGGTGTCCGCATCCGGGGCGAGGGCCGCGAGCCGCTGGCCGTGCCGGCGGTGGAGGTCGCGGGGGTCGTCGACCCGACCGGGGTCGGGGACGCCTTCCGCGCCGGGTTCCTCGCCGGGACGGCGTGGGGCGTGCCGGAGCGGTGCGCGGCGCAGCTCGGCTGCGCGGTGGCCGCGACCGTACTCGACTACGTGGGGACGCAGGAGTACCGGCTGCACCGGGAGCCCCTGCTGGACCGGATCAGGACGACGTACGGGCTCGGGTGCACGGCGTCGCTGGTGACTCATCTGGGGGGACTGTCATGAGGGCTGTCATGAGGAGGCCGAGGTGAGGCGGTCGCTGCGGGACGAGTTCGCCACCAGGGTCGTGGTGGCCGACGGGGCGATGGGCACGATGCTCCAGGCCGCCGACCCGTCGATGGACGACTTCCAGAACCTGGAGGGCTGCAACGAGATCCTGAACCTGACGCGGCCGGACATCGTAGCCTCCGTCCACGACGCCTACTTCGCCGTCGGCGTGGACTGCGTCGAGACCAACACCTTCGGCGCGAACCTGGCGGCGCTCGCCGAGTACGGCATCGAGAACCAGGTGTACGAGCTGTCCGAGGCCGGCGCCCGGATCGCCCGTACCACCGCCGACGCCCACACGGCCGCCGACGGCCGCCCCCGCTGGGTGCTCGGCTCCATGGGCCCCGGCACCAAGCTGCCGACGCTCGGCCACATCACGTACGAGCCGCTGAGGGAGGCGTACCAGCAGAACGCCGAGGGACTGATCCGCGGCGGCGCGGACGCCCTGCTGATCGAGACCTCGCAGGACCTGCTGCAGACGAAGGCGGCCGTCATCGGCGCCCGCCGGGCCCTGGAGTGGTGCGGACTCGATCTGCCGCTGATCGTCCAGGTGACGGTGGAGACGACCGGGACGATGCTGCTGGGCTCGGAGATCGGGGCGGCGCTCTCCGCCCTGGAGCCGCTCGGCATCGACATGATCGGGCTGAACTGTGCGACGGGGCCCGCCGAGATGGCCGAGCACCTGCGCTACCTCTCCCGGCACGCCGGTGTCGCGCTGTCGGTCATGCCGAACGCCGGGCTGCCCGTCCTCGGCAAGGACGGCGCCCACTATCCGCTCTCGCCGGCCGAACTGGCCGACGCCCAGGAGCGTTTCGTCCGTGAGTACGGTCCGGCGCTCGTCGGCGGCTGCTGCGGTACGACCCCGGAGCACCTGCGGGCGGTCGTGGACCGGGTCCGGGGCGCGGCGGTGCCGGCGCGCACCCCGGTCGCGGAGCCGGGCGCGTCCTCGCTCTACAGCCACGTCCCGTTCCGCCAGGACGCGTCCTACTTGGCCATCGGGGAGCGGACCAACGCCAACGGCTCGAAGAAGTTCCGCGAGGCGATGCTGGAGGGCCGCTGGGACGACTGCGTGGAGATGGCCCGCGACCAGATCCGCGAGGGCGCGCACCTGCTCGACCTGTGCGTGGACTACGTGGGGCGGGACGGCGCGGCCGACATGGCCGAGCTGGCCGGCCGTTTCGCGACCGCGTCCACCCTGCCGATCGTCCTCGACTCCACCGAGATCGAGGTGCTGCGGGCCGGGCTGGAGAAGATCGGCGGACGGGCGGTGATCAACTCCGTCAACTACGAGGACGGCGACGGGCCCGAGTCGCGGTTCGCGCGGGTCACGGCGCTCGCCAGGGAGCACGGGGCGGCGCTGATGGCGCTGACCATCGACGAGGAGGGCCAGGCCAGGACGGTCGAGGCGAAGGTCGCTATCGCCGAGCGGCTCATCGCCGATCTCACCGGGAAGTGGGGGATCAGGGAGTCCGACATCCTGATCGACTGCCTGACGTTCACGATCTGTACCGGGCAGGAGGAGTCCCGCAAGGACGGCCTCCACACGATCGAGGCGATCCGCGAGCTCAAGCGCCGCCATCCCGAGGTGCAGACCACGCTGGGGCTCTCCAACATCTCCTTCGGGCTCAACCCGGCGGCGCGGATCGTGCTGAACTCGGTCTTCCTCGACGAGTGCGTGAAGGCCGGTCTCGATTCGGCGATCGTGCACGCGTCGAAGATCCTGCCGATCGCGCGGCTGGAACCGGAGCAGGTCGAGGTCGCCCTCGATCTGATCCACGACCGCAGGCGGGAGGGGTACGACCCGCTCCAGCGCCTGCTGGAGCTCTTCGAGGGCGCCACCGCGAAGTCCCTGAAGGCCGGCAGGGCCGAGGAGCTGCTCGCGCTGCCGCTGGAGGAACGGCTGCGGGCGCGGATCGTCGACGGCGAGAAGAACGGCTTGGAGGCGGACCTGGAGGAGGCGCTGGAGTCGCGCCCCGCTCTGGACATCGTCAACGACACCCTGCTGGAGGGCATGAAGACGGTCGGTGAGCTGTTCGGCTCCGGCCGGATGCAGCTGCCGTTCGTGCTCCAGTCCGCCGAGGTCATGAAGACGGCCGTGGCGTACCTCGAACCCCACATGGAGAAGACGGACGACGAGGGCAAGGGCACCATCGTCCTCGCGACCGTCCGGGGCGATGTCCACGACATCGGGAAGAACCTCGTCGACATCATCCTGTCCAACAACGGCTACAACGTCGTCAACATCGGGATCAAGCAGCCCGTCTCCGCGATCCTGGAGGCGGCCGAGGAGCACCGGGCCGATGTGATCGGCATGTCCGGACTGCTGGTCAAGTCCACGGTGATCATGAAGGAGAACCTGGAGGAGCTCAACGGCCGCGGGCTGGCCGAGCGGTTCCCGGTGATCCTGGGCGGCGCCGCCCTGACCCGCGCCTACGTCGAGCAGGACCTCCACGAGATCTACCAGGGCGAGGTCCGCTACGCCCGGGACGCCTTCGAGGGCCTGCGGCTGATGGACGCCCTGATGGGGATCAAGCGGGGCGTTCGCGGAGCCGTACTGCCCGAGCTGAAGCAGCGGCGGGTGCCCCGCCGGGAGGCGCCCGTCCTGGACGTACGGGAGCCGGAGCCGGCCGGCCGCTCGGACGTGGCCACCGACCACCCCGTCCCCGAGCCGCCGTTCCTCGGCACCCGCGTCACCCGGGGCATTCAGCTCGCCGAGTACGCCTCCTGGCTCGACGAGGGCGCGCTCTTCAAGGGCCAGTGGGGCCTGAAGGACGCCGGCACCATCGAGTCGGAGGGCCGGCCGCGGCTGCGCGGCCTGCTGGACCGGCTCCAGACGGACCACCTCCTCGAAGCGGCCGTGGTCCACGGCTACTTCCCCTGTGTGTCCAAGGGCGACGACCTGATCGTCCTGGACGAGGAGGGAGGCGAGCGGACCCGCTTCTCCTTCCCCCGCCAGCAGCGGGGCCGCCGCCTCTGCCTCGCCGACTTCTTCCGCGCCGAGGACTCCGGCGAGGTCGACGTCCTGGCCCTGCAGGTGGTGACGGTCGGCTCCCGGATCGGCGAGGAGACCGCACGGCTCTTCGCCGCCGACCGCTACCGCGACTACCTCGAACTGCACGGGCTGTCCGTGCAGTTGGCCGAGGCGTTGGCCGAGTACTGGCACGCGCGGGTGCGCGAGGAGTGGGGCATCGCGGGAGCCTCGGAGCCCGCGGGCATCGAGGGGATGCTGCGCACCGAGTACCGGGGCTGCCGCTACTCGCTCGGCTACCCCGCCTGCCCGGACCTGGAGGACCGGGCGAAGATCGCCGAGCTGCTGCGTCCGGAGCGGATCGGCGTCGAGCTGTCGGAGGAGTACCAGCTGCACCCCGAGCAGTCGACGGACGCGATCGTCGTCCACCACCCGGAGGCGAGCTACTTCAACGCGGGAGGCCGGCGGTGACGTTCTCCTTCGAGTTCTTCCCGCCCAAGAGCGAGCGCGGAGAGACGGTGCTGTGGGACGCGATCCGGCGGGTGGAGGCGCTCGCGCCCGACTTCGTCTCGGTGACGTACGGCGCCGGCGGCTCGTCCCGCGACCGCACCATCGAGGTCACGAAGCGGATCGTCGCGGAGACGACCCTGCGCCCCGTCGCTCATCTGACGGCGGTCGGCCACTCGGTGAAGGAGCTGCGGGCCATCATCGGCGCCTACGCCGACGCGGGGGTACGGGACGTGCTCGTGCTGCGCGGCGACCCTCCGGGCGATCCGCGCGGCGCCTGGACGCCGCACCCGCAGGGGCTCACGTACGCGTACGAACTGATCGAGCTGGTGCGGTCCTCGGGCGACTTCCGGATCGGGGTGGCGGCCTTCCCCGAAGGCCATCCGCGGTCGCCGGACCCCGCGAGCGACCTCGCGCACTTCGTCGCGAAGTGCCGGGCGGGCGCCGACTACGCCATCACGCAGATGTTCTTCGACCCCGAGGACTATCTCCGGCTGCGGGACCGGGTCGCGGCGGCCGGCTGTGACATCCCGATCATTCCGGAGATCATGCCGGCGACCGACGTCCGACAGATCCGCCGGTTCGCCGAACTGAGCGACGCCGCGTTCCCGGAGGACCTGGCGCACCGGCTGGAGTCCGCCAGGGACGATCCGGCCGCGGCGTACCGGATCGGTGTCGAGCATGCGACCGCGATGGGCCTGCGGCTGCTCGACGAAGGGGCGCCGGGCCTGCACTACATCACGTTGAACAGATCGACGGCGGCCCTCGAAATCCATCGCACGATTCACGCGTCAAGGAGCGTTGTTCATGTCTGAGTTCACGGGCTTCACGGACTACAAGGTCGCCGACATCGGCCTGGCGGAGTTCGGCCGCAAGGAGATCACGCTGGCCGAGCACGAGATGCCGGGCCTGATGTCGATCCGTCGCGAGTACGCGGACGCGCAGCCGCTGGCCGGCGCGCGGATCACCGGCTCGCTGCACATGACCGTGCAGACGGCCGTCCTGATCGAGACCCTCGTCGCGCTGGGCGCGCAGGTGCGGTGGGTGTCCTGCAACATCTACTCCACCCAGGACCACGCGGCCGCCGCGATCGCCGCCGCCGGTATTCCGGTGTTCGCCTGGAAGGGCGAGACCCTCGAGGAGTACTGGTGGTGTACGGAGCAGGCGCTGACCTGGCCGGACGCCGTCGGCCCCAACATGATCCTGGACGACGGCGGCGACGCCACGCTTCTTGTCCACAAGGGTGTGGAGTACCAGAAGGCGGGGGCAGTGCCGGACCCGTCGACGGCGGACAACGACGAACTGCGGGTCGTCCTTCAGCTGTTGGGGCGCTCGACGCTCGACTGGGCGGCGATGGCGTCGGAGATCCGCGGCGTGACGGAGGAGACCACGACCGGTGTCCACCGTCTGTACGAGATGCACCGCGAGGGCCGGCTGCTCTTCCCGGCGATCAATGTGAACGACGCCGTGACGAAGTCGAAGTTCGACAACAAGTACGGCTGCCGCCACTCGCTGATCGACGGCATCAACCGCGCCACGGATGTGCTGATCGGCGGCAAGACCGCCGTCGTGTGCGGTTACGGCGATGTGGGCAAGGGCTGCGCTGAGTCGCTGCGCGGCCAGGGTGCCCGGGTGATCGTCACGGAGATCGACCCGATCTGTGCGCTGCAGGCGGCGATGGACGGTTACCAGGTCGCGACGCTGGACGATGTGGTGGAGACGGCCGACATCTTCATCACCACGACCGGCAACAAGGACATCATCATGGCGTCGGACATCGCCAGGATGAAGCACCAGGCGATCGTCGGGAACATCGGCCACTTCGACAACGAGATCGACATGGCCGGTCTCGCCCGGATCCCGGGGATCGTGAAGGACGAGGTCAAGCCGCAGGTCCACACCTGGACGTTCCCCGACGGCAAGGTCGTCATCGTGCTGTCCGAGGGCCGGCTGCTGAACCTGGGCAACGCGACCGGGCACCCGTCGTTCGTGATGTCGAACTCCTTCGCGGACCAGACCCTGGCCCAGATCGAGCTCTTCACCAAGCCGGAGCAGTACCCGACCGACGTGTACGTGCTGCCCAAGCACCTCGACGAGAAGGTCGCCCGCCTCCACCTGGATGCGCTCGGTGTGAAGCTGACGACCCTCCGCCCCGAGCAGGCCGCCTACATCGGCGTCGAGGTCGAGGGCCCGTACAAGCCGGACCACTACCGCTACTGATGGTCCGCGATCCATGGCTCCCGGACCGTCTGCTGCGGACGGAACGGGACGCGCTGATGCCGCTGTTGCGCCGTACGCCGGAGGAGTTCTTCGACCTGCGGACGGCCTGCCCGGGCTGGACGGTCCGGGAGGTGCTGGCCCACTGCGGGGCGGCCCTCGTCCGGATCGTCGAAGGCCGCCTGGAGGAGGGCGTCTTCCTGCCGGACGCGAACGCGGCCGATGTCGCCGAGCGGGAGTCCTGGCCGCTGGGACGGATCCTGGACGAGCTGGAGCGGGGCTTCTCGGAGGCGGGTCCGGTGATCGCGGAGACGTCGGACGGGACGCTGGACGCGGTGGCGCTGGGCGAGTGGGTCCACGCGGGCGACGTCCGGGAGGCCTTCGGCGAACCGGGCGCGTACTGCGGGGCGGCGAGCCTGGACCTGGCTCTCCCGCTGCTGGCGGTGACCAGCCGCAAGCGGGAGACGCCGCGTCTGGTGGCCGCGCTGGAGGACCGCCCGTCGCCGGTCGTCCTCGGCAACGAGATCCCCGACCGCCCTCCGGCCCGCTACACGGGCGACGCGGCGACCCTGATCCGCCTCTACTCGGGCCGCCCGCTGGTGCGGACGCGGTACGAACTGTGGGGCGCGAGGGAGCGGGAACTCCTCATCTACCGCTGACCGTTCCCGCCGGCCGCCTTCACCGCCTCTTGCCGCGCAGGCCCCCCGCGGGTCGGGCCTTCCCCGGCCCGCGGGGGCCCGATCCGCGGGGGCCCGGCCTCTCTCGGGGCCAGGCCGCCTGGGCCAGGCCCCCCTGGGCCCCGGCCCCGAACCCGGCCCCCGGAACCCGGCCCCCTGGGCCCCAGACGAAGGGCACGTTCATGCTCTCCACGCTCGACCAGTTGCTCCGCGCCGAGGCGGACGCCCGGCCCGACGACACCGCCGTCGTCTTCGCCGACGAGACCCTCACCTTCCGCGAGCTCCACGAAGGTGCAGCCGTCCTCGCCGCCCGCCTCCGCTCCCTCGGCGTCACCGCCGACGACTGCGTCGGGGTCCACCTCGAACCGTCACTCGAACTGGTGATCGGGACCTGGGGTGTCGTCTGCTCGGGCGGGGCCTACGTCCCGCTCTCCCCGGAGTACCCCGAGGAACGCCTGCGCTACATGATCGAGGACAGCGGCGCCCGTATCGTCGTCACCCAGGAGCGCTTCCGCGACCGCGTCACCGAACTCGCGCCGCCCGGCACCACCGTCGTCACCCTCGAGGACGCCGTCCAGCACGCCTGGCGCACCACCGGCGACCAACAGCCGGCCCTCCCGACCGCGTTGGACGAGCGGCAGCTCGCGTACGTCATCTACACCTCCGGCTCCACCGGCAAGCCCAAGGGCGTCATGGTCGAGCACCGCTCCATCGTCGCCCAGATGCGCTGGATGGCCGCCGAACACGGTCTGGGCCCCGGAGCCGTCGTCCTCCAGAAGACCCCGATGAGCTTCGACGCCGCCCAGTGGGAGATCCTCGCCCCCGCCGTCGGCGCCCGGACCGCGGTGGGACCGCCCGGGGTCTACCGCGACCCGGAGGGGCTGATCGACACCGTCCGTGCCCACGGCGCGACCATGCTCCAGTGCGTCCCCACGCTCCTCCAGGCGCTCCTCGACACCGAGCGCCTCGCCACCTGCACGACCCTCCGCCGGGTCTACTCCGGCGGCGAGATCCTCTCCCGGAACCTCGCCGTACAGCTCCTGGCCGAGCTGCCGCCCGAGACCGAACTGGTCAACCTCTACGGCCCCACCGAGTGCACCATCAACGCCTCCTCCCACACCGTCGACCGCGCCACCGTCGCCGGCGGTCCCGCCGCGATACCCATCGGCAGACCGGCGTACGACACCACCTTCCACATCCTCGACGGCGAGCTGTGCATCGGCGGGGTCCAGGTGGCGCGGGGGTACCTGGACCGTCCCGAGCTGACGGAGGAACGTTTCATCACCCACGAGGGCGGCGAACGGCTCTACCGCACGGGCGACCTCGCCCACGTCGACGACGACGGCACCGTCCAGTTCGCCGGCCGCGCCGACAACCAGATCAAGCTCCGCGGCTTCCGCGTCGAACTGGACGAGATCGCCCTCGCCATCGAGCAGCACGACTGGGTCAAGAACGCGGCCGTCATCGTCAGGAACGAGCCCCGTACCGGCTTCCAGAACCTCGTCGCCTGCGTCGAGCTCTCCCCGAAGGAAGCCGCCCTGATGGACCAGGGCAACCACGGCGCCCACCACCAGTCCAAGGAGAGCAAGCTCCAGGTCAGGGCCCAGCTCTCCAACGCCGGCACCCGCGACGCCGCCGACCTCGCCGGCCGCCCGGTGGTGGAACTGCCCGGCCGCACCCCGCCGGAGAAGGTGCGCCGGACGGTCTTCGCCCGCAAGACCTACCGCTTCTACGAGGGCGGCGAGGTGAGCGCCGCCGACATCCTCGCCGCCCTCGACCGCCGCCCGGAGGGCATCGGCTCGCGCGCCGTCGGCACCCTCACCGCCGCCGACCTCGGCGCCGTGCTGCGCTGGTTCGGGCAGTTCGGCAGCGAGGAGCGGCTCCTGCCCAAGTACGGCTACGCCTCGCCCGGAGCCCTCTACGCGACCCAGCTGTACGTGGAGACGCGCGGGATCGCCGGCGTCGAATCGGGGACGTACTACTACCACCCCGTCCACCACCGGCTGCATCTGATCGAGCCCGTCGCCGCCGAGGGCGAGCCCTTCCTCCGCGTCCGCTTCCTCGGCAAGGAGTCCGCCGTCGAACCGGTCTACAAGAACAACATCCGTGAGGTCCTGGAGATAGAGACGGGCCATATGGTCGGCCTCTTCGAGGAGATCCTGCCCGGATACGGCCTCGACATCCGGCCACGGCCCGACTCGGGCGCCTTCGAGATCGTCCCGTACGACGAGACGAGCCGCGCCGAGCCGGAGGTCGACCTCTACGTCCAGGCGCACCCCGGCCGGATCGCCGACCTTCCGGCAGGCCAGTACCGGTACCGCGACGGCGCCCTGTGGCCCGTCTCCGCCGACCTCGTCGAGAAGAAGCACGTCATCGCCATCAACCAGGCGGTCTACGAACGCGCGAGCCTCGGCGTCACCGTCGTCAGCCGCACGGCCGACGCCCGGCTCTCGTACATCGACCTCGGACGCACCCTCCAGCGGCTCCAACTCGGCGGACACGGCCTCGGTTTCATGGCCTCCGGCTACAGCTCCATGTCCGGCCACGCGCTTCCGGCCGCCCGCCGCATGGACGCGATCCTGGACGCCGCCGGGCTCCCGACCGGCCCCTCGTACTTCTTCGTCGGCGGCCGGGTCAGCGAGGAGCAGCGGCTCAGCGAGGGGATGTACGAGGACACGGTCCACATGAAGGGCCCGGCGGAGATGATCCGCGACGACCTCGCCCGCCACCTGCCCGACTACATGATCCCCAACCGGGTCGTGGTCCTGGACCGGCTCCCGCTCTCCGCCAACGGCAAGGTCGACGCGAAGGCGCTCGGCGAGCTGGCCGTCGTCAACGCCGGACTGCACGGCCGTCCCCAGGTCGCTCCCCGTACCCGTACGGAGAAGCGCCTGGCCGAGATCTGGGCGACGGCGCTGAAGTACGAGAACGCCGAGGAACCGGCGGCCGTCTCCGTCCAGGACGACTTCTTCGAGTCCGGCGGCAACTCGCTCATCGCGGTGGCCCTGATCACGAAGGTCAACCGGGAGTTCGACGCCTCGCTGCCGCTCCAGATCCTCTTCGAGTGCCCGACGATCGAGAAGCTTGCCCACCGTGTGGACGGCGCGGCCGCGGCCCCGGCCTCCCGGCTCGTCCGCCTGCACGCGGACGGCGCGCAGTCACCGGTCCACTGCTGGCCGGGGCTCGGCGGCTACACCATGAACCTGCGGTTCCTCGCCGAGGAGGTCGGCATCGACCGGCCCTTCTACGGTGTGCAGGCCCACGGCATCAACCGGGGCGAGACGCCGTACGCCACGATCCGGGAGATGGCGGCGGCCGACGTGGCGGCCATCCGGCGACGGCAGCCGGCGGGGCCGTACACGCTGTGGGGATACTCCTTCGGCGCGCGGGTGGCCTTCGAGTCGGCGCATCTGCTGGAGGCCGCGGGGGAGCGGGTCGAGCACCTCTTCCTCATCGCGCCGGGCTCGCCGAAGGTGCGGTCGGAGTCGGCGGCGGGCCGCGCGTCGTACGCCGACCCCGCCTTCGTCACCATCCTCCACTCCGTCTTCTCCGGAGCGCTCCAGGACGTGCCGGCCACGGACCGGGAGTCCTTCCTGGCGTACGTGTCGGAGCGCTTCCCGTCCCTCGACCCGGAGTTGATCCGGCGGATCGTCGCCATCGTGGAGCAGACCTTCGAGTTCACCTACACCTTCCGTGAGCTGACGGAACGGCGGGTGGACTGCCCGGTGACGATCTTCAAGGCGCGGGGCGACGACTACTCCTTCCTGGAGGGTACGGAGGGCTGGTCGGCGCACCCGCCGACGGTGGTGGAGCTGGACGCGGACCACTACAGCCTGCTGCGGAAGCCGGACCTGCAGGAACTGGTGAAGAAGATCAGATACCGCCTGGGTCAGTAGTCCGGATGGCCGCCGTCACGGTGCGGCGTCTCCCGAGCGCTGCTCGACTGAGAGGCGCCCACACCCTCCCCCCGTACGGACAGCGGAAGGCGGTCACCCTCATGGCAGTCATCGTCATCATCGAGTTGCCGGGCGTCACGAAGGAGAAGTACCAGGCCAGCCACGCGGCCATCCACAAGGCGTCGTGGTGGCCGGTCGACGGCTTCATCTCCCACGCCGGGGCCCCGGCGGACGACGGCTGGCTCGTGGTCGACCTCTGGGATTCGAGGGAGGCGTTCATGGCGTTCAGGGAGAAGGCCGGGCCGATCTTCCAGGAGAACGACATGCCGATGGTCGAACCGCAGCTGTACGAAGCCGTGAACGTGGACACGCGCTAGCGGCACCACCCGCGGCCGGGCCGTGGGAGCCGGCCGCCTGGGCGGCGTACGGGAAAACCCTTTGCCGCGCCCAGGGCCGGCTTGCCACGCTTCGGCCCATGACTTCCCACGCCGCATCCCACCCGGTGGCGGACCTGTTCTCCGCCGCCGGACGCCTGAAGGCGATCCCGCGCAGGGCCCCGCGCCGCGAGCAGCTCCTCGACCATCTGGCCGAGAGCCTCTTCGACCCGGCCCGTTCCTACACCGAGCGCGAGGTCAACGAGGCGCTGCTCACCGTTCACGACGACTTCCCGGCCCTGCGCCGCTACCTCGTGAGCAGTGACCGGCTCTGCCGTACGAGGGACGGCGCCTCCTACCGCCGACAGCAGCAGCCCGGCTCCCCCGGAGGCGCGATCCCGTCCGACGCGTGACCGCCGCGGTGGTGGCCGGCCTGCTGGCCGGCTACGGCATCGCGATCCCGGTCGGCGCGGTCGGCGCCTACCTGGTGGCGGTCACGGCGCGCACCGACTGGCGTACGGGAGCGGGCGCCGCGCTCGGTGTCGCCACGGCGGACGGGCTCTACGCCCTGATCGCGGTCCTGGGCGGCTCGGCGCTCGTCCCGCTGCTCGTCCCGGTCATGGTCCCGCTGAGCTGGGCGTCGGCGTTCGTCCTGGTGGCCCTGGCGGTCCGCTCGGCATGGACGGCGCTCCGTGCGTACCGCGCGGGCAGCCTCGCGGTGCGAGGGGACGGCGAGAGCCCGATGACCCCGCCGCGGGCGTATCTGACCTTCCTCGGCATCACGGTCCTGAACCCGATGACCGTGATCTACTTCGCGGCCCTGATCCTGGCGACCGGCCCCTCCGCCCCTGCGACGGCCGTGGACCGGTCGGCCTTCGTCCTCGCCGCCCTCGTCGCCTCCGCCAGCTGGCAGCTCTTCCTGGCCACGGGCGGGGCGCTCCTCGGCCGCACCCTGACGGGCCCCCGGGGCCGCCTGGTGACGGCCCTGGCGTCCAGCGCGTTGATCGCGGGCCTGGCGGTGCATCTGGTGGTGTGACCCCGCGGTGCACGGCCCTGACCCGACCGAGAAGGCCGGTGCCTCCGGAGGGCACCGGCCTTCGGGCGTCGTTTCATCTCATGTGTGACGAAATGGGATAGGGGACATTCGGGTGGTCCGCCGCCCATACCGGAACTGGCCCGGGCTTCCGCGCACTCCTCCACTGCAGTCGCACCACACCTGAGGAGGCACTCATGACTGGGCTGCAGACCTTCCCCACGGCTTCGACGCTGCGGTCGGAGTTCGACCCGTACCGGTACCCCGGTGTCCTCGTCGACGCTCTGCCCGAAGACACCGAGACCTTCCACGGCGTCATGGAGTCCGGCGACTACGAGCTCCCCGCGCCCGCCCCCGCGAGCCGGCTCCCCCTGCCCCTGGAACCGGCGGACCGCCGCCGCCTGGAGCTGCACGCCGCCCTCACCACGGCCGGCATCGCGCCGCTGCCGGGCGACCTCGCCGCCATCGAGGCGCTGTGCGCGCTGGACGACACCACCCACATCGCGCTCCAGCGCTGGATCAGCCGCACGCCATGACCCGCCGAGGGCCGAGGGCCGAGGTCCACGGGCTGCCCGGCGGATCCGCCGGGCAGCTAGTCGATGTGCACGATCTGGAACGCCTCCGCCATCCGTCCCGGCGGCAGGCCCCCCGCCGTGGCGTGTTCGCTCAGCCACTCCCGCAGCAGCCCCGCCAGGTCGTCGAAGTGGGCCGTCTGCGAGGTGTGGATCCGCAGCGCCTCGACCTTGCGGTCGAAGACGCCGGTGACGTCCACGTACTGATTGGGCGTCGGGCCCGTCATCAGCCACAGCTCGTGGACGATCCACGGCTCCAGGCCCTCCTCCTTGAGCAGCGAGGGATGGGCGAAGGGGTTGCGGGCCTCCGGGTAGACGGCGCGCAGACAGGCGTCGCCGACCGCGCGGTGGTCGGGGTGGAGGTCGGCCACGCGGGCCCAGTTGATCTCGGGGGAGGGGATGATCGCCCGCTGCGGGCGTACCTCCCGGATGACGCGGCACAGGTCGCGGCGGAGCTCGACGCTCGGTTCCACGAAGCTGTCGGGGTAGCCGAGGAAGCGCACGTCCGCGACGCCGCTGAGCTTGGCCGAGTGGACCTGCTCGGCGCGGCGCAGATCCGCCATCGCCTGGCGCGGGAGCTGTTCGTCGTAACCTCCGGCGCCGCCGTCCGTGACGATGCAGTACGTGACGCGGGTGCCGCGCGCGATCCACTGCATGACCGTGCCGCTGACGCAGAACTCGATGTCGTCCGGGTGCGCGGCCACCACCAGTAGGGATGCGGGGGCGCTGCGGTCTGTGAGATCGCCGAGATCGGTCGCGAAGTCCTCCATGGGGCCAGCCTGTTGGGGTGGCGGGGGCGTCGCAAGGCCATGTCGTGGCGTGAACTGGACATGGCACTTACGCGCCATTCAAAAAGTTGGTAGATTCAAATCATTGGGTGCGACATGAGACATGCGACATGAGACATGCGGCGGTGGAGCCGCAGACGAACCGGAGGCGACCGGCATGTGCAGGATTTTCGGCTCCTTCGCCGCCGGGGCGGTCCGCCCCGAGCCGGCCGAGCTCTCGGCGGTGTCGGCCCGCCAGCGCCACGGCGGTCCCGACGAGCACCAGGTGCTCAGCGGGGCCGGCTGGTCGCTGGGGTGCGACCGGCTCGCCGTCACCGACCCCTGCGGCGGGCAGCAGCCCTACCGGCTGCCGCACCTGCCCGGCGTCCTCGCCGTCCTCAACGGCGAGATCTACAACCACACCGAGCTGAGGCGGCACCTCGCCTCCCGCGGTCACCGCTTCCCCGACCGCTGCGACGGCAACGTGCTGCCCGCGCTCTACGCCGAGTACGGCCCCGCCTTCGCCGAGCACCTCGACGGCATGTTCGCCGTCGCTATCCTCGACCTCAGGGCCGGTGGCCCCGGCCCCCGACTCGTCCTCGCCGTCGACGACATGGGCATGAAGCCGATCCACGTCCACCACGACCCTCACGACGGATCCCTCCGCTTCGCCTCCGAGATCCCCGCGCTCCTCGCCTTCGACGGCGTACGGATATCCCCGCGCGAGGACTCCCTCGACACCGTCCTCGCCACCCGTACCTCCTTCTCCACCCACACCGCGCTCGACGGCATCGACGTGCTGCCGCCGGGCGCCACAGCGGTCGTACGGCCCGGCTGCGCGCCCTTCGTCCGGCGCCGGGCCCCGCGCCCGGCCGCGCCGGTGGGCGACGCGCAGGACGTCCTGCGGCGCGAGGTGCGGCGGCTCGCGCGCTCCGACATGCCCGTCTGCGCGATCACGAGCGGCGGGCTCGACTCCGGGCTCGTCACCGCGCTCGCCGCCGAGTACGCCCGGGAGAGCGACGCGCCCCCGCTGCACACCTTCCACCTCACCTACCGTGGCAAATGGCCCGACTCCGAGGCCGCCCACGCCCGTTCGGTGGCCCGCCGCGCCCGGACCACCCACCACGAGGTCGCGCTCGACCCCGACGAGCTCGGCTCGCTGCTGACCCGTACGGTCCGCCATCTCGGCCAGCCCAACGCCGACCCCATCGCGCTCTCCACGTACGCCCTCTTCCGCGCGGTACGGGAGGCCGGCTTCACGGTCGCGCTCACGGGGGACGGCGCCGACGAACTCTTCGGCGGGTACGAGCGGATGCGTGCCGCGCTCGACGCGCCGGAGGGCGCGGACTGGGCGGGGGCGTACGCGGACGCGCTGTCGGCGGCGCCGCGGATGCTGCGCGAGCACCTGTACACCCCGGCGTACCGCGCCTACCTCGCCGACGAGGGTTCGGCCGCCGACCGCATCGAACAGGAGCTGCGCTCGGCGGAGGCGGTGGGCGCCGACCGGCTGACGGCGATGACCGCGTTCGAGACGCGGTGGCGGCTGCCCGCGTACCACCTGCGGCGCCTGGACCATCTGTCGATGGCCTGGGCGGTCGAGGCGCGGCTGCCGTTCTGCCAGCCGGGTGTGGTGGCGTACGCGCGCTCGCTGCCGCCGTCGGCCCTGCGGGGGAAGCGGGCGCTGTACGAGGCCGGGCGCGAACTGCTGCCGGCGTCGGTCCTCGGCCGTCCCAAGCAGCCTTTCACCCTGCCGATCGCGGCCATGCTGGCGCCGGGCGGTCCGCTGCTCGACACGGTCCGCGAACTCCTCTCACCGGCCCGCCTGGTCCTCGGCGGCAAGGTCCGCGCCGACCGTGTCCGCAAACTCCTCTCCCGCCACCTCGAACGGCCCTCGCAGCGCGACGCGCTGGCCCTGTGGGGGCTCGCGGTCCACGAACTGTGGTCGGACGTCGTCCAGGGCATGCGGATCCCGGTGGGCTGTGCGGCGTGAGGGTCCGCCCGGGTGGCGGGCCCGGCCGTGCCGGGCGGGGGAGCGGGCGCGTGATCGCCGCCGTCGTACGGGCCGAGGACGCCCCCGGACCCACCCTCGTGGTCCAGCTGTCCCAACTCCCCGCCGGAGCGCTGGCCCTGCGCGGTGAGCTGACGGCGCTGCGCCGGGCGCTCGCGGCCACGCCGTACGCACGGCTCAACAAGATCGCGCTGTACGGGCCCTCCGCCCGCCCCGGGCACGATCTCGACTACCGCTTCGTCCAGGCCCTGCCCGACGGCGGCTTCGACTTCCGCACGGGGTGCGGGCACTCGCTGCTGGCCTGCGTGGTGGCCGGCGCCCACCCCGGGCCGGTCACCGTCCGTGCCGTCACGACCGGCGACGACATCCGGTGCGAACCGGAGCCGGAGCCGGGACCGGAGCCGGGACCGGAGTCCGGGTGGGAGCCGGGGCCGGAGCCCGGGCGGGAGTCAGGGCCGGGGCCGGGACCGGGACCGGAGTCCGGGCCGGACTCAGCGCTGCAGCCGGGACCGGGGCCAGGGCCGGAGCCGAGGCCGCGACCGGAGTCCCCGTACGCGCCGCCCGCCGCCCACACCCTCCGCTTCCTGCGGCCTCCCGACGCCCCCGGCACACTCCCCACCGGACGGCCCCTCGACATCGTCGACGAGCTGCCCGTCTCCCTCGTCCGGTACGGGAATCCGTACGTCCTCGTCGACGCCGCCCACCTCGGCCTCCGCACCGCCGAGGAACTGTTCCGGGCCGGGGACGCCACCCTGCGCCGCCTCCTCGCCCTGCGCGCCGAGGCCGCCCGCCTGCTCGGTCACCCGCCGCACTCCGCCCTGCCCAAGGTCGCCGCCTTCACCGGGGACGGAGCCGTCCGCGCCCTCACCGTCGGCGGCTGGCACCCCCGGCTCGCCCTCACCGGGGCCGCCGCACTCGCCACCGCCGCACACCTCGAAGGGACCGTCGTGCCCCCTCTCGACGGGCCGCTGCGCACCCCCGGCGGGCCCGTCACCGTCTCCGCCGGCCCCCGCGGCGTCGGCGTCCACCACAAGCGGGCGACCGTCCTCGACAGGCTGGAACTGCCGTGGCGTATCCACGCAACGGCGTGAACGCGCACCCCTCTCACCAGGCCCCGGCGCCGTTTCCTCTGCCACGCTGAATTCGACCGCATTCGCCCGCCGGGCAGGGGAGAGCAGACGAGCATGAAATTCGAGAATCTGCGTGTCGTCGTGACCGGAGCGTCCCGCTATTTCGGTCGCGCACTCGCCGTCGGATTCGCACACCTCGGTGCCGAGGTGTACGTCTCGGCCCGTACCGTCGAGGCCGCCGAGCGGACACGTACCGAAGTCATGGGATCCGCCCGTGACCGCATCCACGCCTTCGGCTGCGACCTCAGCAGGCCGGCCGAGATCCGGGAGTTCGCCGCCCGGGTCGGCGAACACACCGACCGCGTCGACCTGCTGGTCAACAACGGCGCCCGCTGGCTCGACGGCATGGACCTGGAGGCGGCCAGCGACGACGAGATCGTGGAGACGATCGAGTCGACGGCGGGCGGCACCGTCCTGATGGTCAAACACTTCCTGCCGCTGCTGCGCGGCTCGCTGCGCCCGGACATCGTCAACATGGTGGCGGTGCGGGACGCCGAGGGCGCCTCCGCCGCCACCGCGGGCGTCGCCCATGAGGCCTTCTGGACGGCCAAGAGCGCGCAGGCCGGTTTCGCCGACATTCTCTCGCGCCGCCTGCGGCCCTCCGGTGTACGGGTCTTCTCCCTCTACCCGCCGGATTTCTCCACGTCGGATCCGCGGTTCGCGGAATGGGACGGATCGAATCCGGACGGAATAGCGCCGGACGAGAAGCTGACCACCCAGGCGCTTTTCGAATGCATTGTCTACGCGGTCGAGCAGCCTCGCGATTGCTTCATCCGTTCCTTCCACTTCGAACCTCGCTGAGCTCACCGCACCACAGCGTCAAGGAGGTCCCATGAGCACCCCTGTCTGGATCACCGCGACCCCTCCGGCCACCCACGGCGAACTGCACATCGGTCACCTCGCGGGGCCGTACGTCGCCGCCGACGTCCTGAGCCGTTTCCTGCGCGCCGAGGGCGAGCCCGTGCGGTTCACCACCGGCACCGCCGACCACGCCAGCTCCGTCGAGGTCAGGGCCCTGCGCCACCACCGCAAGCCCGAGGAGGTCGCCGAGGGCTACCGCGCGGCGATCACCGCCGACTGGCTGCGCTCCGGCGTGGAGTTCGACCACATCGTCCGGCCGCGCCGCGACCGCGGCTACAGCCGCTGGGTGCAGGACCTCTTCAGCCGTCTGTACGCGGACGGTGTCATCGCCCCCCGTACCCGCCTGCTGCCCTACTGCGAGCCGTGCGAGCGCTGGCTGTACGGCGCGCACGTCACCGGCACCTGCCCGCACTGCGGCGCGGCGAGCGACGGCGGGATGTGCCACGAGTGCGCCCGCCCCAACGACGGCGGCGACCTGATCGCGCCGCGCTGCTCGCTCTGCGACACCCCGGCGCTCGCCAAGCGGTGCCGGCGTCTCTACGTCCCCCTCGAACCCTTCCGTGAGACGCTCGCCGACTACTGGGCCGCGGCCGGGCTCCCGCCCCGCCTCGCCGCGCTGTGCGAGTCGCTCGTCGAGGACGGGCTGCCGGACATCGCGGTCGGCCACCCGGCCGACTGGGGTCTGCCGGTGCCGGTCGAGGGCTTCCCCGACCACCGTATCGACGGCTGTTTCGAGGCCGCCGCGATGCACCTCTTCGGCTACGACACCAAGGGTCCGCTGCCCCGCCGCGCCATCCACTTCTGCGGCTTCGGGCACGCCTTCTGCCACGCCGTGCTGCTGCCGGTGCTGCTCCTCGCCCAGGACATCAAGCTGCCGCAGGACTTCTGCGTCAACGAGTCGTACGTCGTCCAGGAAGGCGTCCAGGAGGGCAACGTCTGGGCGCTCGACCTGCTCACCGAGTACGGCTCCGACACCCTGCGCCGCCACGTCCTGCAGGCCCGCCCGACCGGCCGTCGCACGGTCTTCCACCGCGACCGGCTGGCCACGGCCCGCCAGGAGCTGGACGAGAACTGGAACAGCTGGCTGTCGCGGCTCTTCACCTCCGTACGGGAGGAGTGCGCGGGTCTCGCCCCACAGGCGCTGCCCGGCGGCACCGGCTGGGAGGTCCTGGAGCGGCGTCTCGGCCGGGGCGTGGAGGATCTGCGGGACGCGTACGGCCCCGACGCCTTCGACCCGCGCCGGGCGGTCGCCGTCCTCGACGAGATGGTCCGCTCGGTGGCCGACTTCGGCCATGTCAACGCCCACGAACGCTGCCGGCCCACCACCGCGTGCCGCCATCTGCCCGCCCTGGCCGCCCAGTTGGCGGTCGCCTCGGCCCTGTCCGCATGGGCGCGGCCGGTGATGCCGGAGGGCGCCGACCGGCTGGCCGCCGCGCTCAAGGTGGAGCCGGGGCGGGCGATCGACGTGTCGGCGCTGAACGCGCCCCTTCCGGGGACCCGGCTGGCTCCGCCGTCCGGCCCGGTCTTCGGTTTCTGAGCCACCCGTACCACCGCCACGACCGGTGGCACCGTCTCCACCCGTACCACCGTCACACCGTCACCACCTGTACCACCGTCACCGCCTTTCCTCCTCACCGCCGCGTGGCCGTGCGCGACGCAGGGACACGTGGCCCACCCTCACAGGAGCCCCACGTGTCCCTGCGCGTCGCCATGCTCAGCGTCCACACCTCCCCGCTCCACCAGCCCGGTACCGGGGATGCCGGCGGCATGAACGTCTACATGGTCGAGCTCTCCCGAGCCCTGGCCGAACAGGGCGCGGAGGTCGACCTCTTCACCCGCTGCCGGGGCGAGGGCCGCCCCGCGCTCGTCGATCTCGCCCCGGGGGTACGGGTCCGCCATCTCCACGCGGGCCCGCGCCAGGCCCTCCCCAAGGAGGCCATGCCCGACCTCGTCGTGCCGTTCTCGCTGGCGCTGCTCAAGGAGCGGCGGCGCTACGACCTGGTGCACTCCCACTACTGGCTCTCCGGGCAGGCCGGCCGGATCGCCTCCGTCGGCTGGCGGATACCGCTGGTCCACACCGCCCACACCCTGGCCAAGGTCAAGAACGCGGCTCTGGCGGCGGGTGACACCCCCGAGCCCGAGCTCCGCATCCGCGGCGAGCACCAGGTGGTCGGGGCCGCCGACCGGCTGATCGCCAACACCGCCGACGAGGCCGAGGCGCTGCGGTCGCTCTACGGGGCGGAGCCGCCGCGCACGGAGGTCGTCCGGCCGGGGGTGGATCTGCGGACCTTCGGCCCCGGCGACGGCCGGGCCGCCGCACGTGCCCGGCTCGGGCTGCCGGCTGACGCCTTCGTCCCGCTCTACGCGGGCCGCATCCAGCCCCTCAAAGGCCCTGATGTGCTCGTACGGGCGGTGGCGGAGCTCCTGGCGATGGCGCCCGACCTGCGCCGTCGGCTGCTCGTGCCGGTGGTGGGCGGGCACTCGGGGGCGACCCGGCAGGGTTCGGCCTGGCAGCTGGCGGCGGAGCTGGGCGTCACCGATGTGCTGCGGCCCTGTCCTCCCGTACCGCAGGAGCGGCTCGCGGACTGGTACCGGGCGGCGGACGTGCTCGTGGTGCCGTCGCGGAGCGAGTCCTTCGGTCTGGTGGCCCTGGAGGCGCAGGCGTGCGGGACTCCCGTGCTCGCGGCGGCGGTGGGCGGGCTGCCGACAGCGGTGTGGGACGGGGTGACGGGGATGCTGGTACGCGGCCACGACCCGGTGGAGTACGCCCGCCGGCTGCTGTGGCTGGCGGCGCATCGGCAGGCGCGGACCACGATGGGGGAGGCGGCGGTCCGGCACGCCCGGGGGATGAGCTGGCGGGCTTCCGCCGCTCGGACGATCGAGGTCTACGAGGCCGCGCTGGGGGAGGCGGGGAGCAGCGGGGCGCGGGGTGGGGCAGGAGCGGCGGCACGCTCCTGCCCCGGCGGCCCCTCTCTCCTGGAGGAACGAGAAGGCCGTACCACAAGCCTAGCATCTCTTTTGGTCTAACCAAAGGTATGGGGGGCTCCGGATCCCTTAATTCCGTTGCCACCGTGGCACATTGACGCATCCACGCCATGGCGAGTCCACGCATGGAGAAACTCTGGATCCGTTTCCCGGGGCGGGCCAATATGGAGATGTCTTCAGGGAGCGCCCGGCGGCACGGGCCCCCAGAAGGCGGAATTCACATTCCAACTCCTGGAGGAATCATGTCTGCTGTGCGTATCGCCGGTGTTCGCAAGACCGTCCGCCAGTTCTCCGTCGCGGTCGTGGCGTGTATGGCCGTCGCTGGCGGTGCTGCCCTGGTCGCCGCCCCCGACTCCGCCTCCGCCCCCGTCTCGCAGCAGGCCGGCGCGGAGAACGACTGGCCCAAGGCCTCCCCGACGCCGGTCGCCCCCACCAACTGAGGCACCGACGAGCTGAATTCAGCTGGGGAGTCAGCGGGTATCAGCTGGAAACAGGACGGCCCCGCAATCGCCGCACGGCGATTGCGGGGCCGATCGTATTTCCCGGAACGGTTTCTCAGTCGAGCCAGCCCAGCCGCACGGCACGCACCCCGGCCTCGAATCGGCTCGACGCCCCCAATTCCTGCATGAGTTCGGAGAGCATGCGGCTGACGGTCCGCAGCGAGACCCCCAGACTCCGGGCGATCTTCTCGTCCTTCATTCCCGAGGCCAGCATCCGCAGAGCCGCCCGCTGCTGCTCGGAGAGCCCGTCGCCACCCCGCTCCGGCACCACGTCGTCCCCGTAGGGCGAGGCGGTGTGCCAGCAGTGCTCGTACAGACCCAGATACGAGCGCACGAGCACCGAACCCCGCGCCAGGATGGCGCCTTCTCGGGGGTCCTGGGGGCGGATGGGGACGAGCGCGAACTGCTGGTCGGCGATGATCATGTTCATCGGGACGGCCGGGGCGAGTCTGATCTCCACTCCCAGCTCGACGCGCCGGCGCAGGAACTCCGCCATCTCCGGCCGGCCGACGTCCCGCTGTTCGTAAATGGCGCGTACGCGCACCCCGTTGGCGAGCTGGCGGCGGTCCCGGTCCAGCATGCGCTCCGGGATCTGCCGGGTCGGTCCGCCCGGGTGCATCGAGGCCGAGCTCTCCTGCATCACATCGGTGATGTCCTCCAGCACCTGCTGGATACGGCGGTAGTCGGTCAACGCCTCGACCTCCACCTCGGAACGGGTCAGCGCACCGGCCCGGAGGAACGTGCCCGCCAGGATCTCGAGCGTGCTGTACGCCTTGTCCGCCTCGGCGAGATGCTCACGCAGCCGCTCGCGCTCCCGCTCCAGGAGCCGCAGCAGGGCGATCTCCGGGTCGACCGCGGCCACCGTGTCCGATTCGGGACGCCAGTTGCCGTCCCGTACATCGGCGACGGTGGCGTGGATGGCGTTCGTCGGAACGATCAAACCCAGGGAGGTGAGTTCGGCGCGACATCGTTCGAATTCCTCCGGCGCCAGCTTCAGCTCCGCGTAGGCCTCCTCGAAGCTGGACACCCCGCGGCGTCGGAGCTCCTGATAGAGGGCCAGTACCGCCGCCTCGGTCGCGTGTTCTCCGATGCCGTCGCCCGTCGTGACCATGGCGAAGTGACCCCCCTCGTCCGTCCCGAGTCGCCCCGCTTCACCTTGTCACACGGCTCGGCGGGAGTCCTTCATGCCGATCTTGGATGTGTCGTGCGTCACGTGAACTCCCGGTGTCAGGCCTCCGGTTCGCGTGGATCGACGCCGTCGAGCAGACCGAGCCGGGCCGCCTTCACGCCGGCCTCGAAGCGGCTCGCCGCGTCCAGCTCCTGCATGACCTCGGAGATCAGCCGGCTGACCGTCCGCAGGGAGACCCCGAGGTTCTTCGCGATCTGCTCGTCCTTGATGCCGGAGGCGAGCATGTGGAGCGCGGCCCGCTGCTGGTCGGAGAGCCCGTCGCCGCCGTGCTCGGCCGTCCCCTCGTCGCCGTAGGCGGTGGCCGCGTGCCAGCAGTACTCGTACAGCGCGAGATAGGAGCGGACCAGGCCGGGGCCGCGCGCGAGGTTCGTGGCGGAGTCCGGGTCGTGCGGATCGGTCGGCAGCAGCGCGAAGTTCTCGTCGGCGAGGACCATGTTCATCGGCACGACAGGGGAGAACCTGACCTCCACCCCGAGGGCGGCCCGCTCCTCCAGATGCTGCCCCATGTCCGGTACGGAGGTGATCCGGCGGCTGTACATGGCGCGGACACGCACCCCCCGGGAGGTCCTGCGCCGGTCGCGTTCCAGCTCGTCCGCCATGTCCTCGCGGCGCACGGAGCCGGTGTGCATGGAGTGGACGGCGGTGCGCACGGTGTCGGTGAGCCTGGCCAGTTCCTGCCGTACGCGCTGCGGATCGGTGACGATCTCGACCTCGACCTCGGAGCGGGGGGCGCTACCGGCCCGCAGGAAGGGGCCGGCGAGGGTGGCCAGGGTGGTCTGCGCCCGGCTGGTCTCGGCGAGCCGGTTCTCCAGCCGGTCGCGCTCGCACTGGAGGAGGCGGACCAGCGCGATGTCGGGGTCGACGACGGCGTGCGCGTCGGACGCGGCCGGCTCGATCAGTCCGAGGGTGGCGAGTTCGCCACGACATCGCTCCCGCTCGTCGGCGGAGAGGGCGAGCCCGTCCGCGACCTCGTCGAAGGCGGAGGCGGGGCGGGCACGGAGCTCGAGATAGACGGCGAGAGCCTGATCGCTTCCCGTACGCGTTCCGGTGGCGTTTTTGGTCACAGCGCAGCAGACTCCCCTCGGACCCCTGTGGATCCCGTTGAATCGCCCCGCTAGACCCTGCCACAGAATCGAACGCCACGCACGGTGTTCATACGGTCTCAGCTGGGCCGCAGCCGGAACGGAAGCCGGGTTTCGGCCATGTGCCGGCCGGCCTTGCGTCGGCCCTGCCCCGGCTGCGCGCCGGCCGTGCGCCGGCCGTGTCCGGGTCGGGCTCAGCCCGTCGCGCTCTCGCGGGCGCAGTCCGGGCAGAGGCCCTTGAAGACGATCTCGGCCTCGCTCATGCTCCAGTCGGGCAGCGCGCGGCGGGGCGGCTTCGGGGCGTCCGCCTCGACGTTCTCCACCCGGCCGCACTGCACGCACAGGGCGTGCTGGTGCGGCGGGCCGGAGATCTCGAAGACGGCCGGCAGCCCGGGCCGGTCGAACTTGCTGACCAGGCCGGTCTCCTGGAAGTGGCGCAGCATTTCGTACACGGCCTGGCTGGTGAGGGTGCCGAGCCGCTCGCGAGCGGTGGCGGTGATCGCCTCCACGTCGAGATGGCCGGCCGAGGCGAGCACCGTGAGCACCTCGAGGCGCGGACCCGTGACCCGCAGCCCGACATCACGCAGGCGCTGGATCACCGCCTCGCGGCCCGTCAGCTCATCCACGACTGCCATCTTCTCCGCCCGCCCGCCACCTGGTCGGCTCAAACATTTGTGGGCATCGTACCTCTTGCCCCTTCGGAATGGGGGTCAGCCGTCCGTACGGCAGACGAGCAGCACGCTCTCCGTGCGTTCGTCGATACGGTGCCGGCGCCGGCCCTCGATGTGCAGGCCCGCGGAGTGCAGCTCGGCCGCGAGGCGCTCGGGGTCGATGATCCACTTGTCGGTCGTCAGGACGGCCCGCTCGGTGGAGAGCTTGCCGGTCCTGGCCGCGTAGTACGTGATCCGCTCGCTCATCGCGCGCAGGTCGAAGACCTGCCGGGCCACCACCCACTCGTCGATCCCGTCGAACCGGGGGACCTGGAAGGCCCAGGTCCGCTGCGGCTCGGCGATCAGGCCGGGCAGGAGGTGGGAGGTGTAGTCCAGGGCGAGGGCGCCGCCGGTGTCCAGGTGCGAGGCGATCTCGCGCAGCAGACCGGGGCGGGCCCGCGGGGGGACGGCGGACACCATGGCGCCGGCGAGGAGCGCGAGCCGGTAACTGCGCTGCAGGCGGAGTCCGGCGAGGTCGGCCCGCGTCGTCCGGATCAGTTCGGCGACCTGCGGTCCGATGCGCCGGGCCCAGGTCTCGATCCGTTCCAGGGCGGACACGTCCCGGTCGACGGCCTCGACGGCGAAGCCGTGCCGGGCGAAGGGGACGGCGAGCCGGCCCGCGCCGGAACCGAGGTCGAGCACGGGGCCGCCGGTGGTGCGGGCGAGACTCAGATAGCGGACGATGTCCGCGCTGTGCGGGCCGAGAAGGGCGTCGTACAGCCAGATCGACTCCGGGCCGCCGGGGGCGACGGACTCCAGTCCGGGAAGGCTGTCGGACGTCACGCGGATGCCGGCGCCGGGGGGCGGGACGGTTCCGCCGTCGTATCGGGACGGCAGGACCGGCGCGAGCGCTGCGGGCACGACGGGCAGGGATGTGCCGCTCGGTGTGTGCATCCGCTCCTCCAGGGGCTCGCTCGGTCCATGCCGTCCGGGCGGGGCGCCCGTGCCGCCGGGGCCGCGCCGCTGGATCAATCCTGACGGGGGCAGGGGTGCGGGATCCAGCGGATCGGACGGCGTGAACACGCGATGGCGTACTTCGGCCATGCCACGCACTCGGCGGCCGGGCGGCTAGGACAGTCACGGGGTCGCGACACTCAGGGGTTGCGACACTCAGGGGATTGCGGCGCTCGGGGGCTACGGCACTGGGGCGGTTGGGGCGCTCAGGGGGCTACGGCACTGGGGCGGTCGCGGCGACCGCCGGGGTCACAGCGCCCGCGCCAGGCGCGTCGGCGTCAGGGGGCCGAAGCCCTGGTTCTCGTAGAACGGCAGCGCCGGGTCCTCGGGAGTCGGCAGCGTCACCCGCATCTCGCGCGCCCCGAACCGACGCATCCGGTCCGTCGTCGCCGCCAGCAACGCCGATCCCGCCCCCCGCCGGCGTGAACCCTCCGCCACGCACAGCGCGTACAGCTCGCCCTCGCCCGGCACCGGGACCCCGCCCGCGGCCGCGCCGACGATCGCGCCGTCCGTGTCGGTGGCCACCAGCCAGCCCAGCCAACCGGGCGCGCCACCGGGAATTTCAATTTCCGCACGGATACGCGGAAGTGCACATTGAGTGGAGGCCAGACGGCGCGCCGGGATTTCGCCGAGTATTCCGTCGTAGCTGCCCCGAATGACGTCCGCCAGCAGCCTGGATATCGTCGTCGCGTCGGCGGCTGCTGCCGTCCGCACGTCAGCCAGCTGCATTGGTTCGTACCCTTCGACGTGCCGAGCCTGCGCCCCAACATACCCACAATAGCCGGGAATTCAGGCCGATGTGACCGATGCGAAATCTACGAATTCACTTAGTAAATACGTACTGGCCGAGCGCTGAACCGAGTCGATTACCCCGGGATGGAACAGCAGGCGACGATCAACGGTGCCACCGCCGTCGCCGCCGCCGCGATCGTCAACAGGCCCCGCAGGACCGGGTGTCCCGCGCTGTGCGGGGTGAGGATCCTCCGCATGCGCAGCGCCGCCGAGGGCCCGCCCGCCGCGAACGCCTCGCGCGGTGCCCTGCCCGAGGCGAGCGCGTACAGCGCCGTGGCCAGGGCGTCCCGCGAGCAGCGCCGCAACGCCCGGTCGTCGGCGGTCATTTCGAGCAGCAGCGGTACGGCGGTGCCGCCGTGCCGGGCGAGCGGGAGCCGGGGGAACACGGCGGCGAAGGCCTCCGCCGCCGCGACCAGCAGGTGGTGCCGGCCGGCGATGTGCGCCCGCTCGTGCGCGAGCGCCGCCGCCAGCTGGGCCGTCGTGAGCGTGTCCACGGCGCCCGAGGAGACGACGACGCGGCGCGAGCGGCCGGGCAGGCAGTACACGGCGGGCCGGGCGTGGTCGAGGACCGTCGCCCGTAAAGCGGGGTCGTACCGTCCGACCAGCCGCAGCACCCCCGCGTGCCGCAGGCGTGCCCGCCGGGCCCGCAGCAGTTCGCGGACGAATCCGGCGGTGGGTAGGGCGAGGACGGCGAGCGCCAGGGAAAGGGCCAGGCATTCGCGGCCGGTCATTTCGAGAAGGCGGTTGAAGGAGGGGAATTGAAGGGTGAACGCCATGTCCGTCAGCCGGTGACTGATCTTTGCCGGCAGGACGAGCTGCGCGGGGAAAAGGGCGGCGGAGCCGGCGAAGAGGGCGCCGCTGGCCGCCCAGACACCCAGGGCGAGGCGCGGCACCTGCTGGGCCCAGCGGGCGCGTACGAGAAGCCAGGGGATGAGGAGTCCGGAGAGCAGCGCCACTCCGAGCGGCGGCAGCGCGTGATGGTTCACGCGGTGCCTCCGTGGGGGCGTGCGTCGGGGGTGCCGGTCCGCGGGCCGGCCGGCGGGCCGGAGGCGGGGCCGTGGCGTGGGACGTGCTCCGGATCACCCGGGCGGGGATGGGAGCGCGCCGGCGCGGATCCGGTCGTTCCGCCGCCGGTGGGCGGGCCGCCCGCGGCACCGGATCGGTGGAGAGCGGCGGGCCCGGGGGTGGTGGGCCGGTGGCCGCGGACCCGGGGGCCCGTCGGGTCGAGCCGTGGGGAGTCGGCACCTGCGGGGTCGAGCCGTGTGGAGTCGAGCCGTGGGGAGTCGGGCCGCGTGGAGTCGAGAGCCGTGGAGTCGGGGCTCGCTGTGTCGGGCCGTGGGGAGTGGGGATGCGTGGAGTCGAGAGCCGTGGAGTCGGGACTCGCTGTGTCGGGCCGTGGGGAGTCCGGGTCGCCGCCCCCCGTGCCGCGGGCCGCGCGCAGGGCCGCGTCCAGCGCCTCCATGTCCTCGTGGGAGATGGTCTCCACGAAGCGCAGGAGGGCGGCCGGGCGGTCCGCGCTGTCGCCCAGGGCGTCCTGCATCAGGGCGGCGGTGTACTCCTCGCGGCTGCGGACCGGTTCGTACAGCCAGGCCCTGCCCGCCTTCTCGCGGCGGAGCCAGCCCTTGCGGTGGAGGATGTCCGCCACCGTCATCACCGTCGTGTAGGCGACCCGGCGCCCCAGATTGATGTCGTCGACGATCTCGCGGACCGTGGCGGGCCTTCGCCAGGCCCACAGGCGGTCCATTATCTCGGCCTCGAGCTCTCCCAGCCGGCGCACGCGCATCCCCTCCCCCTACGGCCCTGTCCGGCCGGTCTTGCCGGGCTGATCGACCGGACAGGACCACGGGCAGTTCATCGTACGGGCCGTCCACCCGGCATAGATATACCCCCCAGGGGTACGATGGCGGGATGTCGACCCTCATGACGAACCGCCCCTGCGCGAAGGTCTGCGGCCCCGGTCTGCCCGGTTCGGCGGAGCTGGTGCTCCTTCGGCAGGTGCTCGGGCTCTGTCTCCGCCTGAGCGTCACGCTGTCCGCCGACTGCCCTTCACGCAAGAGCGGTTGATCCCTCGCCTGGGGGAGTGTCAGGTCCTGATCAGCCGGGCGATGGCCTTGGACGCCTCGCCCACCTTCACCTTCGCCTGGTCCCCGCCCTGGGCGATCGCCTCGGTGACGCAGCAGCTGAGGTGCTCGTCCAGGAGGGCCACGGCGCAGGACTGGAGTGCCGCGTTGATGGCGGAGACCTGGGTCAGTACATCGATGCAGTAGACGTCCTCGTCGACCATCCGCTGCACCCCCCGTACCTGCCCCTCGATGCGCCTCAGGCGCCTGATGATGTCTTCCTTGTGCTGTACGTAGCCGGCCACGGCGGCCTCCTCGGGTGTCCGCAGGGAATGTCAGCGGTCGGTGGCCTGGAAGCCGCG
>NZ_JAGGOS010000111.1 GCF_018614205.1 Streptomyces sp. ISL-36 | reverse complement strand
GCGGGCCACTGCGCCGCGGGAGCCGGCGCCGCCGGCTGGAAGGACGGCGGGAGCGGGGGAAGCCCGGCACCGCCCTGCGGGGCGGCGGGACTCCACGGCGCGGAGGCGGCGGGAAGGGCCGGCGTCGGTCCGGCCGGGGGAGTGGCCTGGGGCGTGAGGGAGGGGACGGCGTCCTCAGGTGTGTCGGCGGACCCGCCCGCGGTCTCGTCGCCCGGCGCGCGCAGGGCGATCTCCGCACCGGGCGCCCGGTCGGCGGTCCGGTCCGTGTCCCCACCGGTGGCCTCGTCCTCGGCCTCGGCAGCGGCCGGGTCCGGGACGGCGCCGGTCGCCGAAGGCTGGTCCGACGGGGACGCCGTGGCGGAGGCGTCCGCCACCGCGGGCTGTTCGGGCGCGTCCTCGCCGTCGGAAGCCGCGCCTGCGTCGGCCGGCGGGGTCTGCGCGAGCACGGCGGGCGCGCTGTCGGCGTCCGGGTGCGTCGATGTCGTGATCGGGCCGCCCACCGGGGCCTCGCCGCCCACGGCGGGCGCACTGTCGTCGCCGGAGTCCGCGTCCCCGGGCGCCGCCGGGCCGTTGCTCGGGGCGGGGGGCGTCGACGGGGCCACGGGCAGGGCCCGGTCGGCCGAGGACTGGCCGGGTACGGGGGAACCGCCGGAGGCGTCCGTCACCACGGGCTGCTCCGGCGGGTTACCGGCGCCGGGGCCGGGCGTCGCCGGGTCCTCGGAGCCATCGGCCCTCGCGGCCGGGGAGGTCTCGGCAGAGGTCGCCGCCGCGCGCTCGGAGATCTCCGCCATCTCGCGCTTCAGCGCGGCCGGGGAGAAACGCATGGTCGCGCCGCTCTCCAGGTCGCCGCCCCCGAACGACCCACCGTCAGCGGGCGCGTCCGGAACCGGAGCCGACGCGGGAGCGGAAGCCGGTGCGGGAGCGGACGCCTGGGCGGGAACGGGAGCCGGGGCCGAGGCCGACGGTGCGGACGGTGCCGGAGGGGCCGGCGCCCAGGTGGGTTCGAACCCGCTGCCCGCCGTAAGCCCCGGGACCGCCACGGGCGCGCCGCTCGGCGGCGGCGGCGTGACGCCCCCCGCGCTCCCCGATCCGGACGCGTTCTGCGTGTACCAGGCCGGAGGGGTGTAGTCGATGGTGAACTCACCCGTCATCTCGGCGGGATCCGCGTCGGACTGATCATCGACGGGTGGATTCCAACCCCCGTGGATCTCGTCCCGATCGCCGTTCACTTTGCCTCCTGGTGTGGTCGCGCACCCTTGTGCTGTCGTGGGCGGGCCCTTCCCACCCTAATCGCCAACGGTGTCGGTGGGGCAGGCCCGAGGGGCCGCCCAGTCCTGTCTGCCCGGTCACGTCTCGCCCCCAAGTGACCTACCCGCACCACAGAGTGACCCCACTGACTCTGCGCCGACGATTCCCCCGCGATCAAATCCGTACATAAACGGACGGACTTGAAAAGCCCCGCGCCCCTCAGTCCATCCGGCGCGCGCTGCCCAACAATCCGGTCTCGGCGTCCGTCGCCTGCGTCATCACGAACTGCCGGTCACCCGGCGTGCACCAGAGGGTCACGCCGTCGGCCAGCGTCGACAGCGCCTCCGACTCCGCGCGCGGGAGCCCCATGATGCGGCCGATCTGCGCCGCCTCGTCCGGGGACACCCGCTGCACACCGACCAGCGAGGACTTCTCCAGGAGACGCGGCGCGACCGGGCTCAGATACGGAAGCAGGGTCACCACCGACTGCCAGGGGCCCGACACGACCCGGCCGCGCGGCGGCCGCATGCCGCAGTCCCGCACCACGACCACCGGACTGCCGGCCGACGCGCCCTGCGGCGGAACCCGGCCGACGTCATGCAGCGTGATGCACGGCTGACCGCCACCCGCGGCCTGGGCGAGCGCCGTCCAGGCCTGCGCCCGGCCCGTCTCCACGGCCACCCGCGCCCCGGTCGCGGCCGCCCGCAACGCCATCACCTGCGCCGTCCACAACCCGCCGATCAGGGTGACGTCGTACGGGGTGGGGCGGTTGATGCCCAGCACCGCGGGCCGGCCCTCGGCGTCCACGCCGATGACCATGCCGTCGTCGCCCACCGGCAGGCTGAGCGCGCCCAGTTGCTCCAGCGGTACGGAGTGACGTTCGCGGCGCGGTCCGACGAGCCCGAAGCCGAAACGGGGGCGTGCGCCCCGTCCCGTACCCCGGCCGGAGGCACCGTGCCTCCCGCCGCCCGCACCGGACCCTGCGCCGGGCGTACCCGCCCCGCGTCCCGATCCTGCTCCCGGCCCCGTACCCGCACCCGTGGAAGAGAAGGTCATCAGCGCGCACCCCCCAGCGGCAGCGAGGCCAGCATCCCCGGCACCTGTTCGCGATCGAGCCGTACCAGACCCGTCTTCACCCCGCGTGCCGCGCGCTCCAGTTCGTGCCGCGCCGCCACCAGCTCCTCGTCGCTGCGTCCCGTGATGCGCACATGCCCGGCCACGGTCACCTCCTGACGGTCACCGCCGCTCAGCGTGAGACTGAAGGTCGTCGCCAGCGCCGGCAGCGAGGTGAGCAGCGCGATCAGCTGCGGCATCGACGCCCCGGCCCCGCCCGCGCCGCCCAACTGGGGCCAGCGCCCCACCCAGTACGTCGTGTGCCGCCGGTCGTCGACCCGCCACGTCCGTGCGGTCTCCTGCGTCCGCCGGGCCTGCGCCTGGCCGCGGCCCGCCTGCGCTATCGCCATCGGGCTCGCACACGTCGAGGTGGCGAGCGCCGCCGTCAGCTCCTGCTCGGTGAGCACGGTCGCCTTGAACCCGGCGCCGGCCAGCCGGCTCGCCAACTGGTCGGCCGCCCGCACCACACACTTCTGCGCGCCCTCCATGCCGCCGCCGCGCGCGGCGACCGCCTCCGGACACAGCTCCGGGTCCAGCTTCAGCGCGACCCAGGTGATCCGCAGCGCCGGAGAACCCGTCTGCGCCTGCAGCGGCGCGTAGTTGCGCGCGGCCATCGACTGCTCCGGCAGATGCGGGGCCGGCGCGGGCTGGGTGTGCTGCACGAGCTGCGCGGACTCCAGCCGGATCCCGTCCACTTCGAGCACGTCCCGCACCAGCGCCACGGGCAGCGGCCGCGCCGAGCGGTCGGGGCGCAGCGCGGTGCTCTCCGACTCGACCCGCACCACCGCCGTGAGGAAGGTGCCGTCCCCGATCATCCCGACCGGACGACGGTCCCGGTCGCTGTACGCGTAGGTCCGCAGCGCCGGGTCGCACTCCACGACCGGCGCGAGTCCCGGCTCGGTGCCCTCCGGCAGGACGAGCGAGGCGGCCCGCCGTGTCCGGGCCCGCAGAGCGAGGTAGGTGGTGAGCCACTCGGGCATCGAGCGACGGTGGCGGCGCACCAGCGCGAGCAGGACGAGCAGCGCCGCGACCACACCGGCCGGCACCAGCAGCAACGGCTCGATGACCCACGCCACCAGCAGCAGCGCCGCCGCGACCTCGATCAGTACGAGCTGTTGCAATCGGAACGATCCGAAGTGTCCCGGACGCGCCTGAAGGCGGGGCGAGACGGCGGACGGAGCGCCCGCCGCGGAGTGCCCCGGGGGCACGGAGGAGGGTGCGGCCGCCGCGGGCCGCGTCCGCGTCGCGGATGCCATCATGGAGAATCCCCCCAATTCGTCCCGATCACCCTGGCCCGCCAGGGCTTTGGCGGCTGGTTCACCCTACCCGCCCCACAAGCACCACCGGACAGCAGGCATAGTAGGGGGCCGGTCCGACAGCCGGAGCCCGGGTGCCATGCTCCCCGGACGCATCGGTGAAGACTGAGCCTGACGAAAATGGGGACTCATGGCATCACGGCGGGATGAGCTCAACGCGTACACCTTTGCGAAGAAGCGCACGGTGGCCGCATTCCTCCAACCTTCGCCCTCGGGTACGGAGGAGGGAGCGCCGAGGCCGCTGCGCGCGGTCGTCCCCGGCCTGATCGTCGGCGCGCTGGTGCTCGCCGTGTTCGGCGCCTGGGGCATGTTCAGCCCCAAGGCCCCCAAGGGCTGGGACAAGCCCGGCACCAAGGTGATCGTCGGCAAGCAGTCGACCACCCGCTACGTCGTGCTCTCCACCGGCAAGGGCAAGGACAAGAAGACCCTGCTCCACCCTGTCCTCAACCTCGCCTCCGCCCGGCTCCTGCTCACACCCCAGGAGTTCTCGGTCATCCAGGTGGACGACAAGATGCTGGATGCCGGCAACCCGCCCCGCGGACCGATCCTCGGCATTCCGTACGCTCCCGACCGCCTCCCCAACGAGGGCGAGGCGGGCAAGGCCAAGCGCTGGGCAGTGTGCGAACAGCCCGGCGGCGGCAAGGGGCCCAGCGTCCAGAAGGCCACCTTCGTCTTCGCCGAACGGGACTTCAAGCGCACCGAGGGCAGCGGACAGCTGAAGCCCGGACAGATCCTCTACGTCAAGGGCCAGAAGGACAGCGCCCAGTACCTCGTCGACCACACCGGCACCAAGTACCTGGTGCACGACAAGGTGCCCGGGCTCACCACGGCGCTCTTCGGCCTCCACGCCGAACCGCAGTCCGTCACGGACGACTGGCTCGCCACCCTCCACACCGGCAGCCCCGTCGACTTCCCGCAGATCCCCGGCCAGGTCGGCACCGACGCCGGTGTCGGCGGTGGCCTCAGCCCGACCGAGGACCGGGTCGGCATGGTCCTGCTCGCCCAGACCGGCGCGGGCCCCCAGCACTTCGTCGTCCTGCCGGGCAAGGTGCAGCCGGTCTCCGACTTCACGGCCTGGCTGCTCATCAACTCCAAGCAGACCGACACCCTCGACATGGACGGCAAGGCGACCGCCGTCGACCAGCAGTCGCTCTCCCCGGACACGGCCACCTTCGGCGCCGAGTACCGCTGGCCCGCCCGCAAGTCCGTCCACGTCAACTCCGTCGGCGGCGCGGGCGCCCGGGACACGGTGTGCAGCGTCCTCAACAAGGTCGACGACAAGGGCCGCACCACCCTGACCACCTGGGCCGGCACCGCCTACCCGGCCGACATCACCGCCGGTGGCACCAGCACATACGTCACCCCCGGCAGCGGCCTGCTCTACACCCAGATCCAGGGCAACCAGACCAAGCCCGACGGCTCCCTCTTCCTGGTCACCGACACCGGCCTGCGCTACGCCGTCCAGGCCAACGGCGACAGCGACGCGGCCCGTTCCGAGATCGGCACCGGAGACCAGGACAAGCAGACCGACGGCCGCCCGGAACCGAGCGAGGCCCAGACCCGTCTCGGCTACGAGAAGGTCACTCCGGTCCTCGTCCCGATCACGTGGTCGGAGTTCCTGTCCAAGGGGCCGAGGCTCGACACCAACAGCGCGCGTCAGCCGCAGGGTTCGTAAAGGAGGTGGCAGTGGTGACGTACCGGAAGGCGGCCCTGCTCACCGCCACGGCCCTGACGGGCCTGCTCGCCGTGCCCCTCCCCGCCGCGCACGCGGCGGACCGGCCGGTGCCGGCCCTCTCTCCCGACGGCAGCGGCGAGTGCACCTTCCCCATGAAGAAGCAGATCGAGGGCATCCCCTGGTCGCTCCAGCGGGTCCTCCTCGACGAACTCTGGCAGGACACCAAGGGCAAGGGCGTCCGGGTCGCGGTCATCGACACCGGCGTCGACGACGTCAACCCGCAGCTGAAGACCGCGGTCGACGCCAAGGCCGGCAAGGACTACCTGAAGCCCGACAAGGACAACCCGGGCCCCGGCGACGAGAAGCGCGGCAAGACCGACGGCACCGTCGACGAGGTGGGCCACGGCACCAAGGTCGCCGGCATCATCGCCGCGCGCCCGCGGGCCGGCACCGGCTTCGTCGGCCTCGCCCCCGAGGCGACGATCATCCCGATCCGCCAGAACGACGAGAAGAACAGCGGCAAGTCCGACACGATGGCGCAGGCGATCGACCACGCGATCGCCAAGAAGGCCGACGTCATCAACATCTCGCAGGACACCACCCAGCCGCTCAGCCCCGACTCCGCCATGGGCAAGGCGGTGGCCCGCGCGCTGAAGGCGAACATCGTCGTCGTCGCCTCCGCCGGCAACGACGGCATGGACGGCAAACTCAAGAACACCTACCCCGCCGCCTTCCCCGGGGTGCTCGCCGTCGCCTCCTCCGACCGCAACAACGAACGGGCCGCGTTCTCCCAGTCCGGCACCTTCGTGGGCGTCGCCGCCCCCGGCGTCGACATGGTCTCCACCGTCCCCGGCGGCGGCCAGTGCGTCGACAACGGCACCAGCTTCTCCGCCCCGTACGTCTCCGGCGTCGCCGCCCTGCTGCGCGCCAAGTACCCCACGTGGACCCCCGCCCAGATCGTGGCCCGTATCGAGCAGACCGCCGTACGGTCCATCAACGGCCATGACAACCACGTCGGTTGGGGAGTCGTCGACCCGGTAAGGGCGCTGGCCGACGGAGCCGTACCGCAGGACGCGCCCACGCCGGACCCCGGTCCGCCCAAGCCGCCCGCGCCCGAACCGGCCCATCTGGCACTGGCGGAGACGCCGCAGGAACGCACCGAACGACTCGCCACCTACGCGCTGGGCATCGGCGGTGTCCTGGTCGCCGTGGTGGCCGGGGCGGCCATCGTGATCCGTGACAGCCGACGCCGCCACAGAGGCCCTGCGGGATGAGACGAACCGTCACGTACCAGTTGAGTACTTTGCAGTTGGAACTGCCGTACCGAATGGCTAGAGTGACGGTCGGGGACACGTCATATGAAGTGACCCCAGCACGGGGGCGGCATCAAAAAAGATTCCCGTCCGAATGACGACCGGAGGGCCCGACGGCAGGGACCGTCGAGACCCCACCGAAGGAAGAAGGGGCAAGATGTCGAATCCAAACCTGAACGTAACCAGTGCCGAACAGACCAAGCTCGCCGGCCGGATCCAGGACTTCCACGACGAGCTGCAGGCCCGCGTCACGTCGCTGAACGGCGTCGTGGACCGCATCCAGGCCGGCTGGCAGGGCGCGGCCAGCAAGGAGTACGACCGGGTTCAGAACGACCTGAACCTGCGTCTGAAGAACATGCGTGTCGAGCTGATCAAGCTCGAGGAGATGATGCGGATGAGCGCGGACGGCTTCACGCGCGAGGAGGAGGACCGCATCCGCGGCTTCCGCAAGATGGACGACACCTCCTCCGGCCAGAGCGCCATCCTCGGCATGGCCTGAGCCTGCGGGCCCGGCCACTCCTCCACGCCTCTCTCACTCCAGGAGCCAAGAACATGACCACTGCCGTCAATTACGACACCGTGACTCAGGCGGCCGGCGACGTCCGCCTCACCTCCACCCAGCTCACCCAGAAGCTGGAGGACCTCATGTCCGAGGTCAACCGCGTCGCCTCCAACTGGGAAGGTGAGGCGAAGGTCGCGTACCGCGAGACGCAGGACCGGCTGACCCGCGACATGGGCGGCATGAACCAGGACCTGATGCGCATCGCGCAGCTGCTCGACGAGTCGGTCATCGGTTACCAGGACACCGACAAGGGCAACGCGGCCCGGTTCCGCATGATGATGTGAGACCACGCGTAGACACGTGAGGGGGTGGCCCGCTTCTCAGCGGGCCACCCCCTCACGCGTTGCTCCACGTGGCGTCCTAGCGGAGGTCGAACTCCCCGTCGCGCGCGCCCAGGACGAAGGCGTCCCACTCGGCCTTCGTGTACCGCAGCACGGTGTCCTTGTCGAGCGACGACCGCATCGCCACCGCTCCCTCCGGCAGATACGCGATCTCCACCCGCTCCTCGTCCGGCGAGGTCCCGGGCGCGCCGTGCCACTCGACGCCGGAGATGTCGAGCGCGTAGAGCTCTTCCTTCTGACGTTCCTTCTCGGCGGCGTCGGCCATCAGCGCGATCCCTTCACGGTGGTACGGCGGTCCCTGTCCACAGTAGTGGGACCGCCGTACCCGATCGGCCGGAAATCCCCTACTGGTGCTGCTCCGGCAGCCAACCCAGCTGCACCAGCGGCGTCCCCCGCTTGCGCGACACGAACGTGCCACGGCCCGGAGGCATCGGCCTGGCGCGGACATTGCCGAGGATGTCGCCCTCGCCCGGGTCACCGGAGAGGATGACGCCCTGGGCGCCCAGCTCCTTGGCGCGCTGCATGAAGGGCTCGTACATCGCCCGCGAGGCACCCGCGGCGCTGCGCGCCACGATGAAGCGGATGCCGACGTCCCGAGCGAACGGCAGGTTCTCCACCAGGACCTGCAGCGGGTTGCCCGAGTTCGTCGCCACCAGCTCGAAGTCGTCGATCAGCACGAACAGCTGCGGACCCGTCCACCAGCTGCGGTCCCGCAGCTGCTGCGGAGTGATGTCCGGCTTCGGCGCCCGCTTCGTCATCACCGTGTTGATCGCGTCCATGTGCATCTGCATGGCCGACGCCATCGGCGCGTACTCCAGCAGATGCGAGGGCGCGACCGCCTCCAGCATCGTGCGCCGGTAGTCTCCGACCACGATCCGGGCCTGCTCCGGCGTGTACCGCTCGCACAGCTGCTTGGCGATCAGCCGCAGCAGCGCCGTCTTGCCGGACTCGCTCTCGCCGAACACCAGGAAGAACGGGTCCGTCTCGAAGTCGACGAACACCGGCTCCAGGTTCGTCTCGTCGATGCCGATCGCGATGCCGTGCTGCGGGTACTCGAAGCCCTTCGGGAGCTGTTCCGCCGGCAGCCGCCGCGGCAGCAGCCGCACCGCCGGAGCGGGCGCCCCGGTCCAACTGCTCTTCACCGCCTGCACGAACGCCGCCGTGCCCTCCGACAGGTCCACCGCCGAGCTCGACCCGTCGATCCTCGGCAGCGCGCCCATGAAGTGCAGCTTCTCCGGCACCTGGCCACGGCCGGGGACACCCGGCGGGACGTTCGCCGCGACCTTCCGGTCGAACTCGGAGTCCATGACGTCACCGAGCCGCAGCTCCAGACGTCCCAGCATCTGGTCCTTCAGCGCGGCTCGTACCTCCATGTAACGCGCCGCGGTGATCACCACATGGATGCCGTAGCCCAGACCGCGCGCCGCGATGTCCGAGACGACCGGCTCCAGCATGTCGTAGTCGTTGCGGAAACCGCCCCAGCCGTCGATGACCAGGAAGACGTCGCCCCAGGCCTCGCCGGGCAGTTCGCCCGCGGCGCGCTTGCGCCGGTAGGTGGCGATGGAGTCGATGGAGTGCGAGCGGAAGAACTCCTCACGCCGGTTCAGCACGCCCAGGACCTCCGCGACCGTACGCCGCACCCGCTCGGGGTCCAGCCGGGACGCGACCCCGCCGACATGCGGCAGGTCGGCCAGCGACACCATGCCGCCACCGCCGAAGTCCAGCGCGTAGAACTGCACCTCGGCCGGGGTGTGGGTGAGGGCGAACGCCGAGATCAGCGTCCGCATCAGCGTCGACTTGCCGGACTGCGGACCACCGACCACCATCATGTGGCCCGCCGCGCCGGAGAAGTCCCGGTACAGCACCTCACGCCGCTGCTCGAAGGGCTTGTCGATCAGACCCAGCGGCACCGTCAGACCGCCCGGACGCGTGTACTCCGTCGCCGTCAGACCACGGTCCGCGGTCTGCGCGAGCCCCGGAAGGAGCTGGTCGAGCGAGGGCGCCTGGTCCAGCGGCGGCAACCACACCTGATGGGCCGGCACGCCCTGCCCCTCCAGGCGCCGCACGATCACGTCGAGGACGGTGTCCGCGAGCGCCTCGTCCTCCTCCTCGCGCTGCGCCGTCAGGTACGCCGGGTCCGGCGCCGCGTACACCACCGGCACGGGCGACGCCGTGAAGAGCGCCGGACGCCGCTCGATCGGCATCTGGCCGGCCGTGAGCCGGGGCCCGCCCGTCCGGTACGTGCCCGAGACGTACGCCGCCTTGAAGCGGGTCATCTCGTCCGTGCCGAACTTCAGATAGCCCGAGCCCGGCACCGACGGCAGGTGGTACGCGTCCGGCACACCGATCGCCGTACGCGACTCGGCCGCCGAGAACGTCCGCAGACCGATCCGGTACGAGAGGTACGTGTCCAGGCCGCGGAGCTTGCCCTCCTCCAGGCGCTGCGAGGCCAGCAGCAGATGCACACCCAGGGAGCGGCCGATACGGCCGATCTGGATGAACATGTCGATGAAGTCGGGCTTGGCGGTGAGGAGTTCGGAGAACTCGTCGATCACCAGGACCAGCGAGGCCAGCGGTTCGAGCGGCGCACCGGCCGCCCTCGCCTTCTCGTAGTCGTGGATGTTGGCGTAGTTGCCCGCAGAGCGCAGCAGCTCCTGCCTCCGCTGCAGTTCACCGCGGATCGCGTCGCCCATGCGGTCGACCAGGGTCAGGTCGTCGGCCAGGTTGGTGATGACGGCCGCGACGTGCGGCATCTGCGACATGCCCGCGAACGTCGCACCACCCTTGAAGTCCGCGAGGACGAAGTTCAGCGTCTCAGAGGAGTGCGTCACCGCCAGACCGAGGACCAGCGTGCGCAGCAGCTCCGACTTGCCGGAACCGGTCGCACCCACGCACAGGCCGTGCGGGCCCATGCCCTCCTGAGCCGCCTCCTTGAGGTCCAGCATGACCGGCTGACCGTCCTCGCCGACACCGATCGGCACCCGCAGCCGCTCGGCCACCGAACGGGGCCGCCAGGTACGCGCCACGTCCACCGCGGCGGCGTCGCCCAGGTTCAGCAGATCCGTGAAGTCCAGGTTGGCGAGCAGCGGTTCGTCGTCGTCCCCGCCGCCCATCCGCAGCGGCGCCAGCTGCCGCGCCAGCGCCTCGGCGGCCGGCAGCGAGATCCCGTCCGGCAGACCCTCGTACGCGAAACCGCCGCCCGACTCCAGACGCAGCCGTCCCGGCCGTACCACCACCGACAGACCACCGCGCGGCTCGTCGAGCTCGCCCGAGACCACCTCCACGATCGTCACGCCCTGCAGACCCTCGGGCGCCGCGAACAGCGAGTCCGGCGGCACCATCCCGCCGTCGAGGACGACCACCACATGCGGCTGGTCCAGAACCGGCTGGTTGTCCCTGCTGAACCGCGGACGGCCGTCGAGCCGAGAGCGGATCATCGACTCCAGCTCGCCGAGGTCGTCGCCGAACAGGCGCTTCGTGCCCGCCCCGTCGACCTGACCCACCACCTGGGTGTGCGGCAGCCACTTCGTCCAGTCCCAGCGCTCCTGCGCGCCCCGCGCCGCCACCACCGCGACCATCAGGTCCTCGGGGGAGTGCAGCGTCACCAGCTGCGCGACCAGACCGCGCGCCGCGGCCTGCGCCGACTCCGGCTCACCGGAGACCGTCACGTGGTAGAAGGCGCGCATCGAGACCGCCATCGGCAGCCCGTCCAACGAACCGTGCACGGCCAGGAACTGCTGCATCGCGCCCGCGCACAGCGGCTCCAGCTCGTCCACCGGAGCCGTGTCCGGCGCGACCAGCGGCGTCGCCAGCTGCTGGGCGCCGAGCCCGACCCGTACCTGCCCGAAGTCCTTGTCGCCCACCCGGCGTTCCCACACCCGCGAGCCCTCGGCCACCACCGACCACAACTGCTCGGGGGCCGGGTGCAGATACAGCTGCGCGTCGCGCTGCTTGCGCGCCGTCCGCCGCACCGTACGCCGGGTCTGCGCGAGGTATTTGAGGTAGTCGCGCCGGACATCGGCAATTTGCCCCTGCGTACCCTTGCGGAACCGCACGAGCTGAGCGATGACCATGCCGACCGTGGAGACCAGCATCAGGATGCCCATGATGCGCATGAACGGATGCGCGCCCGGCATGAAGAAGAACACCACCGACGAACCCATGCCGAGCATCGGCAGGAGCTGCATCAGCATGCCCTCCTGCTGCCCGCGCGGCAGTTCGGGCGGGGACTCCAGGACCAGTTCCTCGCTGGGTACTTCCGGAGGAAGGGACCTCGGCGGGCGTTTGACGACGATCTGGCTCACCGGCGCATCAATCCCTCGTTACGGGCGGACTTCGTGCGGGAGTTCCGCACCGGCGCCCCCGTCGGAAGCCTTGTTTGCGGATTCCCCCCTGAAGAGGGCGATCCTACTTGCAGCCACCCCCGCCCGTCCCCGGTAGGGTGGCGCGCGCAGTGTGCGCAACCGCGAATCAGGGGGTCCAGACACGTGAGTACGACCGCAGCGACCGGCTTCTGCCGCGTCACCGTTGTGGCGCCGGACAGTCGTATCGACGTCGCACTCCCCGAGGACATCGCCGTCGCCGACGTCTATCCGGAGATCCTGCGGCTCACCGGCCAGACCCAGTCCGCCGGTACCCCGACCGGCTACCACCTCGTCCGGCGCGACGGCTCCGTCCTCGACGGAGCCCGCACCCTCGCCGCGCAGCAGGTGCTCGACGGCGAGGTCCTCTCGCTGCGCCCCTTCGCCCAGTCGCTGCCGCCGGCCGTCTTCGACGACGTCTCCGACGCCGTCGCCTCCGCCGTCACCCGTGACCGGCACCTGTGGAGCGACGACCTCCTGCGCGGCGCCGGTCTCCTCGGCGGCGTCCTGCTGCTCGTCCTGATGGGCTTCGTGCTCTGGTTCGCCGACCCGGTCCGCCACGACATGAACAGCCTCCCCGGCATCGTCGCGGGCGCCGCCGGCGTCCTGCTCACCGCCTTCGCCGGAGTGCGCGCCCGCGTCTACAAGGACCGGGCCACCGCCGTCGCCCTCGGCCTCGGCGCCCTCCCGCTCCTGCTGATCGCGGGCTCCGGGATCGTCGGCCCCGACCCCGGCCAGGGCCCCGGCCGGCTCCAGTTCCTGCTCGGCTGCGTGACCGTCCTGGTCGCCTCCGTCGCGCTGGTCGCCCTCACCCCCAGCGGTGACGCCCCCTTCGTGGCCGCGACCTTCCTCGCCACGGTCGGCACCCTCGCCACCTTCCTGGCGATCGTCACCGAGTCCTCCGCCACCGAGACCGCCTCCGTCTGCGCCCCCGTCGCCATCGGCCTGGTCGCCTTCCTGCCCGGCCTCTCCGCCCGTTTCGCCCGGCTGCCCATCGGCTACGCCTCCCCGCGCAGCGCCACCGACGACGAGTTCCACGCCGACCCGAACCAGCCCCCCGCCGAGGAGGGCCGGCCGGTCGACGGCGAGCGCATCGCGCTCCAGGCCCGCCGCGGCCACGAGATGCTCCTCGGTCTGGTCGGCGGCTGCGCCGCGGTCGTCGTCGGCTCCGCGGCCGTCCTCGGCTTCGCCGGCAACGTCTGGGGCCAGCTCCTCGCGCTCGCCGCGGGTCTGGCGATGCTGCTGCGCGCCCGGCTCTTCCGCTACACCTCGCAGGTCGCCTGCGTCCTGGTCGCCGGCATCGCCGCGATCGCGCTGCTGATCCTCGGCCTCTCCCTCAACCCGCCGGCCGACCTGGTCAAGGACTTCCTGATGTACGGGGACCGCGGCGGCCTGGACATCCGTACGATCTGGCTCACCGCGGCCGTCGCCGCCGGTGCCGCCCTGGTCACCGCCATCGGCCTGATCATCCCGAGGAAGGGCCTCTCGCCCTTCTGGGGCCGCCTGCTCGACCTGGCCGAAGGCTTCGTCCTGCTCTCCCTGGTCCCGCTCTGCCTGGCCGTGCTGGACGTCTTCATGGCGGCCCGCTCCCTCACCAGCAAGTAAGAGCGGCTCCCGGGGACTGGTACGCTGTGTGACGGCCGTTTGTGTACGCGCACCCGGAATCATCGGAATCTCTGATTCCACCTCTTCTGGGAGCTGCGCTCATCGGACCTTCGCCTCCGAGTCACGGAAGCTCCCCTGAGACCCAGACCAGGGGCACTCGCAGGCGCACAAACACCAAGAGGAGTACCGAGTGTCTCTCGACGCCGCTACGAAGAAGCAGATCATGGCCGAGTTCGGCACCAAGGAGGGCGACACCGGCTCCCCCGAGGTCCAGGTCGCGATGCTCTCCCGCCGCATCTCGGACCTGACCGAGCACCTCAAGCAGCACAAGCACGACCACCACTCCCGTCGTGGTCTGCTGATCCTGGTCGGCCAGCGTCGCCGCCTCCTGCAGTACCTGGCCAAGAAGGACATCCAGCGCTTCCGCGCGCTGGTCGACCGCCTCGGCATCCGCCGCGGTGCGGCCGGCGGCGCCAAGTAATCCATTCCATGGAGAACGCTGCGAAGGGAGCGGTTCCCACTTTCAGGGGGCCGCTCCCTTTGCTGTACGTGCGCGATGGGCCGACAGGCACTTAGTCTGGACGCACAACGCCACATTCACGAGCGAGAAGCCGCCGGCACGCCGCCGGTCCTCGGTAGTGGCCCCCGGACCCCTCATACCCGGGTGCTTCGATCGAAGACCGGCCCGCACCCGAAGGTGCGCTTCTCCTCCACCACCGTCCACGGCCACACGGGCCGACGGACGAAAAGACGAACACGTAGGAGAAACCCATAGTGGAGAACGAGACCCACTACGCCGAGGCTGTCATCGACAACGGCACCTTCGGCACCCGCACCATCCGCTTCGAGACGGGCCGCCTCGCCAAGCAGGCCGCCGGCTCCGCCGTCGCGTACCTGGACGACGACACGATGGTCCTCTCGGCCACCACCGCGTCGAAGAAGCCCAAGGACCAGCTCGACTTCTTCCCCCTGACGGTGGACGTCGAGGAGCGGATGTACGCGGCCGGCAAGATCCCCGGCTCCTTCTTCCGCCGGGAGGGCCGCCCCTCCGAGGACGCGATCCTCACCTGCCGTCTGATCGACCGGCCACTGCGCCCCTCCTTCAAGAAGGGCCTGCGCAACGAGATCCAGATCGTCGAGACGATCATGGCGCTCAACCCCGACCACCTCTACGACGTGGTCGCGATCAACGCCGCCTCCTGCTCCACGCAGCTGGCCGGCCTGCCCTTCTCCGGCCCGATCGGCGGCACCCGTGTCGCCCTGATCAAGGGCCAGTGGGTCGCGTTCCCGACGCACACCGAGCTCGAGGACGCCGTCTTCGACATGGTCGTCGCCGGTCGCGTCCTGGAGGACGGCGACGTCGCGATCATGATGGTCGAGGCCGAGGCCACCGAGAAGACGATCGAGCTCGTCAAGGGCGGCGCCGAGGCGCCGACCGAGGAGGTCGTCGCCGCGGGTCTCGAGGCCGCGAAGCCCTTCATCAAGGTCCTGTGCAAGGCCCAGTCGGACCTCGCCGCCAAGGCCGCCAAGCCGGTCGGCGAGTTCCCGGTCTTCCTCGACTACCAGGACGACGTCCTGGAGGCGCTCACCGCCGCCGTCCGCAGCGAGCTCGCCCAGGCGCTCACCATCGCCGGCAAGCAGGAGCGCGAGACCGAGCTCGACCGCATCAAGGAGCTCGCCGCCGAGAAGCTCCTCCCGGCCTTCGAAGGCCGCGAGAAGGAGATCTCCGGCGCCTACCGCGCGCTGACCAAGAAGCTGGTCCGCGAGCGGATCATCAAGGACAAGGTCCGCATCGACGGCCGCGGCATCACGGACATCCGTACGCTCGCCGCCGAGGTCGAGGCCATCCCGCGCGTGCACGGCTCGGCGCTCTTCGAGCGTGGCGAGACCCAGATCCTGGGCGTCACCACCCTCAACATGCTCCGCATGGAGCAGCAGCTGGACACCCTCTCCCCGGTGACCCGCAAGCGCTACATGCACAACTACAACTTCCCGCCGTACTCCGTCGGTGAGACCGGCCGCGTGGGCTCGCCCAAGCGCCGCGAGATCGGCCACGGCGCGCTCGCCGAGCGCGCCATCGTGCCGGTGCTGCCGACGCGCGAGGAGTTCCCCTACGCGATCCGCCAGGTGTCCGAGGCCCTCGGCTCCAACGGCTCGACGTCCATGGGCTCGGTCTGCGCCTCCACCATGTCGCTGCTGAACGCCGGTGTGCCGCTCAAGGCCCCCGTCGCCGGTATCGCCATGGGCCTGATCTCCGAGGAGATCGACGGCAAGACCCACTACGTCGCCCTCACCGACATCCTCGGTGCCGAGGACGCGTTCGGTGACATGGACTTCAAGGTCGCCGGTACGAAGACCTTCGTCACCGCGCTCCAGCTCGACACCAAGCTCGACGGCATCCCCGCCTCGGTCCTGGCCGCCGCGCTGAAGCAGGCCCGTGACGCGCGTCTGCACATCCTCGACGTGATGAACGAGGCGATCGACGTTCCGGACGAGATGTCCCCGAACGCGCCGCGCATCATCACCGTCAAGATCCCGGTGGACAAGATCGGTGAGGTCATCGGCCCCAAGGGCAAGATGATCAACCAGATCCAGGAGGACACCGGCGCCGACATCACGATCGAGGACGACGGCACCATCTACATCGGTGCCGCCCAGGGCTCGCAGGCCGAGGCCGCCCGCGCCACGATCAACGGCATCGCCAACCCGACCATGCCGGAGGTCGGCGAGCGCTACCTGGGTACGGTCGTCAAGACCACCACCTTCGGTGCGTTCGTCTCCCTGATGCCCGGCAAGGACGGTCTGCTGCACATCTCGCAGATCCGCAAGCTCGCCGGTGGCAAGCGCGTGGAGAACGTCGAGGACGTGCTCGCGGTCGGCTCCAAGGTCCAGGTCGAGATCGCCGAGATCGACCAGCGCGGCAAGCTCTCGCTCGTCCCCGTCATGGCAGACGACGAGAACGCTGCCGGCGCCGCCGAGGACGCGAAGGACGACACCGACCAGTGACGTCCCGTAGTTCCGCGACGACGGCCCGCCCCTCTTCGGAGGGGCGGGCCGTCGCCCGTACCCAAACGCTTCTCCCGGGCAAGGACGGCATCGGCACGGTCCGCCGCACGACCCTGCCCGGCGGCCTGCGCATCGTCACCGAGACCCTGCCCTCCGTACGCTCCGCCACCTTCGGCATCTGGGCGCACGTCGGCTCCCGCGACGAGACGCCCACCCTCAACGGCGCCACGCACTACCTGGAGCACCTCCTCTTCAAGGGCACGAAGAAGCGCAGTGCCCTCGACATCTCCGCCGCGCTCGACGCGGTCGGCGGCGAGATGAACGCCTTCACGGCGAAGGAGTACACCTGCTACTACGCGCGGGTCCTCGACACCGACCTGCCGCTGGCGATCGACGTCGTCTGCGACATGCTCACCGGCTCGCTGATCCTCCAGGAGGACGTGGACGCCGAGCGCGGCGTCATCCTCGAGGAGATCGCGATGACCGAGGACGACCCGGGCGACGTCGTGCACGACCTGTTCGCGCAGACGATGTTCGGCGACACTCCGCTCGGCCGCCCGGTCCTCGGCACCGTCGACACCATCAACGCCCTCGACCGCGGCCGGATCGCCCGCTTCTACAAGAAGCACTACGACCCGACCCACCTGGTCGTCGCCGCCGCGGGCAACGTCGACCACGCCACGGTGGTACGCCAGGTCCGCCGCGCCTTCGAGAAGGCCGGCGCCCTCACCCGTACCGACGCGGTCCCGGTCGGCCCCCGCGAGGGCCGGCGCGCCCTGCGCACCGCGGGCCGTGTCGAGGTCATGGGCCGCAAGACCGAGCAGGCCCACGTGGTCCTCGGCATGCCGGGCCTGGCCCGTACCGACGAGCGCCGCTGGGCGCTCGGCGTGCTGAACACGGCTCTCGGCGGCGGTATGTCCTCCCGTCTCTTCCAGGAGGTCCGCGAGAAGCGCGGCCTGGCCTACAGCGTGTACTCGTACACCTCGGGCTTCGCCGACTGCGGCCTCTTCGGGGTGTACGCGGGCTGCCGCCCCAGCCAGGTCCACGACGTGCTGAAGATCTGCCGGGACGAGCTCGACAAGGTGGCCTCCGACGGCCTGTCCGACGACGAGATCGCCCGCGCTATCGGTCAGCTCTCCGGCTCGACCGTCCTCGGCCTGGAGGACACCGGCGCGCTGATGAACCGCATCGGCAAGAGCGAGCTGTGCTGGGGCACCCAGATGTCGGTCGACGACATGCTCGGGCGGATCGCCGCGGTCACCCCGGACGAGGTCCGGGAGGTCGCCCGTGATGTGCTCGGACAGCGCCCCTCGCTGTCCGTCATAGGGCCGCTGAAGGACAAGCAGGCGGCACGCCTGCACGAATCCGTCTCCTAGAGAGAGTTCAGAGAGCAATGAGCAAGCTGCGCGTGGCGGTCCTCGGAGCCCAGGGCCGTATCGGCTCCGAGGCCGTACGGGCCGTCGAGGCCGCCGAGGACATGGAACTGGTCGCGGCGCTCGGCCGCGGCGACAAGCTGGAGACGCTCGCCGAGACGGGCGCCCAGGTCGCGGTCGAGCTGACCACCCCGGCCTCGGTGATGGACAACCTCGACTACTGCGTACGCCACGGCATCCACGCGGTCGTCGGCACCACCGGCTGGACCGAGGAGCGCCTCGCGCAGCTGCGGACCTGGCTCGCCGGCTCGCCGGAGACCGGCGTCCTGATCGCCCCGAACTTCTCCATCGGCGCGGTCCTGACCATGAAGTTCGCCCAGATCGCCGCCCCGTACTTCGAGTCGGTCGAGGTCGTCGAGCTACACCACCCGAACAAGGTCGACGCCCCTAGCGGCACCGCCACCCGCACCGCCCAGCTGATCGCCGCCGCCCGCGCCGAGGCCGGCCTCGGCGCCCAGCCGGACGCGACCACGACCGCCCTGGACGGCGCCCGCGGCGCGAACGTGGAGGGGGTTCCGGTCCACGCGGTACGTCTGAGGGGCCTGCTGGCCCACCAGGAGGTGCTGCTCGGCGGCGAGGGCGAGACCCTGACCGTCCGCCACGACTCGCTGCACCACTCCAGCTTCATGCCGGGCATCCTCCTGGGCGCCCGCCGCGTGGTCACCGCTCCGGGCCTCACCTTCGGCCTGGAGCACTTCCTGGACCTGGGCTGACGGCCATGGGCGGAAAGATCACGTACTTCTTCCTCGCCACCGTCCTCGTGCTCGTCTTCGCGGTGGTGGCGATGGAGGGCGTCCTGCTCCTGCTGACCGGGGAACCGGCCGCCATGGGCATGGGAGCCGTGGCGTTCCTGCTGCCCGGCGTCGGTGGCTGGTTCCTCTGGAAGAACACCCGTTTCGCCCGCGGCGCGCAGCGGCTCGCCCAGGAGCTGGAGGCCGAGGGCGGCCTGCCCGTGGACGAGCTGAAGCGCACGGCGGGCGGCCGGATCGATAGGGACTCGGCCGACGAGGTGTTCGCGAAGCGGCGTGCGGAGACCGAGGAGTCACCCGAGGACTGGCGCTGCTGGTTCCGGCTCGCGGTCGCCTACCACGACGCCCGCGACACCCCGCGCGCCCGCAAGGCGATGCAGCGCGCGATCGCCCTCCACGCGGGCCGTACGGTCAGCGCGTAGCGGCAGCCGGCACCGGCGCCGCGACGCCGTACTCCGCGTTCCAGGCCTCGACCGTGTCGGCGGCGCGGTCGAACGCCTCGACGCGGGAGAGGAAGTCGGCACTGTGGTCGGTGAGCAGGGTGAACTGCTCACCGCCCTGCCGTACGAGGATCAGGGCCTGGCCCTGCACGGTGCGGGGAAGTCCCAGCCAGCGCACCGGCTGCTGCGCGGTACGCACCGCGATCACCTGCCGCCACGCCACCGTCGTGTTCGCGAAGAACCCCACGCGCCGGACACCGTGGCGGCTGACCCAGATGCCCACGCGCAGCATGCGCAGGGCGGCGACGATGATCAGCGCCGCGATGCCGAAGGTGACGCCGGCGCCCGGCAGCGCCCCCGCGGCGGCGATGACGACCGCCGCGAGGAGCACGAACGAGGCGAGCAGCAGCGCGAGCGCCGCTGCCCCCACCCGCCAGGGGCCGGGCCGGTAGGGACGACGCCACTGGTCGTGGTCGTCGAACGGCAGCGCGACGTCGTCCGTCGCGTCAAAAGCACGGTCGGCCGTCAGAAAAGGCAGGGGCACGACTGGTCCTCACTCACAAGCACGCTCGAAGGGGCTGTGCCCGGTGAGGCTACCCAGGGGGTCTCGACCGGGCCACCCCAGGGGGCCCTACTGATCAACGGGCGTCGGAAGCCTCGGACTGCTGCCGGTGGCTTTCGGCCGCACCCGACTGGAGGGACGGCATACCGAAGAGCAGCGACCCGACGAGACCGGCCACGACGGTCAGTCCGATCAGCGTACGGCCCGCGAGCTGGGAGACGGTGAGGCGCTCCCTCGGCGGGGGAGTGACGTTACTGCGGAAGCGGTCGGCCTCGGCGACGAACGCGAACGGGACGGCTTCTCGCCGGCTGAGCATGAGAGAACACTCCTTGGTCTGGGCGGGGTGTGTGGTGTCACGGATACAGACGATCAAAGTCGCGGTTCGGTGCCCGATTTCCCCGGATTGGCGAAACAACGCCCCTCGGGTGGGTGCAGGACTCGGCTGTCCGTGGCTCCCCGTAAAGTGGGCGCCGCCCGAGCGACGCAATGGGAAGGACCCGCCGGTGAGCACCACCCCCGCAGAAGATCTCAAGCCCAGTTTCCGCAGCGATGTGACCGTCGAGCTGGTGAAGCACAGCGCCGCCGACTCGGACGTGCTGTGGGCGGCCCGCGTCTCCACCGCGGGTGAGCAGTCGCTGGAGGAGCTGCAGAAGGACCCCGAGCGGTCCAAGGGGCTCATCAACTACCTGATGCGGGACCGGCACGGCAGCCCCTTCGAGCACAACTCGATGACCTTCTTCATCAGCGCCCCGATCTTCGTCTTCCGCGAGTTCATGCGGCACCGCGTCGGCTGGTCGTACAACGAGGAGTCGGGCCGCTACAGGGAGCTGGAGCCGGTCTTCTACGTGCCGGACGCCTCCCGCAAGCTGGTCCAGGAGGGCCGCCCCGGCAAGTACGTCTTCGTCGAGGGCACCGAGTCCCAGCAGGAGTTGGTCGGCCGCACCATGGAGCAGTCGTACGTCCAGGCGTACGAGGCGTACCAGGAGATGCTCGCCGCGGGCGTCGCCCGCGAGGTGGCCCGCGCGGTCCTGCCCGTCGGTCTCTTCTCCTCGATGTACGCCACGTGCAACGCGCGCTCGCTGATGCACTTCCTGGGCCTGCGCACCCAGCACGAGCTGGCCAAGGTGCCGTCCTTCCCCCAGCGGGAGATCGAGATGGTCGGCGAGAAGATGGAAGAGCACTGGTCCAGGCTGATGCCGCTGACCTACGCGGCCTTCAACAAGAACGGCCGTGTGGCCCCATAGCGAACAGATGTACGAGTCCGTCGGGCGAAGTGTCCGTATTGCGACGTTTCACGAAGTTCATCTAGGCTGATCAAACGGACCCGGCACTGCTTGAACCCCCGAGCAGGCAGTGCCGGGCTCCTCTTCTCACGTCCCCCTAGGGGACACCCGGCGTTGAGCAGCGAGTAGCGTGTTACCCATGGCTCCGATCTCCACTCCGCAGACCCCCTTCGGGCGGGTCCTCACCGCCATGGTCACGCCCTTCACGGCGGACGGCGCACTCGACCTCGACGGTGCCCAGCGACTGGCCGCCCATCTGGTGGACGCAGGCAACGACGGCCTGGTCATCAACGGCACCACCGGCGAGTCCCCGACCACCAGCGACGCGGAGAAATCGGAGCTGGTACGGGCGGTGGTGGAGGCGGTCGGCGACCGCGCCCACGTCGTCGCCGGCATCGGCACCAACGACACCCACCACTCCATCGAGCTCGCCCGCACCGCCGAACGCGACGGCGCGCACGGCCTGCTCGCCGTCACGCCGTACTACAACAAGCCTCCGCAAGAGGGCCTGTACCGGCACTTCTCGGCCATCGCCGACGCCACCGGCCTGCCCGTGATGCTCTACGACATCCCCGGCCGCAGCGGCGTCCCCATCGACACCGAGACGATCGTCCGCCTCGCCGAGCACCCGCGGATCGTCGCCAACAAGGACGCCAAGGGCGACCTCGGCCGCGCCAGCTGGGCCATCGCCCGGTCCGGCCTGGCCTGGTACTCCGGCGACGACATGCTCAACCTGCCGCTGCTCTCCGTGGGCGCCTGCGGTTTCGTCTCCGTGGTCGGCCACGTCGTCACGCCCGAGCTCCGCGCCCTCCTGGACGCCCACCTCAACGGCGACGTCCAGAAGGCCACCGAGATCCACCAGCAGCTGCTCCCGGTCTTCACCGGCATGTTCCGCACCCAGGGCGTCATCACCACCAAGGCCGCTCTGGACCTCCAGGGCCTCCCGGCCGGCCCGCTGCGCCTGCCGCTCGTGGAGCTTTCCCCCGAGGAAACCGCCCAGCTCAAGCTCGATCTCGCCGCCGGCGGGGTACAGCTCTAGCAAAAGACTTCACAACTGAATATCCGATCTGCGGACGAACGGGACCCGAGAGGTCCGACGTCCGACGGGATCATCCGACAGACAACAGCAAGTGCACGAATGTCATGCGCGCCACGTGCCCAAGCGGTACGTGGCGTGTGTGGTGAGGAGAGTCTTTTGAGTCATCCGCATCCTGAACTCGGCGCCCCGCCGAAGCTGCCCAAGGGCGGCCTGCGCGTCACCCCGCTCGGCGGGCTCGGTGAGATCGGCCGCAACATGACGGTCTTCGAGTTCGACGGCCGGCTGCTGATCGTCGACTGTGGCGTCCTCTTCCCCGAGGAGGAGCAGCCCGGCATCGACCTGATCCTGCCCGACTTCACCACCATCCGGGACCGCCTCGACCAGGTCGAGGGCATCGTGCTCACGCACGGCCACGAGGACCACATCGGCGCCGTCCCCTACCTGCTCCGGCTCAAGCCGGACATCCCGCTCATCGGCTCCAAGCTGACCCTCGCCCTGATCGAGGCCAAGCTCCAGGAGCACCGCATCCGCCCCTACACCCTTGAGGTGAAGGAGGGCGACCGGGAGAGCCTCGGTGCGTTCGACTGCGAGTTCATCGCGGTCAACCACTCCATCCCGGACGCGCTGGCGGTCGCCATCCGCACCCCCGCGGGCATGGTCGTCGCCACCGGTGACTTCAAGATGGACCAGCTCCCGATGGACGGCCGGCTCACCGACCTCCACACCTTCGCGCGGCTCAGCGAGGAGGGCATCGACCTTCTGCTGTCCGACTCGACGAACGCCGAGGTCCCGGGCTTCGTCCCGCCGGAGAAGGACATCTCCAACGTCCTGCGGAACGTCTTCGCGAACGCCCAGAAGCGCATCATCGTGGCCAGCTTCGCCAGCCACGTCCATCGCATCCAGCAGATCCTCGACGCCGCCCACGAGTACGGACGCCGGGTGGCCTTCGTCGGCCGCTCGATGGTCCGCAACATGGGCATCGCGCGGGACCTCGGCTATCTGCGGGTCCCGGCCGGCCTGGTCGTCGACGTCAAGACCCTCGACGACCTCCCGGACGACGAGGTCGTGCTGGTCTGTACGGGTTCCCAGGGCGAGCCCATGGCCGCTCTGTCCCGCATGGCCAACCGCGACCACCAGATCCGGATCGTCCAGGGCGACACGGTGATCCTGGCGTCCTCGCTCATCCCGGGCAACGAGAACGCGGTCTACCGCGTGATCAACGGCCTGACCCGCTGGGGTGCCAACGTCATCCACAAGGGCAACGCCAAGGTCCACGTCTCGGGCCACGCCTCGGCCGGCGAGCTGCTGTACTTCTACAACATCTGCAAGCCGAAGAACCTGATGCCGGTCCACGGCGAATGGCGCCACCTGCGTGCCAACGCCGAGCTCGGCGCGATGACGGGTGTCCCCAAGGACCACATCGTCATCGCCGAGGACGGTGTGGTCGTCGACCTCGTCGACGGCAAGGCGAGGATCGTCGGCAAGGTCCAGGCCGGCTATGTGTACGTCGACGGCCTCTCGGTCGGCGACGTCACAGACGTCCACCTCAAGGACCGCCGGATCCTCGGCGACGAGGGCATCATCTCGGTCTTCGTCGTGGTCGACTCCTCGACCGGCAAGATCGTGGGCGGCCCGTACATCCACGCCCGTGGCTCGGGCATCGAGGACACGGCCTTCGACGCCGTGGTCCCGAAGGTGGAGCAGGCCCTGAACAAGTCGGCCCAGGACGGTGTGGTCGAGCCGCACCAGCTCCAGCAGCTGATCCGGCGCACCATCGGCAAGTGGGTCTCGGACACCTACCGCCGGCGCCCGATGATCCTCCCGGTGGTCGTCGAGGTCTGACCCTCGACCCCCCAACCAGGAGCGGGGCGCCTCGATTTGCATCGGGCGCCCCGCTCCAGTACGTTTACGGCTCCGCCAGATCGGGAACCCAGCACCTCCGTGTGCGCGAACGGGTGAACGAGAGGGGCGGGAAATCCGACTCAGAACTTCTGATAAAGTCGGAACCGCCGGAAAGGGAAACGCGAAAGCGAAGAACAGGAACGGCAGCCCGCTCCAGCGGGTGGCGGAAACGGAAAACGGATCTGCTAAGCTGGAAACACGAAAGACCGAAGGGAAAAGCCCGGAGGAAAGCCCGAGAGGGTGAGTACGAAGGAAGCGTCCGTTCCTTGAGAACTCAACAGCGTGCCAAAAATCAACGCCAGATTAGTTGATACCCCGTCCATCTTCGGATGGCGAGGTTCCTTTGAAAGTCCTGCCGGCCCTTGTGGCTCGGTAGGCAACAACACAGCGAGGACGCTGTGAACGACCGGTCCTATTCCGACCGATCGTTCCGCTCTCGT
>NZ_JAGGOS010000110.1 GCF_018614205.1 Streptomyces sp. ISL-36 | reverse complement strand
CAACCAGGTCCAGCGCATCGTGATGGCCCGCAACCTCCCGTAACCGGGGACCCGGGCGGCGTTGTCATTGTCACGACCGAAGGCGGTTTGAGGGGGCCGCCTTCGGTCATCGAACATCCTCGGGTGGGCTAGATTTAGCGCTTCGTACACCCGAACGTGTTGGGGAAGACAATGACGGAAGCGGTCCTGCTGGTCGGCGGGCAGGGGACGCGGCTCAGGCCTGTCACGGTGAACACGCCCAAGCCCATGGTCCCAGCCGCGGGCGTGCCGTTCCTCGCCCACCAGATAGCCAGGGCGGCCGCTGCGGGCGTCACCCACATCGTCATGGCCACCTGCTATCTCGCAGAGGTCTTCGAACCCTACTTCGGTGACGGTTCCGACTTCGGCGTCCACCTCGAGTACGTCGTCGAGGACGAGCCGCTCGGCACGGGCGGTGCCATCCGCAACGCGGCCGAGCTTCTGACCAGCGGCCCCGACGAGCCGGTCCTGGTGTTCAACGGTGACATCCTCACCGGCCTGGACATCCGCGGCCTGGTCGAGTCCCACACGGCGGCCGAGGCCGACGTCTCGCTGCACCTGGTCCGCGTCGCCGACCCCCGCGCGTTCGGCCTGGTGCCCACCGACTCCGAGAGCCGGGTGCTGGCCTTCACCGAGAAGCCGCAGACGCCCGAGGAGATCGTCACCGACCAGATCAACGCCGGCTGCTACGTCTTCCGCCGTTCGGTCATCGACGCCATCCCGGGCGGCCGGCCCGTCTCGGTCGAGCGCGAGACCTTCCCCGGCCTGCTCGCCGCCGGAGCCAAGCTGTACGGCAAGACCGAGGACACCTACTGGCTGGACCTCGGCAAGCCGGAGTCCTTCGTCCAGGCCTCCGCGGACCTGGTCCGCGGGGTCGTCTCCTCCCCGGCGGTGCCCGGCCCGCGCGGCGAGGCCCTGGTCCTCCCCGGCGCCACCGTCGCCGAGGGCGCGAAGCTGTCCGGCGGTACCGTGGTGGGAGCGGGCGCCAGGATCGAGGCCGGCGCGGTCGTCAGCGGATCCATTGTGCTCGAGGGCGCGGTCGTCGGACCCGACTCCGTCGTCAACGCCAGCCTGGTCGGCGCACGCGCCGCCGTCGGTGCCCGTACGGTCGTCGACGGCGCTGTCATCGGCGACGACGCCCTGGTGGGCGCCGACAACGAACTTCGCTCCGGAGCGCGCGTCTGGTGCGAGGCAGAGCTTCCCGACGCCGCGCTGCGCTTCTCCTCGGACCGATAGACGGCTCCGAGTTCGCGTTCCGTCCGACCTCAGTGAGGCAGTAATCCAGTGACAGGTGTGCACAAGACCCCCGGCGTGGAGGACCCCGCGACCGGCAGAAGCATCGCTCTCCCCGACACGTGGGCGCAGACCCCGCTGACCGTGGTCATGCCCACGTACAACGAGGCGGGCAACGTGCCGCGCATGGCCGAGCTCCTCATGGGGCTCGACATCCCCGGGCTGCGGCTGCTCATCGTCGACGACTCCTCCCCGGACGGGACCGGCGACATCGCCGAGGAGCTCGCGCAGAAGTACCACACCGAGGACGGCACGCCTCGGATGTCGGTCCTGCACCGCACCGCGAAGGACGGCCTGGGCCGTGCGTACGCGGCCGGCATGAGCAAGGCCGTCGAGGACGGCGCCGCCTACGTCCTGCAGATGGACGCGGACGGCTCCCACCCCGAGGGCAAGGTCGCCGAGATGCTCGGCGTCGCGCTCTCCACCGGTGCCGGTCTCGTCGTCGGCAGCCGCTACGTACCCGGCGGCACGCTCTCCGACGCGTGGGGCGCCCACCGCAAGCTGCTCTCCCGCTGGGCCAACGCCTACGCGAGCACCATCCTGGGCACCCGCGTCCGCGACATCACCGGCGGCTTCAACCTGTGGAGCGCCGACGCGCTGCGCGCGATCGACCTCGGTTCCGTCGACAGCGCCGGCTACAGCTTCCAGGTGGAGATGAAGTACGCGGCGCTGCGCCGTGGCTTCCAGGTCATGGAAGTCCCGATCCACTTCGAGGACCGTACGGTCGGCGAGTCGAAGATGAACCTCGCCGTGCAGCTCGAGTCCATCGCCATGCCGTGGAAGCTCCGTGCGCGCGCCAGAGGCCGCGGGTGAGTGCGTTCTCCCCTCGCGCCGCAGAACCGACTCGTACCACGGAAGAGCCCCGGCCGCTCGCGGCCGGGGAGCACGGGGACGCGGATGTGACCGCGTCCCCCGCCGTGGCCCGGTGGCGGCGGCCCTTCGGCGAGCAGCCCCTGCTCGCCGCCGTGCACGGCGCGCTGCTGCTCGTCGTGACCGCGTACGTCTTCGTGATCATCCGGCTGCCCTGGGTCGGTGACCTGGGCGTGCACGCGGCCACCGTCGAGCGGCTGCGGCACGACCTGTTCCACCCGGGCAACCCGATGGTCGACTCGGCCACGGACAGCCCGTACTACTCGCCGTGGATGGTGTTCCTCGCCCTGGTCGCGCGGGTGACCGGACTCGGCACGTTCTACGTCCTGCGCATCGCCGCCGTCATCGGCCTCGTGCTGCTGCTCACCGGCATCTGGTTCCTCACCAGGACCCTCACCCGGCACCGGGCGGCGCCCCCGCTCGCGATCCTGTGCGTCCTGTTCCTGTGGGGCACCAAGTTCTTCGCGTGGAGCGGGTTCCTGGGCTTCACCTCGCTGTCCCTGATCGTCTCCTACCCGAGCACGTTCACCCTCGCCCTCGGCTTCCACTTCCTGGCTCTGCTCATGCTGGCGCTGCGCCGGGGCGCGGCCACCGGGTGGGCGGCGTACCTGGGCCTGGGCGTGATGTGGGCCGTGCTGATGCTCAGCCACCAGTTCTCCGGCGTCGTCATCACCCTCGGTGCGGTCGGCGTCCTGGGCGGTGCGCGTCCGTGGCCGGCCAGGGCGACGTGGCTCAAGCTCGGTGGCGCGCTCGTGGTCGGCCTCGGGGTGCTCGCCCTGTGGCCGTACTACTCCTTCTTCTCGCTCTTCGGCATCGGTGGCCTGGAGGACATCCACAAGGCGCTGTACGTCGGCCTCTTCCCGAAGTACTGCCTGGTGCTGATCGGTGTGGTCGCGCTGGCGCTGCGCTTCGTCCGTGACCGGCGTGATCCGCTGGTCATCTGGTTCGCGCTCGCCGTGGCGATGGTCGTGGCCGGAGCGGTCCTCGACAAGTGGTCGTACGGCCGGGTCGCGCCCGCCGTCGTCATCCCGGCGCAGATCGCCGCGGCGATCGCCGTCGTGGAGAGCGGCCGGAAGGTGGTGCGGGTCCTGCTCGGCGCCGCGGTCGGTGCCGGCCTCCTCGTGGGAGTCTGGGGACAGCGGGACGCGCTGGGCTTCATCCTGCGCCAGGACGCCCTGTCGACGCACATCACCGAGGGGACGTGGAAGCCGGGCGGCACGTACTGGTGGACCACGCCGTACGGCAAGTACGGCGAGGTGTTCATGACCAAGTGGAGCTCGGCCCAGAAGCTTCCGGCCTTCGGCTTCTACACGGTCGCGCCCGGCTACCCGGACTTCTTCCTGCCGGACGAGGACCAGCGCCTGGACGACACCGCACGGTACTTCGCGGCCGACACCCCGCGTCGGGAGCGGATCGAACTCCTGCACAAGTACGACGTGACCTGGGTCCTGCAGAAGGCGGACGAGGGCGGACTGCCCGCCGACGACCCGGCGCTGCGCAGGACGGCCACCGGGCCGGGCGGCCTGATCCTCTACCGGGTCGTCGGCTGACCCGGCGGCACACGCCACGAAAGGGGGCGCCCCTCGCACCAGGTGCGAGGGGCGCCCCCTTCCGGCTCCGGGTCACTTGCCCTCGACGGTGACCTTCTCGTCGTTCTGGATCTGCTGCACCAGCTGCTTCACCTTCGGCATGTCCCACTTCAGGGAATTCTGGGGCGCGCGGCCCGAGATCGGGATGTTCATGGACTTCCCGTCGCCGCCGCTGATGCCCTTCATCGCGAAGAACATCTTGCCGAGGTCGTACAGCGACATGTCCTTGTCCACGATCAGCGTGTCCAGGCCCGCGCCCAGCGTCGGGTACAGCGCGAACGGGTTGAGGATCGTGCCCGGCGTCGCCGCCTGGTTGGCCAGGGCGGAGAGGAACTTCTGCTGGTTCTTCGTACGGGCCAGGTCCGACTCGGCGAAGGCGTACCGGGTACGGACGAAGGCAAGGGCCTGCTCGCCGTTGAGGGTCTGCTCGCCCGCCTGGAAGTCGGCGCCGGACTTCTTGTCCTTGAAGCCCTTCTCGATGTTCATCTCGACACCGCCGAGCGCGTCCACGATGTTCGCGAAGCCGGCGAAGCCGATCTCCGCGTAGTGGTCGATGCGCAGGCCGGTGTTGAACTCGACGGTGCGGACGAGGAGTTCGGGGCCGTCCATGGCGTACGCGGCGTTGAGCTTCGAGCCGCCGCGGGCGCCGTACTTCTTCCCGGACTCCGAGCCGACGAACGAGGGGATGGTGACCCACGAGTCGCGGGGGAGCGAGATCATCGTGTTGCCGCTGCCGCACGCGGCCAGGATCATCATCGAGTCGGTCCGCTTGCCCTCGGCGGAGCCGGTGTGGAGCTTCTTCTTCTCCTCGGCCGACATGCCCTCACGGCTGTCGGAGCCGACGATCAGATAGGTCGTGCAGTCGCCCTCCGCCGGCCGTTCGATGACCTTGGCGAGATCGACCTCGTTGCGCATCCGCGAGCTGGCCCAGGCGTACGTCCCGACGCTCCAGCCCACCACCGCCACGACCAGCACGATCGAGCCGATCTTCAGCCGGCGGCGCCAGTCCGGCGCGGGCTGCCCGGGGTGCGTGGAGTACTGCGGCGGCACGGTGCCCCGGCCTCCGCCCTGCGGGGCGCCGTAGACCTGGCCGGTGTTGTACCCGGAGTCGTAGCCGGGCTGCTGCTGCCCGTACCCCTGGCCGTAGCCCTGGCCCTGGTCGTACTGCGGGTCGTACTGCGGCGGCTGCTGGGGGACCTGCGGACGCTGCACATGGCGCATCGCGCGCGCCCCCTCGGGCTGCGCGTTCGCGCTGCCACGTCCGTAGCCGCGATTCTGTCCGCGGTCGTCGCTCCACCCATCATTCATGCCGACCAGTGTGCCGTCCGGCCAGGTCGGGCCGACAGGGTGGGTGGAGTATCGGGTCACCGCTGTTGCCAAGCTGATGCAAAGGGGACGGCGCGGGGACCGCTCCGGACCCCGGCATAAGGTGGAGGGCATGACAGATCAGGGCGATATTCCGGGCAAGCCCACCTCCGCCTCCCGCACCACTCTCAGCCACATCATGACCAGCCACGACACCAACCTCCTGGGCACGGTGCACGGCGGCGTGATCATGAAGCTCGTCGACGACGCGGCCGGGGCGGTCGCCGGCCGGCACTCGGGCGGGCCCGCCGTCACCGCCTCGATGGACGAGATGGTCTTCCTGGAGCCGGTACGCGTCGGCGACCTCGTCCATGTGAAGGCCCAGGTGAACTGGACCGGCCGCTCCTCCATGGAGGTCGGTGTCCGCGTCCTGGCCGAGCGCTGGAACGAGTCCACCCCCGCCCAGCAGGTCGGCTCCGCCTACCTGGTCTTCGCGGCCGTCGACGCCGACGGCAAGCCGCGCGTCGTCCCGCCGGTGCTCCCCGAGACCGAGCAGGACAAGCGCCGCTACCAGGAGGCCCAGATCCGCCGCACCCACCGGCTGGCCCGCCGCCGCGCCATCAAGGAGCTGCGGGAGCGCCGCGCGGCGGAGGGCTACGAGGACTGACCGCCGCCGGGCAGGACGCGCGGACGCGCCGCAGGGCAGGACCCCGCGGACGCTCCTACGGGAAGGACCCCTCGGACCCGCCGCTCGCCCGGGCCCCGCGGACGCGCCGCCGGGTGGGCGCCCCCCGTCGGACCCGCCGCCCGTCTGGGCCCCGCAGACACGCCTACGGGAAGGACCCCGCAGACCCGCCTACGGGAAGGGCCCCGCAGACCCGCCTACGGCAGGACCCCCTCGGACCCGCCTACGGGCAGCCGACCCGGTCCCCGGTCACCGCCTCGTCCCTGCCCGTCTCCGTCTCCGCGGCCCGGACCGCGGTGACGCCCCTGTAGTCCCTGCCGGCCGTCACCCGCAGCATCTCGCCCTGCCCCTTCACGGCCCGCAGCTCCGCCCCGGGCAGCGCGGCGGCCAGGGACTTCGCCGACCGGTCCCAGCCCGGGTCGTACTCGACGAGCGTGCGGCGCCGCTCCGGCCCGTCCGCGGTGCGCGGGACGCGCGTGGTGTCGAAGCCCGTGGCCCGCAGCGCCTCGTCCACCTTCCGGCCCAGCCCGTCGATCCTCGTCCCGTTGAAGACCTGGACGCGGATCGTGTCCGGCGCCACGTCCACCACCTTGGGGCCGGTCTCCGCCTCAGGGGAGTTCTGCGAGGTCAGCGGACGGTCCTCGCGCAGGGCCTGGAAGAGCTTCTGCGCCTTGGGCGCGTCCCACTTCACCGTCGAGCCGATCCCCTTCACCTGGAAGCTCACGTCCCCGACCGGCACCGAGACGAACTCCGACGACGCCGGGGTGAAGCCCCGCATCCCCTTCGCGAGGGCCAGCATCTGCTCCGTACCGAAACCGCGGTCCGCGCGCACCGAGCCCAGCATGGTCGTGGCGACCTCCCGGAAGCTCACCGGGTTGAGCAGCACACCGCCGGTGGTCGTCCGGTCGATCAGCGCGGCGAGGAACTGCTGCTGGCGCTGCATCCGACCGAGGTCCGACGCTCCGTCGACATGGCGCGAGCGCACGTACTGCAGCGCCTGCCCGCCGGTCAGCTCATGCGTACCGGCCGTCAGCTCCAGCCCGGTGTACGCGTCCTTCATCGGCCGCGCCGTACAGATCTGCACCCCGCCGACCGCGTCGACCGTCTTCATGAAGCTGGTGAAGTCGACCTCCAGATAGTGGTCGATCTTGACTCCGGTCATGTTCTCGACGGTCCGCACCGTCAGACCGGGCCCGCCCTCGGCGTAGGCGGCGTTCAGCTTCACCGGATGCGCCTGGTGCCGCTTGCCGCTGTTCTCGTCGACGTGCTCGGGCATCTCGGCGTACGAGTCGCGGGGCAGGCTCACCACGCTCGCCCGGTCCCGGTCCTCGGAGATGTGGACCAGCATCACCGTGTCGGTGCAGTGACAGGGCTCCCCGCCGAGCCGGTACGCCCTGCGCTCCTCCTCGGTGATCTTGTCCCGCCCGTCCGTTCCCACGACCAGCAGGTTCATGCCGTGCCCCGCCTGCGGGCGGTTCTTCATGTCCTTGAACGGGTCGACCCGGGTGATCCCGGTGTCCAGACTGGTGACCACCGCGTGGCCGATCCCGCCCGCGCCCAGGACCAGCACGGAGAGCGTCGTCGCCATCCGCATGCCCCACCGTGGCCGCCCGGCCCGTCTGACGCGGCGAGCCGGTACGGGACGGGCGGCCGGCCGGGGACGGGGCGTGCGGGGCGGTGTGGGCACCGGGGGACACCTCCGCGGGTGTGACAGGGGGAACCGTGAGCACGGTAGGCCCATACGATCAGCGCCAGCGCGCACCCGCCCCCGTGACGCGCTCCGTGTCCCCCGTTCGCGGTAACGTGGCGGGCAATATGAACGCCACGCCCTCCACCCCGACGCCCGTCTCCGTGATCATGCCGGTCCTCAACGAGGAGCGGCACCTGCGCAACTCGGTCCGTCACATCCTCGAGCAGGAGTACGACGGCGAGATGGAGGTGGTGATCGCGCTCGGCCCGTCCACGGACCGTACGGACGAGATCGCCGCCGAGCTCGTACGGGAGGACCCGCGGGTCCACACCGTGCCGAACCCCACGGGCCGCACGCCCGCCGCCCTCAACGCGGCGATCCAGGCCTCCCGCCACCCGATCGTGGTACGGGTCGACGGTCACGGCATGCTCTCGCCCGACTACATCGCCACCGCGGTCCGTCTCCTTGAGGAGACCGGCGCGCAGAACGTCGGCGGCATCATGCACGCCGAGGGCGAGAACGACTGGGAGCACGCGGTCGCCGCCGCGATGACCTCGAAGATCGGCGTCGGCAACGCGGCCTTCCACACCGGCGGCCAGGCGGGCCCGGCCGAAACCGTGTATCTGGGTGTCTTCCGGCGCGAGGCCCTGGAGCGACAGGGCGGCTACAACGTGGAGTTCATCCGCGCCCAGGACTGGGAGCTGAACTTCCGCATCCGCGAGGCGGGCGGCCTGATCTGGTTCTCGCCCGAGCTGCGGGTCCAGTACCGGCCGCGGCCGAGCGTGCGCGCCCTGGCCAAGCAGTACAAGGACTACGGCCGTTGGCGCCATGTGGTGGCCCGCTACCACCAGGGCTCCATCAACCTCCGCTACCTCGCGCCGCCGACCGCCGTCTGCGCGATCGCGGCGGGCCTGGTGGTGGGCGCGACCCTGACCCCGCTCGGCTTCGTCATCCCGGCCGGCTACCTCGCGGCGATCACGGCGGGCTCGATCCCCGCCGGCAAGGGCCTCCCTCTGAAGGCGCGCCTCCAGATCCCGCTGGCGCTGGCGACGATGCACATGTCCTGGGGCTACGGCTTCCTGACGAGCCCGCGCGCGCTGGCGAGAAAGGTCATCGCGAGCAGGCGCCCGGCGGTGAGGACCGCGAAGGTCTGACCGTTCCGGTACGACGGAAAGGGCCGGGACCCCGTGGGGTCCCGGCCCTTTCGCGTGCCGCTCGGCGACGGGTCAGCTCTTTCCGTCCCACCTGTAGACGGAGTACACGTCCATGCAGTCCACCTTGTCGTCCGCGCCCTCCGGGAGGTCGCCCGCCTCCGTCTTCGGCTTCTTGTACGTGGCGCCCTCGCGCCAGTCGCCGCCGACGACAAGGGTGATGCTCTCCGCCGAGGCGTCGGCCCGGACCGCCGAGTCGGGCAGACCGAGCGCCTTGGCGACGGACAGGGCGTCCGACTTGCCCTGGTCGCCGTCCGCCTTGGGGTACTTGACCACCGTGTCCTTGCGCGGCTCGGTGGTCTGCGTGGCCTCGGCCCGGGTGAAGCCCTTGTCCTTGAGCGCCTTGGCCAGGGAGCTGGCGCGGCCGTCCACGGACATCCGGCCGTCGACGCCGGTGCCGTTGACGACCGTGACGCCAAGCGTGTCCGGCGCCCCCGCGGTCGGGCCCTTCGGCTTCTTGGACGCGGACACGGTCGGCTTGGCGCCGGCCGGGTCGCCGTTCTTGTCGAAGGCGACGTCGTCACGGAGCATCGCCCACATCTTGTCGGCGGACGACGGGACCATCTCGAGCCACTCCTTCGGCTTCGCCGGGTAGGGGGCCGTCGGAACCGTAGCCGTCGTGAGACGGTCGAGCTTCACGTTCTTGAGCTGCATCGACAGATCGAAGAGCTTGGCCACCGTGCGGATCTCGTCGGAGACCTGAAGCGCCTTCGTGGCGGTCTCCGCGAGACCCATGAGCCGCCCGGTGTCGGTCCAGGCGTTCTGGCTCTGGAGCTTCTTCATCATGCCGTTCATGTACATGTGCTGGGCCTTGGCGCGGTTCTGGTCGCTGCCGAAGGCGTGCCGGGTGCGCAGCCACTGGAGTGCCTGCTCGCCCTGGATCTCGTGGGTGCCCTCGCGGAGCTGCAGCCCGGAGCCACCCTTCACGATCGCGTTCGACTTGTCCCACACACCGGTCTTCACGCAGACCGGGACGCCGCCCACCTCGTCCGCCATCGCGACGACACCCGCGAAGTCGACCATCAGCCAGTGGTCGATGTAGACACCCGTGAGGCTCTCCCACGTGGTCAGGGTGCAGCCGGGACCACCGCGCTGCAGGCTCTCGTTGATGGGCCGGTTGGCCGTGGCGGGATACGCCGTGCCGTTCTCGTCCTTGCACTCCGGAATCGGCACGACCGTGTCGCGCGGGATGGAGATGATCGAAGCGTTCTCCCGGTCCGCCGAGACGTGCAGCAGCATCTGCACGTCGGCGAGCGGCTTGCGGTCCCGTTCGTTCTTGCCGCCGCCGAGCGCCACGTTCTTGGCGTCGGCGCGGCTGTCGGAGCCGATCAGCAGGATGTTGAGCGGGGTGTCGCCGAGCGCGTTCGGCGCGGCCTTCTTCACACCGCTCTCGCCGCCGGCGCGGCCGCCGCTGCGGATGTTGCCGTTGAGGTGCTGGTAGTACAGGTATCCGGCTCCGGCCGTCCCGAGTATCAGCAGGGACAGGGTCACGGCGATCCAGCGGAACACCTTGCGCCTGCCGGACTTCTTGGCACGGCGGCGCGACCCCCCGCGCCGGTGACTCGTACGGCCGTCACCACCGTTTCCGCTGCCGCTCCTGGCGCCCTTGTCGCCCTCGCCGTCGTCGGTCGCACCGCCGTCGGCGGTCCGGGTGCCGGCAGCGGCCCCCTCGCCCCCGTCGCCGTAGAGACTCTCGTCCCAGCCCAAATCGCGGGCGCGCGACGCGCTTCCACGCGTCCCCTCCCTGCGCACGCTGCTCTGTCCCACCCCTGGTCCCCTCGTCACTTCAGGACGGCGCGGTGGCCCGGCGTATCCGGATCACTCGGCGCACACCTTCTTGTCGGCTTCCACCTTGTCGACGTCCGGCACCTTTGCCGGACCGGTGATGGGCACCCCCGCGCCCTTGAAATCGGCACCGAGAACCAGGTCCATGGGCACGCGCTCCCCGGCGGCCTGCGTGCCCGGCTTGAGCGCCGTGGCGGGCAGACCCATCATGTCCGCGAGCTTGCGGGCCTGGTCGGCCTGGTTCGGTGCGTAGGTGAGTGTCGTCTTCGCCGCCTTCTCGGGGGCGTTGGCCTTGTTCGTGGAACGCGTGACGCCCTGGTCGTTCTGCAGCCAGTCGATCGTCTTCTGGGCCGCGCCCTGGATGCCACTGCCGTTGTAGACGTCGACGCGTACGTCGACCGCCTCGGCGCGCGGCCCCTGGAGCAGCTTCGCCTGCGCCTGCGCCTGGGCGTTCTTGGTGTCCTGCTGCTTCTTCTTCACCTCGGTGAAGGAGACGTCGTTCTGCAGCATGTTGAACACCTGCGGCGCCTTGACCGGGTCGAGGACGACGGTCGCCCGCTTCGTCGGCGGCTCGTCGGGGTTGTCGACCACCGGAACCGTCATGAAACTGATGTTCTTCAGTTCGACCTTGCCGAGCTCCTTGGCGAGGTCGGTCAGCTTCAGGGCGGTGCCTATCCCGCTGTCCACCGTGAGGGCCTTGGTCGCCGCGTCCGCGACCGCGAACAGCCGCGTCGGGCTGTTCAGGGTGTCTTCCTTCAGCTGGCGGATCATCGACGCGAGGAACTGCTGCTGCATCTTGATCCGGTCCAGGTCGCTCTCGTTGCCGAGACCGTGGCGGTTGCGGAGGAACGCGAGCGCCTGCTCGCCCTGGAGACTGTGCTCCCCCTCCGAGAGGTTGAGCTTGGAGTACTGCTTGTCGTGGATGGGCTTGTTCAGGCAGACCTTCACGCCGCCGACCGCGGCCGACAGCGTCTTGACGGCGTTGAAGTCGACCATCATGAAGTGGTTGATCTCCACGCCCGTGATCTGCTTGACGGTGCGCATCGTGCAGCCCGGGTCGCGGCCGTCCACGCCGAACGACGTGTTGAACTTCTGTGTTCCGGTCGAGCCGGGGATGACCTTGGTCGAACCGTCGGCCTGCTTCGTGGGGCAGTCCGGGATCCGGATCTTGAGGTCACGCGGGATGCTCAGGGCCGTCGCGTTGGTCCGGTCCTCCGAGACGTGGAACAGGAGCGTGGTGTCGGCGTGCCCGGTGACGTTGTCCTTGTTCCCGTAGCTCTCGTTGCCCTCACCGGTGCGGACGTCGTTGCCGATGATCAGGATGTTGAGCGGCCCGTCCATCGTCGACGAGCCGGCGGCGTCACCGACGTCGACGGTGTTGAGGTTGCCGTTGAGACGGTCGTAGAGGAGGTACGTTCCGATGCCGCCGGCGACCACCACGACGGCCATCGTGCCGCCCACCCACATCAGGGCCTTCTTCTTGCCGGACTTCTCCGGCCTGCGCTTGCGCCGCCCCGGGGACGGCTGCCCGCCGCCCGGCTCCGCGGCGCGCCGGCGGCGCTGCCCGGGTACGGGTGCCTCGGTGGCGGTGCGGTCGCGGTCGGCGGTACGGGAACGCCCGGCCGAGCGGGAACGCCCGGCGGCCTCCGCGGATCTCGGAGCGGCGGCCTGGGCGTCGGAGGCGCTTCTCGGCGCGGGGGCGGTCGTCCGGCGAGGGCGGGACGGGGTGGACGACTGCTCAGCGGAGCGGTCCAGTCGCAGTTCGTAGTTGCCCGTCTGCGGGTTGAGCACCCACTGGTCGGCGGGGTCGATCTCGTCCGCCTGTCCACGGCTGTGCGCGTCCACGGTTACTTGAATCCTCCGTCGGTGCCACGCGAGGCGCCTCCCCCGTCGGGCGCTCGGTCGTTCGGTCCGTTGAGTGCGGCGACCACGAGGTCGGGAGCACCGGATCGCGTCACACTATCCGCCCAGTTCAGCGTGGGGCGACGCCCGTGACAAATTCCACGCCCCTTACAACCGGGCAATTTGCTCAAACCTCATCGACATCAACCTCCCCTTGGAATGCGCTTTACTCACCCACCCCTACGCGCACACTCCCTCCGCCGCGTTGCGCCCCGCGAAGGTCGGAGTCGCCGCCGGGCTGGGCGACTCCCCGGTGGGTGACCTGGATGTCTTGCCGCCCAGTGTCACCGTGACGGGCTTGTCCTGCCGCAGCTGCTTGAAGAGTTGGCTCGCCGCGGGTTGTACGAGTTCGTCCCGGTTCGCGTTGTACGAGTAGGGCCGCCGGGGCACCGTGAGGAATTGCACCTTCTCGGTGGGGATGCTCCGCATCGAACGCGCCAGGTCGTACAGGTCCCGCAGCGAGTTCAGCCCCGCGTCGGTCGTGATCGACCTGGTCGCGGCGTCCAGGACCGGGTACAGCCGCGTCGGGTTCAGCAGGACGCCGTTGCTCTGCATCTTGTTGACCAGAGCGCCGAGGAACTGCTGCTGCCGGTCCATGCGTTCCGTGTCACTGCCGTTCCCGAGGGACTTGCGGGCCCGGACGAAGCCGAGGGCCTGCTCCCCGCGGAGCGTCTGGCGCCCGGCCGGAAGCTTCAGATGGGCGTCGGCGTCGTCGATCGGCTCCCTGAGGCAGATCTCGACACCGTTCACGGCGTCGACCATCTTCTTGAAGCCCCGGAAGTCGATCACCATGTGGTGGTCGATCCGGATGCCGGTGAGCCGCTCGGCGGTACGGATCGTGCATGCCGTGCCGCCGACCTCGAAGGCCAGGTTGAACTGGGCGAACTGCTCACCGGTGCGCGTTCCGTCCGGTTGGCGGCAGCTCGGCATGCTGACCATCAGGTCGCGCGGGATGGAGACGGCCGTGGCGCTCGACCGCCCCGCCGAGATGTGCAGCAGGATCGTGGTGTCGGAGCGCTGGGTGCCCTTGTCCTTGCCGTACTTGGTGTTGCCCGCTCCGGACCGGGTGTCGGAGCCGATGAGCAGGATGTTCTGCGCGCCCGTCGCGCCCGGCGTGGGGCGCTCCTTCTCGTACTTGAGGAGTTCGGCGGCGGCGTCGGTGTCGGTGGTGATGTTGCCGTCGAGCTTGCGGTAGAACCACCATCCGGCGGCCGCGGCGGCGAGGACGACGACCGAGAGCCCGAGCGCCGTCCAGCGCAGCCAGTGACGCCTGCGCCGCCCGTCGCCCTCCGCGTTCTCGGGGCCCTGGGAGGCTTCCGTGTCCTTCGGGGCCTCGGCGTCCTCCGCGTCCTCCGAGCCGGCCGGCTCGTGCGCGGCGGGGGTGCTGGGCGTCTCGTCCTCGGCCGGGGGGTCCGGTTCGGCGGGCGTGCCAGCACTATCCGTCACGTCTGAGTCCGTCCTTGATGGCGTCGGCGGCGCGCCGGGCCGCCGGTCGCAGAAGGAGACGGCTGAACCCGGCGCTTGGTTGTGCGGGAAGGGGTTCCTACCCGCCGATCATGTACCGGAGTTGACGCACGGACCCGGGGACTCGGCGGGGCGGTGCGCCATACGGGTGGAACCTCGGCGGGTCGTCACACCGCCGTCGCCGTGACGCGCTCGCTCTCCACCCGCTTGTCGAGCGCCTCGGGCGCCAGCCGGTCCAGGTTCTGGCACAGGACGACGGAGGCTCCCGCGGCGAGCGGCGCGTAGAGCCCGGCGGAGATCCCCTCCCAGGTGTCGTACGGGCGCGCCGAGAGCAGTCGCCCTCCCGGCGCGAGGCCGAGGGCCTCGGCATCCGCGCGGGCCCGGTCGACGAGCTGGGCACCCGTCAGTTCCGTACCGTCGACGACCAGGGCCGGCCCGTCCGGGTCGACCGGGACGAACGGGGCGAACCGGTCGCCCTGGCTCGGCACCTCGACCGCGTAGTCCGCGTACCCGGCGGGCGGGGCGGGGAAGCGGCGGCCCAGCGGGGCGAGGGAGAGCGCGATCCGGTCTCCGGAGCAGGCCAGACCCGCCTCCAGGGTGTCGGGCCCCGCGACGACGTAGTCGGCGTCCGCCGGGTCGCCGCCGAGTTCGGCGGTCACTCCCACCGATGAGCAGGCCAGCAGCCAGACGGCGCTCTGCCAGTGCGCGGGCAGCAGCAGCGCGAGCCGGTCGCCGGGCGAGGCGGACAGCTCGCCCTGGAGGAGGTTGGCCGTCTTGGCCACCCAATTGGCGAAGGTGGCGACGGACAATTCCACGCGCTCACCGGTGGCGTCGTCGTAGAAAGTGACCAAGGGGCGTGCGGGGTCCGCGGCGAGCGCGGATCGCAGCAGGTCGGCGGGGGTGCGGTCGCTGGCGTTCACGCGGGCAAGGGTACGCGGGGAGGCGTGCGGCGAGCCGCCGTATCGGTGACACCGTCCACCGGTCGGACCGGCGGGCCGTCAGTTCCAGGAGTGAATCCCACCGAGCGGAATGCGCCGGGTCTGCGGACGATCGCCTCATGCGTGCCTACCTAGCTTCCTCCATCGCCGTCACGTGTGCGGCGGCGCTCGCTCTGCCGCTGTCCGTCGCGACGCCGGCGGCCTCGCTTCCGTCCGCCGCGCTTCCGCCACCCGGCTCGGTCGATCCCGCCGGCTCGCCCCGCTCCTCCGATTCCCGTGGATCCGCCGACTCCGCAGGCTCGGTCGACTCCACCCACTCCACCCGCTCCTCCGACTCCCTCGGCCCCTCCCTCTCCTCCGGATCCGTGGAGCCGGATGTCGCCGGGTCCACCCAGTCCTTGCCGCTCGGGCCGCTCGGGACCGCCGACCGGGCCGTCGGCCGTACGGCCGTGCAGGGGCTGACCCGACGGGACGTCAGACCCTTCTCCCTGCTCGGTGTCGTCTGGGACGACGCCCGTGCCCACCTGCACGGCACGGTCCAGGTCCGTACCCGCGCCGCCGGCGGTACGCGGTGGTCGCCGTGGCAGGACGTGGAGATCCACAGCGAGGAGCACGGGGCGGACCCCGGCACCCCCGAGGCGACGGCCGCCGCGCTGCGCGGGGCCACCGCGCCGCTGTGGGTGGGTGACTCGGACGGCGTCGAGATCCGCGTACGTCCAAAGGGCGAGCGGGAAGCCGTTCCGCTGCCCGCGGGAATGCGCCTGGAGCTGGTCGATCCGGGCCCGGAGCCGGCCGCCGCGGGCATGCCGTCGGGGACGGAGGGCAGCGCGAGGAGCGAGGCCCGGACGCCGGCCGTCGAGCAGGCGGCCGCCACCTCGGTGAGCACCCGTCCGGGCACCCCGTCCGGCACCGGCGTGCTCCCGGCCCTGTCGCGGGAGGCGACGGAGGCGACGCTCGGCGCCGCCGCGGCGAAGCCGTTCATCGGCCCGAGGCCGAAGATCATCACCCGGAAGGGGTGGGGCGCGGACGAGAAGATGCGCGAGAAGAGCTTCGTCTACACCAAGGCGGTCAAGGCGGCCTTCGTCCACCACAGCGCCACCGGCAACAACTACACCTGCCGCCAGGCCCCCTCCGTACTCCGCAGCATCTACCGCTACCACGTCAAGAGCAGTGGCTGGCGCGACTTCGGCTACAACTTCGCCATCGACAAGTGCGGAAACATCTACGAGGGCCGTGCGGGAGGCGTGGCCAAGCCGGTGCTCGGCGCCCACACCCTCGGCTTCAACACCAACAGCATGGGCATCGCGGTGCTCGGCACCTACAGCTCGACCACACCGCCCGCGGCGGTGGTGACCGCCGTGGCGAAGCTGACGGCGTGGAAGCTGGGGCTGCACGGGGTGAACCCGAAGGGCAAGGTGACGCTGACTTCGGGCGGCGGAAACCGCTACAAGAAGGGCAAAAAGGTCAAGTTCAATGCCATTGCGGGCCATCGGGACGGGTTCGCGACGGCGTGCCCCGGGGCTCGCCTCTACGGCAAGCTCGGCACCGCCAGGACCGCATCGGCGAAGTACCAGGGCCGCCGCTGACGCCCCACCCCATTACGCTCGTACCCATGGCCGGCCGCTTCCCCCCTCGCCCCACCCGCACCACCGTGCGCGGCGGCCATGTCCACGTACCCGCCGCCCGGGCTCCCCGCCCCTCGGTCGGCCTGGCCCGCCGCTGGGCGCCGGACGCCCCCACGGACCTCGGCCTCGTCCTCGGCCCGCTCCGCCGCGGCCCGGGCGACCCCACCTTCCGTACGGCCCCGGACGGCTCCGTCTGGCGGGCCACCCGCACCCCCGAGGGTCCCGGCACGCTCAGGGTCGCCCTCCGCCGGAGCGAGGGCGTCGCCGAAGCCGAGGCCTGGGGGCCGGGTGCGCAGTGGCTCCTGGACCGGCTGCCTCAGCTCCTCGGCGCCGAGGACGACCCGGAAGCCTTCACCCCGCGCCACCGCCTCCTCGCCGCCACCCACCGTCGCCGCCCCGGCCTCCGGCTGACCCGGACCGGTCTCGTGATGGAGTCGCTGATCCCGTCGATCCTGGAACAGAAGGTCACGACGGACGAGGCGTACCGCGCCTGGCGGCTGCTCGTACGGAAGTACGGCGAGCCCGCCCCCGGGCCCGAGGAGCGGCTCCATGTGATGCCCGCCGCCCGCGACTGGTCGCTCATCCCGTCCTGGGAGTGGCACCGCGCCGGCGTCGACAACAAGCGCGCCGCCACGATCCTGCGCGCCGTCAAGGTCGCCCGCCGGATGGAGGAGGCCGCCGCGATGGAGCCCCGGCAGGCCCAGGAGCGCCTGGAGCTGATTCCTGGTATCGGCCCCTGGACCTCCGCGGAGACGGTCCAGCGCAGCAACGGCGCCCCCGACGCCGTGAGCGTCGGCGACTACCACCTGCCGAGCATCGTCGGCTACGCCCTCGCGGGCGACCGCACCGCCGACGACGCCGCCATGCTCGCTCTTCTCGAGCCCTACGCGGGCCAGCGCCACCGCGCGGCCCGCCTCATCCTCCTCAGCGGCCACATCCCGCCCCGCCGCGCACCCCGCATGACCCCGGGCAACATCGGAGCGCTCTGATCACCGGAGCGCTCTGATCACCGAAGCGCTCTGATCACCGGGATGCTCTGATCACCGAGCCGCTCTGATCACCGGGTCGCTTCGGCCATCGGGCCGCTTCGGCCGCCCCTCGGGGTGCTCCGAGAGGCGTCAGCGCACCTCGATGAACTGCCCCGCCTGCCGCGCCGGCCTGTCCTTCGGCGGCGCCGCCGCGTGCCCGACCGCCACTGCGCCCATCGGATCCCAGCTCTCCGGCAGCCCGAGGGCCTCCCGCACGACCTCGCGGCAGAACATCGTCGAGGACACCCATGCCGAGCCCAGCCGCTCGCCCGCGAGCGCCACGAGGAAGTTCTGCACGCCCGCCCCCGCCGCGACCACGAACATCTCGCGTTCGGCGGCGTCCCTGCGTGCGTCCCCGTAGTGGTGCGAACCGTCCATGACCAGGCAGGGCACCACCAGATACGGGGCGTTGCGCAGCACGTCGCCGCGGCGCACCCGCTTGGCGATCGACTCCTCCGACCTGCCGTCCCGCCGCAGGTCCGCGATCCAGGCGTCCCGCATCGCGTCGAGCAGCCGGGTCCTGGACTCCGCCGATTCGAGGAGCACGAAGCGCCAGGGCGTGGTGTGGTGCGGGGCCGGCGCTGTGACAGCCGCGGCGACGGCACGCCGTACGCCACCCGGGTCGACCGGCTCGTCGGTGAACTCCCGGACGGTACGGCGCAGGGTCACCGCCTCCCGTACCGCCTCCGAGGTCCCGAGCCGGAACATGTCGTCGGCCGCGCCGCGGACCAGGGCCCGGGCCCCGTCCTCGCCGTCACCGGCCACGACGTGCGCGAGGCCTCGCACGACCGCGACCGGTGTGCCGCTCGTCTTGCCCTTCACCAGGTCACCCGCCGCGGCGAGTTCGTCGGCGGTGGCGACCACGGTCGCGCTGAGCGGATTGCCGTGGGCGTCCGTGCCACCGCGCAGGTCGTCGAGGACCCGCACCCCGGCCGCGCCGATGGCCACGTCGGTCAGTCCGCTGCGCCAGGGCCGCCCGAAGGTGTCCGTGACGACGACACCGACGTCGACCCCGAGCGCGTCCCGCAGCCCTTCCCGTATCGCCCGGGCCGAGGCGTCCGGGTCGACGGGCAGCAACAGCACGGTCCCGGCGGGGGTGTTGGAGGCGTCGACACCGGCCGCGGCCATGACCAGGCCCTGCCGGTTCTCGACGATCCGGAGCGCCCCGCGCCGCGCGACGACGCGTACGGTCTCGGCGTCGATGGCCTCCTCGCGGTCGTCGGCGGCGATCACCCGCCCCTCCGCCTTGCTGACGATCTTGGAGGTGACGAGGAGGACGTCCCCGTCCACGAGCTCCGGCGACACCGAGGCGATCAGCTTGGCGAGGTCGTCCCCGGGTCTCACCTCGGGCAGCCCGGCGAGCGCCCACACCCGGAACTCCGCCCCCGCAGCGCCCGTCATCCCCGGACCTCCTCCGCGAGCGCCAGCGCCTCGCGCGCCATCGCCGCCGTGGCCTCCAGGTCCGTCATCATCAGCGGCACCGCCCGGCAGCGGATGCCCGCCGCCTCGACCTCGGCGACCGTGCCGGCGTCGACCGTGTCGACCAGCCAGCCGTCGAGCAGCCCGGAGCCGTAGTGCTGCGCCACCGCCGCGGCCGTGGCCTCCACGCCCACCGCCGCGAGCACCTTGTCGGCCATGCCCCGCACGGGCCCGTCGCCGACGATGGGGGAGAGGCCGACGACCGGCACACCCGCCTCCGCGATCGCCTCGCGGATGCCCGGGACGGCGAGGATCGTGCCGACCGACACGACCGGGTTCGACGGCGGGAAGAGGATGACGTCCGCCTCCGCGATGGCCCCGAGCACTCCGGGCGCGGGCTTCGCGGCCTCCGCGCCGACCGCCACGACGGCCTGCGCGTCGACGGACGCCCGCAGCTTCACCCAGTACTCCTGGAAGTGGACCGCCCTGGACTCGCCGTCCACCTCGATGGCGACATGGGTCTCGACGCGGTCGTCGGACATCGGCAGGAGCCGCACGCCCGGCTGCCAGCGGGCGCACAGCGCCTCGGTGACCGCGCTGAGCGGGTAGCCGGCGCCGAGCATCTGCGTACGGACGATGTGGGTGGCGAAGTCACGGTCGCCGAGGCCGAACCACTCGGGTCCCACTCCGTACGCCGCGAGCTCCTCTTTCACCGTGAAGGACTCGTCCGCACGGCCCCAGCCCTGCTCCTCGTTGATGCCACCGCCGAGGGTGTACATCACCGTGTCCAGGTCCGGGCAGACCTTCAGCCCGAAGAGATGGATGTCGTCACCGGTGTTACCGATGACCGTGATCTCCGCGTCCGGCGCGGCCTGCTTGAGGCCGCGAAGGAAGCGGGCACCACCGATGCCACCGGCCAGAACCACAATGCGCATGTGGATCAGTCTGTCAGGCCGGTACGACACCCAGGGCCGTCGGGGCGCATTGGGCCTGGCGGGACTCGTGCATGGGCATCTCGGTCAGGCCGGGGTAGTACACGTGCAGGCTGACCGCCGGTTCGAGGGAGTCGTTGACGACCTCATGGATGTACCCCGGCGCGAAGACGCGCTGCGCGCCCTCCGTGAGCGTCCGCGCGCCGCGTTCCGTACGCTCCGTCAGCTCCCCTTCGAGGACGGTCAGTACGCCGGAGGAGCGGCCGTGGTCGTGTAGTCCGCTGCCCTGTCCGGGCACCCAGGAGAGCAGCCACACCTCGTAGCCGGGGCCGGTGCGCAGCCGGTGGTACCAGCGGGTGGTGGCGTCGTACTCGACGTGAGGGGCCCACAGGGCGCGGTCGGCCGCGATGGAGCGGGCGAGGCCCGCGAATTCGGCCACGGTGGAGGGGTGCTCGCGGGCGGGCTGGAGGAGGTGCTGGACCTCGAGGATGTCGCCGGCGATCTGAAGGTCGCTGTCGCTGTTCATGGGTGCGGTGGTTCCTCAGCAGAAGTGCAGGGTGTCGCAAGGCAGGGGAAGAGCGGAAGAGAAAGCTGCGCGGGCTGGAGCGCTACGGCATCAACAGCTGGGACAGCAACAGCAACAGCGTGCCTGGACAGCGCGGCGGAACCCACGGGCGTGGGTCGCGGAGGGCGCTGAGGTCGCTGGCATGGGATCAAAGGTGACGGCAGGGAGGACCGACTGTCAACCCAATGCCCGATATGGCGGTAATGTTTCACCTCATCCGGTTGCAGCGTCCGGAGAAAGGTTTGTGCAGTGGGGGAGCGGGACACATGGCGCAGCAACCGAGCCCGTAAACGCGGCGGCCGGTCCGTGATCGGACTGTGATCCGGATCGCTTCCGTGGCCGGATCGCAACAAGATCCGCGCCTCGGGCGTCTCTCCTTGCGGAGGGAACGGTGTGGGCGGGCCGGTGGATGTGTCACGTTTTTGGTGATTTGAACACTTTCCGCATAGCCTTGGTTCCGCAGAGTGAATACCGGGCCCAATAGCAGATTCCGGCTTGACTCGCTCAGAGCACGAACTTGTAATTTCACTCGTGTCGTTCGGCCGAAATCGGTAGCGGCAACATCACGGGGACGCAAAGACAGACGAGGGGCGCACATGACCGAGTTGTTCCAGGAACTGCTGGTCGAGGACGCGGACGAGGAACTCGGCTGGCAGGAGCGCGCGCTGTGCGCCCAGACCGATCCCGAGTCCTTCTTCCCCGAGAAGGGCGGCTCGACCCGCGAGGCCAAGAAGGTCTGCCTCGCCTGTGAGGTCCGCTCCGAATGCCTCGAATACGCCCTGCAGAACGACGAACGGTTCGGCATCTGGGGCGGTCTGTCCGAGCGGGAACGCCGCCGCCTGAAGAAGGCCGCGGTCTGAGGAGGACCCCCCGCACGGCACCCCCCGCACGTGCGCCTGCCAATCCGCGCACACCTGTACACAACGAACGGTCCGCCGCCTGTGCTCTGTCCACAGGCGGCGGACCATTCTGTTGCCAGCCGTTAGTGTGGGGCCCCGTCCGAGACGCACCCACTGCCCCCCGCGGGCGACCCCCCGGCCGGAGGGCCCGTACCTCGATGTCCTCAACTCCCGAGTTTCCGCGACACGTCGTCACCGCCGTGCTCGTCGCCCACGACGGCGCCCGCTGGCTGCCGGACGCCCTCGCCGGGCTGCTCGCCCAGGAACGCCCCGTGCAGAACGTCGTCGCCGCCGACACCGGCAGCGCCGACGACTCCGCGCAGCTGCTCGCCGACGCGATCGGTCCCGACCGGGTGCTCCACCTCGCCCGCCGTACGGGCTTCGGCGCCGCCGTCGAGGAGGCCGCCCGCACCGCGCCCGTGCTCGGACCCGAGGAACTCCCGTATCTGAAGCGCCCCAGCGGCTGGGACCCGGTCAGCAGGACGTGGAGCGACGACGCCTACGACCTGCCCGAACTCCCGCACGGCGAGCCCGTGCAGTGGCTCTGGCTGCTCCACGACGACTGCGCCCCCGAACCCGACGCGCTCGCCGAACTCCTGCGCGTAGCCGACGCGGACCAGGAAGCCGCCGTCGTCGGACCCAAGCTGCGCGGCTGGTACGACCGCAAGCAGCTCCTCGAAGCCGGCGTCTCCATCGCCCGCAGCGGACGGCGCTGGACCGGACTCGACCGCCGCGAACAGGACCAGGGGCAGCACGACCAGGTACGCCAGGTCCTCTCCGTCTCCAGCGCCGGCATGCTCGTCCGCCGCGACGTCTTCGAGGGCCTCGGCGGCTTCGACCGCCGCCTGCCCCTCATGCGCGACGACGTCGACCTGTGCTGGCGCGCCCACTCCGCCGGCTACCACGTCCTCGTCGCCCCGGACGCCGTCCTGCGCCACGCCGAGGCCTCGGCCCGCGAACGCCGCACCGTCGACTGCGCCGGCCGCTCCGTCGCCAACCCGCACCGCGTCGACAAGGCCGGCGCCGTCTACACCCTGCTCGCCAACAGCCCGGGCCGGACCCTGCCGTACGTCTTCGTCCGGCTCGTCCTCGGCACGCTGCTGCGCACCCTCGCCTATCTCGTCGGCAAGGTCCCCGGCCAGGCCGTCGACGAGGTCATGGGCCTCTTCGGCACGCTGCTGCGCCCGGAGAGGATCCTCGCCGCGCGCAAGCGCCGCAAGAACCCCGCTGTCCCCACGAGCTATTTCCGCCCCCTCTTCCCGCCGCCCGGCGCGACCGTCCGCGCCACCGCCGAGCAGGTCATGGCGAACTTCGGCGGCTCCGACGCCGACTCCGGCGGCTCGCGCCACGGCGTCGTCGAGTCCGGACCCGGCGGCGACGACGCCGACTTCCTGGAGATCGAGCAGTTCGCCCGGCTGAAGAAGATCGTCCGCAAGCCCGGACCGGTCCTCTTCGCCCTGCTCCTCCTCATCTCCGTGGTCGCCTGCCGCGGCCTCTACGGCGGCGGCTCGCTCGCCGGTGGCGCACTGCTGCCCGCCCCCGACTCCGTCGGAGGCCTGTGGGAGCGGTACGCGGACGCCTGGCACGCCATCGGCACCGGCGGCACCCAGACCGCACCGCCCTACCTCGCCGTCCTGGCCGGGCTCTCCACGCTCTTCCTCGGCTCCACCTCCTTCGCGCTCACCCTGCTGCTCGTCTGCTCGGTCCCGCTGGCCGGCTTCACCGCCTACTTCGCCGCCCGACCGATCGTCGAGTCCAAGCTGCTGCGCGCCTGGGGCGCCATCGCGTACGCCTTCCTGCCCGCCGCCACCGGCGCGCTCGCCGCCGGCCGCCTGGGCACCGCCGTCCTCGCGATCCTGCTGCCGCTCATCGCCCGCGCCGGCGTCGCCGCCCACGGACTGACCGGTCAGGGCCGCGGCAGCTGGCGCGCCACCTGGGCGTACACCTTCCTGCTGACCTTCGCGACGGCGTTCACCCCGATCGTCTGGCCGCTCGCCGTCGTCCTCGGCATCGCCGTGCTCGTCCTGCGCCGCTCCGACATCACGGCGTACGGACTGCGCTTCCTCGCCGCCGCCGGCACCCCGCTCCTCGTCCTCGCCCCCTGGTCGCTCTCCCTCCTGACCAGCCCCGCCGCCTTCCTGCGCGAGGCCGGCCTCGACGTCCGTACGGGGACGGCCTCCGCCCTCGACCTGCTGGGGATCAGCCCCGGCGGCCCCGGGACGCCCGGCAGCCTGCTCCTCATCGGCATCGTGCTCGCCGCCCTGGCCGCGCTGCTCCGCGAGGAACGGCAGTTCGCCGTCCGCGCCGCCTGGGCCGCCGCCCTCGCCGGCCTCCTGTTCGCCGCGGTCTCCAACGGCGCCGGGGGCACGGGCTGGGCCGGGCCCGCCACCCTCGTCTACGGCGCGGCCCTGCTCGCCGCCGGCATGATCGGTGCCGAGGGCGGACGCACCCGCGTCGCCGCCCACGGCTTCGGCTGGCGCCAGCCCGTCGCCGCGCTCATCGCGCTCGCCGCCGCCCTCGGCCCGGTCGTGGCCGCGACCACCTGGATGATCGGCGGCGCCGACGGCCCGCTGACCCGGCGCGACCCGGTCCAGGTCCCGGCGTTCGTCGCCGAGGAGAGCGACACCCGCGACCAGCCCCGCACCCTCGTCCTCGGCGGCACCTCACCCGGTGAGGTCGCCTACACCCTGGTCCGCGGCTCCGGCGGTCGCCTCGGCGACGCCGAACTGGCCACGGCAGGAGGCGGCGACCAGCGCCTCGACAAGGTCGTCGCGCACCTGGTGGCCGGCTCCGGCGCCGACCAGACCGAAGAGCTGAGCGGCTTCGCGATCCGCTACGTCCTCGTACGGGACGGCGCACCGCGCCAGATGAGCCGCGTCCTCGACGCCACGCCCGGCCTCAGCCGGCTCAGCCAGCTCGACGGCAGCGCGCTCTGGCGCATCGACCGCGAGGTCGCCCGGGCGACGATCGTCCCCGCGGCAGCCAAGGCAGAGGGAGCCGGCGGGGCCCAGGCGGCCGCCGAGCCGATCGCCGTGGCCGCCGGACCCGTCGAGGCGCACACCACGATTCCGGCGGGCCCCGCCGGCCGCGTGCTGCGCATCGCCGACCGCGCGGACGACGGCTGGACCGCCACCCTCGGCGGCAAGGAACTGAAGAAGACCACCGTCGACGGCTGGGCTCAGGGCTTCGAACTCCCCACCGGGGGCGGTCACCTCGACCTCACGTACGACGAGCCGCTCACCCACACCCTGTGGATCTGGACGCAGGTCGGCCTCGCCGTCGTCCTGCTCGTCCTCGCCCTCCCCGGCCGGCGCCGCGAGATCGACGACGACCTGCCCGAGGAGGAGGCCGTCATCCCCGCCCAGGCCATGGAGGGCGACGGCCGACGGGCACGCCGACTGCGCGCCGCGGCGGAGGCGGAGGCGGATGCCGCGTCTGCCGAGTCGTCCGGGGGGCAGCAGCAGGCCGCGGAGCCCGCCGCCGTCCAGGAGCAGCAGGCGTACGCCGCCGAGGAATGGCAGCAGCCGCAGGAGCAGTACGCCCAGCAGGGTTACCAGCAGCAGTACCCGGAGTACGCGGCCGACCCGTACCAGCAGCCGTACCCGCAGCAGTACCAGCCGCACGACCAGCAGGGATACGACCAGCAGCAGTACGACCGGCAGGGGTACGAGCAGCAGCCGTACGACCCGTACCAGCAGCAGGGGTACGCACAGCAGCCGCCGCAGGAGCAGCCGTCCCACGGGCAGCCGCCCCACGACCCGCAGCAGCCGTACGAGCAGCAGCCCTACGACCCCTACACGTACGGCTACGAGACCGAGCAGCGTCCCGACGGGAGCAGCAACCAGTGAAGCGCACCACCCTCTCCCTGATCGCGGTCGCCACCGCCCTCGCCGCCGTCACCGGCTTCGCCGCCCTGACCGCGCCCGACGGCACCACCTCCGCCCCGGCCGTCGCCAGACTGCCCCTGCCGGTGGAGCGCTCCAGTCTGGTCTGCCCGGCCCCGAGCACATCCGAGGTGGCCGAGACGGCCTACACGTCGTACACCCCGGCGGGGAAGACCGGCGCGAGCAAGGCGGAGGCCGGCAAGGCCGAGCTGAAGCCCGCGACCGTCGCCGCGACCCCGGGAGGGAGCACGGCGAAGAAGCCCTCGGCCGCCAAGGCCCCGGCCACCGTCGCCCAGCCCGGCACACCCGTCTCCGCCGAGGCGAACGGCGGCGCCGCCCCCGCTCTCACCGGCTCGGCGACCGGCCTCCTCGCCCCGGGCTGGACGGTGCAGCAGACCACCGTCGTCCCGGCGGGCGGCGCCCGCGGACTGCTCGGCGTCACCTGCACCGCCCCCGACACGGACTTCTGGTTCCCGGCCGCCTCCACGGCCAAGGACCGCCAGGACTACGTCCACCTCACCAACCCCGACGACACCGCCGCCGTCGCCGACATCGAGCTGTACGGCCCCGAGGGCCCGCTCCCGTCGCAGCTGACCGAAGGCATCCCCGTTCCCGCCCACTCCAGCGTCCCCGTCCTGCTCTCCACCCTCACCGGGGAGAAGCCCGCCGCCGACGTCACCGTCCATGTGACGACCCGTAGCGGGCGGGTCGGCGCGGTCATCGGCGCCGCCGACGACAAGCTCGGCAGCGACTGGTTGCCCGCCGCCGCCGACCCGGCCGGCACCGCCGTGCTGCCCGGCATCCCGGCCGATGCGACCTCGGTGCGCCTGGTGGCGTTCGTCCCCGGTGAGGACGACGCCGACCTGAAGATCCAGCTGGTCGGCGAGACCGGCACGATCGTCCCGGCTGCCGCGCAGTCGCTGCACGTGAAGTCGGGCATGACCGCGGCCGTCGATCTGCCGGACCTCACCCGGGGCGAGGCCGGCTCACTGCTGCTCACCCCGTCGGACGCCAAGAAGGCCACCCCGTTCGTGGCCGCCCTCCGCGTCGTCCGCGGCAAGGGCGACAAGCAGGAGGTCGCCTACATCCCGGCGACCGCGGCGATCTCCGCCCGTGCCACCGTCGCCGACAACCGCTCGGCCGGGTCCACGCTCATGCTGACCGCTCCCGGCGCGACGGCCGAGGTGAAGGTGACCGCCTCGGCGGGTACGCAGGGCGGCACGCCGGTCACCAAGACCTTCACGGTCAAGGCGGGGACGACGACGGAGGTGAGCCAACTGGTCCCGACGGGCCTGAAGGGCTCGTACGCCCTGACCGTCGAACGCGTCTCCGGCGGCCCGGTCCACGCCGCACGGACCCTGGCCCTGCCGCAGGACGGCATCCCCATGTTCACGGTCCAGACCCTGGGCGACGACCGCGGGACGGTCGAGGTCCCGGTGGCGAAGCAGGACCTCTCGGTCCTGGACGACTGACGCGGGACCTCTCGGTCGACCGACGCCGGACGACTCACGCCCGACGTCGGTCCCCGCGTACGGGTGCGGGCGCCGCTCCACGTACGCGGATCAGTCCTGCCCGTACCGCGGGTCGACCGACTCGGGCGAGAGGCCGAGCAGCTCCGCCACCTGCTCCACCACCACCTCGTGGACGAGCAGCGCGCGCTCGTCGCGGCTCTTCGAGCGGATCTCGACGGGCCGCCGGTAGACGACGACACGCGCAGGACCGTCCCTCTCCGCCGGCGCGGACCCGCCCAGCGGCACGGACTCGCCCGGCACCGAAGGCGGTACGTCGAGCACCATGAACTCGACGTCCGCCAGCTGCGGCCAGCGCCGCTCCAGCCGCTCCACCGAGTCCAGGACCAGATCACGGAACGTATCGGCCCGGCTCGTGGACAACGGCACCTGCGGCGGGGCGACCGGCCCCCGCATACCGCGGCCGTGACGGTCGCGGCGGCGCGTGCGGGGCTCGGGTGGAGCCGGGCGGGACTCCGCCGCGTGGGGCTCGGCGGGACGGGACGAGTGGCTCGGCGGCACAGGACTGTCCATCACTGACGCAGCGTAACTCTCCTCGGTGTCCCCCGACCGTGGCGCTCACGCGCCATGTCGAGCTCGGCCCGCCCCGGGATGTCGTGAATTGATCGTTTCGGTCAAGCCCGCGCTCGATTCTGCGGCTCCGGGCGATCGGCCATCTGGCCGGGGTTGACCGGATTCCTGCCGACCGTTGTCCGGATCGACCACGGTCCCCGCCCCCCGCTCCGTCCTTCCCCGCAGGTCAGTACCGTCGGTCCGAGAGGGGCCGTGTCCGAGGTCACACCGCGACACGGTGGAGTGACCTGGTGGAGAGTCGTCGCGGCCCGCTCAAGAGTGCGGTACCGTCCAACGTCGTGAGCCCTGTACGTCGCTGTTCGCGCACCGCGTGCGGCCGCCCTGCCGTCGCGACACTGACGTACGTCTATGCCGACTCGACTGCGGTCCTCGGCCCGCTCGCCACCTACGCCGAGCCCCACTGCTACGACCTGTGTGCCGAACACAGCGAGCGCCTCACCGCGCCGCGCGGCTGGGAGGTCGTCCGGCTCTCGGACGGTTCCGCCCCGTCCCGCCCCAGCGGTGACGACCTCGAAGCCCTCGCCAACGCGGTACGGGAAGCGGCCCGCCCCCAGGAACGTGCCGCCGGGGCCGGCGGCAAGGGCGGCGGCGGTCGCGGCGGTGACCCGATGGAGGTCGGCCGCCGCGGTCACCTGCGCGTCCTGCGCTCCCCGGACTCCTGAACGCCGGTCCTGGGGCTTGTCGAGCCCCGGTCCTGGGGCTTGTCGAGTCCCGGCCCTCGGCCTTCTGAGTCCCGGCCCTCGGCCTCCTGAGCCCCGGCCCCCGGCCTCCTGAGCCGCGGCCCTCGGACTTCCGAACCCCGGCCTCGGGCTGCCGAACCGCGGCGACCGAACTTCTGAACCGACCTCGCCCCCGACCCGGCGGACTGCGGCGCGCCGCCCCGACCCGGGTAGGTTAGGCGTTCGCATACGCGCCGCATACGCGTGCCGAGAATTCAGGAGGGTTGTTCCGTGGCTGCTGATCTGTCGCAGATCGTGAAGGCGTACGACGTCCGCGGGGTGGTGCCGGATCAGTGGGACGAGGACCTCGCCGAGCTGTTCGGCGCCGCGTTCGTCCAGGTGACCGGCGCGGACGCGATCGTCGTCGGCCACGACATGCGGCCGTCGTCGCCGGGTCTGTCGGGCGCCTTCGCCCGAGGCGCGGCCCGCCTCGGCGCCGACGTCACCCTGATCGGGCTCTGCTCGACGGACCAGCTGTACTTCGCCTCCGGCCGGCTGAACCTGCCGGGCGCGATGTTCACCGCCTCCCACAACCCGGCCCAGTACAACGGCATCAAGATGTGCCGCGCGGGTGCCGCCCCGGTCGGCCAGGACACCGGTCTCGCCGAGATCCGTACCCTCGCCGAGCAGTGGTCGGAGCAGGGCGCCCCCGAGGCCGCCCCGACCGCCGGCACGATCACCGAGCAGGACACCCTCGACGACTACGCCGCGTACCTGCGGGCCCTCGTCGACCTCACCGCGATCCGCCCCCTGAAGGTCGTCGTGGACGCGGGCAACGGCATGGGCGGCCACACCGTCCCCACCGTCTTCGCGGGCCTCCCGCTGGACGTCGTGCCGATGTACTTCGAGCTCGACGGCACCTTCCCGAACCACGAGGCGAACCCGCTCGACCCGAAGAACATCGTCGACCTCCAGGCCCGCGTCCGGGCCGAGGGCGCCGACCTCGGTCTCGCCTTCGACGGTGACGCCGACCGCTGCTTCGTCGTCGACGAGCGCGGCGAGGCGGTCTCCCCCTCCGCGATCACCGCGCTGGTGGCCGCACGCGAGCTGGCGAAGCACTCGGGCGGCACGATCATCCACAACCTGATCACCTCCTGGTCCGTCCCCGAGGTCGTGCGCGAGAACGGCGGCACGCCGGTCCGCACCCGCGTCGGCCACTCCTTCATCAAGGAGGAGATGGCGAAGTCGGGCGCGATCTTCGGCGGCGAGCACTCGGCGCACTACTACTTCAAGGACTTCTGGAACGCCGACACGGGCATGCTCGCCGCGCTCCACGTCCTCGCCGCCCTCGGCGGTCAGGAAGGCACCCTCTCCGAGCTGGTCTCCTCCTACGACCGCTACGTGGGCTCGGGCGAGATCAACTCCACCGTCGCCGACCAGGCCGGCCGTACGGCCGTCGTCAAGGAGACCTACGCAGGTCAGGACGGCATCAGCATCGACGAGCTGGACGGTCTGACGGTCGCGGCGGGTGACTGGTGGTTCAACCTGCGCCCGTCCAACACCGAGCCGCTGCTGCGCCTGAACGTCGAGGCCCGCGACGAGGCCACCATGGCCAAGGTCCGCGACGAGGTCCTGGCGCTGGTCCGCGCGACGGTCTGACCCCGCTGTCCCGCCGAGGGGCGGGGCGGGCGCCGAGCCGCGCGCCCCGTCCCCCGGCGGTAGGCTGACCTGGCCCAAAGGGCAGCACCACCATCGTTTGTTCGAAGGGACACCCCATGCCGCTCGAAGCCGGCCTCCTGGAGATCCTGGCCTGCCCGGCCTGCCACGCGCCGCTGAACGATCGCACGGCGGCCGAGACCCCCGAACTGATCTGCACGGGCGAAGACTGCGGCCTGGCCTACCCGGTCCGCGACGGCATCCCGGTCCTCCTGGTCGACGAGGCCCGCCGCCCGCAGTAGTCCCACCCTCGCGGCCCCTGCGACGAGGCCCACCCCGGCGTACTCCCGCCCGGAGTTCTCCCGTCAAGGAGGGCTTGTCGCTCGTCCTACGGACGGTTCGCCGCTGCCGTCGCGTCGCCGCAGCCAGTCGCCGTCGACATCGGCTCCGGTCGTCGACTTCGGCTTCGGTCGTCGACGTTGGCTTCGGTCGTCGGCGTCGGCGTCGACACCGGCGTCGACCTCAGCGCCGACGGTGAGCGACCGTCCACCGGAAGACCCGCACCTCTGCTCCGATCCCGGTCGCAGGTGGTGCGGGTGGGATCCACGAACCCGGCTCAGGCCGGGCACACACCACCGGCCCGCATCCGCACCCGCCCCGCCTTCGGAGGCCGCATGCTCGACGAGACCCTCCTCGACGCACCGGACGCCCTCGCCCTCGCCGACCGCCGCGGCCTCCTCCGGGGCGCCGCCGAGGCCGGCGCACGGGTACGGACCGCCGCCCGCCACGCCGCCGAAGCCGGAATCGCCGAGCTCAGTCCCGAGGGCCGCCCCCGCGCCGTCCTCGTCGCGGGCCCCGGCAC
>NZ_JAGGOS010000109.1 GCF_018614205.1 Streptomyces sp. ISL-36 | reverse complement strand
GTCAGATGTGTATAAGAGACCAGACGCCCTGCTGTGCGAGGCCGCGGCCGGGCCGCCCGCCTGGCTGCCGGCCCTCGCCGCGGAGCTGCACCGTGTGGGGCTCGGAGCGGACTGGGCCACCCTGCTCTGGGAGGCGGCTTCGCTGCCGCCCGACCGCCTCGCCTCCGTGGCCGGCGCCCTCGCGGACGCGGGCCGCGCCCAGGACTGCGACCAGCTCCTTCGCCAAGGGGTCGCACGCCCCGTGGAGGAGCTCGCGGGAGCCTGCGCCGCCCTCCAAGCCGAGGGCCACCATCGCGAGGCGCACGCCCTCCTCACCGCGTTCGTCCGGGTCCGCACGCCCGAGGACGCCGCCCGCCTCGCGAGCGCCGACCCGCACGGCCTCGTTCCACAACTCCTGCACGCGGCCCGCGCGGTGTCCCCGGCCCGTGAACGGGACGTCCTCCATGCCCTGCGGGTGGCCGGACTCGCCCGGCCGTGACCTCCCGCACCGTGCCGAACACCCGGGCCGGCCACAGGGGTGTCAGCCCTCGCCGCCGGCGCTGCCGGGTACGTCCGGCGCGTCCAGGTCCAGGATCATGTCGAAGGACCGCTGACCATTGGCCTCGGTGAAGGAGCCGACCGTCCGGAAGCCCTGCTTCGCGTAGAAGCGAAGAGCGCGCGGATTGTCGGCGAGCACCCCGCCCCACAGAATGATCCGCTTCCTCCCGAAGCGCCGTGCGACGTCCACGACGAGGGGGAACACCCGCGTCCCCACCCCCTTCCCCTGGTAGTCGTCCGCCAGGGTGGGGCCGAAGCGGCAGTCCGTCGCCGCCGGCTCGACGCCGGCCTCCCGGAAGCGCGCGATGTCCGAAGGCGGAAGGTCGAGACTGAACTCGAGCAGGCCCACGATCCTGCCGGACGGCGCCTCCTCGAGCACCAGCCTGAGCTTGTCGTACCGCGCGATCGCGGCGCACAGCCCCCGGGCCGCCGTGAGGTCGTACCCGTCGAAGCGGCTCAGCCGCCTCGATTCGGCCGACAGGCCCGCGAGGAAACCCGCCAGGCCCTCCGCGTCGCTGTGGGTGAGCGGGCGGAAGGTGACGAGCCGGCCGTCGCGCACCTCCAGGGCGCGGGTCAGGACCCTCGGATCCGCGGCGACCGCCGCCAAGGTCAGCACTCCGCTCATCCTTCCCCTCCATCGGTCACCGTCAACCGGAACAGACACGGACGTGTCGGTGTGTGTCCGACGTGGACCACTCGGGTATGAAACATGATCGACTCCGGCGGTTCACGGCGGTGGTCTTGCTCCGAGGTGTGACGGGGCTTACGTTCTCCTCCTACGCACCGCGTCTACGTGCGTAGAGGCTCTCTGACGCCGTGCCGAAGGAGCAGCTCATGACCCACGTCGTACGCGCCGCGCTCGTCCAGGCGACCTGGACCGGCGACAGCGAATCAATGATCGCCAAGCATGAGGAGCACGCCCGTGAGGCGGCTCACCAGGGCGCCCAGGTCATCGGATTCCAGGAGGTGTTCAACGCCCCCTACTTCTGCCAGGTGCAGGAGCCCGAGCACTACCGCTGGGCCGAGCCCGTGCCGGACGGTCCGACCGTACGCAGGATGCGGGACCTCGCCCGCGAGACCGGCATGGTGATCGTCGTGCCCGTCTTCGAGGTCGAGGGCTCCGGCTTCTACTACAACACCGCCGCCGTCATCGACGCCGACGGCTCCTACCTCGGCAAGTACCGCAAGCACCACATCCCCCAGGTCAAGGGGTTCTGGGAGAAGTACTACTTCCGCCCCGGCAACATCGGCTGGCCGGTCTTCGAGACCGCCGTCGGCAAGGTCGGCGTCTACATCTGCTACGACCGCCACTTCCCGGAAGGATGGCGCCAACTAGGACTCAACGGAGCCCAGTTGGTCTACAACCCCTCCGCCACCCACCGCGGTCTCTCCTCCCACCTCTGGCAGCTGGAACAGCCCGCCGCCGCCGTCGCCAACGAATACTTCGTCGCCGCCATCAACCGCGTCGGCCAGGAGGAGTACGGCGACAACGACTTCTACGGCACCAGCTACTTCGTCGACCCGCGCGGCCAGTTCGTCGGCGACGTCGCCTCCGACAAGACCGAGGAACTCCTCGTACGCGACCTCGACTTCGGTCTCATCGACCAGGTGCGGCAGCAGTGGGCGTTCTACCGGGACCGCCGCCCCGACGCGTACGACGGGCTGGTGCAGCCGTGACCAGCCTGTACGACCGGCACAAGGCCGTCATCCCCGACTGGGTCGCCCTCTACTACCGCGACCCGATCGAGATCACCCATGGCGAGGGCCGCCACGTCTGGGACGCCGAAGGCCGCAGGTACCTCGACTTCTTCGGCGGCATCCTCACCACCATGACCGCCCACGCCGTGCCCGAGGTCACCAAGGCCGTCGCCGAGCAGGCCGGCCGGATCATCCACTCCTCCACGCTCTACCTCAACCGCCCGATGGTCGAGCTCGCCGAGCGCATCGCCACCCTCTCCGGCATCCCCGACGCCCGGGTCTTCTTCACCACCTCCGGTACCGAGGCCAACGACACCGCCCTGCTGCTGGCCACCGCGTACCGGCGCTCGAACCAGATCCTGGCGATGCGCAACAGCTACCACGGCCGCTCCTTCTCCACCGTCGGCATCACCGGCAACCGCGCCTGGTCCCCCACGAGCCTCTCCCCGCTGCAGACCCTGTACGTGCACGGCGGCGTCCGCACCCGCGGCCCCTACGCCCAGTACAGCGACGAGCGGTTCATCGAGGCCTGCGTCGCCGACCTCGAGGACCTTCTCGGACACACCCGGGACGTCGCCGCGCTGATCGCCGAACCCATCCAGGGGGTCGGCGGCTTCACCTCGCCGCCCGACGGTCTCTACGCCGCCTTCCGCCGGGTCCTGGACCGGCACGGCATCCTGTGGATCACCGACGAGGTGCAGACCGGCTGGGGCCGCACCGGCGATCACTTCTGGGGCTGGCAGGCGCACGACCAGGCCGGACCGCCCGACGTCCTCACCTTCGCCAAAGGCATCGGCAACGGCATGTCCCTCGGCGGCGTCGTCGCCCGCTCCGAGATCATGAACTGCCTGGACGCCAACTCCATCTCGACCTTCGGCGGTTCACCGATCACCATGGCGGCCGGCCTCGCCAACCTCGGCCATCTCCTGGAGCACGACCTCCAGGCCAACGCCCGACGCGTCGGCGGCCTGCTCATCGAACGGCTGCGGGCCGTGGGCGCGGGCGTCGAGGCGGTACGGGAGGTCCGCGGGCGCGGCCTGATGATCGGCATCGAGCTGACCGTACCGGGCACGGACGAGGCCGATCCGGCGGCGGCCGCGGCGGTCCTGGAGGCCTGCCGCGAGAACGGGCTGCTCATCGGCAAGGGAGGCGGCCACAACACCTCCTCCCTGCGCATCGCCCCGCCGCTCTCCCTCACCGTCACCGAGGCCGAAGAGGGCGCCGCGATCCTCGAACAGGCGCTCAGGGAGCTGTAGTCCACCCGCACCCCGCCACGCCCATGTCAGGGGGAGAACCGTGAGTACCCGTACCCTCATCCGCGGCGGACTGGTCGTCACCGCCGCGGACGAGCTCCACGCCGACGTCCTGATCGAGGACGGCCGGATCGCCGCCCTCGCCGCCCACGGCTCGGACGCCGCCGCCCGCTGGACCGCCGAGCGCACCATCGACGCCACCGACCGCTACGTCATCCCGGGCGGAGTCGACGCGCACACCCATATGGAGCTGCCGTTCGGCGGCACCTCCGCCTCCGACACCTTCGAGACCGGGACGAGGGCCGCCGCCTGGGGCGGCACCACCACCATCGTCGACTTCGCCGTGCAGAGCGTCGGACACTCCCTGCGCGAAGGCCTCGACACCTGGTACGCCAAGGCCGACGGCAGATGCGCCATCGACTACGGCTTCCACATGATCCTCTCCGACGTCAACGAGCACACCCTGGGAGAGATGGACAAGCTGGTGGAGGAGGGCATCTCCTCCTTCAAGCTCTTCATGGCGTACCCCGGTGTCTTCTACAGCGACGACGGCCGGATCCTGCGCGCGATGCAGCGCTCCGCGCACAACGGCGGGCTCATCATGATGCACGCCGAGAACGGCATCGCCATCGACGTCCTCGTCGAACAGGCGCTGGCCCGCGGCGAGACCGATCCGCGCTACCACGGCGAGGTCCGCAAGGTCCTGCTGGAGGCCGAGGCCACCCACCGGGCCATCCAGCTCGCCCGGGTCGCCGGGTCGCCCCTCTACGTCGTGCACGTCTCCGCCGAGGAGGCGGTGCAGGAGCTGGCCGCAGCCCGCGACAAGGGGCTCAACGTCTTCGGCGAGACCTGCCCCCAGTACCTCTTCCTCTCCACCGACAACCTCGCCGAGCCCGGCTTCGAGGGCGCCAAGTACGTCTGCTCGACCCCGCTGCGCCCCCGCGAGCACCAGGAGGCGCTCTGGCGCGGCCTGCGGACCAACGACCTCCAGGTCGTCTCCACCGACCACTGCCCCTTCTGCTTCACCGGCCAGAAGGACCTGGGGCGCGGCGACTTCTCCAAGATCCCCAACGGTCTTCCGGGCGTCGAGAACCGCATGGACCTGCTCCACCAGGCCGTCGTCGACGGGCGGATCAGCCGCCGCCGCTGGATCGAGATCGCCTGCGCGACCCCGGCCCGGATGTTCGGCCTCTATCCGCAGAAGGGCACGATCGCGCCCGGGGCCGACGCCGATGTCGTCATCTACGACCCGCACGTCCGCCAGACCCTGTCGGCGGAGACCCACCACATGAACGTCGACTACTCCGCGTACGAGGGGAAGACCGTGACCGGCCAGGTCGAGACGGTCCTCTCCCGTGGCGAACCGGTCATCGAGCAGCGGAAGTTCACCGGCCGCGCCGGGCACGGTGTCTTCATCCCGCGCTCCACCTGTCAGTACCTGAACTAGGAGAAGCAGCCGTGGACTTCGGACTCGTCCTGCAGACCGACCCGCCCGCCTCCGCGGTCGTCGGCCTGATGCGCCGGGCGGAGCGCAACGGCTTCCGCTACGGCTGGACCTTCGACTCCGCCGTGCTCTGGCAGGAGCCCTTCGTCATCTACAGCCGCATCCTGGAGCACACCACCAGACTCCGCGTCGGCCCGATGGTCACCAACCCCGGGACGCGCACGTGGGAGGTGACCGCCTCCACCTTCGCCACCCTCAACGACATGTACGGCAACCGGACCGTGTGCGGCATCGGCCGCGGCGACTCCGCCATGCGCGTCGCCGGCCGCAGACCGAACACCCTGGCCCGGCTCGGCGAGGCCATCGACGTCATCCGGGACCTCGCCGAGGGCCGCGAGGCCGTCGTCGACGGCAATCCGATCCGCATCCCCTGGGTACGGGACGGGAAGCTGCCGGTCTGGATGGCCGCGTACGGCCCGAAGGCGCTGGCGCTCGCGGGACAGAAGGCCGACGGCTTCATCCTCCAGCTCGCCGACCCCTTCCTCACCGAGTGGATGGTCAAAGCCGTCCGGCAGGCCGCCGCCGACGCGGGCCGCGACCCCGACGCGGTCACCGTCTGCGTGGCCGCGCCCGCCTACGTGGGCGAGGACCTGGCGCACGCCCGTGAGCAGTGCCGGTGGTTCGGCGGCATGGTCGGCAACCATGTCGCGGACCTGGTGTCCAGGTACGGCGAGCACTCCGGGATGGTGCCGGAGGAGCTCACCGCGTACATCAAGGACCGGCAGGGCTACGACTACAGCCACCACGGCCGCGCCGACAACCCCTCCACCGACTTCGTCCCCGACGAGATCGTCGACCGCTTCTGCCTGCTCGGCCCGCCGCAGGCGCACATCGAGAAGCTGCGGCGGCTGCGGGAGATGGGCGTGGACCAGTTCGCCGTGTACGCCATGCACGACGCGAGGGAGGCCACCATCGACGCGTACGGCTCCGAGATCATCCCGGCGATCAACGCCCTGTGAAGGTCACCATCACCCCCGCCACCTGACCGGGAGCGGCCGTGATCAGGTGGCCGGCGGGCGGGGAAGGCGCTTCGGACTGCGTACCGGCCCAGGGGTGGATACCCTGACGCCGTCCTCTTCGCGCCTTTTGTCACTCATTGACCGGTGGGAGTCGTATGGCCACCACGCAGCCCGTCGTCGTACCGCCGTCGAAAGCCGCGGTGTTTCTGGTCGCCACCCTGGCCCCCGGCGGTGAGGCCACCGTGCGGGAAGGGCTCCAGGAGCTGGCGGGGCTGACCCGCTCGGTGGCGTTCCGCGCCCCCGACGCCGAGCTCACCTGCGTCACCGGCATCGGCTCCGCAGGATGGGACCGCCTCGTCGGCGGACCACGACCGCGTGAGCTCAGGCCTTTCCAGCCGCTGCACGGCATCCGCCACCGCGCGCCCGCCACACCGGGCGACCTCCTGTTCCACCTGCGCGCCCGGCGCCTGGACCTGTGCTTCGAACTCGCCCGGCTCCTCGTGGAGAGGCTGGGATCCGCGGTGACCGTGGTCGACGAGGTGCACGGCTTCAAATACTTCGACGAGCGCGACCTCCTCGGCTTCGTCGACGGCACCGAGAGCCCCGGCGGCGAGAGGGGGGCCGACGCCGTCTTCATCGGCGACGAGGATCCGTCGTTCCGTGGCGGCAGCTACGTGATCGTGCAGAAGTACGTCCACGACATGACGGCCTGGCAGTCCCTCACCGTCGAACAGCAGGAACGCGTCATCGGACGCACCAAGATGACCAACGTGGAAATGCCCGACGACATCAAACCGGCCGACTCGCACGTCGTGCTCAACTCGGTCGTCGACGACGACGGCACCGAGCAGAAGATCGTGCGCGAGAACATGCCGTTCGGACAGGTCGGCCGCGGCGAGTTCGGCACCTACTTCATCGGCTACGCGCGCACACCCGCGGTGACCGAGAAGATGCTGCGCAACATGTTCCTCGGCGACCCACCGGGCAACACGGACCGCATCCTCGACTTCTCCACGGCCGTGACCGGCGGCCTCTTCTTCGTACCCGCCGCCGACCTCCTGGAGGACCTCCCCTCCCCGTCCCCCGCGGCCGCCCACGACGGCCGCTCCCTCGGCATCGGCAGTCTGAAAGGAGCCGGAGCGTCATGACGACCCCCGCCGCCACGAACAACCTGCACCGCGGACTCGCCCCGATCACCCCCGAGGCATGGGCGCAGATCGAGGAAGAGGCCCGCCGCACCTTCCGCCGCCATGTCGCCGGCCGCCGGGTCGTCGACGTGCCCGACCCGGCGGGGCCCGGCCTCGCCGCCATCGGCACCGGCCACCTCGCCGAGATCGCGTCGCCCGCCCCCGGCGTCACGGCCCGCGTGCGCGAGGCGAAACCGCTCGTCGAACTCCGCGTGCAGTTCTCCGTCAGCAGGGCCGCCGTCGACGACGTCGAGCGCGGCGCGAACGACTCCGACTGGCAGCCGGTGAAGGACGCGGCGCGCGCGATGGCGTTCGCCGAGGACCGCGCCGTCTTCGACGGGTACGCGGCCGCCGGCGTCGACGGGCTGCGGGACCGGAGCTCGAATCCGGTACTGGACCTCCCCGCCGAACCGCGCGACTACCCCGACGCGATCAGCCGCGCCCTGACCTCCCTGCGACTCGCCGGAGTCGGCGGCCCGTACGCACTGCTCCTGGGGGCGGAGGAGTACCGGGCGGTGAGCGAGACCTCCGACCACGGCTATCCGATCGCGGCGCATCTGGCCCGGATGCTGGACGGCCCGCCGATCTGGGCGCCGGCGCTCAGCGGAGCCTTCGTCCTGTCCACCCGCGGCGGCGACTTCGAGCTCCGTCTCGGCCAGGACGTGGCGATCGGCTACACCTCCCACGACGCGAAGGCCATCGAACTGTACTTCCAGGAAACGCTGACCTTCCTGACCTACACGGACGAGGCCGTCGTCGTACTGAAGCCCTGAGCCGCCCCGTGAACCACTGGCTGCCGGGGCTACAGCGCGTCCACGGCGCTGACCTTCCAGCCCCGCGGGGTGCGCTCGAGAGTCATCCGTACGCGGTTGAGGTCGAGGCGCGGCGTGGAGACCTGGGTGCTGGTGGTGACCTGGTTCATGAAGAGCAGGACGACGGCCCTGTCCGGGGAGGCCGACACCACCGACGACGCCGGGGAGGCGTCGCCGCCCGGCGGCTTCGCGAGGGTCGCCTTGACCACGCCGTGGTAGCTCTTGGCGGCGGGCGCGACCACCGTCGTGGTGGTCCTGCCGTACTCGTCGAGGAACGGGCCGGTGAGGTGGGAGCGGGCCGCCGCGAAGTCGCGGTCCAGGTGCCGGTAGTCGTACGACAGGATGACCGGGGCCGCCTTGTGCGCCGCGGCCAGCGCGGCCGTGCGGGCCTGTGCCGTGCGTTCGGCCTCTCGGTACTCCAGGCCCAGCACCGTGGTGGCGGCCACGGCGAGCAGGACCAGGACGGCGAGCACCCCGCCGAGCAGCCCGGGCCGGCCGCCCGTCCGGGCGGGCCCGGGCTCCGGGTCCGCCTCGGGAGCCGGGTCCGGGGCCGGCTCCTGCCCGGACGCCGCCTCCCCTTCCGTGTCGGGGTCCCGGTCCGGGCCGGGTCCCGGGTCGGTGGTGGGCTCCTGGGGCTGCCGGGCGCGTTCGGCGCGCCTGGCGGCGGCGCGGAGGGTTGCGGCTCGGAGGGTCGGGTTCGCCACGGTGGATCTCCTGTCAGCCGACGAATTCGACGTTGGACGTCAGCCAGTGCCCGTCCTCCAGGACGAGGTCGAGCTGAAGGCGGTAGTTGCGGGACGTTCCCCCGGGGGCGGAGACGTTGGTGACCTTGCTGTCGGCCACCACCAGGACCCGCGCGGACCGTTCGTCGGCCCGTGCGATGCCCGCGTCCAGGACCTGCCCCTCGGAGACCGACTTGTTGTCGGCGACGATCTTCGTCAGCTCCTTGGTCTGGGCCGCGAACTGCTTCTTGAACTCCCCGGTCGCACCACGCAGGACGTTCTCGCTGTCCTGGCCGTAGTGCCGGTAGTCGAGCGAGGTGAAGTTGAGCGCCGACTGGCGGGCGGCGGCCAGGATGTCCTGGTTGCGCCGGTCCGCCTCGTGACGCTCGTACAGCCGCAGGCCCAGCCAACCCGAGGCGGCTGTCAGGACGGCGGCCAGGACGGCCAGCACCGCCACGGTCCCGCGGTGGCGCAGCAGCCGGGCCGCGTGGGTGAGGAGGACGCGGGTCATGCCATGGGTCCCACGAGCAGCCATTGCCAGGAGTCCTTTCCGAACACGGTCTGTGCTCCGCCCGTCGAGCCGATCCGGACGGACTGTCCGGGGGCGTTCTGGGCGCCCCGGACGGAGGTGGGGCCGCCACGCGGAGCCGCGCAGTGGGCGCCGGTGTCGGCCGGGCGGTCGGAGGTGTCCGCGGGGTCGCGGCGCTGGGTGCCGTACCCCTGACGGCAGGGCGGCGGGTCGTCGGCGTTGACGACCAGACCGAAGTGGGTGGTGCCGTCGCCCGGAACGACGGTGTAGCTGCCCTCGACGACCACGGGGAAGGTGACCAGTGCCTGTTCCACGCCGGGCAGCCGGGCGAGGGTGATCTGACCGCCACTGATCAGATTGCCGAGCAGCACCGGCAGGTGGGGCCGGTTGCCCTTCATCAGCGCGTCGATCTCCTGAGCCGCGGAGGTGCCGTTGCCGATCAGGGCGCGGAGGTCTCCGTCGCTCGTCTTCAACTGGGCGGTGAGCGCGGCCAGATCACGCGAGAAGGAGGTGATCGACGAGCCCTGGTCGGCCTGGGTCTTCAGGACCTTCCGGGAGTCCTCGATCAGGGCGATCGTCTCGGGGAGCGAGCCGGACGCCGACTCGACCAGGGCGTTGCCCGAGTCCACCAGCCGGGTCAGATGCGGGCCGGTGCCGGCGAAGGCCTTGCCGAGTTCGTCCACCGTGACCCGCAGGTCCCGCTTGTCCACCGAGCCGACCAGCCGGTCCAGGCTCAGGATCATCTCGGTGGCCGGTACCGGCACACGCGTGTTCCGGCGGGGGATGGTGCTGCCGTCCCGCAGCCGCGGGCCGCCCACCGAGCGCGGCTGCAGATCCACGTACTGCTCGCCGACGGCCGAGCGGTTCGCCACCACGGCCAGGGTGTCGGCGGGGATCGTCGGGGAGTCCTCCAGGAACAGCGCAACGGACACACCTCCGGAATCGGTCAGTCGCAGATCGCCCACGCGGCCCACGGGCACCCCGCGGTAGGTGACCTCGGCGCCCTCGTAGATGCCGCCGGAGTCGGCGAACTCGGCCCGGACGGCGTAGCCGCGGTCCAGGAGCCGGTCGACCAGGCCGGTGTACTGGGCGCCGACGTAGGACACGCCGACGGCCGTGACGAGCGCGAACGCGAGCAGCTGGGCCCGGACCGTACGGGTGATCACGGCACCAGTCCCTTCATCAGCAGCTCGGCGAGCGCGAGGTCGATACCCGGCGGCGGCCCGGAACGGTGGCCCTCGCTCCCGTAGAAGACGGGGTCGGCCGAGGTGCAGAGCGGCAGACACTCCAGGTCGGTGCCGCCGCCGGGCGCGGTCGGGGCCGGGGCCGGGGCTCCGGGGGTCGCCGATGGCAGCGGGGCGCCGGGGAGCGTCGGGGCGGGCACGCCGGGGAGCCCGGGGGTGGGGAGGCCAGGCAGCGAGGGCTGCGTGGGCTGCCCGGGCTTTCCGGGCGTCGACGGCGATTTCGGCGGCGCGGGCTCGTCGGCCAGGTTCCCGTAGAGGCTGCGCAGGTCGAGATCGGCGGTGACCTCGAGATTGACGTAGTCGCCCTTGACCGCGTCGACCACATTGCGAGGGAACGGATAGGTCGTCAGGAGCTCCAAGGCATTGGGCAGGTCCGCGCCCGCCTTGTTCAACTGGCGCAGGATCGGCTGGAGTGCGCGCAGGTTGGCGATCACGTCGGCGCGCGAGGCGTTGATCACCTTCGTGCCGGTCGCGCCCAGTGCCGACAGCGAGGTGAGCATGGCGGTCAGCTTGGTCCGCTGGTCGGCAAGGATCTTCAAGGCGGGCGGCACGGTGGTGAGGGCCTGGTCGATCGTCTTCTTCTCCTTGGCGAGGGTCGCGGACAGCTTGTCGATGCCCTCCAGCGCGCGGACGATCTCCTTCTTCTGGGCGTCGAGGCCGCCGACGAAGGTGTTCAACTCGGTGAGCAGGGACTTGACCCGGTCCTCGCGGCCGTCCAGGGCCTTGTTCAGCTCCGTGGTGATGGTCTTGAGCTGTGCGACACCACCGCCGTTGAGCAGGGCGGACAGGGCCGACAGGACCTCCTCGATCTCCGGGTTGCGGCCGGAGCGCGACAGCGGGATCCGCGCGCCGTCGGTGAGCCTGCCCATCGGCGCCGTGTCCGTGGGCGCCGACAGCGACACGTACTTCTCGCCGAGCATGCTGGTCTGCCGCAGCTCGGCGATCGCGTTGCCGGGCAGCCGGACCGAGTCGGCGACGCGCAGCCGTACCCGGGCGTGCCAGCCGACCAGTTCGACCTTCTCGACGGCGCCGACGGTGACGTTGTTCACCTTCACCGTGGACTGCGGTACGAGGTCGAGGACGTCCCGGAACTCGACGGTGACCTGGTAGCTGTGGCCGTCCGCCGCCGCACCGCCGGGCAGCGGAACGTCGTAGAGACCGTTGAACTCGCAGCCGGTGGCCAGCAGGAGTGAACCGGCGGCCGTCCACAGCGCTGCGTTTCGGGGAGTGCTCATGTACGGGCCTCCAGGATTCCGCCGAGCGTCTTGTCGATCGGGCCCGTCCCCGCCACGGGGAGCGCCGCTCCGGTGAGCGGATCGGCCTCGGGCAGCTCGGGCAGCGAGTCGAACAGCTTCTTCAGGTTCCGGCAGTCGGCGTCCCCGGCGTTCTCGCCGGTCGTCTTCAGCAGGGAGCACAGCAGGGCGGCCGGGTCCTGGAGCTGCTCGGGGTTGCCGCGGGTGTCGAGCGTGCCGGCCGCCGGGTTGTAGGCGTTCTGCAGATTGGAGAGTCCGGCGGGGACGACGTCGAGCAGCTCCTCCAGCGCCGCGCGCTGAGTGACCAGCACTTTGGTCACCTTGGAGAGGCCCTTCACATCGGCGGTCAGCGCCTTCTTGTTCTTCTTCACGAAGTCGGACACGTCGGCGAGGGCCGCCGCCAGGTGGGTGATCGCCGCGGCGAGGTCCTTGCGCTCTCCGGCCAGCTGCTCGGCGACCTGGGCCAGGCTGGTGTTGAACGACCGGACGGAGGCGTCGTCGGCGGCCAGCGCGGCGGTGAACACCTGGAGGTTCCGCACGGTTGCGAACAGGTCCTGCCGGCCGTCGGACAGGGTGGTGACGGCCTGCGAGAGGTCCTCGACGGTCTGGTGCAGCTGTCCGCCCTGCCCCTGGAGGTTCTCCGCGCTGACGGCGAGCAGCCGAGACAGCGATCCGTCCTTGTTGGCGCCCCGGGGGCCGAGCGCGTCCGACGTCGTACGGAGACTGTCGAAGACCCGGTCCAGCTCCACCGGCACGGCCGTGCGATCCAGTGGGATGACGGCGCCGCTCTTCAGGGCCGGTCCACCGCGGTGGACGGGGAGCAGCTGGAGGTAACGGTCGCTGACCACGGACGAGTTGATGATCGCGGCCCTGGCGTCCGGCGGGACCTTGTACTCGGCCGCGTACTCCAGCTCGACGCGCACCCGGTCGCCCTCCGGCGTGATGGTCTTGACCTCGCCGATCCGCACGCCGAGGACGCGCACGTCGGAGCCGGGGTAGATGCCGACCGTCCGGGGGAAGTACGCGGTCACGCGGACCGTGGGCTCCGAAGGCAGATGGACGACGGCCACGGCCGCGGCCACCACGAGGACGGTGGCGAGCGCGAGACGGCGAACGACCCGCTTGTTCAGCTTAATCGGCCTGTTCAGCTTGGTCTGCCTGTTCATCGTGTCCCTCCGGTCCGTGGGACCACCGGCGTGGGGGCGACCAGGTTCTGGATGTAGCTGTCGAACCAGCGGCCGTTGCCCAGGGTGTTGGTGAAGACCCGGGCGAAGGGAGCCAGGAGCTGGACGCTGCGGTCGAGGCTCGCCTGGTTGCGTTCCAGCATCTTCACCACGGTGTTCAGGCGGGTGAGCGCCGGTCCGATCGCCGCGCGGTTGTCCCTCACCAGGCCGGAGAGCTGGATGCCGAGGGCGACGGAGCTCGTCAGCAGGGAGTGGATGACCTGGCGACGGGCGTGGATCTCCTGGAACAGCTTGTCGCCGTCCTTGACCAGCTTGCCGAACTCGCCCTTGCGGTCGGCCAGTACACCGGTGACGCCGTCGGCGTGGTCGAGGAGTTCGCTCAGCGCCTGGTCGCGGGAGGCCACGGTCCGGGAGATCTTCGAGAGGCCCTGGAGGGAGGCTTTGACCTCGGCGGGGGAGTCCTCGAAGGTGGTGGAGAGGGTGTCCAGGGCGGAGGCCAGCCGCTGCTTGTCGATCTGTTCGGTGGTCGTGGTGAGGTCGCTGAAGGCCTCCACCACGTCGTACGCCGGGACCGTGCGGCTCAGCGGGATCTCGCTGCCCGGCTTCAGCCGGCCGGAGCCCTTCGGCTCCAGGGCGAGGTACTTCGCGCCCAGGATCGTCTTGATGCGGATGGACGCGCCGGTCCTGGCCCCGAGTTCAGGGTCTCCCTCGACCCGGAAGGTCACCTTGACGTGGTCGCCGGCCAGCTCGACGTCGTCGACCTTGCCGGACTTGACGCCGGCGATCCGTACCTCGTCGCCGGGCCGCAGCCCGCCGGCCTCGGAGAAGGCCGCGCTGTACGTGTCGCCGCCGCCGATCAGCGGAAGGCTCTCGACGTTGAACGCGGCGGCGATCAGCAGCGCGATCGTGGTGAGACCGGCGGCGCCGATCACCACGGGATTGCGTTCACGGAAGGGGATCAACGACCGCACCTCGCCCGGGCGACATGGAGTTCGGGGGTGATGACCTCGTCGGTCTTCGGCAGCACGATCCGGCCGTCGAAGTCACAGAGGTAGAAGTTGAACCAGGAGCCGTACGACGCGGTGCCGGTCAGCTTGTTCAACTTGTTCGGCAGCCGTTGCAGGACGCCCTCCACGGTCTTCTCGTGGTCGTTCAGTGTTCCGGTGAGCTCGGCCAGCTCGGCGATGTCGGTCTTCAGGGGCGGGCGGGCGTCCTTGAGGAGGCCCGCGGTGGCCTGCGTGAGGCCGTTGATGCCGGCCAGGGAATCGCCGATCGGCTTGCGGTCCGCCGACAGGCCGGAGATCAGCCGTTGCAGCTGCGTGATCAGGTCGGAGAAGCGGGTGCTGCGCCGGTCGACCGTGGTCAGGACGGTGTTGAGGTTGGTGATCACCGACCCGATGAGCTGGTCGCGTTCGGCGAGCGTGGTGGTGAGCGAGGCGGTGTGCGCCAGCAGACTGCGGACCGTACCGCCCTCCCCCTGGAGGGTCTTGACGATCTCGGTGGCGAGCTGGTTGACGTCCTCGGGGCTCAGCGCGGCGAACAGCGGCTTGAACCCGCCCAGCAGGGCGTTGAGATCGAGCGCCGGTTCGGTGCGGGAGAGCGGGATCCGGCCGCCGGGAGCGAGCCGCTGCCCGTTCCCCACGCCCTCCGTCAGCGCGATGTACCGCTGTCCCACCAGGCTCCGGTAGCGGATGACGGCGCGGGTGCTGGTGAGCAGCGGCCGGTCGCGGGAGACGCTGAAGGTGACCTCGGCCAGGGTCCGGTCCTTGATCCGGATCTCCTCCACCTCGCCGACCCGCACCCCCGCGACCCGGATGTCGTCGCCCTCCTCCAGGCTGGTGACGTCGCTGAACACGGCGCTGTAGCTCTCCTGCGGGGTGAAGGAGAGGTTGACGATGGTGGCGGCGAGCACGGCGGTCGCCGCCATCGTCACCACGGCGAAGATGCCGAGCTTGATGAGCTGGGGGGCGGTGGAGCGGGCGCTGGTACGGCGGGAGCCGGTACGACGGGCGCTGGTCGAACTCATGCGACGCTCACCGCCGTTCCCCGTGCCAGCGGTCCGAACAGCAGGGTCGCGACGGCCGGGACCTCGTCGGCGGGCACGCCCATGACCGGGGCCATGAGCGAGGCGATCGCATGCTGTTCGGCCGGTGTGCCGGACACGGCACCGGGACCGGGATCGCTCGACGCGTGACGCGACGTACCGTCGTCGAGCTTTCTCGGCGGGGCCGGGACCTGGGGGTGGGGCAGACCTCTGCAGTGGGGCCCAGAGCGGTCGGCATAGCGCGGTTCCTCGCCGGGTCGATAGGGGGGACGGGAGCGGACGAACTCCAGGGTGATGTGCATCTTCCCGCCCTTGAACGCCTCTTCGGAGGCCGCCTCCTGGCGCACGAGACCGGCGAGCAGGCATGGGTACTCGGGCGAGTAGCGGGCGAACAGGGCCAGCGTCGGGCGGGAGACGCGGCCCAGGGTGATGAGCCGCGCGGCGTTCTCGTCGAGCACGCCCTCCGTGGTGTTCGCGGCCGTGGCGGTCCAGGTGAGGAACGAGGAGAGCTGCTGCCGCTTCTCGACGATGGTCCGGCTGGTGGTGACGGTGTTGTCCAGGACCCGCAGCAGGTCGGGGGCGGCCTCGCCGTACACCTCGGCCACGTCGGCGAACCGCGAGATGTCCTCCTTGAGGGACGGCATGTGCGGATTGAGCCGGCGCAGGTAGGCGTCGAGGCGGATGAGGTTGTCACCGATGTCGTCGCCGCGCCCTTCGAGCGCCATGGCGAACGCCGACAGGGTGGCGTTCAGCTTGGCGGGCTGGACGGTGCGCAGCAGCGGCAGCAGGTCGTTCATCAGCCGCTGGAGCTCGATGCCGACCGTCGTGCGGTCCTGGGTGATGACGTCACCGGCGCGGATGGGCCGCGCCGAGGACTTCCCGGGGGCGGCCGGGTCGACGAGGTCGACGTACTTCTCGCCGAACAGGGTCTTCGGCAGCAGCCGGGCGTGCACGTCGGCCGGGATGAGGGAGACGTGTTCCGGCTTGAGCGCGATGCCGAGCGTGGCCTTCTCGCCGTCGGCCCGTACCTCGCGCACCTCACCGACGAGCAGGCCGCGCAGTTTGACGTCGGCCCGCGGCTCCAGCTGGTTGCCGAGGGTGTCGGCCTCCAAGGTGATCCGGACGACGGAGGTGAACGCCTGCTGGTAGACGGCGACGGAGAGCGAGAGCAGCAGGGCGATGACGGCGAGGAAGACGATGCCGTACAGCCTCAGTCTGATGATGCGACGCACCGGCCCCTACCCCGCTATCCGTACGGTCGTGTTGGCGCCCCAGATCGCGAGGCTGAGGAAGAAGTCGAGGACGTTGATCGCCACGATGGAGGTCCGCACACCGCGGCCGACCGCGACACCGACCCCGGCCGGGCCGCCGCTCGCGTAGTAGCCGTAGTAGCAGTGCACCAGGATGATCACGAGGGCGAAGACGATCACCTTGCCGAAGGACCACAGCACGTCGACCGGCGGCAGGTACTGCTGGAAGTAGTGGTCGTACGTGCCGGTGGACTGGCCGTAGTAGCCGGTGGTGATGGTCCGGGCGGCGAAGTAGGAGGAGAGCAGCCCGATCACGTACAGCGGAATCACCGCCACGAAGCCGGCGATCATCCGGGTGGTGACCAGGAACGGCAGCGAGGGGACGCCCATCACCTCCAGCGCGTCGGTCTCCTCGCTGATCCGCATCGCGCCGAGCTGGGCGGTGAAGCCCGCGCCGACCGTCGCCGACAGCGCGAGCCCGGCGACGAGCGGGGCGATCTCGCGGGTGTTGAAGTACGCGGAGAGGAACGCCACGAAGTTGGAGGTGCCGAGCTGGTTGAGGGCGGCGTAGCCCTGGAGGCCGACCTCGGTGCCGGTGAAGAAGGAGAGGAAGGCGATGACGCCCACCGTGCCGCCGACGACGGCCAGGGCTCCGCGGCCGAAGCTCACCTCGGCCAGCAGGCGCAGGACCTCCTTCTTGTAGCGGCGCAGGGTGCGGCCGGTCCAGGCGAGGGAGCGGCCGTAGAAGACCAGCTGGGTGCCCAGTTCCTCGAGGGAGTGGAGCGGGCGGTCGAGAAGTCGTCGCACAACTAACCTCTCTGCGGGACGATTTGGAAGTACACCGCGGTCAGGACGAAGTTGGTCACGAAGAGCAACATGAAGGTGATGACCACGGACTGGTTCACGGCGTCACCGACGCCCTTGGGGCCGCCCTTGGCGGTCAGCCCCTTGTACGAGGCGACGATCGCGGCGATGGCGCCGAAGACCAGCGCCTTCAGCTCGGCCGCCCACAGGTCGGACAGCTGGGCGAGGGTGGTGAAGGAGGCCAGGTAGGCGCCGGGGGTGCCGTTCTGCAGGACGACGTTGAAGAAGTAGCCGCCGGCCACGCCGACGACCGAGACCAGGCCGTTGAGCAGCACCGCCACGAGCATCGTGGCGAGCACCCGCGGGACGACGAGGCGGTGGATCGGATCGATGCCGAGCACCTGCATGGCGTCGATCTCCTCCCGGATCTTGCGCGCCCCGAGGTCGGCGCAGATCGCGGTGCCGCCGGCTCCGGCGATGAGGAGCGCCGTGACGATGGGGGACGCCTCGCGGAGTACGGCGAGCACGGAGGCGGCGCCGGAGAAGGACTGGGCGCCGAGCTGCCGGGTCAGGCTGCCGATCTGGAGCGCGATGACGGCGCCGAAGGGGATGGAGACGAGGGCGGTGGGCAGGATGGTGACGCTCGCGATGAACCAGGACTGCTGGATGAACTCGCGTAGCTGGAAGGGCCGCCGGGGGAGTGTCCTGAGGACGTCGAGGGCCATCGCGAAGAGGCTCCCGGAGTGCCGGAGCGCGCCGGTCGGGGAGAGGCTCATGCGTCCGCCGCCTCGCTCGTGCGGCCCGGCTCGTCCTTGCGGCCCGGCTCGGCCCTGCGGCCCGGCTCGGCCCTGCGGCCCGGCTCGGCCCTGCGGCCCGGCTCTGCCTCGCGGTCCGGCTCGTCCTCGCGGTGCGGACCGGATTCGCGGTGCGGCTGCGCCTTGCCGTGCCGACCGGTCGTCCTGCCGCGGGGCTCGGTCCTGCGGTGGAGCTCCGCCTCGCGGTCGGCGATCGCCTGCCAGCGGGGCGGCCGGGTGACGCCGGGGCTGGGCAGCAGGCGCGGGGTCATCGCCGGAAGCGCGTCGTCCTCGCCGTCGAGGCCGGCGAGCTCCTGCTCGACCTGGGCGGCGTCCTTCTCCTCCGCCATGCCGATCGGCCCCTGCATCCGGCCGTTGAGGAACTGCCGTACGACGGGCTCGTCGCTGGTGAGCAGCTGCTCCCGAGGGCCGAACATCACCAGTTCGCGGCGGAAGAGCAGACCGATGTTGTCGGGGACCTGGCGGGCCGAGGCGATGTCGTGGGTGACGATCAGGAACGTCGCGTCGATCTGCGCGTTCAGGTCCACGATCAGCTGGTTCAGATAGGCCACCCGCACCGGGTCGAGCCCCGAGTCCGGCTCGTCGAACAGGATGATCTCCGGGTCGAGCACCAGCGCCCGTGCCAGGCCCGCCCGTTTGCGCATGCCGCCGGAGATCTCGCCCGGCAGCTTCTCCTCGGCACCGATCAGACCGACCATGTCCATTTTCTCCAGGACGATCCGTCTGACCTCGCTCTCCGGCTTGCGGGTGTGCTCGCGCAGCGGAAAGGCGATGTTGTCGTAGAGATTCATCGACCCGAACAGGGCGCCGTCCTGGAACAGCACGCCGAAGAGCTTGCGCACCTCGTACAGGTCGTGCTCGCGGAGCCGGGTGATGTCCTCACCGGCGATCCGGATCGATCCCCGCTCCGGCTTGAGCAGGCCCACGAGCGTCTTCAGGAACACCGACTTTCCCGTGCCCGAGGGGCCGAGCATGACGGACACCTCGCCGGCGGGCAGCGTCAGCGACACGTCCTGCCAGATGACCTGCCGGCCGAAGGACTTCGTCAGTCCTTCCACGCAGATCTCGACACCCATGGTGTTCACCCTTCAGCGGGGAGCAGCTCGTACATCTGCTCTACGGGGAAGGGCGCCCGGTCCGTCGCGGAGAAGCGAAGATTTTTTACGCGGCGGACATCAGGGCCGCACGGAGGTGTGCGGGAGCTCGTCCGGCACGTCGCTCGAAGGGCGCGGAATGCCCGAAACCTCCGGAAGGGCCGGGGCATCCGGGACGGCGGCGTCCGGGATCGGGAGCGGTGGCACCGATACGGCGGGGGTGGCTGGCAGGGGCGGCAGCGAGGGCGCCGGCGGCGCGGGCACCGCCGGCAGGTCCGCCGTCGGCAGCGCCACGTCCTGCAGGGTCACCTTCTGCAACGCCGCCTCCGGCAGGGTCACCGCGGGCACCGGCACCGTCACCGGCGACGACTCCCCAGGGAGGGCGCCGGGCGACGGTGACGCCGTTCCCGCCGGGTTCGCCGGGCGTACGGAGGGGGCGGCGGCCGGCACCGTGTAACCGGCGTTCTCCTCCGTGACGTCGACCCCCTCCGACGTCGCGGGCGGCGCGGGCCGTGCCGGAGCCGACTCGTACGCGAAGGGAATGATCAGACCCACCACCGCCAGCGTCGCCGCCGCCGACGTCGCGGCCAGGGCATGGGCGGGCACGCCCGCCTGACCCGCCTGGTCACGGCCCCGCCCGATCAGCCACAGGCCGAGCGCAAGCGTGCCGGCCAGCGAATTGCGCAGCGTACGGCGGGCCCTGGCCAGCAGGGACTCGACCGCCCGGCAGCTCAGGCCCATCTCCCGGGCGATCTCCTCGACGTCCCGGTCCTCCGACTTCAGCCGGAGCGCCTGCGCCTGGCGGGCGGGCAGCTCCCTGCTGCGGTACGCCACCCACCTGGCCTCCGCCCGGTCGCACACCGCCTCCTCGACGGGGACCGGGCCGGGAACGGTGAGCTTGGGAGCACTGCCGACCTCGGCCTCGCGGTGGACCTGCCGGTACCGGTCGACGCACAGGCGCATGGTCACCGTCGTCAGCCACGCGCCGAGCCGAGCCTCGTCCAGGTGGGTGTTCTGCGCCCCGCGCAGCATCGCCTCCTGGACGGCGTCCTCGGCGTCCTCCGCGCTCATGGACCTACGGCGCGCCACCTTGAGCAGCTGCTCGCGATGGCTCCACATGCGCTGCCACCGCAGGTGGGCCGCGCGGTCCCCCGATCCGGTCGGGTGGGCAGGGTGCATGTCCGTCGTCATGACCGGGGAGGTTACCGCCGGGTATCGGGTGTTGTGGAGGGGGAGGCCCGGGAGTGAGTCCTAACCGTTGCCGGGGAGCGCCCCCGCGTCCGGAAGAACACCGCCGGCCGGCGGCTCGATGCCCGTGCCGGGGCCGGTGACCAGGGAGGGTACGGGCTTCGGCGCGGTCGTCGGCACCGGGGCCGGCACCGAAGTCGGCGAGGGCCCGGTGGTCGGCTCCGGCTCCGGCTTCGGTGCCGGCTTCGGCGTGGGCTTCGGTGCGGCCGAGGGCGCCGGCGCCGGCTCGGAGGGCGACGCACCGGCACCGCCCGGCCCCTGGCCGCCCGGCCCGGTCCGCGCGGTGTCCGGCGCCGAACCGAAGGGCGTACCCGTACCGACGCCCGTGCCGCTCAGGTCCGGTACCACCCGGTGGCCGTTCCGGAAGTAGCCGTACCAGGACAGGACGACACTCAGGTACGCCTGGGACCGGTTGTAGGAGAGGATCGCGCGGTCGAGGTCCTGCGGCCGGGAGAGGTCGCGGCCGCCCGCGCACAGGTAGCGCCCCGCGGCGAGCGCCGCGTCGTGGACGTTGTGGGGGTCCGCCCTGCCGTCGCCGTTGCCGTCGGAGCCCCACCTGGCCCAGGTGGACGGGATGAACTGCATGGGACCGACGGCGTGGTCGAAGGACGGGTCGCCGTCGTACGCGCCCCCGTCGCTGTCCCCGATCAGGGCGAAGCCCCGGCCGTTCAGCTGCGGGCCGACGATGGGCGCGAGGGTCGTCCCGTTCGCGTCCACCCTCCCGCCGCGCGCCTGACCGGACTCCACCTGCCCGATCGCGGCGAGCAGCTCCCAGCGCAGGGCGCAGCCCGGGGCGCTCGTCGCGAGCGCCGTCTCCGCCCGCCGGTACGCGGCGAAGACCGTGGCGGGAAGGGCCCCACGGTCGGTCACGAACACGGAGCGGGCCGCGGAGGGAGCCGGGTTCTGCACCGGGAGCGGGGGCAGTTCGGTCAGGTAGTAGGTGTCGCCCGAAGTCTCCGAGTCCGGCTCCGTGCCGGTCTGCGCGCCGGCGGCCCGCGCCGAGAGCCCCGGCGCCTGCGAGCCGGTCAGCGTCGCCATGACCGCCGCCGTCACCACCGTAGCCATCACACCTCGACGCATGTGCCGTTGTGAAAACCGCCCCACCATCCGTCATCCCCTCCCGATCGCCCCGTTTCCGTCACCTGCTCTACGGGGAGAGGGGACGGGTCCGTCGCATCGGTCCGCGGATTTCTCCGCCGCCGTACGCGCGCCCGGCCTCGCCCTCACCGGGATCCCGCCCTCGGCCCTGTCGCGCCACCCTTCCGGAAGCCCCCGTGTCCTGCCACGATGGTGAGGCGACGTCGGAGGGCCCCCGCTCCACCTGCCAGTACCTGAACGGAACCGAACCACGAGAGTTCGACGTGGAGTTCGGTCCCCCGAAGAAGGGGCACGCCGCCATGACCGCAACCCTCCCCCCGGAAAGACCGGAAAGACCGGAAAGACCGGAAAGAGCGGGAAGTCCGCGAACCGGCCTGCCCGAGGACCGTGTCGAGCTGCCGCCCGGCACGGTCCCGGCCGATCCCCGGTTGGTCAACGACGACCTGCTGCCCGTCCCCGTCGAACGCCGCCGCTGGACGACGTACAACTTCGCCGCCCTCTGGGTCGGCATGGCCCACAACATCCCCTCCTGGCTGCTCGCCTCCGGTCTCGTCGCGCTCGGCATGGACTGGAAGCAGGCGGTGCTCACCATCGCGCTGGCCAACGTGATCGTGCTCCTGCCGATGCTGCTGACCGGGCACGCGGGCCCCAAGTACGGCATCCCCTTCCCCGTCCTCGCGCGCGCCTCCTTCGGGCTGCGCGGCGCCAATCTGCCCGCCCTGATCCGCGCCGGGGTGGCGTGCGCCTGGTTCGGCATCCAGACCTGGATCGGCGGCCAGGGCATCTTCGTCCTGCTCGACAAGGTCTTCGGCGGCTGGGCCGAGGCCTCCGTCGTCGGCGGCCAGCCGTGGACGCTCTGGCTCTGCTTCGTCCTCTTCTGGATCCTCGAACTCGCCATCATCTACCGGGGGATGGAGGCGCTGCGCCGCTTCGAGAACTGGGCCGCGCCCTTCGTCATCATCGGCGCGCTCGTGCTGCTGAGCTGGATCGCGGTGAAGGCGGGCGGATTCGGACCCCTGCTCGACCAGCCCTCGAAGCTGGGCTGGGGAGCGGAGTTCTGGCCGGTCTTCTTCCCGTCGTTGATGGGAATGATCGCCTTCTGGTCGACCCTGAGCCTCAACATCCCCGACTTCACCCGCTTCGGGGCCGGTCAGCGGGCGCAGGTCCGCGGACAGACGCTGGGCCTGCCGACCACGATGACGCTGTTCGCGCTGCTCTCCGTCCTCGTCACCTCCGGTTCGCAGGCGGTGTACGGAGCGCCCGTCTGGGACCCGGTCGCGCTCGCCGCGAAGACCGACAACGTCTTCGGACTGCTCTTCGCCCTGGTCACCGTGCTCGTCGCCACCCTCTCGGTCAACATCGCTGCGAACGTGGTCTCCCCGGCGTACGACCTCGCCAACCTCGCACCGAAACTCGTCAACTTCCGTAGGGGCGCGCTGATCACGGGGGTCGTGGGCGTCCTGATCATGCCGTGGAAGCTGACCGAGACCCCCGAGCTGTACATCTTCACCTGGCTAGGCCTCGTCGGCGGACTCCTCGGTACGGTGGCGGGCATCCTCATCGCCGACTACTGGATCGTCCGCCGGACCGTCCTCGACCTGGCCGGCCTCTACCGGCCCGGCGGCCCCTACTGGTACCGGGGCGGCTGGAACCCGGCCGCGGTGCTCGCCTTCGCGGTCGGCGGGGTCCTGGCGGTCGGCGGCTCCCATTCGGCGCCCGGCAAGGGCCCCTTCCCCGAGGACGGCCTCATCCCCTTCCTCGAACCGCTCGCCGACTACGGCTGGGCCGTCGGTCTGGCCGCCTCCCTCGTCCTCTACACCGCCCTGATGGCGCGCAGGCCTGACAGGCGGTTCCAGGAGACTCCCTAGCGGTCGGCGTCCGGGGACCAGCCCGGAACATGCTCCGCCACCGCCGCCTCCCACGCGGCCGCGCCCCCGGGGAGCGGCCAGGCCCGGGTGAGTTCGGGGGAGTCGGCGAGCTGCCGCAGGGCATCGGCGAGGCGGCGCCCCGCTTCGGCGATGTGGACCGGCGCGAGCGGTCCTTCGGCGGAGGCGACCGTCTTCTCGTACTGTTCCACAGGCAGCGCGGCACACCGGGCCACCCAGTCCTCGTCGACCTTCCGCGACAGGATCAGGAGCCGCGGTCGGCCGCCCTCGGCCAGCGCCGCGGTCAGCCGGTCGTGACCGTCGAGCACCACGGGGGAGTGGAGGCCGCTGACCCACCACGTGAGAACCGGCGGCAGCACCCCTTCACGGTACTGGCGGCGGTACGCCTTCACCCGGGGCGCCTCCGGGTGCGACAGGGCCCGCAGCGGCAGCAGGTCGCGGGCGTCCTCGTCCGGGTCGCCGTAGCCGAACCAGGTCAGATGGCCCCGGTCGGGGTCGTGGGCGAGGAGCTTGGGCCAGTTGACGTCCATGAACCAGCGGTGGAGCGCCCCGGGGAGGTTCCATTCACCTTCGTGCAGCGGGCCGTTGGGGGAGTTCCGCAAGGCGTCCTCGGCGTGGGCGGCCCAGCGAGCCGTCCACGCCTCGGAGCCGGGCACCGCGAACTCGGCGACGCTGCGAGCCTCTTGGGCCCGCAGCGGAGGGAGCGGGGAGACGTACCGGCCGGTGCGGGCGTAATGCAAGCCGCGATGGGTCGCGCGCTGCCGCGCGAAGAGGACGGGTGTGTCGCTCTGGACCAGCACCAGCCGTCGCCCGTCGGCGCTCTCCATCCGCAGCGCCGGCCTCACCGGCTGTTCGACACGCATACGACGATCGTACGAAGCCCCCCGGGTCGACCCGGCCCCGGTGCCGCCACGGCACCCGGCCCGCTTCCCCGCCGGCCTCGCTCCGGCCGCCCTCGGCCCTGGCCTGGCTCGGGCTCCCCGCCGCCCTCGGCCCTGGCCTTGCCCGGCCCCCCGGCCCTGGCCTCGCCCCGGCCCCCGCCGCCCTCGGCCGCGGTGTCGCTACGGGACCCGGGCCGTCCACTCCCGCGTGGCGAACTTGGACGCCGCGAGATCCTCGGCCGCGGCCATCTCCTCCTCCGTGACCCGGCCCACGCTCAGGCCGTACCGGCCGCGGAAGGAGCCGATCATCCGCTCCATCACCGCCTCGCGCGGCAGACCCGTCTGGCGGCGGAGCGGGTCCACCCGCTTCTTCGCGCTCCGGGTGCCCTTGTCGGAGAGCTTCTCGCGGCCGATCCGCAGCACCTCGGTCATCTTGTCGGCGTCGATGTCGTACGCCATCGTCACGTGGTGCAGGACCGCGCCCTCGCCCGCCACCATCCGCTTCTGCGCCGCGCCCGCGATCTTGCCGGCCTCCGTGGCGATGTCGTTGAGCGGCTGGTACCAGGCCTTGACCCCCATGTCGCCGAGCGCGCCCAGCACCCAGTCGTCGAGATAGGCGTAGCTGTCGGCGAAGGAGAGCCCCTGGACCAGGGCGTCGGGGACGGAGAGCGAGTACGTGATGGTGTTGCCGGGCTCGATGAACATGGCGCCGCCGCCGCTGATCCGACGGACGACCTCGATGCCGTGCCGCTCGGCCGCCTCCGGGTCCACCTCGTTGCGCAGGGACTGGAAACTGCCGATGACCACGGCCGGAGCGCCCCACTCCCAGACCCGCAGGGTCGGCGGCCGCCGGCCGGCCGCCACCTCGGCCGTCAGGACCTCGTCCAGCGCCATGTGGAGGGCGGGCGGCCGGGCCGGCTCGTGGATCAGCTGCCAGTCGTAGTCCGTCCAGTCCGTGGCGTGGGCGAGCGCCCGGCGGACGGCGACCCCGATGCCCTCCGTGGTCAGCCCGAACATCTCCGTGCCCGGCGGCAGCGCCGCGTCGATCCGGGCCGCGAGACCCGAGGCGTCCGTGTCCACCGGGGCGCCCTCCAGGGCGCGGTCGATGGCGAGGATCGCCTCGTCCGGTTCCAGGAAGAAGTCGCCCGCGACCCGGACGTTCCGCAGGACGCCGCCCTCCGTGTCGAGATCGACGACCACCAGCTTGCCGCCGGGGACCTTGTACTCGCCGTGCACGGAATCTCCCTTCCCCGTAAGGGGTGAACTGGGCCGAAGCGTACTCCGCGGGGAAACGGAGAGTGACAAGTGCGGTACTCCGTTTGTCAGTCCACCGTGCTTAGCTGGACGCATGATCGAAGACTTCCTTGCCCATGTCCTCGCCGGTGGTACGACCGAGGTGGAGGAGGCGGTCCGCAAGGCTGCCGCCGCCGAGATCATGCCGAGGTACCGGCAGCTCGCCGCGCACGAGATCGTCGAGAAGAACGGGCCGCACGACCTGGTCACGATCGCCGACCGCGCCGCCGAGGCCCATCTGACGGTGTCCCTCACGGCCCTGCTGCCCGGCTCCGTCGTCGTCGGCGAGGAGGCCGTGCACGCCGACCCCGCCGTCTACGAAGCGCTCCAGGGCGACGCGCCGGTCTGGATCGTGGACCCGGTCGACGGCACCCGCCAGTTCGTGCGCGGAGAGCCCGGCTTCTGCACCCTCGTCGCGCTCGCCCGGCGCGGCGAGCTGCTGGCCTCCTGGACGTACGCGCCGGCCCTCGACGAGATGGCCGTGGCGGTGCGCGGACGCGGCGCGACGCTCAACGGGCGGCCGATACGGTCGGGTTCACCGGCGCCGGGAGCCGTCCTGGAGGTCGCCGCCTCGCACCCCGACTACACCACCCCCGAGCAGAAGCGCGCCCTGCTCGGCCTCGACACCGACGGCGTCCACGCACGCCCCTGCGGCTCGGCCGGCCTGGAGTACCTGGACGTGGCCCGCGGTCTCCTCGACGCCATCGCCTTCTCCTGGGAGTACGCCTGGGACCACGCGGCCGGCCTGCTCCTGGTGACCGAGGCGGGCGGCGCCCACACGACGGTCGCCGGCGAGCCGTTCCGTATCACCGGAGGCAACGCACTGCCGTTCACCGCGGCACGGGACCGGGCCACCGCCGACCGGATCAGGACAGTGCTGAGGGGGCGGTGAGCCCCGGCGCGGGGCAGGAATATCCTGGGCCCCCTGGCCATCGGCTGACGAAGGAGTCCGAAGGTGCCGTCGATGCTCGATGCCGTCGTCGTGGGAGCGGGACCCAACGGACTGACCGCCGCGGTGGAGCTCGCCCGACGAGGCTTCTCCGTCGCCGTGTTCGAGGCCAGGTCGACCGTCGGGGGCGGCGCCAGGACCGAGGAGCTCACCCTTCCCGGCTTCCACCACGACCCCTGTTCCGCCGTGCACCCGCTCGGCATCGGCTCGCCCGCCTTCAAGGCGATGCCGCTGGAGCGGTACGGCCTGGAGTGGCTGCACCCCCGGCTGCCCATGGCCCACCCCTTCGACGACGGCACCGCCGCCGTGCTCTCCCGCTCCGTCGCCGAGACCGCCGCCTCCTTGGGGCCGCGTGACGCCGGCACGTACCGCCGACTCGTCACGCCCTTCCTCGGCCGATGGGACACGTTGGTACGGGACTTCATGTCGCTGCCGCTCACCGCGCTGCCCCGGGACCCGGTCACCCTCGCCCGCTTCGGCCTCAGCGGCCTGCCGCCGTCGGCCTGGCTGATGCGCCGCTTCCGCGACGAGCAGGCGCGTGCCCTGTTCGCCGGGCTCGTCGGCCATGTGATCGCCCCGCTCGGCGGGTTCGCCACCACGGCGGTCGGTCTCGTCTTCGCGCTGGCCGCGCACGAGGCCGGCTGGCCGCTGCCCCGCGGCGGCTCCCAGTCGATCTCGGACGCCCTCACCGCGTACCTGAAGGACCTCGGCGGCGCGGTCCACACCGACTACGAGGTCAAGCGGCTCGACGACCTGCCGCCCGCCCGCGCGTACGTCTTCGACACCTCGCCCACCGCGCTCGCCCGCATCGCGGGCTTCGGCGGCTACTACGACCACTTCCGGTACGGAGCCGCCGCCTTCAAGATCGACTACGCGCTCGACGGCCCCGTGCCGTGGACGGCCGAGGCCCCGCGCCACGCCGGTACCGTCCAGGTCGGGCCGACCAGCGGCGAGATCGGCGCCGCCCTGCGCCAGGCCTCCTCCGGGACGGCCCCCCGGACGCCGTTCCTCATCACCGCCCAGCCCAGCCTGGTCGACCCCGGCCGCGCCCCCGAGGGCAAACACGTCTTCTGGGCCTACGGCCACGTCCCCAACGGCTGGGAAGGCGACCTCACCGACGCGATCGAGCGCCAGATCGAGCGCTTCGCCCCCGGCTTCCGCGACCGCGTCCTGGCCCGCGCCACCGCCGGGCCACCGGAGCTCGCCGCCCGCAACGCCAACTACGTGGGCGGCGACATCGCCTGCGGTGCGGCCCGCGGGCTGCAGCTGCTCCTGCGGCCCCGGCTCTCCCTGTTCCCCTACAACACCCCGCACCCCGCCGTCTTCCTCTGCTCCTCCGCGACCCCGCCGGGCCCGGGCGTGCACGGCATGTCCGGGCACAACGCGGCCAAGGCGGTGTGGCGGCGCCTGCGCGTGGCGGCGCGATGATGGACCCATGAGCGAAGCACCGGCCCTCGTCCTCGTCCGCGGTGACATCACCGAGCAGCACGTCGACGCCATCGTCAACGCCGCGAACTCCTCCCTGCTGGGCGGCGGCGGCGTCGACGGAGCCATCCACCGCCGCGGCGGCCCCGCCATCCTGGAGGAGTGCCGCAGGCTGCGCGCGGGCCACTACGGCCGGGGCCTGCCCACAGGGCGAGCCGTCGCCACGACGGCGGGCCGACTCGACGCCCGGTGGGTGATCCACACCGTCGGCCCGGTCCATCAGGGTTCCGGCAGCGATCCCTCGCTGCTGGCCTCCTGCTACCGCGAGTCACTGAGGGTCGCCGACGAGCTGGGGGCACGGACGGTCGCCTTCCCGGCCATCTCGACCGGGGTGTACAGGTGGCCGATGGCGGACGCTGCCCGCATCGCTGTAGAGGCGGTGCGGGAGGCGGAGACCGACGTCGAAGAGATCAGGTTCGTCCTGTTCGACGAGGCGGCATACCAGGCGTTCGCCGAGCAGGTCCGCTCCACGTAGTGCGGTGCACAGGTGATCACGACCGTCCGGGCGTGGGTCTGACGACCCCCCGACCGCTCGGCCGCCCGGCGCCCCGTCGTCCACGCCGACCTGTGGCCTGGTTCTGGTCCCGTGCCGAGTCGCGGGACGGTGCTCGCGGGCGGCTCGCGGGCGGCTCGCCTGGGCGGGATCGACATTCGGTCGACCCTGGGAGCGCTCTCAGGAAGGGGGTCGTCGCGCACGGTGTCGCCACGGCTTTCCCGAGCCGCTGCGGATGGGGCGCGCCAAGGCGTCTGACCAGTGGGAACAGCCGCTGGACGGACCTCCTGTGCGACCTCGGCGGCCCCCCGTGCCGGGCCCCGGACGCCCAACAGTCGCTCCGTTTCGGCCACCCCCGCGCCGCCCCGTCGTGGACGCGGCGTGTTCGACCCCGTGCGGCGCTCGGCGCGACCATACGATGGGGAGAACCATGGCACATACATCCGATTCGGTGCCTGTGTGTCGCAGCCTCGCCACGGCGGCCGGCGGCGCTCTGACATGGGGGGAAATCACGTGCGTACTTCCTTACTGACTACGGCGGTCGGCGGCGCGGACTCGAGCCGGCGCATCCCGGTCGTCGTCCACACGGCGGATCCCATATCCCGGGCGGGCGCCGTCAGCCAGCTGCGCCAGCACCCGGTGGTCGAACTCCGCGAAGAGGCGGAGACCCGACCCGGCACCGTGGCGGTACTGATCGGCGAGACACCGGACGAGCCCATGCTCGCCCAGCTGCGCAGGCTGGTCCGCAGCGAAGGCGCCCGCGCCGTCCTTGTCGTGAGCGCGGTCCGCGAGGCCGAGCTCCTCGACGTCATCGAGTGCGGCGTCGGCGCCGTCGTCTGGCGCCACGAAGCGACCGCGCACCGACTCCTGCAGGCCGTGGTCGCCGCCTCCCGCGGCGACGGCGACCTCCCGGCCGACCTGCTGGGCCGCCTCATGAGCCAGGTCGGCACGCTCCAGCGCTCCGCGGCGGGCCACCCCGGTACCCCCACCGCGGGCCTGGTGGCACGCGAGGTCGACGTCCTGCGACTGGTCGCCGAAGGGCTGGACACCGGCGAGATCGCCGGCAAGCTCTCCTACTCCGAACGCACGGTCAAGAACGTCATGCACGGGCTGACCACCCGACTCCATCTGCGCAACCGCGCCCACGCCGTCGCCTACGCCCTGCGGGAGGGCTACATCTGACCGCAAGGGCAGACCCAGGGGCAGCCGCCGAGGTCCCCGCGGCCCACCGGTCCGCCCCTTCACCTTCCCCGCAGCGCCTGCGGCAGCGGGTACTGGTGCGCCACTCCCAACCGGCCCGACCGGCACTTCTGCGGCCGCTGCGCCATGCCGATGTCCCAGGCCCCCGAGTCTCCGGGCCGCCCCCAACGGCCCTGGTGGCGGCGGCTGTTCGGCCCCGGCACCGGAGAGACGCCGTGGGCGGGCGACCGGCCGCGGCTGCGGCGCGGCTTCGGGCGGATCATGAACGTGGTGGTCGGCGTCGTGGTCCTTGCCCTGCTGATCACCGCGGGCCTGAACACGGAGAGGGCCGTGAACGCGGTCCGGGACCACTTCGCCAAGCGGGCCCCGGTCGGACCGGACAGCTACAAGGCCTCGCGGTCCTTCCCCGGCCACACGCCGCAACTCGTCTTCGACAAGCTGAACAACACCTGGTGGGGCCCGGGAGTGACCCAGTCCGGCGACGGCGAATGGGTCGAAGCCCGCTTCGACCGGCCCACCCGGCTCCTGGACCTGGTGATCACCCCGGGCGTCTCCACCCGCCCCGACCAGCTCTCACGCTCGGCCCTGCCCCACCGCGTCGAGGCCGTGGTCACGACCGCCGACGGCAGGACGTTCACGCAGGTCCTCACCCTCGACCAGGGAGCAGGCGGCCAGCGCCGGCCGTTCCGGGTCGGCGACGTCACCGCCGTCCGGTTCGTCCTGCGCTCGGCGTACGGAGCGGCCGCGGACAAGCAGGTCGCCATCGCCGAGATCGAGTTCTTCGGCCCGTCGAACAGCGGCCGCTCTTAGAACTCCTCCCGAAAACAAGAGACCTGAAAAACAGGTTGAGCCGCCCGACTATGCCTCCTAGTGTGTTACTCACGCTTTGAAAGGAGGTGATCCGGAAGTGTTTTCTGACCGGACCAGCGAGGTGACTGCGGGCTAAGGCCTGCCGTCGCACTCTTGTGCACCTCGGCAGGCCAACTGCCGAACACCAACGCAGTCACCCGACCCGTGGGCCGCCGGTAAGTCCGGCCGGCTCCGTCCGAACTCGAGCGGACGGACCAGACCCGCGGGTCGTCTGCGTTTCCGGGACCCGCAGGCATTCGTGACCTGGATCACAGGGAACGTTCTGGCCTCCCGTCTCCTCCTTTGTGTGTCGGAGGAGGAGACACATGATCGTCATGGATGTCGAGGGACGGCGACGGACCGCCGCGGGATACGCCGTCGCCGCGCTGCTCGCGCTGCTCGCGCTGGTTCATCTCTACTGGGCCACCGGCGCCGCCTGGCCTGCCGCCGACGAGCGGGGGCTCTCGCTCGCCGTGCTCGGCAGTGTCGTGTCCTTCGGGCCCGTCGTCGTACTGCCGCTCGCCGCCCTCGAGGGCGGCGCTGCCGCCGCCGTCCTCGCGCGGGCGCGCGGGCGGGGCGGGAAGGTTCCGCGGCTGGTCACGGCGGCCGTCGCCGCCGGGATGCTGCTGCGGGGCGTCATCGGGGTGGTGTGGGTGGTCGTCGGCAAGGACGGGGCCGGGGACGTCTTCCCGTGGCTGAACGCGCTGCTCTACACGCCGCTGTGCTTCGGCTTCGGATGGGCGGCCGTCCGTGCCGCCCGTTGACCGGGGCGTCTCTCTCGTCCGGGCCGCCCGGCGCGGGGACACACTCGCGCTGCACGACCTGCTCGATCACCTCACCCCGTACATCTCCCGTATCTGCCGCCCCATCGCCCTCGACGACGGCCCGGACGCCACCCAGGAGGCACTGGTCGCCGTCTTCACTTCGCTGAAGTCCCTGCGCGAGCCGGACGCGCTGTACGGCTGGGTGCGCAGGATCGCCGTGCACGAGGCGGTACGGGTCGCCCGGCGCGCGGCCCGGGACCGGCCGGCCGAGCTGGCCGACGTACCGGAGCGGGGCGATCCGCAACTGGCCGCCGACATCGGGGACGTGCTGTCCCGGCTGTCCCCGCACCACCGGGCCGTCCTCGTGCTGCGGGACGTCGAAGGCCTCGACGAGGAGTCGGCGGCGGCCGTGCTCGGGGTCGCCCCCGGTACCGCGAAGTCCCGGCTGCACCGGGCCCGGCAGAGTTTCCGAAAGGCGTGGTCCGCATGACGGGGCAGACGATCGACAACGTGGGGCGGCTGCGGGTCATGGGCGCCGGCGTCCACGGCGCGCGGATCGTCGAGCGGGTGCTGCCGGCGTCCCTGGACGACGTGTGGGCGGTGATGGGGGACTTGGAGGGCGGTTTCGGGTCGTTCCAGCCCGACATGCGGTCCGTCCGCGTCGTCCGCGTCGAAGGCGACCGGGTCGAAGCCCTCGCCCGCAGCCGCTACGGCCTGCGGGCCCATCTCCGTGGGGTGCTGCGGCCCGGCTGGTGCTGGCTCCAGAGCCGGTTTCTGATCATCGGGATGGCCGCGACGGAGGAGGCCGGCGGCGGTACGCGCGTGGCGCTCACGGGGGGTGTACGCGTTCCGGGACGCCTCGCGCTCCTTCCCGGTGCGCGCCGGGAACTGGAAGTGGCGATGGAGCGCCTGGCGGAACGCGTCGGGTAGGGCATGGGGGCCGACGGCGGCCCTGCGTCCCTGGCTTGCCGGGCACGACCGGGCCCCCGCTCCGCTCCGGCATGGCCTGGGCCCGAACTCGGCTGTGGCCGCGTCCGGTGGACAGGGCGGTGGCCCGGCTGAGAGATCAGCCGGGCCACCGGGTGCGGATGGAGTCCGGTGGGGGCTATTCGGGGCCGTGCGCGTCGGGAACGGTTCCTCGGCGACAGCCCGGGCCCGAGCTGGCGTTGGTGCACTTGTCGACTCCGGGTCCACCGTTGTTGCTGTTGCTGTTGCCCCATGGCGCGCGCAGGACTCACCGCCGCCGATCGCCCACGAGACCGTACGGGCGACGGCGACGACGGCGGTGGGGGAGGTGCGGTTCGTGCTCTTCGACGAGCCGGCGTAACAGGCCTTCGCCGCGCGCCTTCGCCGCGCGCGTGCGGTGGCCGGGGCCGCCGACGGAGCGTGGGCCGCCCACGGGGGCACCCGGAACCGAACGGCCGTGCACGCTGAGCCCGGCATCGGCCCCTCGGCTAGGGTGATTGGGTAGGAAAGGCACCCCCCGGGGTTAGGTCGATGCGTTGGACACTTTTCAGTCGCCGAGCGAGACGCCGGAGCGACCGCCGGCCGCCGTCGGCTACGCGGGTGTACTGCGCGAACTGCTGCCGATCGCCCTGTGGCGGGAGGACGCCGACGGGCGGGTCGTCGAGTGGTCGCTCGCCGCCCAGGACCTGCTCGGCTACCGCCCCGAGGACCTGCTCGGCCGCCTCGCCACCCCCATTCTCGCCCCGGAGGGCAACCGGGAGCTCGCCGATCAGCTGACGCGGCGCGTCCAGTCGGGCGAGACCGTCGTCGGGACCCTCCCCGTACGGCACCGCGACGGCCACGACGTGACGATGGAGATGTGGATCGTCCCCGACGCCGACCCGCAGGGCCGGCCCGGCGCCATGCTCATCGCCGTGGAGACCTCCGAGGTCCTGCGCATGCGGGACTCGCTCGCCGCCCTGCAGAGCCTCTTCACCCAGTCACCCATCGGTCTCGGCACCCTCGGCCCCGACCTCAGGTTCCTCCGCGTCAACGACGCACTGGCCCGGATGAACGGCGTCTCGGCCGAGGAACACCTCGGCAAGCGGCTCACCGAGGTCGTCCCCGGCGTCAACGCCGTGGCGCTGGAGGCCACCATGCGGCAGGTCCTGGAGCGTGGCGAGGCCGTCGTCGACGTGCGCCGCACCGGCCGCACCCCGGCCGACCCCGACCACGACCGGACCTGGTCCTGCTCCTACGCCCCCCTGCTCGACGGATCCGGCCGCCGACTCGGTCTGATCGCCTCCCTCATCGACATCACCGAAGGCCAGCGGGCGCTGGTCGAGGCCGAACGGGCCCGCCGCCGCCTGGCCCTGCTCGCCGAGGCGAGCACCCGCATCGGCACCACCCTCGACCTGGCGCAGACCGCCGAGGAGGTCGTCCAGGTCCTCGTGCCGCAGCTCGCCGACTCGGCCGACGTGCAGATGCTCGAAGCCGTCCTCGAACCCGACGAGGCGGGTGCCTCCACCCAGGGCCTGCTGCGCCGGCTGGCGGCCGTCTTCCCCGACCCGTCCGCGCCCACCGCGCTGCTCGCCGCGGGACAGACCTTCCAGATCCCGCTCGGCACGGTGTACGAGCAGGTCATCACCGAAGGCCGGCCGATGAACCTCTACCAGGTCGACATCCCGGCCCTCTTCCCCGATCCCCGGGCCGGCGCGCTGCGGACCTATCTCGCCTCCAGCATCGGCTCGGCGCGCCTCGTCCCGCTCGTCGCCCGCGGCAAGGTGCTCGGCGCCGTCGCCGTCACCCGCGTCCGCGACCGCGAGCCGTTCGACGAGCAGGACAGCGTCCTCGTCGACGAACTGGTGGCGCGCGCCGCCCTGAACATCGACAACGCCCGCCTCTACACCACCCAGCGCGAGGCCGCGCTGACCCTCCAGCGCAGTCTGACCAACAGCGCCCTGCCCAAGGTCGCCGGTCTCGAACTCACCGGCCGCTACCTCCCCGCGAGCGACCACGACGTCGGCGGCGACTGGTTCGACGTCATCGCCCTGCCCGACGGCCGCACCGGGCTCGTCATCGGCGACGTCATGGGCCACGGCATCCACGCCGCGGCCGTCATGGGCCAGCTCCGTACGGCGGTACGGACCCTCGCCCGGCACGGTGTGCCGCCCGCCCAGCTGCTCCGCTCCCTCGACGCCGTCGTCGCCGACCTGGGCGAGGACGAGATGGCGACCTGCGTCTACGCCGTCCACGACCCGGCGTCAGACCGCGTGGCCATCGCGCGGGCCGGGCACCCGCCCCCGGCCGTGGCGACGGCCGACGGCGCCATCACCTTCCTGGAGGGCTCGCCCGGCACCCCGCTCGGCACCGGCGGCCAGGACTTCCGCACCGAGGAGCTGCGGCTGCCGCCGGGGAGTCTGCTCGTGCTCTACACCGACGGGCTCATCGAGGCGAGGGACCGGGACCTCGACGAGGGCATGAACCAGCTCGCCCAGGCGCTGCTCCACCTCGAACGGCCGCTGACCCAGCTCTGCGACGACATCCTCCAGCAGCTGCTGCCCTGCGCGCCGGCCGACGACGTGGCGGTGCTCCTGGCCCGTACGTCACTGAGGTGACGGACCTTCGTCGTCGGCACGTCATGCTCGGCACGTCATGCATGGCCTGGCGTCGTCGGCCCGCGTGGACGGCCGGACCGTCGGCCGACGAGCCGCGCGGTTCACCAGGCCAGGTTCTCCAGCGCGTCCAGGTCCGGCATCAGCCCGTCCATGGCCGCCGCCTCCGGCCTCCCTCCCGTGGTCAGCGCGAGTTCGGCCCAGATGACCTTGCCGCGCTCGGTGTAGCGGGTCCCCCAGCGTTCGGCGAACTGCGCGACGAGGAACAGCCCTCGGCCGCCCTCGTCGGTGGTCGCCGCGTACCGCAGATGCGGCGCCGTGCTGCTGCCGTCCGAGATCTCGCAGATGAGACGGCGGTCGCGCAGCAGACGCACCCGGATCGGCTCGGCGCCGTACCGGATGGCGTTGGTGATCAGCTCGCTGAGGATAAGTTCGGCGGTGAACGCGATGTCGTCCAGCTTCCACTCCGACAGCTGCGCGGCGCCCGCGTTGCGCAACCGGGAGACGGCGGACGGGTCGGCGGGTACGTCCCACTGCGCGATCCGCTCCGGCTCCAGACGCCGGGTGTCGGCGATGAGCAGGGCGATGTCGTCGTCCGGCGCGGGGACGAGCAGCGCCGTCAGGACGTCCGCGCAGGCCTCCTCCGGGCTGCGCCCGGGCCGGGCCAGCGCATCGCCGAGCAGGACGAGGCCGCTGTCGAACTCCCGGTCGCGGTCCTCCACGAGACCGTCCGTGAACAGCACCAGCCGACTGCCCTCCGCCAGACGCAGCTCGGTCGCCTCGAAAGGCATCCCGCCGACGCCCAGGGGGAGGCCGGCGGGCAACTCGGGGAACTCGACCCGGCCGTCGGGGTGCACGAGCGCCGGCCCGGGGTGCCCGGCGCGGGCGAGGACACAGCGGCCGTCCGCCGGGTCGTAGATGACGTAAAGGCAGGTCGCGCCGGTCATGCGGTCGCGTGGCTGGGCGCCCTCGCCCTCGATCGCGTCGGCCTCGCTCTCGTCGTCCCCGTCATCCGCCTCGGGCCGGTCGATCCGGTCGATCCGGTCGATGAGCTCGTCGAGATGGCCCAGGAGCTCGTCCGGGGGCAGGTCGAGGGTGGAGAAGTTGTGTACCGCCGTGCGCAGCCGGCCCATGGTGGCGGCGGCGTGCAGCCCGTGCCCGACGACATCGCCGACCACCAGCGCCACCCGGGCCCCCGGCAGCGGGATGACGTCGAACCAGTCGCCGCCCACACCCGCCTTCGCGGGCAGGTAGCGGAAGGCGACGTCGACGGCGGACAGCTCCGGCAGGGCCCGGGGGAGCAGGCTGCGCTGGAGCGTCACCGCCATGGTGTGCTCGCGGGTGAACCGGCGGGCGTTGTCGATGGAGACGGCCGCCCGCGCGGTCAGCTCCTCGGCGAAGGAGAGGTCCTCCTCCCCGAAGGGCTCGGGGGTGTCGGCCCGCCAGAAATTGGCCATGCCCAGCACGACCCCCCGGGCGAGCAGCGGGACGGACACGAGCGAGTGGAACCCGTACTCCAGGGCGGCCGTGGCGCCCTCGGGATCCTGGGCCCGCCAGCCCTCGGCCGTGTGCAGGTCCACCTCCCGCACCGCGTGACCGCTGTCGAGCGCCTGGGCCATCGGCGTGGTCGGCACCACGCACCGGATCGCGTCGCCGACCGGCTGCAGCGGATGGTCCTCGCGGGTCCCGGTCAGCGCCGTACGGCGCATCTCGGTGTACGCGCCCGACGGCTCCTCGCCCCGCAGCACCGGTTCGAGCAGCTCCACGGTCACGAAGTCGGCGAAGCGCGGTACGGCGACCTCCGTCAGCTCCTCGGCGGTGCGCACGATGTCCAGGGTGGTTCCGATCCGTACCCCCGCTTCGTACAGCAGCTGCAGCCGGCCCCTGGCGACCGCCGCCCGGCCGGTGAGCGTGGCGAGCTCGGTCGTGTCCCGCAGCGTCATCACGGTCCCGGTGGGCCGGCCCCGGTACGGCTCCGTGGGGCGTACGTTGACGGCGAGCAGCCGGTCGCCCGCCAGATGCACCTCGTCCGTCGCGACCCGTCCGGAGGCGAGCAGCGCCGCGGTGCCGGGGTCGAGCCCCAGCTCGGTGACGTGCCGCTGTTCGGCGTCGGGGGAGAGGTCGAGCAGGCGCCGGGCCTCGTCGTTGGCGAGCAGCAGCCGGCGGTCCGCGTCGATGATGAGCACACCCTCGCGTACCGCGTGCAGGACCGCCTCGTGGTGCTCGTTGATCCGGGTCATCTCCAGCGGGCCCAGGCCGTGGGTCTGCCGGCGCAGCCGCCGGCTCACCAGCGCCGCTCCGCCCACCGCCAGCAGCAGGGCGCCCGCCGCGGTGCCCAACAGCAACGGCAGCTGACCCTCGACCACATTGCCGACGTTCTCGATCTCGATACCGGTACCGACGAGACCGACGATGTCGCCGTCGTCGGTCCGTACCGGGACGATCGCCCGGACCGCGTCCGTCGGCTCACCGGTGAAGATCTCGGTGAAGGACTCGCCGGCCCTGGCCCGTGCGATGTCGCCGGTGGCGCGCTGCCCGATCAGCTCCGGCCGGGGGTCGGTGTAGCGGATCCCGTCGGGGGTCATCACAGCGAGGAAGTCGAGCCCCGAGGCCTGTCGCGCGGCCTCCGCCCGCTGCTGCAGTACGGCGGTGGGGTCGGGGGTCTTCAGGGCGTCCACGAGACCCGGCGCGTGGGCGAAGGCCTCGGCGGCGGCGAGCGAGCGCTGACGCGCCTCGCGCTCGCTGTCGAAACGGGTCTGCAGGATCAGGGCAAGCGCCCCCACGGACACCAGCAGCACCACGATGATCGCCTGCAGCGCGAACACCTGACCGGCGACGCTGCGCAGCCCCAGCCCCTTGGGCCGGCCGAGACGTCCGGTCATGGCGTGCTTCTCTGCGATTCGGCTGTCGTCACGGACTCGACTGTCACCCGTTCACTTCCTCGCTTCGCCGACGCGTCGGGGGATCCGCTCCTTCCATGCTGCTCCTGGTACGGCGGGATATCGAGGCGAGGTGGGCGACTGGTGACACGGGGTGTCCGCACAGAGTGGACCGAACACGCTGGATCGACCGGACGTCGATGTCGTTTTCTCGCCAGCCGCGCCGCGGCCGGTCGGCGACGATGGGTACATGCACACCGACACCGAGCGCTGCGTGCGGGCCGTCCGGTCGAAGGACGCCCGATTCGACGGGATGTTCTTCACCGCGGTCCTGACCACCGGGATCTACTGCCGTCCGAGCTGCCCGGTCGTGCCGCCCAAGGTCGAGAACATGGTGTTCCATCCCAGCGCGGCCTCCTGCCAGCGCGCCGGGTTCCGGGCCTGCAAGCGCTGCCGACCCGACACCAGCCCCGGCTCGCCGGAGTGGAACGTCCGGGCCGACGCCGTGGCCCGGGCCATGCGCCTCATCCAGGACGGTGTCGTCGACCGCGAGGGCGTCCCGGGGCTCGCCGCCCGGCTGGGCTGGTCCACCCGCCAGATCGAGCGTCAGCTCCTCGCGGAGCTCGGCGCCGGACCGCTCGCGCTGGCCCGCGCCCAGCGTGCGCAGACGGCCCGGCTGCTCATCGAGACGACGTCGATGCCCATGGCCGAGATCGCCTTCGCGGCCGGCTTCTCCTCGGTCCGCGCCTTCAACGACACCGTGCGCGAGGTCTTCGCCCTCGCCCCCGGTGAACTGCGCGCCCGGGCGGCACGGTCCTCGGCCACCGCCGCGACGGCCCGCACTCCCCGGACTCCCCGGACCGACCGGACCGAGGCGACCGCCCGAGCCGGCCGGACCGCGGAGACCGACGGGACCGACGGGATTCCCGGGACCGACGGGATTCCCGGGACCGACGGGATTCCCGGGACCGACGGGGCTCCCGGGACCGACGGGACCGACGGGACCGACCGGGCGTCCCGCCCCGACCGGTCCGCGCCGGGGACGCCCGGGGTGATCGCGCTCCGGCTGCCCTACCGCGCCCCCCTCAACCCCTCGAACCTCTTCGGCCACCTCGCCGCGACCGCCGTTCCCGGCGTGGAGGAGTGGCGCGACGGCGCCTACCGCCGGACGCTGACCCTTCCCCACGGGCACGGCATCGTCGCCCTCACCCCCCGCCCCGACCACATCGCCTGCCGCCTGTCCCTCACCGACCCGCGCGATCTCACCCTCGCCATCAGCCGCTGCCGCTGGATGCTCGACCTCGACGCCGATCCGGTCGCCGTCGACGAACAACTGCGGACCGATCCGCTGCTCGCCCCGCTGGTCGACCGGGCGCCGGGGCGGCGCGTCCCGAGAACCGTCGACGCCGCCGAGTTCGCCGTACGGGCCGTCCTCGGCCAGCAGGTCTCCACGGCCGCCGCCCGCACCCACGCCGCCCGCCTCGTCACCGCGCACGGCGTGCCGCTCGAGGACCCCGAAGGAGGCCTCACCCACCTCTTCCCGACCCCCGAGGCCCTGGCCGGCCTCGACCCCGAAGCCCTCGCACTGCCCCGCAGCCGCCGCGCCACCCTCCTCACCCTCGTCGAGGCGCTCGCCGACGGCTCCCTCAGCCTCGGACCGGGCGGCGACTGGGACGAGGCACGCGCCCGGCTCCTCGCCCTCCCCGGCTTCGGCCCCTGGACCACCGAGGTCATCGCCATGCGGGCGCTCGGCGACCCCGACGCCTTCCTCCCCGGCGACCTCGGCATCCGCCGAGCCGCCCAGGGCCTCGGGCTGCCCTCCACCCCCGCCGCCCTGACCGCCCGCGCGGCCCACTGGCGGCCCTGGCGCGCCTACGCCGTCCAGTACCTCTGGGCCACCGAGAGCCACCCGATCAACCACCTCCCCGCGTAAGGAAGTCACCGAGCCATGCCGACCGTCCAGCACATGGTCGTGGACAGTCCGTACGACGCGCTGACGCTGGTCGCCGTCGACGGCGTCCTCAGCCGCATCCACATGACAGACCAGCGCCACCGCCCGCCCGAGGAGACCTTCGGCGACCCCGACCCGCGCCCCTTCGGTGAGGTGATCCGCCAGCTCGACGCGTACTTCGCCGGTGAACTCACCACGTTCGACCTGCCGTTGAAGCTGATCGGTACGCCGTTCCAGCTGCGGGTGTGGGAGCAGCTGTGCCTGATCCCGTACGGCGAGACCCGCACCTACGGCGAACTGGCCGAAGCCCTCGGCAGCCCCGGCGCCTCCCGCGCGGTGGGTCTCGCCAACGGCAAGAACCCGGTCAGCATCGTCGTCCCCTGTCACCGGGTGATCGGCGCGAGCGGCTCTCTGACCGGGTACGGCGGCGGGCTCGGCCGCAAGCAGCGACTGCTCGCCTTCGAATCGGGCGCCGCCGCACCGGACGCGCTCTTCTAACCCAGCCGTTCCAGCAGCGCGGGCAGTGAACTCCCGATCGGCTCGCGGACGATCTCGTCGGCGAGTGCGTCGTACGGCGTGGGCTCGGCGTTCACGATGATCAGCCGGGCGCCGTGCTCGGCGGCGATCCCCGCCAGCGAGGCGGCGGGCTGGACCTGGAGGCTCGTACCCACGGCGAGGAACACCTCGGTGGCCTTGGCGATCCCCATCGCCTCCCCGAGCACGACGGGATCGAGCCGCTGCCCGAACATGACGGTGGCCGACTTGAGGACGCCCCCGCACGTCCGGCACTTCGGATCGTCCTCGCCGGCCTTCACCCGCTCCAGGGCGTCCGCCATCGACGAACGGGCATGGCACCCGGTGCACACCACCGACCGTGCCGAACCGTGGAGTTCGAGGACCTTGCGCTCCGGGACCCCGGCGATCTGGTGCAGCCCGTCGACGTTCTGGGTGATGACCCGGACCGGGTGGCCGCGCCGCTCGAACGCCGCGATGGCGCGGTGCGCCGCGTTCGGCTCGGCGCGCAGCACCGGCCCGTCGAGCCGCATCCGCCACGCCCTGCGCCGGATCTCCGGATCGGCCATGTAGTGCTCGTACGTCGCGAGCTTCTCGGCCTCCGGGTCGCGCGTCCACACTCCGTTGGGACCCCGGTAGTCGGGGATGCCGGAATCCGTGGAGATACCGGCGCCGGTGAGAATCGCGACCATGGTCATGAGAGCGAGCGTAGAACCCCGCCCGCGGCTCCCGCGAACGGAATTCCCGGTGCTACGTTCCCCGCATGGCCAAGGTGAACATCGCGCTCGACGCCGAACTCGTCGTGGAAGTCATGGTCCTCGCGGGTGTGGGCAACCCCCAGGACGCCGTCGAGGCGGTCGTCCGCGACTACATCGCCCGCGGCCACCGCACGGAGGCCCGCGTGGCCTCCCGCGACGAACCCCACCGCACGGGCGAGGGCCTCACCCCGCCGGAGCCGTCGCAGGGCTGACCTCCTGACGGCACGAGCACATCCACCTCGCGTGCGGGCCGCGTCGGGAAGCCGGCCGACGCGGTGGCCGCCGCAGACGCGGCGGATCGGATCCGGTACAGCCGCCGGTGGAGCCCGGTCGAGCGAGAGCGGCGGGCGAGGAGGCCCTCTGGCCGCCCGAGCCGGCGGAGCTCCCGGCGGCCGTACGTTCCACCGGCCCGCCCTCCGAGTCACCGGCCCTTGCTCAGCGCGGCGGTCGACCGTTCTCCAGCTCCGCCGGGCCACGGCCGTCCGCCAGCGCGTCCAGCGCCGCCAGGACCCGCGGGCCCAGGCTGCCGAGCAGATAGGTGGTGACCTCCTCGCGGTCGATCAGCTTCCAGGAGACCAGCTCCTCCTCCTGGAGGCGGATCGCCGCGAGCTGCGCGTCGGTCAGCACCCCGCCGTCGTACACGTACGCCACGATCGGCGGCCGAGCCGTCCCGTGCGCCCAGTCGAGCGCGAGGAGCGCGCCGGGCTCCACGTCCAGGCCGATCTCCTCCGCCGTCTCCCGCCGGGCCGCCTGCCGGGGCGTCTCACCCGTGTCGGACTCGATCGTGCCGCCGGGCAGCACCCAGCCCTCACGGTAGTTCGGCTCGACGATCAGGACGCGGCCCGTCCCGTCCCGGAAGAGCACCGCGGCCCCCGCCAGGACGCGCGGGAGACTCGCGATGTACGTGGCGTAGTCGGTCGTCGTCATGCCGCCAGGGTAGCCAGCCGCAGCGTCCGCTCGGCCAGCTCGGTGATCCGTACCCCGTCGAAACCGAACACCGCGCTGCGCACCCGGTCCCGCAGCGGCTCCGACCACTGCGGCGGGATCGCCGCCGCCCCGCACAGCACCCCGGCCACCGAGCCCGCCGTCGCGCCGTTGGAGTCTGTGTCCAGGCCGCCGCGCACCGTCAGGGCGATCGTGGCGGTGAAGTCGCCCTCGCCGTAGAGCACTCCCGCCGCCAGGACGGCCGCGTTGGGGACGGTGTGGATCCAGCCGAGGCCGTCCGTGCGCTCCGCGAGCTCGGCGAGGGCGTCGGACCACTCCACGCCCGATTCGTACAGGGCGATCGTGTGCCGCACCGTGCGGGCGAGGCGGCTGCTCGCGGGGATCCGTTCGAGGGCGGCCTCCAGGGCGGCCTGTGGGGTCGGCGCCGTGAAGGCGGCGGCGATCAGCGCGGCCGCCCACATCGCTCCGTACACCCCGTTGCCGGTGTGGGACAGCACCGCGTCCCGCCGGGCGAGCGAGGCCGCCCGGCGCGGGTCGCCGGGGGAGGTCCAGCCGTAGACGTCGGCCCGGATCAGGGCGCCGATCCACTCCTGGTACGGGTTGTCGAAGGTGGCGGTGAGCGGGGGTTTGAGGCCGTTGGTGAGATTGCGGTAGGCGGTCCGCTCGGCGGTGAAGGTCTGCAGATAGGGGAGGCGGAGCAACCAGTGCTCGCCGACCTGTTCGGTGGTGAAGGCGAAGCCGCGGGTCTCGAGCAGGTGCAGCCCGAGGATCGAGTAGTCGACGTCGTCGTCCCGGCAGCTCCCGTGGATGCGGCCGCGGACGCACTGCGGCCACTCGGGCCGCAGCTCGAACTCCTCGGCCGGGGCGTCGGCGGGCGGCGGCGGGAGGTAGTCGGTGAGCGGGAGCGCGTCCGTCAGGCGCAGATACCGGTCGATGCGCTCGGGGGTCCAGTGGTCGCCGCGTTCGACGGGCTTGCCGAGCATGTTGCCCGCGATCCGGCCCGTCCAGCCGCCGAGGATGCGGTCGGCGAGTTCACCGTGGTTGAGCGCCATACGTCCGGTCTACCGAACCGGGGACTCCACCGCGCGCCGAAGGGACCCGAGTGGCGGCCGGCCTTCGACCCGGACCTCGACCCGGACCTCGCCTCGCACCTCGACCGGACCTCGCCTCGCACCTCGACCGGACCTCGGCTCGGACCGCGACCCGGACCTCGACCCGGGCCTCGACCCGGCTCCTCGCCTCGCACCTCGCCTCGCACCTCGACCGGACCGCGACCCGGACCTCGACCCGGCTCCTCGCCCGGCGCTCAGCCCCCTCCCCGGCCGTCCTCGTCCGTCCTGCCGTCCGTGTCCGTGTCCGTCCCCGTCCCCGTCTCCGTCTCCGTCCGGGATCTCGCCGCACGCCGCAGGCGGTGGTGGCGGGACGCGCCCTGTTCCGTCATCGCCTCCCCGACCATCGCCAGGACCGCGTCCCGTACGCCGTGCAGCGCGTGGTGACGGGCCGGACCGGCACCCGGGTCCTCCCGGAGCTCCTTCAGGAGCGCCCAGCACAGCCCCAGCATCACGATCACGAACGGCAGCGCGACCAGGATCGTCGCCGTCTGCAGCGAGTTCAGCCCGCCCGCCAGCAGCAGGACCGCCGCGACCGCGGCCATGAGGATCCCCCAGGTCACCACCAGCCACGTCGGCGGATGGAGCGAGCCGCGGCTCGACAGCGACCCCATCACCAGCGACGCGGAGTCGGCGCTGGTGATGAAGTACGTCATCACCAGGACCATCGCGAGCACCGACGTCACCGTGCCGATCGGCAGCGCGTCCAACATCGCGAAGAGCGAGGCCTCCGCCCCGTCCTTCACCGCGCCGGCCAGATCCGCCGCACCCGTCGACTCCAGTCGGATCGCCGTTCCGCCCATCACGCAGAACCAGACGACGGTGGCGCCGGAGGGGACGAGGAGCACCCCGATCAGGAACTCCCGGATCGTGCGGCCGCGCGAGATCCGGGCGATGAAGGTCCCGACGAAGGGAGCCCAGGACAGCCACCACGCCCAGTAGAAGATCGTCCACGTGCCCAGCCACTCCGGGTCCGAGAAGGCGCCGGTCCGGCTCGCCATCGGCAGGAGCTGGTGGAGATAGCCGCCGACGGACGCGGGGAGGGTGTCCAGGATGTAGACCGTCGGTCCGAGCAGGAAGACGAACTGCACCAGACACGCGGCGAGGACGATATTGATCGTCGAGAGCCACTTGACGCCCTTGTGCAGCCCGGAGAACGCCGACAGGACGAACGCGGCCGAGAGCGACGCGATGACGATCAGCTGGGTCGCGGTGGAGTCCTCGACGTCCATCGTCAGATTCAGGCCCTTGGTGACCTGCAGGGCGCCGACCCCGAGGCTCGTCGCGGTGCCGAAGACCGTGGCGAAGACGGCCAGCAGATCGATGGCCGTGCCCTGCCACCCGGCCGCCCGACGCGCGCCGATCAACGGCACGAAGGCCGAGCTGAGCCGGCTGCCACGGCCCTTGCGGAAGCCCGCGTACGCGAGGGAGAGCCCCGCGATGCCGTAGATGGCCCAAGGGGTGAGGGTCCAGTGGAAGAAGGAGTACTCCATGGCCGTACGGGCGGCCGAACCCGTTCCCGCCTCGGCGCCGGTCGCCGGGGGCGGCGAGAGGTAGTGCTGGAGGGGCTCGCCGACCCCGTAGAACATCAGGCCGATCCCCATGCCCGCGCTGAACATCATCGCGATCCAGGCGAGGTTGGTGAACTCGGGCTCGGAGTCGTCGGCGCCCAGCCGGATCCGGCCGAAGCGGCTGGACGCGATCACCACGCACAGGACGAGGAAGATGTCGGCGGCGATCACGAACAGCCAGGCGAAGTCGCCAAGGACCCAGTCCAGGGCGGAGGACGAGGCCCTGTCGAAGGAGTCCCCGGCCAATGCCGCCCAGGCCACCACCGCCACCACGGCCGCGATACCGATGCCGACGACCTTCGGATCGGGGGAGGCGTCATCGGTTTGATCGATCGGTTCCTCGCGCATGTGGCCCACTATCGTGCGGAATATCGCCTTATCAGGGGGTGGCACGCCGTCTGGCGGTGCGGATAAGGTCGGCCTCGGCGCGACTGCCTGTTCGAAAGCAAGGGATGCAAGGTGACGGACGGAGCAGTAACTGAGGTCGCACACGGGCGAGCACGCGTGCTCGTCGCGGCCGACAAGTTCAAGGGTTCGCTCACGGCCGTACAGGTCGCGGAGCGGGTCACAGCAGGACTGCGACGGGTCGTCCCGGAGCTGGAGGTCGAGACGCTGCCCGTCGCGGACGGCGGCGACGGTACGGTCGCGGCCGCGGTGGCCGCCGGTTTCGAGCGCCGTGAGGTACGGGTGACCGGGCCGCTCGGCGAGCCGGTGACGGCGGCGTTCGCGCTGCGCGACACGACGGCCGTCGTGGAGATGGCGGAGGCCTCCGGCCTCCAGCTGCTGCCCGCGGGCGTCTTCGCGCCGCTCACCTCGACGACGTACGGCTCGGGCGAGCTGCTGCGGGCCGCACTGGACGCGGGCGCGACGACGATCGTCTTCGGCGTCGGCGGCAGCGCGACCACGGACGGCGGCGCCGGCATGCTGGCCGCGCTGGGCGCGGTCTTCCTCGACGCGGCGGGCGAGCCGGTCGGCCCGGGCGGCGCGCCGCTCGCCTCGCTGGCCACCGCCGACCTCTCCGGGCTCGACCCCCGGTTCGCCTCCGTCGACCTGATCCTCGCGAGCGACGTCGACAACCCGCTGACCGGTCCGAAGGGCGCCCCGGCGGTCTACGGTCCGCAGAAGGGCGCCTCGCCCGAGGACGTCGAGACCCTGGACGCGGCGCTCTCGCACTTCGTCACCGTCCTCGAGAAGGCCATCGGACCCAAGGCCTCCGAGTGCGCGGTCGCTCCGGGCGCGGGCGGCGCGGGCGGCATCGGCTACGGCGCGCTGGTCGGCCTCGACGCGAGCTTCCGCCCCGGCATCGAGCTGATGCTGGACGTCCTCGGCTTCGCCCCGGCGCTGGAGCGGGCCACCCTGGTCATCACCGGCGAGGGCTCCCTCGACGAGCAGACCCTCCACGGCAAGGCCCCCGCGGGCGTCGCCGCGGCGGCCCGAGCGGCCGGCAAGGAGGTCGTCGCGGTCTGCGGCCGTCTGGCCCTGGCCCCCGAGACGCTGGGCGCGGCCGGCATCCGCCGCGCCTACCCGCTCACCGACCTCGAACCGGACACGGCGAAGTGCATCGCGAACGCGGGCCCGCTGCTCGAACAGGTCGCGGCGAACATCGCCCGTGACTTCTTGGCGTAGGACCCGGGAGGCGTAGCCGGCGGCCCCAAAGCCATTGTCGGGGTGTCCGGCGTCCCCGGGTGCCCCGGCCCTCCGGCGGCGGAAACTCGCCGCCCCGGGGCCGGGATCCGGGGCCAGGGCCGGGACCGGGGCCGGGGCGGCGGCCCAGCCCCGGTTCGCTACGCCGCCGGCGCCGTCAGGCGGAACGCGTCCAGAGCGAGAGTCATCTCCGTCAGGTCCCGGGGCCGGGACAGGGACCGTGACGTCAGCTGTTCCAGGCGGCGCAGGCGGTTGAAGACCGTGTTGCGGTGGCAGTACAGGCGGCCCGCCGCCCGTCCCGCCGAGCCCTCGCAGTCGAGCCACACGTCGAGGGTCTCCAGCAGGATCGCCCGGTCCGCCGGGTCCAGTTCCAGCAGACCGCCCAGCACGTCCGCGACCAGCAGACCGGCCAGCTCCGGCTGGCCCACCACCAGCGCGCCCGCCATCCGCCGGTCCAGCCGGACGATCTGCTGGGACTCCGGAGGGCAGGTGCGCAGCGCCAGCTCGGCCAGGTGCCGGGCGCGGCCGAGCTCCGAGAGGCCGGTGACCACCGGACTGATCCCGCCGGGACCCGGGCAGCGGCCCTCCAGAAGCTCCGACAGCGCGTCCAGGCCCGTGCCCTCCGTCAGCGAGACCACGCCGATCTCGCAGTCCGCCCGCATCCGCCAGAGGAACCGCACCCCGGCCCCCTGCACCCGCCGGTGGAACGGCTCCGGGATCTCCCGCCGGTCGTAGCGCAGCACCACCACCGCGTACCGCCCGTGCTCCGGCAGGTCCAGGCCCGCCGCCGCCCGCGAGGTCACCTCCGGTGAGCGCTGCCCCTGGAGCAGGGCGTCGAGCAGCGCCTGCAGCTGCTCGTCCGTGCGCCGCCGCAGCTCGAGCTCCGTCGCCCGGTACGCCTCCGAGGCCGTGTCCGCCTGCGCGTCGACCGCCGACCACACCATCGTCGCGGCCTGCGTCAGCGCGGCCATCCGCGGCGGGAACGCGGACGCGTCCTCGATCAGCGCGTCCCACACCAGATGGCCGGCGTGCCGGTACGCGTGCACCACCAGCTCCAGCGGCATGCCCTGCTCGGCCCGCCGCCGTCCCATCTCGTCCGCGTGCTCCAGGTCCCGCCGGGGCGAGTCCCGGGGTGCCGAGATCATCTCGATCCCGATCCGCATCGCCTCGTGGGCCTCCTGCCAGTGCTGGTCGTACGGCACGATCCGGGCGTACGCCGGCTCGTACTCGTGCAGCTCCCTCAGATGTTCGTCCACCAGCTCCGGCAGCCGCTCCAGAAGCGCCGTGCATGCCTCTGCCAACAGTTTCCAGTCGTCGCCGGTCCGCGGTCTGCGCCGTCCCATGCCCGGAGGATGCCACCCCTGCGCCCGTTCCGACAGGCCCCTGACACGCAGTGTTGTGCGCGTGCACAACCCGCCGCCGCGCCCGATGGTCACCGGCAGCGTTTCGGCCGCCGAACGTGGACGGGCGGCCCGAGCGGTGCTGGGGTGAGCGCCACTGAACGGGGCAATCGGTGGAAGGGGAACCATGGGAGGTACCGCACTCGCACTCGAGGTGGCGGACCTGTCGGCGGGGTACGGACCGGTGCGTGCACTGCGGCACGTCTCGCTCGACGTGCCGGAGGGCGCCGTCGTCACGGTGCTCGGCGGCAACGGCGCGGGAAAGTCCACACTGCTGCGGGCCGTCTCGCGCACCCTGTCGTTCCACGGCGGGACCGTCACCTCCGGCACGGTGACCTTCGGCGGCCGGGCGCTCGGCGGGCTCGCCCCCGACCGGGTCGTCGCCGCCGGGGTCTCCCAGGTGCCGGAGGGCCGCCAGGTCTTCGCCCGGATGACGGTCGAGGACAACCTGCGTGCCGGAGCGCTCGGGGCCCGCGGCGAACGCGGCGCCCGTGGTGACCGTGCCACGAAGGCGGCGGCCCTGAAGCGGGTCCACGAACTCTTCCCGGTCCTGGCCGACCGCGCCCACCAGCGCGCCGGGCTGCTGTCCGGCGGCGAACAGCAGATGCTCGCCGTCGGCCGCGCGCTGATGGCCTCGCCGAAGCTGCTGCTCCTCGACGAGCCCTCGCTCGGCCTCGCGCCGCTGATGGCCGCCCGGATCGCCGACACGATCCGCGAGATCAACGCCCAGGGCACGGCGGTGCTGCTCGTCGAGCAGAACGCGGCGCTCGCCCTGCGGCTCGCCTCCCGGGCGTACGTCCTGGAGGTCGGCGAGGTCACGCTCTCCGGACCGGCCGCCGAACTCGCCGCATCCGACGAGGTACGCCGCCGCTATCTGGGCGTCGTGGACGAGGACGCCGCCGCCGACGCGGCGGGCGCCGCCACGGCCCACCCCGTGCTGTCCCGCTGGGAGGACGCCCGATGAGCGAGACCCCGCCCCCCGACGAGACCGGCACCCCGTACGGGACGACCGGCCCCCCGACCGGAGCGGCCGGCGAGACCGGCACCACGGCCGGAGCGGCCGGCGAGACCGGCACCACGGCCGGCGCGACCGGCGAGACCGGCACCCCGACCGGCGAGACCGGCACCCCGACCGGCGACCGGTCGTCCCGTACGGGTGCGGGCACCGCCCACGCGCCCGTCCCCGCCCTCCACGTCGACGACGTCACCGTGAGGTTCGCCGGGCTCACCGCCCTCGACTCCATCGGTTTCACCGTCCGCCCCGGCACCGTCCACGCCGTCATCGGCCCCAACGGAGCCGGCAAGTCCACCTGCTTCAACGTGCTCTCCGGGGTCTACAAGGCCACCTCCGGCTCGGTCCGCTTCGGCGAGCACGAGCTCACCGGACTGCCCCCGCACAAGATCGCCGACCTCGGGGTCGCCCGGATCTTCCAGAACCTCGCGCTGCCGCCCCGCGCCACCGTCGAGGACAGCCTGATGCTCGGCCGTCACCGGCTCACCAGGACCGGCTTCCTCGCCGCCGGACTCCGGCTGCCCTCCGCCTCCCGCGAGGACGCCCGCCACCGCGCCCGCGTCCGCGAGATCGCCTCGTTCGTCGGCCTCGAGAAGCAGCTGGGACAGCCCGCGGGCTCCCTCCCGTACGGGCAGCAGAAGCTCGCCGAACTGGCCCGCGCCCTCTGCATGGAGCCCAGGCTCCTCCTCCTCGACGAGCCCGTCGCCGGCATGACCGCCGACGAGCGGCGCCGTACGGCCGCCGTCATCGCCGGCGTACGCGACAGCCTCGGGATCTCCATCGTCCTCGTCGAGCACGACATGGGGGTGGTGATGCGGCTCGCCGACTCCGTCACCGTCCTCGACTTCGGCCGTCGCATCGCCGACGGCGCCCCCGCAGACGTACAGAACGACCCGGCGGTCGTCCGCGCCTATCTCGGAGAGGAGACCGCCGAGTGACCACGTTCGCCGAACTCCTGCTCAACGGTGTCTCGTTGGGCTCCATCTACGCCCTCATCGCCCTCGGCTTCGTGGTGATCTTCCGCGCCACCGAGGTCGTCAACTTCGCCCACGCCTCGCTCCTCCTGGCCGGCGGCTACTTCACCGCCGTCCTGCACGACGAGATCGGCTTCTGGCCGGCCCTGCTCGCCGGCATCGCCGGCGCGGCCCTGGTCGGCGCGGCCATCGAGTTCCTCGTCATGCGCCGCTACCGGGGCTCGGACCACAGCGTCCTCGCCATCGTCACCATCGGCGTCGACATCCTGCTCGCCACCGAACTGACCCGCCGCATCGGCACCGACATCCTCTCGCTCGGCGACCCGTGGGGCGACGCCGTCGTCACCCTCGGCCCGGTCTCCATCGCCCAGACCCGGATCGCCGCCTTCCTCGCCGCGGCCCTGCTCATCACCGCGTTCCTGTTGGCCTTCCGCCACACCTCATGGGGCGTCGCCATGCGCGCCGCCGCCGAGAACCAGGAGACCGCGGCCCTCATGGGCATCCGCCTCGGCCGGGTCTCGATCGGCGCCTGGGCCGTGGCCGGCGGGCTCGCCGCCGTCGCCGCGCTCTTCCTGACCGTCTTCCCGACCCCCGGTCTGGAGCGCTCCACCTCGCTCGCCGCGATGAAGGCCTTCCCGGCCGCGATCCTCGGCGGCCTGGATTCCACCACCGGCGCCCTCGTCGGCGGACTCCTGGTCGGGGTCACCGAGTCCCTCGCCACCGGCTACCAGGGCGACCTGACCTTCCTCGGCCGGGGGATCGGCGACCTCGCGCCGTACCTGGTGATGGTCGCGGTCCTGCTGATCCGCCCGGCAGGACTCTTCGGCACGAAGGAGCTGGCCCGTGTCTGATCTCCTCGCCCGGCCCGTCGCCGCACGCGCCGCCCTCATCCGGCCCCGCACCTGGGTCTGGGCCGTCGCCGGCGTCGTCCTCGCCGCCTTCCCGTTCTACCTGGACCGTTTCTGGCTCCAGGCCGGGCTGTTCGCGATGGCCGCCGCCATCGGCGCCATCGGCATCAACCTGCTGACCGGCGCCACCGGCCAGCTCTCCATGGGTCACGCCTTCTTCCTCGCCGTCGGCGCCTACGGCTACTGCGCCTTCGCCGGCGACGGCGCCGACGGCCTCACCGGCCTCGGCCTGCCGGGCTGGCTCGCCGCCGTCCTGGCCGTCGCCCTCGCGGGTCTGGCCGGCGGCGTGTTCTCCCCGATCGCGGGCCGGCTGCGGGGCGCGTACCTCGGCATCGCGACCCTCGCGCTGATCTTCATCGGCCAGCACGTCCTCTTCAACGCGCACGATCTCACCGGCGGCTTCAACGGCCGGGCGGTACCGCCGCTCAGCCTCTTCGGGATCACCTTTGACGACCACGAACTCCTCGTCGCCCAGATCCCGTTCGGCTCGGCCGAGAAGCTCTGGTACCTCGGGCTCGTCCTTCTCCTCGCGGGCGCGCTGTTCGCCCGCGGGGTGCTCCGCGGCCGCCCCGGCCGCGCCATGAACGCCATCCGGGACCACCGGATCGCCGCGGGCGTCATGGGTATCCCCGTGGCCCGCTACCGCGCCGCCGTCTTCGTCCTGTCATCCATGTACGCGGGGCTGGCCGGCGTCCTGCTCGCGCTGGTCTTCCAGCGAACCGTGCCGGAGTACTTCGGCATGATGCTCTCCCTCGAATACCTCGCCATGATCGTCATCGGCGGTCTCGGCTCGGTCGCCGGCGCGGTCGTCGGAGGCGTCTTCGTCTCCCTGCTCCCGCAGCTCCTCAACCGGTACAGCGATGTGCTTCCCCTGGTCTCCGCCCCCGGGACGGGCGGGATCGCACCGGGGGAGGCCTCGCGCTATCTCTACGGCGCCGCCGTCGTCGCGGTGGTGCTCTTCCTGCCCGGAGGCCTGGTCCGGCCGGCCGCCCGGAAAACCAAGCGAACCGCCCAACCCTCGCACTCCTCTGGGGAGGAACGATGATCCACCGACGACAGGCGTCCAGAGGCCTGGCCGCCGCGCTCGCCACCCTGGTCGTCCTGACCGCCGCCGGCTGCAGCTCCAAGGCCAAGGGCGGAGACGCGACCGGCACCGACGCCGGCGGCGTGAAGTCCGGCACGGGCGTCACCGACAAGACGATCGCCGTCGGCGCGCTCACCGACATGACCGGTGTGTACGCCACGCTCGGCAAGAGCGTCACGCAGGCGCAGCAGCTGTACGTGAAGCAGGTGAACGCGGCCGGCGGGATCTGCGGCCGTCAGCTGGAACTGACCGTCCGTGACCACGGCTACGACCCGCAGAAGGCGCTGTCCGCCTACACCGAGCTGGAGCCGAAGGTCGTCGGCTACGCCCAGTTCATCGGCTCCCCGTTCGTCGCCGCCGTCAAGCAGCGCGTCGACGGCCAGGACAAGGGCGTCGTGCTGCCGCAGGCCTGGTCGGCCTCGCTGCTCGGCTCCCCGTACATCCGGGTCCTCGGGGCGACCTACGACGTCGAGACGATCAACGCCGTCGATTTCCTGGTCACCGAGAAGGGCCTGAAGGCGGGCGACAAGCTCGGCCATGTCTACTTCGAGGGCGACTACGGCGAGAACGCGCTCGCCGGCTCGAAGTACGCCGCAGGGAAGGCGGGGCTCACGGTCGTGGAGCAGAAGATCAAGCCGACCGACAACGACATGTCGGCGCAGGTCGCGGCGCTCAAGCAGGCGGGCGTCAAGGCGATCGTGATCAGCGCGGGCCCGCGCCAGGCCGCCTCGCTGGTCGGTGTCGCGGCGGCGACCAAGCTCCAGGTGCCGGTCGTCGGCAACAACTCGGCGTTCGCCCCGCAGCTGCTCGGCACCCAGGCCGGCCCCGCCCTGGAGAAGATGTACTGGTTCGCCTCCCCGAGCCTTCCGATCGGCGCGGACACCCCGGTCGCCAAGAAGCTCGTCGCCGACTACAAGGCCGCCTACCCGGGCGACAGCCTCGACAACGGCATCGTCGCCGGCTGGACCGCGGCGAGCGTCTTCGGAGAGGCCCTGAAGAAGGCCTGCGCAGCCAAGGACCTCACCCGCGAGGGTGTCGACAAGGCGCTCCTGACGCTCAACAGCTATGACGCGGGCTTCGGCATGAAGCACGACTTCAGCGACCCGAAGGCCCCGTCGTCCCGCGAGTCCGTCATCCTGCAGCCGGACAAGACGGTCCCCGGCGGGATGCGGACGGTCCGTGAGCCGTTCGTCTCGGACGCGGCGAAGAGCTTCACCCCGAAGGCGGGCTGACCCGGGCGCACCACGCATCGTCCCGCCGCGCGGCTCGCGCGGCGGGACGACGGCGTGTCCGACGACGCCCCCGCGTCGGCGCCCGCACAGCCGCTGCGCGCCGGGCCGGGTTCACCCCTCCAGGGCGTCGGCCCGGACGCCCTGCGCGCCGGCGTCGCGGATCCGCCGGACCCCTTCCGCCGAGCGGGATGGGCCGGTCACCCGGTGCCCGGCGTCGAGAAGGAGCGGCAAGGAGGCGCCGGCCGATCGCGCCCGTGGCGCCCGCGACGCATACACGCATGTGATCATCGTCGGCATGGGCATGTCGTCATCCGAAGGAAACAACGGAGTGTGAGGCTCGGGCCATGAACGACTTCGTCACCGTCCGGCCCGCCGTCCTCGGCGACCCCCGGATCCCCGCCCTCGTCGCCGCCTACCACCTGAGCACGGAGGCCGAGAAGGGCGCTCCCGCCGACTCGCCCGCCGAGCTGCCGTCCGCCTACCGCGCCGAGGTGCTCGACCCGGAGGCCGCCTTCGCGGGCGACACCGTCCTGTTGGCCGTGGACGGGGAGGACACGGCGGCCGGCGTGGTGGTCCTGACCGCGCCGCGCGCCCACGGCGCACCGGAGATCAAGCGCCTCTGGGTCGACCCCGCGGCCCGGGGCCGCGGCGCGGCCGCCGCGCTGATGGACGGGGCCCTGCGGCATGCCGAGGCGGCCGGAGCCCGCTCCGTACGCCTCTCGGTCTGGCTCTGGCGGGAGCACGCCCTCGCGCTCTACCGCCGGCTCGGTTTCGAGACGGTCCACCCCTGGGACGACCGCCCCGGTCTGCTCTGCCTGGAGAAGGTCCTGGACCCCACGTCGAGCGTCGAGCGGCTCGACCCCGCGCGGATCCGCGCCCACGCCGCCGACGGCCTCGCCGCCCTCCTCGTGGACGCCGTCGACGGGGGAGCCTCCCTCGGCTTCCTGGCGCCCCTCGACCCCGCAGAGGCCGCGTCCTGGTGGCGCGAGGTCGCCGACGAGGCCGAGCGGGGCGTACGGGAGGTGTGGGCGGCGTACGGCACCGGCGGTGAGATCCTCGGCGCGGTCACCCTCGTCCGTACGGACAAGCCGAACGGCCGCCACCGCGGAGAGATCGCCCGCCTGATCGTCCACCGCGCCGCGCGCGGCCAGGGCCTCGGCGCCCGCCTCCTCGCCACGGCGGAGTCCCACGCGGCGGCCCAGGGCCTCACCCTGCTGATCCTGGACACCCAGACCGACAGCCCCGCCGAGGGCCTCTACCGCAAGGCGGGCTGGACACCGGCCGGGACCATCCCGGACTTCGCCGCGGACCCCATGGGCACCCTGCGCCCCACGACGCTCTACTACAAGCGGCTGCCCTAGGTGTATTGCCCCGGG
>NZ_JAGGOS010000010.1 GCF_018614205.1 Streptomyces sp. ISL-36 | reverse complement strand
TCCCGGGGCAATACACCTAGGAATCCTCATGCCGGCATGCGCTGAGGCTGGCGCGGCCGCGTTCGTGGCGACGTGCGGCGCCCTCGTGGGCGACTGCGGACCTGGCCCGGACATCGCCCCGACGTACAAAGCCCGATGGACTGGACCAGGGGCCAAAGCTTCAGCGGAAGCCGACGCAACAGGCCCCAAGGGCGCAGCTACGGTAGGTGGTGCGGCAAAGGAAGCCACTCGCGACGCCGTGGGTGGCAACGCTGCAGCTCCGAAGAAGGCGACGGTCCAGGACGCGGCGGAATCCTCGGCGGGCGCGTCGGCCCGAGCTGACGAACCGAGCACCGGTAACGCCGGTACCACGTGCAGCTTCTCGCCGGAAACCCCCGTGCTGATGGAGAACGGCTCGACGAAGCCGATCGCCGAGATCACCGCGGGCGACAAGGTCGAAGCCGCCGACGAGGAAACCGGGGAGGCCAATGGATCCCGTACCGTCGTGGCCACCTGGGCCCACGACGACAGTGACCTGATCGACCTCACCGTCCGGCTCCCGGACGGTGAGACCGAGACAATCCACACGACGGCCGAGCACCCCTTCTGGGACACGACGACCCACACGTGGGTCCCAGCGGGGGGCCTGGCCCCCGGCCACGCGCTCTCGACGCCCGACAGCGCCGTCTACGTGGTCAAGGTCCAACACACGCCGGGCACCGCTACCCGTTACAACCTGACGGTCAACCAGCTCCACACGTTCTACGTCCTCGCCGGCGCGACGCCAGTACTGGTGCACAACCACTGCGGTCGGCCTCAGGGCCGCTCGCCGGCAGCGGGTGACACTCTCGTGCTGGGCCTCAAGGAAACCGGAGATCCGCTCGCGAAGAACATCGGCGGTATGACGCTGAACCATGACGACTACGGAACCCGCCACCCGAACGCCGACGGAAGTCTGGGTAACCCTCAGTGGGTCAATGAGGTGAACGATGCTTTGAAGAACGACCGAGTCAGCATCGCGGTCGACCTCGGCGGTGTGCTACATGAGGACCAGACGAAGTTCACAACTCCCGCGGAGGTCTTTGCTGAGGCGTACCGCAGGGGAGTCAAGCAGGGATGGCAGAAGGGCCCTGGAACTCAGTGGGAGATGTCGCGCGTTGGCTACCATTCCTACGTTGGCAATCAGGAATGGAGCGAAATTGCGTGGTACTTGAACGGGAAGGCGATCGCGAAGGCCGATATGCCGGAGCCGGACTGGGGTGCGCTGCGCACCAGTGCAGGGCAGTAGGAGAGCGTCGTGACATACAGCTATGACCCAGTGATGTACCCGGAACTTGCGGGCGGAGGGAGCCTCGCGGCAGCGCTCGGCTCCGCTGGCACCAAGGCGGCCGGTTCTGAGTTTGTCGACCTGAAGTCGTCGGCAGGTCCGGTCACGGCGTTGGCGTCGCGTGGAGACCGTGAAGTAGTAGTTGGTGTGGCGGTCAGGGAGCGAGGTTTCGGGCTCACGTTCACGCGGGCTGGCACCGCAATTGCTAGAGCCAGGACGCCGGACCTGACCGAGGCTGCTCAGGCGACTGAGGTTTGGCTTTCGGGGGCGTCACCGCGCGAGCTCGCCGCACGGTCGCCTGCTGTCCGGTTGGACGAGCTGCTTCTCGCCTACGAGGAAGGCAACGAGGTCGAGGTTGCCTGGCGCCTGGTGCGAGAGGGGGCATCGGATGATTGGAGCTCGCTTGTCGAGGCGGCGTATGCCCGGCCCCAGCTGGCCTCGATGTTTCCGGTGTACAGCCACGGCATGTTTCGGATGTTGCGTAGTTCGCGATTCACCCGATACGACGTGCCGTATATTGCGCGCACCGCCGCAGGATTTGCGCTGGACTATGAGGGCCACGTGCTGGCGGAGGGGGGCGCTGATGACATGGTTGAGGCGTACTTGCGTTGGCTGGCGGCCAACCCAGCGTGAGGTGGGGGCCCAAGGGCTCCGTCGAGGAGGTGGACCACGTCGTTGATCGTCGCCTTGACCTTGTCGTGGCGACGTGCGCCGCGCGAGCGGCCTGGCACGGACGGACTACGTGGTCGGCGGCGCCGCGGCGGCTCCGAGACCGCCCGCGCGATCTCGCTGACGCCGAGGCACACCGCCCCGCAGCCGGGCGCTGTTGATCGTTCCGGGCACCGAGGCGGCCGCGCTGATCGTCCCGAGCTTGGCCGCCTCACTGACTGCCGTCCTTGACCGGCTGCGGACGGCCAAGGCGGTGAGGGCTTCGTCTACCCGGTCGACGAGATTGTTGCGCTCGGTGTTCAGCTGGTCGAGACCTTCTCTTCGGGTCTTCGGGCCTTTGTGGCGGCAGGAGAGGCGGAGCACATGCGGCGGGTCTCATGTCAGCCTGATGGCGCGTCAGGATAGCCCGTGCCGGTCAGCATGAGTCCTGGAACACCTAACCTCGCGCTTTCATGAGCGTGCTCGTCCACACCTTGATCAAATAAGCGGAGAGTGCTCCTGACCTGCAACGATGGGACTTGTCTAGGGTCCTGTTGCTGCACGGGAAGAAGCACTCTCCAGGTGAGCAAGCGTATCGGGTCGTACCCGCGCGTCGGCGTCGAGGGCGGCGGCAGTGGGGCGGTTTCCCAGGCCGGGGCGGTGCTGTTGGTCGAGACCGTCCGTAAAACCGGGCTGGACGGGGCGCTGTCGGTGGCGTTGGCGCCCTGGCGCAAGCCGCGGGCCGTCCATGATCCGGGCAAGGTCGTTCTGGATCTCGCCATGGCGGTCGCGCTCGGTGGGGACTGCCTTGCGGACATCGCCGTACTGCGTGCCGAGCCGGCCGTCTTCGGCCCGGTGGCATCCGGTCTCCCGACTCTTCAACGCCCTCGCCGCCGCAGGCGAGAAAGCACTGACGGTGATACACGCCGCACGGTCCGAAGCCCGCTCCCGGGTCTGGTCGTTGGCCGGCGGGCAGTCCCCGGATGCAGGCGGAGAGGTGACCGTGGACAAGGAGTTCCTCCGAGCTTCGTGCAATGTTCTCCAAGATCTAGCGCTTAGCTTGATCTTTAACCTGTGCGGCGGGGCCGTGGGGTGGTCGACTTCTTCGTTCGTCGTTGTGCTGGCTGTGTTTTGCGGGGTGTGTGCACGTCGTAGCGGGGTGTCGGCCGGGTGTTCTTGCGTCCTGGTGGTCGTCCGGGGCCGGGTCGGGAGGGTTTCGGTGCCTGGGTCGGGCAGGCCGTCTGAGGGCGGATGTGCCGGAAGTCGCGGCGGACGCGGGCGGGGGTGAGCCTGTCCGGTGGGCTGGGTTTCTCCCACGGCCGGCGCCGGTCGGCCGCCAGTGGGCAGGCGAGCCTGAGTTGGGTGTAGGCGGCGAGGATCAGCCAGGTCCATCGGTCGGCCGCCTCGGGGGTGCGGATCTTCGGGCAGGTCCAGCCGAGGGTCTGTTTGAACAGGCGGAAGGTGTGCTCGATGTCGAAGCGTCGCAGGTATGCCTGCCTGAGACGGTCGGCGTCTGCTTCGGTGGCGTCGGTGCCGGACCACCACAGCCAGACCGGCTTGGGGGTGGCTCCGCTGGGCAGGTGGTCGATGTCCAGGCGGATCACTGTTCCCTCGACGATGGGGAGGGTGCCGTCGGCGGCGGCCCAGGAAGAGCGGTGGGTCAGCTTGGGATGCAGCCGGTCCCACGAGCGTGCGAGGGCAGTGCCGTAGAGGCGTGTGTCGGTGACGGTTTCGGTGTCCGGGGTGCCCCAGGTGTCGGGCTGTCCGAAGACGAACTCGCCGCCGTGCCGGGGCGGGCGGCCCCTGGTGTGCGGTAGCCGGGGCGGGGCAGCCCTGCGCAGGACACGGTCCGAACGCATCCGGGCCAGCACCTGCACGGGCAGGTCCCGCAGCAGGAAGGCCAGGCGGGGTGCGTCGTAGCCGGCGTCCGCGATGATGAGGACGTCCGGGTCACCTGACTGCCACTGACCTGCCGTGATCAGCCGTTCGACCAGCTCGCGCAGCTGTCCGGCGGTGACCGTGGCGGTGTCGTCCCCGGGCGCCAGACGCAGTGCGTCCAGCGGTGCGGTCCACGAGCTGCGGCCCGGCTCCAGCGCGCAGACGATGGAGTAGGGCCAGCCGGGGACGGGATGTGCTGGTTCTTTCCCCGGCCGTAGGTGTGGCACAGGATCCGCTGCGGTGAGGTGTGGGCGGCCGGTCGCAGCCAGCGGGTGATGTCGACGGCCAGGACCAGCCGGCCGTCGGCGGCCCGCGGCAGGGGTACTGCGCAGCGATGTTCCTCACAGTCCTCGAGTCCGACGCGTGCCAGTAGTAGGGTGAAGAACGCCCTTGACCTGCAGAAAGCTGGCAGGGAGCCGTCTTCTAGGAGTCCAAAAGTGCTGCGCACCATGTTCAAGTCCAAGATCCACCGGGCCACCGTGACCCAGGCCGATCTCCACTACGTCGGCTCCGTCACCGTCGATGCCGCGCTCATGGAGGCGGCCGATCTGCTTCCCGGGGAGCTCGTGCACATCGTCGACATCGACAACGGTGCCCGGCTCGAGACGTACGTCATCGAAGGGGAGCGCGGGTCCGGTGTGATCGGGATCAATGGAGCCGCCGCCCATCTCGTGCACCCCGGTGATCTGGTGATCCTCATCAGTTACGCCCAGGTCGACGACGCCGAGGCGCGGACGCTCGTGCCGCGGGTGGTGCATGTGGACGCGGACAACCGGATCGTGGAACTCGGCTCCGACGCCTCCGCGCCGGTGCCCGGCAGCGACACCGCGCGCAGCCCGCACGCCGTACCCGCTCACGTCTGATCGAACCGAGGGAGACGCACCGCATGGCAGAGCTGAAGATCCGCGACGACCGGGAGAAGGGACGCCTGGAGGCGTTCGAGGACGACACCTACGTGGGTGTCGTCGTCTACTTCGTCCTGGACGTCGAGCCGCACGCCCTCGTCGCCGTCCACACCGTCGTCGAGGAGGGCAACGAGGGCAAGGGCATCGCCGGATCGCTCGTGCGCGAGTTCTACGCCATCGCCGCTCGCGAAGGTGTCCCCGTCGTGCCGCTCTGCCCGTACGCCGCCAAGTGGGCGCAGAAGCACCCCGACGAGGCCCCCGTGCCGGATGCCGATGTCGTCCGCGCGGCCAAGGTGCAGCTCAAGGCGACCCCCGAGCTGTGGTGACGGGCCGCTGACCCCGGCTCTCCCGCACACCTCCACGGTCCATGTCGCGACGGGCACCGTCCCGGTGTCGCGCCGCGCCACCTCGTCGCCCGAGCCGTCCGCGACGTCCTTGCCGAGGCCGTCGCGGACTCCCGGGCGCGGGGGCGCCGCCGCGGGCCGACACGGATGAATGGCCCCGGCGGGCGGGGGCAGACGCTTCGGGAGATCCTGGGGCCGTACGGCCCCAATCGACCGAGAGGCCCGTCATGACCCACCCGTACCCCGACCCGGTGCCCCCCTCGCCGGTGCCGCCGCCGGGTCCCGTTCCGCCTCCGACGCCGGGCCCCGTCCCCACGCCGCCGCCCGTACCACCGCCGAACCCCGTCCCTGAGCCGCCTGCTCCCACCCCCGTACCGGAACCCGAGCCTCAACCCCAGCCGGGTCCCGCGGGACTCTGACTCGCGAGCCACGCAAGGGACTTGAAGGGCCCGGGCTTCACCCGGGCCCTTGTCACGGCCTGTGACTCTCCCTAACCTTGGGCGACTGCTGATGCGTTCAGCCGACGCGTTCAAGGGGGGCCCATGGCCGTGCGCGGACGACACCGCCGATACCAGCCGAGCCGGATCAACCGTGCCTCGCTCACCGTCACGGCGGGCGGCGCCGGCATGGCGCTGCCGCTGATCGGAGCCGGGACGGCCCAGGCTGCCTCGCTCGACATCTGGGAGAAGGTCGCGGCCTGCGAATCCTCCTCCAACTGGCGCATCAACGCCGGCAACGGCTATTTCGGCGGGCTGCAGTTCAGCCAGTCGACCTGGGAGCGGTACGGGGGCACGCACTACGCCCCGCGTGCCGATCTCGCCTCCAAGGACCAGCAGATCGCCGTGGCGGAGAAGGTCCTCAAGGGACAGGGCCCCAGTGCCTGGCCGACCTGCGCCCCCCGCGCCGGACTCGACGAGCAGCGGCAGACGTCCGGTGTCAGGCCCGCGTCCTTACCGGCGCAGCGCACCGCGTCCTCCGCGCCGACGGCCAAGGCCCCGGCGGGCACGACGCCGACCACCGTGCCGACGGTCCGCGAGATGTACACGGTCGCCCCGGGCGACTCGCTCTCCCTGATCGCCCGCGAGGAGCGGGTGAAGGGCGGCTGGCAGGGCCTGTACGAGGCGAATCGAGCCGTGGTCGGCGGCGACCCCGACCTGATTCATCCGGGGCAGAAGCTGACCCTCCGGATCTCCTCGCCGCCCGCCGAGCCGCCGAGCGCGGACCCGCCCCGTACGACGACACCGTCGTCGAAGGCCTCCGAGTCGAAACCCGCGACCAAAGCGCCTGCGGTGAAAGCGCCCGCGTCGAAGGCTCCGGCCTCGAAGCCGCCCGCCACGAAGGCGCCGGCCACCCGGGCGCCCGCCACCAAGCCGCCCGCCACCAGGGCGCCGGTCGCCAAGCCTCCCGTCGTCCCGGCCAAGGCCAAGCCCGCTCCCCGACCCGCCGCCGCTCCGCGGGCCGACGACTTCCACGCCCCCGTCTCCGGCTCCCTCGGCACCCGCTACCGCGTCTCCGGTTCCTCCTGGTCGAGCGGGTACCACACCGGCGTCGACTTCCCGGTTCCCACCGGCACCTCGGTGAAGGCCGTCGCCACCGGCCGGGTCGTCTCCGCCGGATGGGGCGGCGCGTACGGCTACCAGGTCGTCATCCGCCACGACGACGGCCGCTACAGCCAGTACGCGCACCTCTCGGCGCTCACCGTCCGTGAGGGGCAGCGGGTCAGCGGCGGACAGCGCATAGCGCGTTCAGGATCGACCGGCAACAGCTCGGGGCCGCACCTCCACTTCGAGGTGCGGACGGGTCCCGGGTACGGCTCCGACATCGATCCCCTCGCCTATCTGCGGGCGCGAGGCGTCTCGATCTGACACCGCCAGGGAGTCCTCGGAGCTCGTCAGTCGGTCCGTCGTGAGCTGGATCAGCCCGCCCGCCGCCACCGCGCCGCAGATCAGCGCGGCGACGGTGCCCGCCGCGCCGTAGCGGAAGGTCTCACCGAAGAGGGTGAGCCCCACCGCCGCCGCGACCACCGGGTTGACGACCGTGACCGTGGCCAGCGGAGCCGCGAGGCCCGCGCCCCGGTAGGAGGCCTGCGAGAGCAGCAGGCCGGTGACCGCGAGCGCCGAGAGGACCAGCAGACTCGTCCACTGGGCCAGCGGCGCCCGAGGCGTCCACTCCACCGCCACCGTCTTGGTGAAGACCGAGGCGAGGCCGAAGGACACGCCCGCCGCGGCCGCCAGGATCACACTGCGCAGGACCGAGCGGCCCACCACGTGGGCGCCGACGAACAGGGTCCCGACCACCGCGAAGGTCCCGGCGCAGAGCAGCCAGCGCTCCGTCCCGCCCAGCGACTGGGCCTCGGCGCCGCCCGTGAGACTGAGCAGCCCGGCCAGGCCGACCGTGGCCATGATCGCGCCCCGCCAGGCCGTGCGGCCGGCCCTGCGCCCGACGAAGAGCGCCGCCATCGGCAGGGCGAAGACGATCGTGAGCGCGCCCAGCGGCTGCACGAGGCTGAGCGGACCGTAGGCCAGCGCCGCCACGTGCAGGGCCGCGCCCAGACCGTTGAGCAGCACCGCGCCCCACCAGACCGGGTTGCGCACCGGCGCGTACGTGCGACCGTCGACGGAGGCCGCGACCCGCTCCTGCACGATCGCCGCGGCCGCGTAGGCGACCGCCGAGACCAGGGACAGGAGCACGGACAGCAGGAGGGGACTCATACATACAACGATCTCTCTTCCGGGCGTTCACGTCGTCGTACCTGGGAACGCATTCGGAAGTACTGCCGCCGCAGTACGGGGCCGGTCCGTACACCTTGAGATGTACACCCGCGCAGGTCAGGACGGGTCGAAAGCGACCTTTCCGGTATCCAGATCGAACCGGGCGCCGACGATCCGGGCCCCGTCGAACGCCTCATCCCGAGTCAGTCGCCGGCGTATGCGGGCCACATTGGCCCGCACGGTGTTCTCGACCCAGTCGCCGGGAAGGTCCCGGGTCGCACGCGCGGCCGGGGCGATCTCCTCCACGACACGGGCCAGGTGACCCTCGACCGGTTTCCCGGTGCGTACGTACTCCACGGCGGCGGTGGCCGCCCCGCACCGCTCGTGCCCCAGCACCAGTACCAGCGGTACGCCCAGCTCCTCGACGCCGAACTGGATCGAGCCGAGCACCGCCTCGTCGAGCGCCTGCCCGGCCGAGCGTATGGCGAGCAGATCACCGAGCCCCTGGTCGAAGACCAGCTCCGGCGGTACCCGTGAGTCGACGCAGCCCAGTATCAGGGCGAAGGGGTGCTGGGCGACGGCGACCGCTGCGCGCCGGGCGGCTTCCTCGTGCGGGTGGATCTGCCGCAGTGCGGCGAACCGGGCGTTCCCGGCGCGGAGTTCGTCCAGCGCCCGTTCGGCGGTCGGCGGCTTCTCGGTGTGCGGGCGCGGCGAGGGGGCCGTGGCCGTGGCGGCCCGGGCGGCGGGGGCGCCCGCCGTCACGGCGGCGGCGGCCGTCAGGGCCAGCACCGCGCGCCGGCGGGAAAGGGAAAGGGGAAGGGATGTGGTCATGCGCCTGAGCGTTACGGTGATCAGCAATCACGGGAACCGGCTTGGTCCGGTCATGACTCGATCATGGCCAAGGGTGACCCTGCCTTGACCATGCCCATGCCCATGCCCATGCCCATGCCCATGCCGACGGCCGCGCCTGGGGCGGCGGTGCGGCGGCGGTGCGGCAATCGGTCAATGATCCGTGGGTCAGGCAGCACAGGCAGCACAGGCAGCAGTGAGGGAGTGACGGTGGATCTCGTCGAGAGCGCGTCCGTGGGCGGCTTCTTCGCCCTGCGGGCCGGCGTGCCGGGCCCCGGCGCCGCACACCGGCCCCTCGCGCGCCTGTACGCGGGGGAGACCGGCCCCCTGACCGCCCGTATCGACACGGTGGCCGCCCGCCTCGGCACCCCCGAGCGCCGGGTCGCCGCCTCGATCGCCCACCTCGGGCTCGCCGCTCGCCTCTGGTCGACCGCCCTCGGCCCGGCCGCGCTCCACGGCCGGTTCCCCGAGCTCGACCCCGGGCAGCTGCACTGGGACGGTGCCCTGGCCTCGCCCGACGACCTGGTGTGGGCCGGCAGCGCCACCCGCCCGGCCACGGTGGACCAGCTCCGCGAGACGGTCGTGGACGCCCATCTCGTACCGCTGTCCCGCGCGTTCCGCCAGGACGGAAGGGTCTCGCCCCGGCTGCTCTGGGGCAACGCCGGCTCCGCCCTGGCCGGGGCGCTGCGTGAGCTCACCCGCTGGGCCCGCGCGCGGGACCGGCCCGAGGTCGCCGCACGGGCCGCCGAGCTGGTCGCGGGACTCCTCGCCCACCCCGACCTGGCCGACACCGTCCGGGGCCCGGCCCTGCGCCGGACCACCTGCTGCCTCTACTACCGCTGCCCGTCCGGAGGCCTCTGCGGCGACTGTGTATTCGAACACGCTCCCGGTTCTGGTTTGGAGACAGGGCCCACCGCTCCGTAAAGTTTCTCTCTTGGGACAACGGCGCGCGCGAGCGTACGAGCGATCGAGGAACGACAGGGCCATGACGGTGACCGAAGAAACCCAGGACTACGGGCCGGGTGTCGACCCCGAGCGCCTGGCCGTCTGCCTCAGCGTGCTCGACGAGCTCGACAAGCTGGACGTCGACCACCCGGACGCGATCGCCGTCCGGCGGGCGACCGCCGGGATCTACCGGACCGTGAAGCAGCGCCGCCGTCAGGAGCGCCGCGCCGCCAAGACCGCCCACGACAAGGCCGTCACCGAGTCCACCGCCACCGGCTCCGCCCAGCGCATCGACGACGAGACCGAGGGCCTCCTGCCTTCCTCCGTGACCGAGGCCGGCCGGATCGCCGGGATACTCCAGCGGCCCCGCTCCTGCTACATCTGCAAGACGCGGTACGTCGAGGTCGACTACTTCTACCACCAGCTCTGCCAGAACTGCGCGGCCGAGAACCGGACGAGGCGGGACGCCCGAGCCGACCTCACCGGCAAGCGCGCGCTGCTCACCGGCGGCCGCGCCAAGATCGGCATGTACATCGCGCTGCGGCTGCTGCGCGACGGTGCGCACACGACCATCACGACCCGCTTCCCCAAGGACGCCATCCGTCGCTTCAAGGCGATGGACGACTCGGCGGACTGGATGCACCGGCTGGAGGTCGTCGGCATCGACCTGCGCGACCCGGCTCAGGCCGTGGCCCTCGCCGACCAGGTCGCCGAGGCCGGACCGCTGGACATCCTCATCAACAACGCGACGCAGACCGTGCGTCGCCTGCCCTCCGCCTATGCCGCCCTGGTCGACGGCGAGAGCGCACCGCTGCCCGCCGGGGAGCTCCCCGCCCATCACGTCATCGGCGCCTTCAACTCCGGCGCGGTCGGTGAACTCGGCAGGGGCGCTGCGCTGCCCGTCGGTGTGAGCGGGCTCGACGCGCAGAAGGTCGCCGATCTCGCCCTGGTCGCGGGCAACGCCAGCGTCGCCCGCCACCTCGACGGCACCGCCATCGACGCCGGCGGCCTGGTGCCGGACGTCGTCGACACCAACACCTGGGTGCAGACCATCGAGCAGATCTCGCCGGTGGAGCTGCTCGAAACCCAGCTGTGCAACTACACGGCGCCGTTCATCCTGATCAGCAAGTTGCGGCCGGTGATGGCCGACGCCGCCCGGAAGGCGTCCAGCGGGCGCTCCTACGTCGTCAACGTCTCGGCGATGGAGGGCGTCTTCGGCCGCGGCTACAAGGGCGCGGGGCACCCGAACACCAATGCCGCGAAGGCCGCGATGAACATGGTCACGCGGACCAGCGCCCAGGAGATGTTCGAGACCGACAGCATCCTCATGACCTCGGTCGACACCGGCTGGATCACCGACGAGCGCCCGCACTTCGACAAGCTGCGCCTTGCCGACGAGGGCTTCCACGCTCCCCTCGACCTCGTCGACGGCGCGGCCCGGGTCTACGACCCGGTCGTGCGCGGTGAGGCGGGCGAGGATCTGTACGGCTGCTTCCTCAAGGACTACCGCCCCGCGAACTGGTAGAAACCGGCCTCCGGGCGAATCGGCCTGGTTTTCGAGATTCACCCGATCGCGTCACACTTCCGAGCCCCATAGAGCGCGAGCGCGCTCATTTGGTTACTCTGATGTCCACGGTCGGCCACCGGGGTTTCACCAAACCCTCACGGCCGGCCTGGGGACTGGCCTGCCACCAAGGCCGCGGTCCCGCCCCAAGAACGGCGCCACCGCGACCGAACGGCCATGTCCTCATTGGTACGCGACACAAAGGAGTGCGCGGTGACACCAGAACTGACGAAGCAGGAACAGCGACCGGCGGAAAGTCCGGAGCGGCCCCGTCGATCCGGCGAGCTGGGCAGCCTGGAAGTGTGGGCCCGCTCGGCCCCCATCCGGCTGGCGGGCTACGAGGACGACCTCGCGGAGCCGCACATCCTGCCCGGTATCGACTGAGCCGGTATCGACTGAGCCGGTATCGACCGAGTCGCGACCGTCGCTCCGCCCTGTGCCCCCGGCCGATCCCTCGGCCGGGGGCACAGGCATGTCACGCATGACGCGTCGCATTTCACGTCACGGATACGCGGCCTGCAGACCGGGCGCCTAGCGGTGCTCCGGAGTCCGCAGCAGCCGGACCGGCGGCATGTACTCGCGTACGAGCGTGCGGTGCCACCAGGCGCCGGTCTCCCGCAGCTCCCGCCAGGTCGAGAAGCGGTAGCGGTAGAGCCGGGCCCTGACATGGGTCGGCGGCGCATCCGGGAAGGGGTTGTGGCGCAGCAGTCTCAGCGTGTCCCGGTCGCCTTCGAGCAGGCGCTCGACGAAGGGCCCGAACCAGTCACGGGCGTACGCGGGGGAGAGCGCCGCGAACCACATCAGCCAGTCGAGCCGCAGGTGGTACGGGGCGAACTGGCGGGGCAGCCGGCGTGGATCGCCCGGCTTGCCCTTGAAGCCGTACTCCTGCCACACCGTGCCCGCGTGCGGCGCGGGGTCGTCCGTCCCCTCGATCACGATCTCGTCCCGCACCCGACCGATCGATCCGAAGGCGCCGTACGTGTTGACCAGGTGGAACGCGTCGTACGAGCGGTTCATTGCCTGCTGCCGCGAAAGCAGGTTGCGTGCCGGGTGGTAGCTGAGGAACAGGATCAGGGCGGTCGCCGCGGTGACCACGACCACGTACCAGAGCGGCGGGCCCGGTTGCGGATGGTCACCGACGAGCAGCGAGCCGTCGATCACGGAGAGCGCGATGACGATGGTGATCCAGTTCAGCCACGCGAAGTTGCCCGAGAGCACCAGCCACAGCTGGGTCGCCACCATCAGACAGGCCGCGACGGTCGCCACCGGCTGCGGGGTGAAGAGCAGCACCGGGACCACCAGCTGGACGACATGGTTGGCGGCCACCTCCACGCGGTGCAGCGGGCGGGGCAGATGGTGGAAGAACCAGCTGAGCGGGCCGGGCATCGGCTGGGTCTCGTGGTGGTAGTAGAGGCACGTCAGATCGCGCCAGCACCGGTCGCCGCGCAGCTTGATCAGCCCCGCGCCGAACTCGACCCGGAACAGCAGCCAGCGCAGCAGCCACAGCACGAGGACGGGCGGCGCCGTGTCGTCGTTGCCGAGGAGGATCGCGAGGAAGCCGGCCTCCAGGAGCAGTGACTCCCAGCCGAAGGAGTACCAGGTCTGGCCGACGTTCACGATGGAGAGGTACAGCGCCCAGAGCACCGCCCACAGCAGCATCGAGACGGCGAGCGGCACCGCGTCCCCCGCGCCCGCCACCAGAGCGAGCGCCAGCGCCGCCCCGGCCCAGGCGACCAGGGCGAACAGCCGGTCCGAGTAGTGCCAGTGGAAGAGGGTGGGGACCCGGCCCGGCTCCACCCGGCGCAGATACTCCGGTACGGGGAGCATGCCGCGTTCGCCGATCAGGGCCCGGAACTGGAGAGCCGCCGAGAGGAACGCCACGAGGTACAGCCCGGCGAGCCCCCGTTGGAAGAGGATCCGGCTCAGCCAGTAGTCGGGTGCGGTGAACCACTCCATCGCTACCAGTATCGACCCCGAGGCGGAGTCAGGCCTTCTCCTCCTCGTCCGCGCCGCGCTCGCCCTCCGCCTGCGAGGGGGTGGTGCGCGTGGTCTGCGGATGGCGCTGCTTCCGCTCCTGCGGGTCCATGTCCTCGTCGAGCCGCTCGCCCTCGGCCTGCGAGGGGCTCGTGTATTCGTCGTACTGGCTCATCGCCGGCTCCTCGGGTGGAACGTATGGGTACAAAGGGAGCCTAACGCCCGAGTGGTGTCGCTCACCCCTCGACGAGGCGTCGGAGCGTACGGCCAAGGTGCCGGGCGTAGGCGTGCTGGAGGCGGGGGACGAGCGGTCCCGCCAGGCGGGTGTACCAGACCGCCGGCCTGCTGAAGGCGGTGACGGTGAACCAGACGGAGCCGTCAGGGTGCAGGTCGACGACGAAGGACTCCTCGCCGCACTCCGGGTGCCGGACGCGGGTGCCGTAGGCGAAGCCGGTGCGGTTCTTCTCGTACGCCGTCCAGATCACCTCGCAGGGGGCGGCGAAGCGGACGGGGCCGACGCCGAGCGAGACCTCGACGAGGACGCCCGGCTCTGCGCGGACGGCATCGCTGCGGACCCGGGCGCCGGAGGCGCGGTGCATCTGCCAGGTGGTGACGGCGGCGCCGGCGGTCTCGAAGGACTCCCTGCCCCGGCCGACGCGGACGGTGTGGTGGAGGTGGTGGTATCCGGCCGGCAGGCTGTCCGATCCGGTGGCGCCCACCTCGGCGTAATTGAGGTCCGCGCCCCGGGCGCGGGCGGGTTCGGGGGTGGGGCCAGGGGTGGGGTCGGGGGTGGCGAGGGCGCGGATCAGACGGGCCATGATGCGGTCTCCTTGGGAGTGGCGATCGCCTGGACGCGGCGCCAGGCGAGCAGCGAGCAGAGCGCGAAACCGAGAGCGTTGCCGAGGCCATGGGTGGCGGCCATCCAGGTCAGGCTCGGGTGGGGCAGTCCGGTGGCCTCGCCGAGAGCCCAGCTCAGGGCGAGCAGCATGGTCGCCACGAGCACCACGGCCGAGACGGCGAGAAGACCGCGGGTGACGGGGTCGGCGGCACCGGTCCGGATGTCCCGCCAGGTCGCCAGGGCGACGGCCCACATGCCGGCGGTGAGGACGACCGCGCCGGCGAGCTCCGCCCAGTCGTCGACGAAGTAGCCGAGCAGGACGAGGAGTGTGCCGAGGGGAACGCTGAGCGCGGCGAACCGGGTGGCGGGCCCCTCGGACGTACGGCAGACCAGGCCGGCCACCAGTGCGGCGGCGAACCCCGCGAAGTGGAAGTGGGGGACGGTCAGGGCCAGGATGTCGAGGTCGAAGCCGAAGAGCTCGTGTCCGGCGCGTTCGGCGACCAGCGCCAGGCCCGCCACCGAGGGGGTCACCAGCGCCGTGAGGACGGCGATCTCGGACGGGTCGAGCGCGCGGAGCGGGAGGGGGGCGCCCCCGGCCGACGGCTGCCGGACCCGTGCGGCGAGGCGGGCGGGGGCGTACAGCGCCAGAGCCAGCGTGGCCAGGGCGTAGACGGTCGCGAGCGCCGCCGCCGTGGGGGAGCGCGGCAGCCAGAGGGCGACGGCGCCGGGTACGGCGAGCAGGGGCCAGGCGCGGCGGAGCAGGCGCACGTCGGGTGGCAGAGGGCCGTCGATCAGCCTCAGGCCGACCGGCACGACGACGAACATGCCGAGCATCACGATGAGATCGACCAGTACGGACATGTGCGACCAACCACCCCCCGATTGAACGTGTTCAACTCGATGGGCATGAGACTAGAGCCGTCCTTGAACGTGTTCAAGTCCGTCGCCCGGTCGGCCGTGCTCCGCTTGCGGGCAACGGGCCGGTGCGACAGACATGAAGGAATGTCTCGGGGCGGAAGAGGCGGGAGATCCTGGTGCGCTCACCCCTACGCCGGTCACGGAAGATCCATGTCGTCGCACTCGCCGCGCTGACCTCGGCGCTGCTCCTCGCGGGCTGCTCCTCCGGCGACGGCGGCGGCGAGCTGACGGCCGCCGCTTCCGAGGAGGTCTTCCTCCAGCCCGCCGCCGCTCAGGGCCCCGACCCCTTCACCGCCTCCACGGCGCGGGCCACGGCCCCGGACGCCGCCGCTCCGCACACCACCCGGCCCAGCGCCCCGGGCACCGCGACGGCCCAGCGGATCCGCGAGATCACCGGCTCCACCCCCGGCCTCTACGGCGGCACCCACTCGGTCGCAAGCTGCGACGTCGAGCACCAGGTCGCCTTCCTCACCGCCGACCCGGCCAAGGCCCGGGCGTTCGCCGAGGGGGTCGGCATCCCGGAGTCGAGCGTCGCGGAGTGGCTGCGCGGCCTCACCCCGGTCGTGCTGCGCGCCGACACTCGCGTCACCAACCACGGGCTCTCCGGCGGCCGCGTCACCGCCTTCCAGTCGGTCCTCCAGGCCGGTACGGCGGTCCTCGTCGACCGGTACGGCGCGCCCCGTGTCCGCTGCGCCTGCGGAAACCCGCTGCGCTCACCGGTCTCCGTCCAGGGAGCCGGGCACAACGGGCGGCCCTGGAGCGGCTACCGCCCCGACCGGGTCGTGGTCATCAGGCCGACCACGACCGTGGTCGACACCCTGGTCATCGTCGACGTCGTCGACAGCACCTGGATCGAGCGGCTGACCGGGACCGACGGCGACCAGGACAGGAAGCCCGTCGTCGATCCGCCGTGCGACCCGGACGAGTGTCACTGGATCCTGCCGCCGACCCCCACCCCCGACCCCAGGTCGCCGGACCCGACCGGCCCCGGCCCCTCCGCTCCCTCGGACACCGCCACATCCCCGGCGGTTCCGAACTCCCCGGCGGTTCCGGACTCGGCGGTTCCGGACTCACCGACCGTTCCGGACTCACCCGCGGTTCCGGAGCCGCCGGCCGAACCCGAGCTAGTACCGCCCTCCCTGGAGGACCTCTTCCCGACCGAACCGAGCCCCCGGCAGCCCGAGACGTTCGAAGGGTGATATCCGCCGTGCGCAGGGCCGGGCCTGCGCCTAGCGTGGCCCCATGAGCGCGGGCAGAGGGGGCGGCGCGGCGGCGGAGGAGTGCCGCTGCGGATCCGGAACAGGGGCCGCAACGTGCTGCTTTCTCCGGGACTACGGCCGGGACTTCCGGATGGGGAGCTTCGACTGGGACCTGATCACCGGCCTGATGACCATGGACGAGGGCGCCCTGGCCGTCTTCGACATGCGCCCCGAGGAGTACGACGACCATCCGGTCACCCTCGGCTCCCGTGTCACGCCCGACGAGAGCCGCCGGCTCGACACCCTGGTCACGCACGCCCTCAAGGACGGCAGCGACCACTACGGCGCCTACTTCCGCGTCCGGCTGCGGAGCGGCGACCCCCGCTGGACCCACACCCAGGGGCTCATCCAGCGCGACGGGACCGGCCGCCCCCGCCGGATCGTCGGCATCGTCCGGGACGCCTCCGAAGAGGTGACCGAGCACGCCGCCCGGCTCGGCCTGGACGAGGGGCGGCGCAAACGCACAAGTGTCGTGGAGGGCACCACCGCGGCCCTCGCCCACGCCCGGACCGTGCAGGACGTCATCGACCTGCTCAACGACTCGCACGGCCTCGAACACTTCGGCGCCACCAGCCTCGTCGTGGGCCTCCTGGAGTCCGGCCGGATCCACCTGGTCGCCGAGGGGCCGGACGGCGCCTTCGTGCCCGGTACGCGATTCACCCGGGTGGACGAGGCGTACCCCATGAGCGAGGTGATCCGGACCCTCAGGCCCCGGTTCATCGAGTCGCCGCAGGACTTCGCCGACTCGTACCCGATCCTGTGGCCGCACATCAGCGGACTCGGCATCACCTCGGCCGCGTATCTGCCGCTGATCGCCCAGGCCCGGCCGATCGGCGCGCTCGGACTGCTCTACAGCGACAAGTCCGGCTTCAGCGCCGACGAACGCAATCTGCTGGTCGCGCTCGGCAGCAGCATCGCGCAGAGCCTGCAGCGCGCCATGCTCTACGAGCAGGAGCACGACCTGGCCGAGGGGCTCCAGCAGGCCATGCTGCCGCGCCGCATCCCCGAGGTGCCCGGCGCACAGATAGCCGTCCGCTACCGCGCGGCCCGCCTCGGCCGGGACATCGGCGGCGACTGGTACGACGTCATCCCGCTGCCCGGCGGGCGGGTGGGCGCCGTCATCGGGGACGTACAGGGCCATGACACCCACGCCGCGGCCGTCATGGGACAGCTGCGGATCGTGCTGCGCGCCTACGCGGCCGAGGGGCACACCCCGGCGACCGTGATGGCCCGGGCCTCCGTCTTCCTCCACGAGCTGGACACCGACCGCTTCGCCACCTGCACGTACGCCGAGGCCGACCTCACGACCGGGGTGGTCCAGGTGGTGCGCGCCGGGCACGTCGAACCGCTGCTCCAGGACACCGACGGCGGCAGCCGCCGGCTGGCGGTCGAGGGCGGGCTTCCGCTGGGGCTCTCCGCCGAGTTCGCCCGCCTCGACTATCCGGTGACCACCGTGGAACTGGACCCCGGCCAGACCCTCCTGCTCTACACCGACGGCCTGGTGGAGGCGCCCGGATCCGACCTCGACGAGGGCATGCGGTGGCTCTCCTCCCTGGTACGGCGCGGGCCGCGCGACCTCCAGCATCTCGCCGACCACCTGTGCGAGGTCGTGGACGAGCGGGGCGGCGAGGACGACGTGGCGATCCTGCTGCTCCGGCGGCAGGGCGCGTACTTCCCCCGCTCCGGCGGCCGGCTCCAGCAGCACGTGGGGCAGGGCGACCCGGAGGCGCTGAGCTCCGCCCGGCACATGATCCGGGCCGCGGTACGCGCCTGGGGCGCGGGGGAGCGCTCCGACGAGATCGAACTCGTCGCCGACGAGCTGATGACCAACGCGCTGATGCACACCGACGGCGGGGCGATCGTGACCCTCCGGACGCTGGCGGGGCCGGACCGGCGGCTGCGCGTGGAGGTGGAGGACCGCTCCAGCGCCCTGCCGCGGCGGAGGGAGGCGGGGGAGTCGGGTGTCTCGGGCCGTGGTCTGCTGCTCGTGGACCGGCTCTCCGACGTCTGGGGCGTGGAACCGCGCGGCGGCGGCAAGTGCGTCTGGTGCGAATTCATTGTTAACCCTGTGTACATCGATCGTACTTGACCGTAACCGATCGCACGCGGTTGACTTCGGTTCCCGGCCATCCTGATCAGGCCACCCTCCAGGACATGGGGATCCTTTGAGCAGCGAGCTTCTGGCACCTCTCGATCTGGCCTTCTGGCACCTCGAGTCCTCCGACCACCCCATGCACCTCGGCGCCCTCGCCCACTTCGGCCCGCCGCCCGGCGGGCCCGGTGAGCCCGATGAGCCCGATGTTCTCGATCTTCTCGCCCGCCGCGCCGCCGCGATCCCCCGGCTGCGGATGCGGGTCCGCGACGTCCTGCTGCCCGTCGGCGGCGCCGCCTGGGCCACGGACAAGGACTTCGACGTACGACGGCACGTACGGGAGATCGCCCTCCCGGGCACCGACTTCCACGCCGAGGCCGCCCGACTGGCCGGCGAACTGATGGAACGCCCGGTCGAACGCGGCCTCCCGCCCTGGGAGATGTACCTCCTCACCGGCGCCCCCGACGGCTCCTTCGCCGTCCTCGTCAAACTCCACCACGCGCTCGCCGACGGCATGCGGGCCGTCGCCATCGGGGCCGGCATCTTCGACGAGATCGCCGCCGCCCGCAGGCCGGGCGGGCGCCGTGCCCGCACCGTGCCCCCGCGCTCCTGGCTGCCCGGGCCCGGCCGGCTCCTCGGCGCCGCCCTGGACCGGATCGGGGA
>NZ_JAGGOS010000108.1 GCF_018614205.1 Streptomyces sp. ISL-36 | reverse complement strand
CCGCCTGCTGCTGGTTCGCACAATCCACTTTCGGCAGGATACGGCTCACGTACGTCTCCACGGTGGGCTTGCTTGTATGCCGTTGTGGCCCCGCGTTCGCGTGGGTCGCCGCTTCGCGTAGCAGGGCGAGAGCCTCCCGCTCGCGTTCTCTCACCGGCGCCAATCGTGGTCTAGCCACCGCGTCGGGCGCCGTCTCCCGCCCCGGCTCTGCCCGCTGCTCCCTCTCTGCGGGCCGGAGCTCCACCACGCGGTCCGCGACCGCCAGCAGCGCCGGGCGGTGGACCACCAGCAGGACCGTGCGGCCGGCCGCGAGACGGCGGACCGCGTCGACCACAGCGGCCTCGGTGCCGCCGTCGAGCGCGGCCGTCGGCTCGTCGAGAAGCAGCAGGGGCCGATCGGCCAGGAACGCGCGGGCCAGAGAGAGTCGCTGGCGCTGCCCTGCCGAGAGACCGGCGCCGTCCTCGCCGAGCATCGTGTCGATCCCGTGGGCGAGCTCCGCGACGAACCCATCCGCCCCAGCGTCCCGCAGGGCCTCACGTACCGCTTCGTCGGATGCGTCCGGGCGGGCCAGGCGGACGTTCTCGGCGATGGTGCCCGCGAAGAGATAGGGCCGCTGCGGCACCCAGGCGATCCGCGACCGCCACTCCTCGATGTCCAGCGCGCCGAACTCCACTCCTCCGACCCGGACCGAGCCGCCCGCCTCCGGAGTCGCGAATCCGAGCACCACATCGAGCAGCGTGGACTTGCCGACACCACTCGGCCCCACCAGGGCCACCGTCTCGCCCGGCTCCACGACCAGCGACGCCCCGTCCAGCGAGGCTTCGGCCCGGCCGGCGTGACGTACGGTCACGTTCTCCAGCTCGATGCGCGGGGACGTCGGCACGGCGCCCGTGCCGCCGACCGCCGCCGGAGTCTCCAGGACCTCGAAGATCTCCTCCGCGGCGGCCAGCCCTTCCGCCGCCGCATGGAACTGCGCCCCGACCTGCCGGATCGGCAGATAGGCCTCGGGCGCCAGGATCAGGATGACCAGGCCCGTGTACAGGTCGAGGTCGCCGTGGACCAGCCGCATACCGATACCGACCGCGACCAGCGCCACCGACAGCGTCGACAGCAGCTCCAGGGCGAACGACGAAAGGAACGCGATGCGCAGCGTCTTCATCGTCGCCCGCCGGTACTCCGCCGTGATCGACCGGATCGACTCGGCCTGCGCCTTCGCCCGTCCGAACACCTTGAGCGTGGGCAGCCCGGCCACCACGTCCAGGAAGTGGCCGGACAGCCGGGACAGCAGCTTCCACTGACGGTCCATCCGGGCCTGGGTGTACCAGCCGATCAGAATCATGAAGAGCGGAATGAGCGGCAGGGTGACCACGATGACCGCGGCCGAGACCCAGTCCTCGGTGACGATCCGCACCAGGACCGCCACCGGCACGACGACCGCGAGTCCCAGCTGCGGCAGATAGCGCGAGAAGTAGTCGTCCAGCGCGTCCACCCCCCGGGTCGCCAGCGCGACGAGCGAGCCGGCCCGCTGCCCGCTGAGCCACCCCGGCCCCAGCGCCGCCGACCGCTGGAGCAACCGTCCCCGCAGCTCGGACTTGACCGCCGCGCCGGCCCGGTGGGCGGCCAGCTCCGTCAGCCAGGAGACCAGCCCGCGCCCCACGGCGACACCTGCGAGCAGCACCAGCGGCGTGCGCAGGTCGGAAACCGGGAGGCCCCTCTGGAAGGCCCCCACCACCACCTCGGCGATGAGCATCGCCTGGGCGACGACCAGCGCCGCCCCGGCCAGGCCGAGGACCACCACCGCCGCGAGGAAGAGACGGGTGGCTCGGGCGTACCGGAGCAGGCGCGGATCGATCGGTTTCACGTGAAACATCCCCTACTAGTGAGCGGCGTCGGCTATGTGCTGCGTGCCGATCCGCTTGCGGAACACCCAGTAGGTCCAGCCCTGGTAGAGCATGACCAGCGGGGCCGCGATGGCCGCGCACCAAGTCATGATCTTCAGCGTGTACGGGCTGGACGACGCGTTCGTCACGGTAAGGCTCCACGCGGGGTCGAGCGAAGAGGGCATGACGTTCGGGAAGAGCGTCAGGAACAGCATCGCGACGGCCGCCGCGATGGTGATGCCCGACAGCGCGAACGACCAGCCCTCGCGCCCCACCTTGATCGCGCCGATGGCCCCGACGAGCGCCACCACGGCCACGACAAGGGCGACCAGGCTCCAGCTGTCGCCCTTGTCGGCCTGCGTCCAGCTCAGGAATCCGAGCGCCAGGACGGCCGTGACCATCCCCAGCTTCAGAGCGAGCGCCCGGGCTCGCACCCGGATGTCCCCGACCGTCTTGAGCGCGGCGAAGACCGCCCCGTGGAAGGTGAAGAGCGTGAGGGTGACCAGGCCGCCGAGGATCGCGTACGGGTTGAGCAGGTCACCGAGGGTGCCCACGTACTCCTTCTGCGCGTCGATCTTCACTCCGCGCACGATGTTGCCGAAGGCGACGCCCCACAGCACGGCGGGGATCAGGGAGGTCCAGAAGATGGCCTGCTCCCAGTTGCGCTGCCAGTTCTCCTCCGGGCGCTTCGCCCGGTACTCGAAGGCGACGCCCCGCACGATCAGACAGACCAGGATGATCAGCAGCGGCAGGTAGAAGCCGGAGAAGAGGGTCGCGTACCAGTCGGGGAACGCGGCGAACGTCGCGCCGCCGGCGGTCAGCAGCCACACCTCGTTACCGTCCCAGACGGGGCCGATGGTGTTGATCAGCACCCGCTTCTCGCTGCGATCGCGGGCGAGCAGCTTGGTCAGGACGCCGATCCCGAAGTCGAACCCTTCGAGGAAGAAGTAGCCAATCCAGAGGACGGCGATGAGTACGAACCAGACGTTGTGGAGTTCCATGCCTCGATCTCCTGAGCCTCAGTACGAGAAGGCCATGGGCCGGTCGGGGTCACGGTGGTCCCCGCCGATCTTGGTGGGCGGGTTGAGGTCGTCCTCGCTGAGCTCGGGCGGTCCGGCCTTGACGTACTTGACCAGGAGCTTGACCTCGATGACGGCGAGCACGGCGTAGAGCAGGGTGAAGACGATCATCGAGGTGAGGATCTCGCCCTGGGAGACACCGGGGGAGACGGCGTCCCTGGTGCGCAGCACGCCGTACACGACCCAGGGCTGGCGGCCCATCTCGGTGAAGATCCAGCCCCAGGAGTTGGCGATCAGCGGGAAGAGCATGGTCCAGAGGGCGACGAGCCAGTACCACTTGGTCAGGCGGGGGCTGAGTGCCTTCCGCTTGAACAGGACCAGGTTCGGCACCTCGTTCTCACCGGTCCGCATCCCCGGCGGCAGCATGAACTTCTTGCGGGTCAGCCAGAGGCCGATCATGCCGATGGTCAGCGAGGCCATGCCGAAGCCGATCATCCAACGGAAGCCCCAGTAGGCGACCGGGATGTTGGGCCGGTAGTCGCCGGGCCCGAACCGCTCCTGCTCGGCCTTGTTGACGTCGTTGATGCCCGGCACGTGCGAGCTGAAGTCGTCGTTCGCGAGGAAGGACAGCAGGCCGGGGATCTCTACGGCGACCTTGTTGTGCCCCTTCTCGACATCTCCGTAGGCGAAGATCGAGAAGGGTGCGGGCGCTTCGCCGTCCCACAGCGCCTCGGCGGCGGCCATCTTCATGGGCTGCTGCTTGAACATCACCTTGCCGAGCAGGTCACCGCTGACGGCCGTGCCGAGTCCGGCGATGATCAGTGTGATCAGACCCAGCCGCAGCGAGGTCCGCATCACCGGAACGTGCTTCTTGCGCGCCAGGTGGAAGGCGGAGATGCCCACCATGAACGCGCCGCCGACCAGGAAGGCGGCCGTCATGGTGTGGAAGAACTGGGTGAGGGCGGTGTTCTGGGTGAGCACCTGCCAGAAGTCCGTGAGCTCGGCCCGGCCCCGCTCCTCGTTGATCCGGTAGCCCACCGGGTGCTGCATCCAGGAGTTGGCCGCCAGGATGAAGTACGCGGAGAGGATCGTGCCGATCGACACCATCCATATACAGGCCAGGTGGATCCGCTGGGGCAACTTGTCCCAGCCGAAGATCCACAGGCCGATGAAGGTCGACTCGAAGAAGAAGGCGATCAGCGCCTCGAAGGCGAGCGGGGCTCCGAAGATGTCGCCGACGAAGCGCGAGTAGTCGGACCAGTTCATGCCGAACTGGAACTCCTGCACGATCCCGGTGACCACACCCATCGCGATGTTGATCAGGAAGAGCTTGCCCCAGAACTTGGTCGCCCTGAGGTACTTCTCGTTCTCCGTACGTACCCAGGCGGTCTGGAGACCGGCGGTGAGCGCGGCGAGGGAGATCGTCAGAGGAACGAAGAGAAAGTGGTAGACGGTGGTGATGCCGAACTGCCAGCGCGCCAGAGTCTCTGGCGCCAGAGCGAGGTCCACGTCGTCTTCTCCTTACATCGCCGTGGTCACAGGGGGCAGCCTGCCCCTTAATCCCACCCATCCCGGGATGAACTGTGACACGCTTGTGAACGCGTTCACATTCACAAGCATTATGGCTCATACGAAATCCGTACGTAAGACCGGGGGTCCCTACTCGAAGGTCACCCCTTCCCCAGACCTTCAACATATTGTTGAATCGGGGCCATGAGCCTTCAGATCCGTATCTCCTGGCCGACCGGTCACACCACGGCCACCATCGACGAAACCCCCACGAGCAAGGCGCTCGTGGGGGTTCTCCCGCTCTCTTCCACCGCCCGGACATGGGGCGAGGAAGTGTATTTCGACACACCTGTCTCCGCCGCCCTCGAAGCCGACGCCCGGCAGGTGGTCGAACCCGGCACCGTCGCCTTCTGGACGGAGGGCGACGCGCTCGCCCTCCCCTACGGCGCCACCCCCATATCGCGGGGTGACGAGTGCCGGCTCGCGTCCCCCTGCAACCTCCTGGGCGCACTGGACGGCGACCCGCACATCCTGGCCACCGTCAGGGACGGCGACCCGATCCGCGTGGAGCTGGTGGCGGACTAACCCTCCTTACGGAAGCCCTCCGCCGTCTTCAGAAACAGGTCGTTGGCCTCGCACTCACCGATCGTGACGCGCACGCCCTCACCCGCGAACGGCCGCACCACCACGCCGTGCCGCTCGCACTCCGCCGCGAAGTCCACCGTCCGCTCACCGAGCCGCAGCCAGACGAAGTTCGCCTGGGTGTCCGGCACGGTCCAGCCCTGGGCCACGAGCCCCGCGTGGACCCGCTCGCGCTCGGCCACCAAGGAGCCGACCCGCCCGAGCAGTTCGTCCTCGGCCCGCAACGACGCCACCGCGGCGTCCTGCGCCAGCTGGCTCACCCCGAACGGCACCGCCGTCTTGCGCAGCGCCGCCGCCACCGGCTCATGCGCGATCGCGAAGCCGACCCGCAGTCCGGCCAGCCCGTACGCCTTGGAGAACGTCCGCAGCACCGCCACGTTCGGGCGGTCACGGTAGAGCTCGATGCCGTCCGGGATGTCGGTGTCGCGGACGAACTCGCGGTACGCCTCGTCGATCACGACCAGAACGTCCGAAGGCACGCGGTCCAGGAAGCGCTCCAGCTCGGCCCGGCGCACCGCCGTGCCCGTGGGGTTGTTGGGGTTGCAGACGAAGATCAGCCGGGTGCGGTCGGTGATCGCCTCCGCCATGGCGTCGAGGTCGTGCACCTCGCCGTCGGTCAGCGGCACCTGCACCGAGGTCGCCCCGCTGATCTGCGTGATGATCGGATACGCCTCGAAGGAGCGCCAGGCGTACATGACCTCGTCGCCCGGGCCCGCGGTCGACTGGATCAAGGACTGCGCGACACCGACCGAGCCGGTACCGGTCGCCAGGTGGGAGAGCGGCACCCCGAAGCGGTCCGCGAGCTCCTCCACGAGGCCGGTGCAGCCCATGTCCGGGTAGCGGTTGAAGCTCCCGGCCGCGGCCAGCACGCTCTCCATGACACCCGGCAGCGGCGGGTACGGGTTCTCGTTGGAGGACAGCTTGAAGGCGACCGGTCCGCCCGCGGCAGCCGGCTTGCCCGGCTTGTAGGTCGGGATGCCGTCCAGCACGGCGCGCAGCCTCGGGCCGCCCGCGCTCGCCCCGCCCGTTCCGCCGGTCTCGCTCACTGCGCTCACTGTGGTCCTCCTCGACCGTCCGTACCACCAATACTCCTCACCTTATGAGGATTCGCCCCCGCTGCGAATGGGCTGTGGACAACGGGTCGGACAAGCTGTGGACAACAGGGGGAGCGCGGGCTCGGGTGGCGCGCGCCGGTGGCGGGCGCCGTGGCGCGCGTCCCCCGTAGAGGTGAGTTGAGACCTCTTCGAGACCTCATCCCCTTGGCAGGCTCATACGCATCGACAACCGAAGATCACACGTCGGATCCCATAACTTCCTTGAGTTCCAAGGCGGTTGGTCAATATCGATCATGCAGAAACGTGCCTGTCAATGCGCGCATATGCGACCGGCTCAACCACCCGCCCTCGCCCTACTATCGGCTCGCCATGACAGCAGCAGGGAAGCACCAGGTGAGCCGGGCACAGACCCGGGGAAGCCGGCAGGGACGAGCGGGCATCCGGGACGTGGCCGCCGCCGCCGGGGTCTCCATCACGACTGTCTCCGACGCGCTCAACGGCAAGGGCCGGCTCCCGGACGCCACCCGCCGCCACGTCCGCGAGGTCGCAGACCGGCTGGGCTATCGCCCATCCGCAGCGGCCCGCACGCTCCGTACCGGCAAGTCGGGCCTCATCGGCCTGACCGTGACGACCTACGGGGATGAACCTTTCACCTTCACCGAATTCGCGTACTTCGCGGAGATGGCCAGAGCCGCCACATCGGCCGCGCTCGCGCGCGGTTATGCCCTGGTCATCCTCCCCGCCACCTCCCGACATGACGTCTGGTCGAACGTCGCCCTCGACGGCACCGTCGTCATCGACCCCTCCGACCACGACCCGGTCGTCACCGAACTCGTCCGCCAGGGCCTGCCCGTCGTCTCCGACGGACGCCCCGCCGGCACGCTCCCGGTGACCGCCTGGGTCGACAACGACCACGAAGCCGCGGTCCTCGACCTCCTCGACCATCTCGCCGACGCCGGCGCCCGCCGGATCGGCCTGCTCACCGGAACCACCACCGACACCTACACCCGTCTGTCCACCACCGCGTACCTCAACTGGTGCGAGCGGGTCGGACAGGACCCCGTCTACGAGGCCTATCCGGCGCACGATCCGTGCGCGGGCGCCGTCGCGGCCGACCGGCTGCTCGCCCGCCCGGACCGACCCGACGCCGTGTACGGACTCTTCGACCCCAACGGAACCGATCTGCTGGCGGCCGCCCGCCGCTACGGACTGCGCGTCCCGGACGATCTGCTGCTGGTCTGCTGCAGCGAGTCGACCGTCTACGCCAACACCGAACCGCCGATCACCACGCTCTCGCTCAAACCGCGCCGGATCGGCACGGCCGTCGTCCAGCTCCTCATCGACGCCATCGAGGGAATCGACACCGACGGACCTGTCGAGCAGGTGATACCGACCGAACTCATCGTCCGCACCTCCTCGCAGCGGCGTCCACCGCGCACGACCGTCAGCCCGCCCCGGTCACCTGCGAAGGACTAGGAGGAGGAGGAGCAGGAGCAGGAGGGGGAGGGAGAGGGAGAGGAGGGGAAGAGTTGAAGGGATAAGGGGAGAGGAAGAGGAAGAAGGACCGGTATGCGCCGAGGTCCCGGCCCAAACCCAGAGCCGACCCGAGCCCGACCCTGGCCCGGACCTTCTCAATTCGGGCGAAACGACCGGTGAACCCGGAGTGGACCCGGATTCACCACCCCTGGTGCGTCACACAGGAGGACCCTCATTCCTATGATGGGCGCACGACATCACGGGCCACCCCGACCAGGCCGGTCCGTGATGTGCAGGGCGTCACGACGGTGGTGGAGGGGTCGATGACTCAGGGGGCCGGGCAGGAACCCGTGGTGCGCACGGCGACATTGCGTGACTTCCGCGTACCGCCGTACGCCCGCGTGCCCGTGCAGGGTCACGCCACCGAACCGCCCTCGGGCGCCCCCGTCGGCCCACCGGCCGCACTCGACCCCGTCGATGCCCCGGCCGACCCCGCCCCCGTCGACTCCGCGGCCCCCTTCGGCCCGGTGGCCCCGGTGGCTCCGTTCGGCCCTCCCGTCGGCCCCGCCTCCTCGCTCGCGCCCACGCTCCAGCTGAGCCATGTCACCGAGCCGCCCGCCGCCGGTTCCTCGTCCATCGTCGCCGTCGCCACCGGGCACCCCGGCAACGCCTTCCCGGAGGGGGACGTCCCCGAGGGCTACACCCCCACCGAGCGGGACCTCCCGATCATCAACCGGGGAGACACCGTGCAAGTCCGGGTCGATCCGGCCCCGGCCCCCGCGCCGGTGCCGGCCGGCGAGGGCCCCGGCCCGCTCTACGTGGTCGGCGACGTCCACGGCTACCTCGAGGAACTCGTCGCCGCCCTGCGAGAGCAGGGCCTCATCGACGAGAACGGCGCCTGGGCGGCGGGCAACGCCCGTCTCTGGTTCCTCGGCGACTTCACCGACCGCGGCCCCGACGGCATCGGTGTCATCGACCTCGTCATGCGCCTGTCCGCCGAGGCCGCGGCCGCCGGCGGCTACTGCAAGGCCCTGATGGGCAACCACGAACTGCTGCTCATCGGCGCCAAGCGCTTCGCCGACACCCCGGTCAACTCCGGTGCCGGCACCGCCACCTTCCAGGCGGCATGGCTGCTCAACGGCGGCCAGAAGCAGGACATGGACCGACTCCAGGACGTCCATCTGCAGTGGATGTCCCGGCTGGACGCCGTGGTGGAGGAGGACGGGCACCTCCTGATGCACTCCGACACCACCGCGTACCTCGAGTACGGCTCCACCATCGAGGACGTCAACGAGACCGTCCACGAGATCATCAACCGGAACGACGCCGACGAGGTCTGGGACCTGTTCCGGAAGTTCACCAAACGCTTCGCCTTCCGCGACGACGCCGGCCCCCAGGCGGTGCAGGAGCTGCTCGGCACGTACGGCGGCGGCCGGGTGGTCCATGGCCACAGCCCCATCCCGTACCTCCTCGGCCAGGTCGGCACCGAGGACGGCGAGGACGGCTCCGGTCCGGTGGTCGACGGTCCGCACGTGTACGCCGACGGTCTGGCGATCGCCATGGACGGCGGTGTGACCATGGCCGGAAAGCTGCTGGTGGTCCAACTCCCCCTGCACCGCTGAGGCATAACCCTACGCATCCGGGGAAGTCGATTTCCGGAAACCCCCTGTCACCCTGTGCCGTAACCGCAATACCATCGGATCATCCGTAGCAGGCTCTCCTCCGTCTCCGCCCAACTGCCCGTTCTTCCAGGGTCGATCCGGCCAGACGGAGCATCGGGGGATGCACATGAACGTGGCTCCGCACCTGCTGACCGAGGACCGCGCCGAGTACGAGCGCGTCCTCGACGATGCACTGCGCAACGCGCACGAACGTCCGGATCTCGCCGAGGTCGGGAAACGGCTCACGACCGCGCAGCTGCGCACGATGGCGCTGAACGCGACGGCGCTGATCACCACCGCGGCAGCGGTCGAGTACGACCACTTCGTGAAGGTCCGCCAGGAGGGCCGCTCACCGAGCGGTACGAGTGTCATGAACGCGGTCCTGACCGGGGACGGCGACGGCGTGAGCGGTCCTGGCGCGGGCATCGTCGCGATCGTCACGGTCCTCGCGCCGGTGCTCTCCGGAGCGGCCGCGGTGATCTTCCTGCTGGTGGGCGCCCTTCTGAAGGTGCTCGATCCGGCGATGGTGTTCGCCGACACCCTGCTGACGGCAGGCTGGTTCTTCGGCGCCGTCGCCGCGGCCGGACTGCTCTGCGCCGCCGCGGGCCTGCTGGTCACGGCGCTGCGCAACCGCTCCACCGAAGTGGCCGCGGGAACCGCGGGCGAGGGCGAGGTGGACGACGAACTGTCCCGGGCCCGCGACGCCTGGCGCCGCGCGCTGCTCGAACGGGGCATCCTGCCGTTCCTGCGGGACGCGTTGGCCGAGCCCGGCAGCCGCCCGGCCTCGTCGGCCTCGCCCCTGCCGCCGCCCCGGACCTCTCGCATACCGAAGATCGGTTACAGCGGCCCTGAATTCGCCAGTCCCAGCGAGGGCTCCTCGGGCAGCCGGCCGACGTTCAGCAGCCCGGACTTCTCCAGCCCCGACTTCGGGCCGCCGGAGCACCAGCCGGAGTGACCCCGTCGGGGCGGGCACGTCCCGCACGGCCCCCACGGCCGTGCGATGCGTACCCGCCCCGGACGTACGGCCGGTGCGGCCGGCTACTCCGCCAGCGGGAGGTACACCCGGTTGCCGGACGCGGCGAACTCCTTGGACTTCTCCGCCATGCCCGCCTCGATCTCGTCCGACTCGAGCCCGGTCCTGAGGTCGCCGCCGTGCTCGCGCCGGATGTCCTGCGAGATCTTCATCGAGCAGAACTTCGGACCGCACATCGAGCAGAAGTGCGCGGTCTTCGCCGGCTCCGCGGGCAGCGTCTCGTCGTGGAACTCACGAGCCGTGTCCGGGTCGAGCGCCAGGTTGAACTGGTCCTCCCAGCGGAACTCGAACCGGGCGTCCGACAGCGCGTCGTCCCACTCCTGCGCCCCCGGGTGCCCCTTGGCCAGGTCGGCCGCGTGCGCCGCGATCTTGTACGTGATGACACCGGTCTTCACGTCGTCGCGGTTGGGCAGGCCCAGGTGCTCCTTGGGCGTGACGTAGCAGAGCATCGCCGTGCCCCACCAGGCGATCATCGCGGCGCCGATCCCGGACGTGATGTGGTCGTACGCGGGCGCGACGTCCGTGGTCAGCGGGCCGAGGGTGTAGAATGGCGCCTCCTCGCAGATCTCCTGCTGGAGGTCGATGTTCTCCTTGATCTTGTGCATCGGGACGTGGCCCGGGCCCTCGATCATCGTCTGCACGTTGTGGCGCTTGGCGATGGTGTTGAGCTCACCGAGCGTGCGCAGCTCCGCGAACTGCGCGTCGTCGTTGGCGTCCGCGATCGAACCGGGGCGCAGTCCGTCGCCCAGCGAGTACGTGACGTCGTACGCCGCCAGGATCTCGCAGAGCTCCTCGAAGTTCGTGTAGAGGAAGTTCTCCTTGTGGTGCGCCAGGCACCAGGCGGCCATGATCGAGCCGCCGCGCGAGACGATGCCGGTCTTGCGACGGGCGGTCAGCGGCACGTACGGCAGCAGCACGCCGGCGTGCACCGTCATGTAGTCGACGCCCTGCTCGGCCTGCTCGATGACCGTGTCCTTGTAGATCTCCCAGGTCAGCTCCTCGGCCTTGCCGTCGACCTTCTCCAGGGCCTGGTAGAGCGGCACGGTGCCGATCGGCACGGGGGAGTTGCGCAGCACCCACTCGCGGGTGGTGTGGATGTTGCGGCCGGTGGACAGGTCCATGACCGTGTCCGCGCCCCACTTGGTCGCCCACGTCATCTTCTCCACCTCCTCCTCGATGGAGGAGGTGACGGCGGAGTTGCCGATGTTGGCGTTGACCTTCACCAGGAACCGCTTCCCGATGATCATCGGCTCGATCTCCGGGTGGTTCACGTTCGCCGGGAGCACGGCGCGGCCTGCGGCGATCTCCTCGCGCACGACCTCGGGGGAGACGTTCTCGCGGATCGCGACGTACTCCATCTCCGGCGTGATCTCGCCCCGGCGGGCGTACGCGAGCTGCGTCACCGCCTGGCCGCCGCGGCCCCGGCGGGGCTGGCGCGGGCGGCCGGGGAAGACCGCGTCGAGGTTCTTCAGGCCCCCGCGCGGAGAGGTGTGCTTGATCCCGTCGTCCTCGGGGCGGACCGGGCGGCCCGCGTACTCCTCCGTGTCGCCTCGGCCGATGATCCAGTTCTCGCGCAACGGCGGAAGGCCGCGTCGTACGTCGGTGTCGATGGTGGGGTCGGTGTACGGACCGGACGTGTCGTAGAGCGTCACGTCCTTGCCGTTGGTGAGGTGCACCTGACGGACCGGAACACGGAGGTCGGGGCGCGACCCCGCGATGTACCCCTTGTGCCAGCCCGGCTTGCGCTCGTCCTGGCGGTCCTGGCCGTCCTGGCTGGTGGCAGGCGTGCGTGCATCCTGAATGGTCATGAGACCGATCTCCCTACGCCGGCATTACCCGGTAACAGGTTCGGCGGTCGGCGCAGCGATCGTCAGCGCCCTCTCAGCCCGGTGCTCCGAGCTCCCGCGTGTGCAAAGGTGCCACCACGCTAGCGTCAACCCGGGCGTGCTGAACAGTGGGCCCCCGTCGTTCTTGCGATGATCGGTCGGTGACTTCCTCGCAGCAGACCCCCGAACCCGACGGCCACGACGGACATGGGAACGCCGGCCATGGGCACGGCCACACCCACAGCCACGGGCCTGCCGCGCCCGTGTCGCGTCATCTGCGCAAGGTCATCGCCGCGGTCCTGATCCCGTTCGCCACCGCCGTGGTGGTCGGACTTGCCGTGCTGTGGCCCGGCGGTGCCCCGGCCCACGAACGCACCGGAGTCGGCTTCGACCGGCAGACCGAGCAGGGCAAGGTCGTCTCGGTCGAACGGATCGACTGCAAGGACGTGAACGCCGCCCAGGTCCCGCCGACCGGAGACACCTCCACCCCCGAGGGGCGGGAGGCGGTCAACGCCCAGCAGGGGGAGTGCAAGAAGGCGACGATCGAGGTCACCAGCGGCAACGACAAGGGCCGTACCTTCACCGAGATCGTGCAGCCGGACGCGCCCCGGCAGTTGGAGGACGGGCAGGGCGTGGTGGTGGCGTACGCCCCCGACGCACCGCGCGATCTTCAGTACTCGGTCACGGACGTGAACCGCAAGGTTCCGATGGTGCTGCTCGCCGTGATCTTCGCGCTGGCGGTGGTCCTCGTCGGCAGGATGCGCGGGCTGATGGCGCTGATCGCGCTCGCGGTGAGCTTCCTGGTGCTGACCTTCTTCATCCTGCCGGCGATTCTGCAGGGATCGAACCCGCTGGTGGTGGCGGTGGTCGGGTCGAGCGCGATCATGCTGATCGCCCTCTACATGTGCCACGGGCTCTCGGCCCGTACCTCGGTCGCGGTGCTCGGGACCCTGATCTCGCTGCTCCTGATCGGGCTGCTCGGCTCGCTCTTCATCGGCTGGGCGTCCCTCAGTGGCAACACCGACGACAACACCGGCCTGATCCACGGCCTTTACCCGGGCATCGACATGTCCGGTCTGCTGCTCGCGGGCGTCATCATCGGTTCGCTCGGTGTCCTCGACGACGTGACGGTGACCCAGACGTCGGCGGTGTGGGAGCTGCACCAGGCCGATCCGCGGATGGGGCCCCGGGCTCTCTACCGGGCCGGCATCCGGATCGGACGCGATCACATCGCGTCCGTGGTGAACACGCTGGTGCTCGCCTACGCCGGTGCGGCCCTTCCCCTGCTGCTGCTCTTCTCCATCGCCCAGAGCAGCGTGGGCACCGTGGCCAACAGCGAACTGGTCGCGGAGGAGATCGTCCGGACGCTGGTGGGCTCGATCGGTCTGGTCGCCTCGGTGCCGGTCACCACCGCGCTCGCGGCGCTGGTGGTCTCCGCCGACCGGCCGGGAATCCCGGGGTCCCCCGGCTCAGCCGGAACCCCGGGTTCCGTGGGATCCCCGGAGAAGCGTTCGTCCCGGGGTGGGCGCCGCCGCCGGCCGAAGTGACCGGCTCCCCCCGGGGTTGTTCAGCCGGCGTTCTCCTCGGCGAGGATCCGACCGAGCGCCGCCTCGAGGTTGTCCTCGAATCCAGCCCAGGTCCGCTCCTGACCGAGGGGGACCAGCTTGTCCGTTCGATCGAGGAAGGCGACCAGCGGCGGAGCGCTGGCCCGGAACAGGGCCCGATCGCTGCCTACCTGGAGCCGGATGGCGACGTCGGAAAGATCCTCGGGGTCGATGGGCGCGATGTGCACATCGCCGTCCCCGCTCGGTCGGTTGATCCCGTCGAGCAGCAGCTCCCGGCCGAAGGCCCAGGTCACCGGCGCGTCTCCGGGGAGATGGAAGGTCATCCGTACCGCGTAGGGATCCCGGGTCTCGTATCGCAATTCCACCGGGAGCCTGAAGGAGAGCTCCTCGGAGACCACAAAGCTCATCAGGACCTCGGCCTGAACCGACTCTCGCATCATGTACCCCGCAGTAGATGAAGCAGTTGTGTAAACACGGCTGCTGAAGCTGTGGTCAAAACGGCCAGGAATGGTCCCTCATGGCCCTCTTGACGCCATCGTGCTGCACGCGCTAGCAGATCACAAGGAGTGATTTTTCAGATACTGATAGAGAAAGCGAAGGAGCTGAAGAGCGTTCCGATCTCTCTCTGTAGCCAATTGACTGCGGGCAGCAACCGTTCTTCCTGGTGGAGGGGAAGGGAAATCGCCATGGCGGCGGCCGTGGAGCCCGCCGTGATGGGGATGGCGGCGCAGACCGTGCCGAGCGCATATTCCTGGCGCTCCACCAGGGGCTCCATTCGCCCCATAGCGCCCAAACGCTCCAAAAGGGCACTCTGGTTACGCACCGTATACGGCGTGATGGATTCGACCGGATGCCGGTCGAGGTGGTCTTGACGGCTCTTCAGATCGAGTTGACTGAGCAGACACTGGCCGATCGCATGAGCATGACCCGTCTCACGGAAGTCGGCCCACTCGTCCACCGCGGGAGCGGAGGGGGTGTCGGCGACGGCGACGAGCTCGATCTCGCCCTCGCGGTACATCGCGAAATAGACGGGGACGCCGATCTCGTCGCGCCAGTGCGCGAGAGCGTCTTCGATCTTGGTGCGACGATTCTGCAGAACTCCGCCGCCGACCAGTCGGCCTACGGCGTCGCCGAAGACGAAGACGCCCTTCTCGCGGCGCAGATAGCCCTCGTGCGTCAGGGTGCGCAGGAGGTGGTACGCGGTGGGGAGCGGGAGCCCCGCTTCGCGTGCGAGCTGTTTGGCAGGAGCTCCGTCCTCATGGGAGCCCACGGCCTCCAGGAGTCTCAGCGCCCGCTGCACCGAGCCGATCAGGGTAGGGACAGCTGACTGCGTAGCCGTGGCCAAAGGTCACCCCCAGGCGTGACAACGGGTGCCGTGCACCCGCCCGCGGGGGCCGCCCCCGCGCGCCCGCCGCGGCCTGGGAACCGGTGGGGTCCGGTGGCGGACCCGCCCGGGTGAGGTGGAGAACCGCTGGTCGGCACAGGGGATCTACACCGGTTCTTCCCCGGGGCGGCAGGGGATTGCCACTCTAATGGCAGCCTCGGAGCACACGCGGTTTCAACCAGCGGGTTCCCTCGGCCGGGCTAACGCCCCCGACGGCTGCCGTCGGCGGGGGTGACGGCTGCCTCGAACCGACGGGTGACTCGCGCTACCAGTCCTCGCGCGAGGTCGACGAGGACATGAACTTCCGTACGACGTAGATCAGTCCGCCGACGAGTGCGACGAAGACCAGCACCTTGAAGAGCAGACCGATCACGAACGTCGCGATGCTGGTGATCAGGCCGCCGAAGACAAGCAGGGCGAGGACGGGTATGGCCACCCACTTCACCCACCACGGCATCCCCGCGAGAATCTCTCGTACCGCCATCGCGCTTACCTCATCTCCCGAAGAGTCCGTTCCGCGCGCTCTGCGCCGAACACCCTCGATGCTAGGGCCCGGACCGGGCCCCATGGGGGCCGCGCGGCCCTTGAACTCCCCTGATCCGACCCCTAGGGAATCGACGGGCTCACCCCCGGGAAGATCAGCCCTCCGGCGGAGAGAACACCACCAGGACCCGCAGATCCTCGGTGATGTGGTGGAACTTGTGGGCCACCCCCGCGGGTACGTAGACCACGCTGCCGCGGGCCACCTGCGTCGTCTCCATCCCCACCGTGATCGCGGCCCGGCCGCTGACGACGAAGTAGACCTCGTCCTGCTGGTGAGGCTTCTGCGGGTCGAGGGAGCCCGCGTCGAGCGCGTACAGACCGACCGACATGTTCCGCTCGCGCAGGAACTGGAGGTACGCGCCGTCGTTGGCGGCGCGCTCCGCCTCCAACTCGTCCAGTCGGAATGCCTTCATCGTCCGTCCGCCCCTGCCCTTGGCCCGATCATGTCTGCCACGATCAGACACATGATGAATTTCGTAGTCAAGACGCTCGCGAACGCGGGCGCCCTGGGAGTGGCCATCTGGCTTCTCCAGGACATCACCCTGACCGGTGAGAGCACCGGCAAGAAGGCCTGGACGCTCATCCTCGTCGCCCTGGTTTTCGGGCTGGTGAACTTCTTGGTCAAGCCGGTCGTGAAGCTGCTGACGCTTCCCCTCTTCATCCTCACCCTCGGCCTGATCACGCTGGTGGTCAACGCTCTGATGCTGATGCTGACCTCGTGGCTGGCCGACCAGCTCGACCTCAGCTTCCATGTCGAGGGGTTCTGGACCGCCGTCCTCGGTGGCCTGATCATCTCCGTCGTGTCCTGGGCGCTCAATGTCGTGCTCCCCGACCGTGACTGAGTGCGGACGATGACGTACCGCGTCTGCTTCGTCTGCACCGGCAACATCTGCCGCTCGCCGATGGCCGCGTCGGTCTTCCGCGCCCAGGTGGAGAAGGCCGGTCTGGCGGGCGCGGTCGAGGTCGAAAGCGCGGGCACCGGCGGCTGGTACGAGGGGGACGGCGCCGATCGGCGGACGATCGCCGTCCTGGAGAATCACGGCTACGACTCCGGGCACACCGCCCGCCGGTTCCGCGCCTCCTGGTTCCCCGCCCTCGATCTCGTGGTCGCTCTCGACGAGAGCCATCTGCGCGAACTGCGGCGGCTCGCCCCGACTCCGCGGGACGCGGCGAAGGTGCGGCTGCTGCGCTCGTACGATCCGGCGGCCGGCGACCTCGACGTCCCCGACCCCTACTACGGCGGGGCGGAGGACTTCGAGGAGTGCCTGGAGATGGTGGAGGCGGCGAGCGAGGGTCTGCTCGCCGCCGTGCGCGAGAGTGTGGAGGAACAGGCGGTATGAGCACGGACTCGACAGGGCCGATGCGGTCGTGGGGCGCCGGACTCGGCGACGGGACGCGGGCGGTACGGGCCGGACTGCCCGAGCCGGTGAAGTACGAGCCGACCCTCCCGGGGCCGGTCTTCGCCGCCCACTTCCATCTGCCGGGCGACCCCACCGGCCCCTACACCTACGGGCGGGACGAGAACCCCACCTGGACCCACCTGGAACGCGCCATCGGCGAACTGGAGGCCCCGGGGGAGCAGGGCGTGGAGACGCTGGTCTTCGCCTCCGGCATGGCCGCCATCTCCGCCGTCCTCTTCTCCCAGCTCAAGGCCGGCGACGCGGTCGTCGTGCCGGACGACGGCTATCAGGCGCTGCCCCTGGTCCACGAGCAGCTGAGGGCGTACGGGATCGAGGTGCGCACCGCGCCGACCGGCGGCGACGCCCAGCTGACCGTCCTGGACGGAGCGCGGCTGCTGTGGATCGAGACGCCCTCCAACCCCGGCCTCGACGTCTGCGACATCCGTCGGCTGGTGCGCGCGGCGCACGAGGCCGGCGCGCTGGTCGCCGTCGACAACACCCTGGCCACCCCGCTCGGTCAGCGCCCCTTGGAACTCGGCGCGGACTTCTCCGTGGCCAGCGACACCAAGGGCATGACCGGCCACGGTGACATCCTGCTCGGCCATATGAGTTGCCGCGATCCGCGGCTGGCCGCGGGGGTGCGGCGCTGGCGCAAGATCGTCGGGGCGATTCCCGGCCCCATGGAGGCCTGGCTCGCCCACCGCTCGCTCGCCACGCTCCAGCTCCGGGTCGACCGGCAGTGCGCATCGGCCCTCGCCCTCGCGCGGGCCCTAAGCACGCGCGAGGAGGTGGCCGGGCTGCGCTACCCGGGGCTGCCCCACGACCCCTCGTACGCGGTGGCCTCGACGCAGATGCGGCGCTTCGGGCCCGTGGTGTCCTTCGTCCTGCCGGACAAGGCCTGGGCCGAGCGGTTCCTGGGCGGGCTGCGTCTCGTCGACGACGCCACCAGCTTCGGTGGCGTGCGCTCCACGGCCGAGCGGCGCGGTCGGTGGGGAGGTGACGCGGTCCCGGAGGGCTTCATCCGCTTCTCGGTCGGGGCCGAGGACCCGGAAGACCTGATCGCGGACGTACTGCGCGCGCTCGACGAAGCGGAGACGGCAGAGAAGGCCGTCACGGCCGATGGAGCGGACGGGGCCGGAGCGGACGGCGCGGATCCGGCCTCGGGCTGACCTCCGGGTACACGGAACGGGGCGCTCCGAGCCTCCCCCCTCATGGCTCGGAACGCCCCGGTTCCACGCGCGGAGAACCGTCTCGACAAGGCTAGTTGACTCTGCGTCAGTGTCCAATCACGGTAGCGACAGAGACCTATCGACTTATTTATAGTTGGACGGTCCTGAGGCGCCGTCAGCCGACCGCCTGAGTCGAACGGCCGAAACGGCCGGGAGGGGGCGGACATGGATCTCGCCCTGCTGCGCACGTTCGTCACGGTGCACCGGGCCGGCTCCTTCACCCGTGCCGCCGCACTGCTCGGACTCTCACAACCCGCCGTCACGAGCCAGATCCGTACGCTGGAACGGCAGCTGGGACGCCCGCTCTTCCTCAGACAGGCCCGTGGGGTCACCCCCACCACCATCGGGGACGAGCTCGCCCACCGCGCCGCCCCGCATCTGGACGCGCTCGTCGAGATCGCCGAGACCGGCGTGGACGAGGAGAGCGGGGTACGGACCCTTCATCTGGCCGGGCCTCCGGAGTTCACCTCCGCGCGCGCGCTCCCGGCCCTCACTCCCCTGGTCTCCCAGGGCCTGTCGGTCCGGGCGTCGTTCCTGGGAAACGCCGAGGACCTCCTCGACGGGCTCGCCGCGGGACACCACGATCTGGCCATCGCCACCGCACGCCCGCGCGGCGGTCTCCTCACCTCCACCCCGCTCTGCGACGAGGAGCACGTCCTCGTCGCCGCGCCCCGCTGGGCCGCCCGGCTCGTGCCCGAGGTGCTGCTGCGCAGGGGCGCGGTCGTCCTGGAACAGCTCCCGGTCGTGGAGGTGCACGAGTCGCTGCCGTTCGTCTCCCGCTACTGGGCGGCGGTCTTCGAGACCAAACCCGCGTCGGCGGCGACCGTCATAGCGCCGGATCTACGGGCCGTGCTGGAGTCGGCGGCCGCCGGCGCCGGGCTCGCCGTGCTGCCCCGGTATCTGTGCGAGGAGGCCCTGGAGCAGGGGCGTCTCGTCGCGCTGCTCGATCCGCCGGTGCCTCCGCTGCGGACGTACTTCCTGGTGGTCCGGGCGGGCACCCTCGCGCTGCCCCACATCGCCCGGGCCCACGAGTGGCTGCTGCGGGCCTCCGGCGACTGGTGAGTTTCAGGACACCTGTTGTGGGCCATTTTCTTCCCATGACCGAACGTCCTGTGGTCAAGCGCACCGCACGCGCCATTCTGCTCGATGGAAACGACCTCATCCTGATCAAGCGCACCAAGCCGGGGATGGATCCTTACTGGCTGACGCCCGGTGGCGGGGTCGAAGCCTCGGACACCACCGTCGTGCAGGCCCTTCACCGGGAGGTGCACGAGGAGCTCGGCGCCAAGATCACCGATGTGGTCCCCTGCTTCGTGGACACCGTCGAACACATCGTCGACGGCGGTGTCTCCGGAGTGAAGGTCCAGCACTTCTTCGTCTGCCGGCTCGAATCGATGGACCCCTCACTGCGGCACGGCCCCGAGATCGAGGAACCGTGCGGCGAGTACGAGATCGTCCGGGTGCCGTTCAGCCGGGTCGGCATCGCCGCCGTACATCTCGTACCGCTGTCCCTACGTCACTACCTGGACGGCAACATCGAGGGAGTCCGCGCGATGCACGCCCCCGACCTGGGCTGACGAGCTCCGGACTCGGCCCCCTCCGCTAGCCTCCGCTAGCTTCCGCCCACGGCCACCAAGTCCTCAAGGGAGTCATGGCGGATCCGCTCGGCCGGGATCCCGATCCCCGTCAGGGTGTCGATCCCCCGCCGGACCATGCCGGGCGGACCCGACAGATAGGCCTCGTACCCGTTCCAGGGGCCATACTGGCGCACGGCGTCCGGCAGCTGCGCCTGGTCCTCGGTGACGGGCCGCACCGTGAGCCAGGGGAAGGTCTGCTCGAGCCGCCTCATCGTGTCTATGTCGTACAGGTCATCGCCGCTCCTCGCCCCGTAGAACACCTCGACGGGGCGCCGGTCCCCGTGTTCGGCGACGTCTTCGACCAGCGCCTTGATCGGAGCGATCCCGGTGCCGCCGCCCAGACAGAGCAGACCGCTCTCGGTGGAGTGGTCGACGGTCATGGAGCCCGCGGGCGGTCCGAGCCGCAGGACGTCACCGGGACGGGCGTGATGCACCAGGGCGTTGGAGACCCATCCGGCCGGGACGGCCTTGATGTGGAGGGAGAGCAGTCCGTCGGGCCGCGGCGCGGAGGCGAAGGAGTAGTGCCGCCACACGCGGGGCCACCAGGGCGTCTCCAGCGTCGTGTACTGGCCGGCGAGGAAGGGGTACGGCTGGTCGGGGCGGAGCGTGATCACCGCGATGTCCGGTGTCCGCAGATCGTGCGAGACGACCTCGGCGTGCCACCAGGCGGGGGCATCCCGCTCGTTCTCGGCCGCCGCGTCGATCATGATCTGCGAGATCGTGGTGTACGTCCGCACCCAGGCGGCCTCGGCCTCCCCGTCCCACGTCCGGGTGGCGTACCGGGTCAACGCCCCGATCAGCGCCTCTCCGACGGCCGGGTAGTGCGTCGGCTGTGTGCCGTACTTCCGATGTCCGCGGCCCAGGTGCTGGAGGTACTCGGTGAGCACCGACACGTCGTCCATGTGTTCGGCTGCCGTCAGCAGCGCTTTGAGAAGGCGGTCCCGCTGGGTGTCCATGGCCGGGGGGAACATCGGGCGCAGCTCTGGATGGTGCACGAAGAGCAGGGCGTAGAAGTACGAGGTCACCTTGTCGGCGACGGGTGCGATCTCGGCAAGCGTGCGGCGGACGAGGATCGCGTCGGGGGAAGGTGCCGAGGGTATTCGGGGCCGTTCCTCCCCGTCCGACTCCTCGGCGGCCGTCGCAGTGGTCGGAGCATCCATCTTGTGCCTCGCATCGAGGAGCCGTCTGCCGTCGCCCCAGCCTGGCAGCCCCACCCGCATCACGGACAGAAAGCGGAATTCTGGGCAATCCCTCCCCCGGGTGCGGCTACAGTACGTCGTTTCGCACCAGCTCATAGGCCTCGCGCAGATCGCCTCCCACGTACTGCCGGCGCGCGAGATCGGCCAGATGGTGATCGGCGTTCACGGCCACGGTCGTCGGTACGACCGCGAAGAGCGCCGCGTCGGACATCGAGTCCCCGTAGGCCACGCAGTCGTCGAAGCCCACCTCGTACTCCGCGCAGAGGCGGCGTGCGATCCGAACCTTCGCCGCCGCGTCGAGGATGCCCGGCCGGTGGATCGGCTGAGTGAAGGGCACGGCGGGCCAACGCGAGCCATGGGCGGCGTCCGCGCCCCAGTCGAGAAGGCGCTCGACGAAGAAGTCCGGGGAGAGCGAGATGACGGCGCAGCGGCCTCCTCGCGCGCGGATGTCCGCCCAGACCTCACGGATCCCGGCGAGCCAGGGAGCCCCGTCGAAGGCGGCCGTCACATGCTCAGGCGTCAGAGCCGACCAGAGCTCCCGGGCCTGGACGGCGAACTCGTCCGGCGTCATCCCGTGGAGCAGAAACCCCTGCTCCAGCGCGGCGATCTCCTCGCTGACGCCGAGCTGCCGGGAGATCTCCACGGCGGCGGCCGACCCTCGGATCAGGGTGCCGTCCAGATCGAAGAGATGGAGCCTGGGCCTGTCTGTCGGACGCGTCATATACGCCGAGGCTAGTACGTGCGGTTACTCCCGGCGTCAGACGCGCACCACCGGGGTCGGGCGGCACGGTGTTTCACGTGAAACATCTCAAGCGCCCCGCTCGGCGGGCTCTCCTCGTGGTTCATGTCGCCGTCTCCGTGGCGTGGCTCGGGCTCAGCGTGGGACTGCTGGCGCTCGGCGTCACGGCCTGGACGACGGGCGATCCCTCGCTCACCGAAGCCTCCTACCGTGCCATGAAGGTGTTCGCGGACTGGCTGCTGGCCCCGGTCGCCCTCGTGACCTTGGTCAGTGGTCTCGTGCTCTCCCTGGGGACACCCTGGGGACTCGCCCGGCACCGGTGGGTCTGGATCAAGTTCTGGCTCACGCTCGCCACGGCAGCGGCAACCGTCTTCGCGCTACGCCCGGAGATCGCGCGGGCAGCGGCGGCAGGGGTGCCGGACTTCAGCCTCGTCGCGGCACCGACCGTCTCCACGACGGCCTATCTCTTCATGACGGCCATCTCGGTCCTGAAGCCCTGGGGACCGACTCGCAGGGGCCGCCGCCTGCGGGTATCGGCCAGTTCCGCCAAAGCGGTGGACGGACGATCACTGCGTCGGACAGCCTGAGCTCCATGCCGACCTCGACCGCCCCGCTCGACCACCTCCCCATCCGATCCCTCACCTCGGGCGACCTCATCGGGTGCGCCGATCTCTCCGAGGACCGCGGCTGGCCGCGTGAGGAGCACAAGTGGGGCCTCTTGCTCGCCGCGGGCACGGGGTACGGCATCGACGACCCGGCGGGCAAGGGGCTCATCGCCGCATGTGTGGTCACCTCGTACGGGCCGGGACTGGCCGCGATCGGCATGGTGCTGGTCGCCGAGCGGCATGCCCGCCAGGGCATCGGACGCCGGCTGATGCGCCATGTGATCTCCCAGGCGGGGGACACTCCGCTCACCCTGCACGCCACTCCGAACGGGCAGCCGCTGTACGAGCAGCTGGGTTTCGTCGAGACGGGCCGCGCGGAGATGGTCCGGGGCCACTTCACGCTCAGAGAGCCGGCCCCGCAGATCCCGACCCGCCCCGCCATCGCCGAGGATCTCCAGCCGATCCTGCGCCTGGACACCGAGATCTTCGGCCTGGACCGCACCCATGTCATCGCCCGCCTCCCGGCCTTCGCGGATCAGCTCCGGGTCGCTGAGGAGAACGGCGAGATCACCGGCTACGCGGCCGCGTGGCCGAACATGGACACCCACGTCATCGGCCCCCTGATCGCCCGCGACGCGGGGACGGCGCAGGCCCTCGTCGCCTCGCTGGCCACCGCCACGGATCGCCCCCTCCGCACGGACATCGATGTGCGCCACGAATCGCTGCTGAGCTGGCTCAAGACGAACGGCCTCGCCCCGATCGCCTTCAACGCGGTCATGACCCGCTCCCTGCCCGGCCTGCCGGGTGACTGGAGCCGACGCTTCGCCCCGCTCACGGTGGCGGCAGGCTGAGCATTTGATTGCACGCGCGGGCTATTGCGTACATCGTCTACCCTGGGAGGAGCCGCTCGGGACCGAGGAGAGATCATGACCGCGACCGCGCCCGCCCTCACCGCCCTCTCCCAGGGCTGGTGTGCCCTCTCGTTGCTTCACGGCAGGATCGAGTCCCACATCGAGCGCGCCCTGGAGGCCAATCACGGCCTGAGCGTGCGCGAGTACTCCCTCCTCGATGTACTCAGCCGCCAGCACAGCGGCCCCGGCGGCCACCTCCAGATGAAGCAGGTCGCGGACGCCGTCGTGCTCAGCCAGAGCGCAACCACCCGGCTGGTGACCCGCCTGGAGGACCGCGGTCTACTGACTCGGTACCTCTGCGCCACCGACCGGCGCGGTATCTACACCGACGTCACGGAAGCCGGCCTGAAGCTGCTCGAAGAAGCACGGCCCACCAACGACGGCGCACTGCGCGAGGCACTCGACGAGGCCGCCAAGAATCCGGAGCTCGCGCCCCTCGTCCGCGTCGTCGAGGGCCTGGACGTCTCCGCCTGACGCCCCCGGCCGGAGGCGTACGCTGCGCCGCATGAGCGATCTTGAGATACGGCCCGCCGCCGCGGGCGATCTGCCGGCCATCGTCGCGATGCTCGCCGACGACCCTCTCGGCGCCCAGCGTGAGTCGCCCGACGACCTCGCCCCGTACACCGCGGCCTTCGAGCGGCTTGCCCACGACCCGAACCAGCACCTGGTCGTGGCCGTCCGTGGGGACAAAGTCGTGGGCACCCTTCAGCTCACGATCATTCCCGGGCTCTCCCGTCGCGGATCCACCCGGTCGATCATCGAAGGCGTCCGCATCCACGCGGAGGAACGAGGCAGCGGCCTCGGTACCCGACTCATCGAGTGGGCCATCGAGGAATCCCGCCGCCGACACTGCCACCTGGTGCAGCTCACCTCCGATGCGACCCGCACGGATGCCCACCGCTTCTACGAGCGGCTCGGCTTCGAGGCGTCCCATCTGGGATTCAAGATGAGCCTCTGAAGCGCCCGCTCACGACAGGGTGTCGAGGGCACCGCCTCCGACACCCTGTTTCACGTGAAACAGGCGCTCAGAGGCCCCGCCAGCCCGCCTCGTCCACACCACCGGGCACGGCGTCCCCCCGTTCGTACGGCTCGCGGGTGAAGACGAACGACGCCAGGTCGAGGTGGCTCACCGAGCCGTCCGGGCGGCGCACCACCCGCAGCGTCTCCCCCGCGTAGTAACCGTTCAGACCGATCCAGCCCCCACCGGGCAGCGGCCGGAAGTCCGCCCGCCGACCGACGCCCCTCAGGGGCTCCAGGGCTACGCTCCGCTCCGGTCCGAGGCGCAGCCCGAAGGCGTACGTTCCCCAGTACCAGGGCCCGGTCAGCTCAAGGAGCTCCTGGTCGACCTCGGCCTCCGGCAGCGGTCGCCACGGCTCGGGGAACCGCGGCTCGGCGTCAGCCACGATCCGTACGAGGTCCGCCGCCACGACCGCGGTCAACGGTCCGGAGGTCGCGTTGGCGAGGGCGACCGCCGCCACCCCGTCCGCCACGCTCACCCACAGGCAGGCGACAAAGCCCGGCAGCGAGCCGGTATGGCCGATCAGGGTCCGGCCGTCCTTGTGCACCAGTTGCAGGCCGAGGCCGTAACCGCCCTCCCAGTCCCCCGCCCCCGGCGGCGCCGCCGGCGTGCGCATCTCCTCGACGGACGCCGCGCTCAGGACCCGATCGTCCCCCTGGGCGAGGAAACCGGCGAAGCGGCAGAGATCGTCGGCCGTCGACCAGAGCTGCCCGGCCGGTGCCATCAGCCCCAGATCCTCGGCCGGTTCGGGCAGCATCACGTCGGCCCAGGGGTGCACGGCCCAACCACCGGCATGCGGGGCGGCCGGTTGCGTGCTCGTACGGGTCAACCCCAGCGGCTCCAGAATCTCGCCGCGCAGCGCTTCCTCCCAGGACACCCCGCGCAGCGCCTCGATCAGTGAACCGAGCAGCGTGTAGCCGGGGTTGGAGTAGTGATGCCGGCGCCCCACCGGGTGGACGAGCGGCTCGTCACCGAGCACATCGGACAACTCCGGCCTTACGGTCCCGGGCGTCCGCTCCCACCACGGCGCGGGTGCCTCGGCCGCAAGGCCGGCACTGTGCCCGAGGAGCTGAGCGATGGTCACCTCACCGGCGCTCGTGCCCGAAAGGTGCTTCTCCAATGGGTCGTTCAGGTCCAGGAGACCCTCGTCCCTGAGCCGCATCACCAGAACGGCGGTGAACACCTTGGTGAGTGATCCGATCCGGTACTGCGTGGCGGCATCCGGGTCGTGGCCGTCGACACAGCTGCGCGATCCGCTCCACACCCGCTTCCCGTCACGGGCCACCGCCCCGACGAAGGAAGGCGATCGCCCCTCGGACTGGGCGACGGCGACGCGGTGCGACAGCGCCCGCTCGGTACTGGGAAGCAAGGCTTCGAAGGAAGAGGTCATACGCCGATACAACGCTGCCGCGCTGCCTGAGTCGACCATATTTCGCGCGGGGCGCACCTCCCGGACATCGCCTCGCGGCGAGGACGCCATGTGATCATCTGTCCATGGCCGCGAGCACAGAGACCACGATGATCGACGTCCCTGCGGGGCTGATCACGCTGTCGGACCGCCGGACGCAGCGCAGTTGGCCCGTCGAGCTCGCGCCCTACCGGCTCGCGGCGTTCCCCGTCACCCAGGCGCTCTACGCGGAGATCACCGGAAGCCGCCCCAGCACCGCCCGAGGGGACCGTATGCCTGTAGAAGGCGTCTCCTGGTGGGACGCGGTCCGGTTCTGCAACGCCCTGTCGCTGCGCGAGGGGCTCACCCCCGCCTACCGCCTCCATGGCGAGTCCGGCGACGGGGACAGCGACGAGGAGGGGTCCGGCGACGGCGTCGCGTGGGACACCTCCGCCGACGGGTACCGGCTCCCGACCGAGGCGGAGTGGGAGCACGCGTGCCGCGCCGGCACGACCGGACCGCGCTATGGACCCCTCGACGACATCGCCTGGTACCGCGGCAACTCGGAGGAGCGCCTGCGCGAGGTGGGCGGCAAGCGGCCCAATCCGTGGGGCTTCCACGACCTGCTCGGAAACGTCTGGGACTGGTGCTGGGACGTCTACGACGCCGAGGTGTACGGCAGTTACCGGGTGTTGCGAGGTGGAGGATGGTTCGACGAGCACTGGAGCTGCCGGGCTTCCGCACGGCGCCGGAGCCACCCGACGTTCCGTGTCGACGACGTGGGATTCCGCGTCGCGCGGTCCCTCCAGTAGGTTTCGGCGTCGCCTGTCAGCCGTCTCACCGACGTTTGGCATCCAGCCATTCGCCGCGGTTCCACATGACAGGCATGGCGCCGACGGGCTCGAACTGGATGTTGGGGTCGTTGCTGTGCACCAGGCAGATCAGTCGGCGCTGGAGCACAGCGGCACGGCGCGCCCGGTCAGCGATGATGTCCAGGACGTCTTGGGCGGCCCTGGGACACGCCGTGGCGAAGTGGTCGTAGTCGGTGAAGGACAGGACCAGTCCCATGCCTTCGGGTGAGTCGTCGTAGGGGCCATGGCGGGCGACGTCGCCGAGACAGTCGTTGAGTGCGTCGAGGTTGTGGCCGTAGTAGTCGGGAAAGTGCAACGCGTCCGCGATGGCACGGTGCAGGTCCTCCTCCGTGGACCAGTCGCCGGCTGCCAGGTGGACGATCCGGAAGCCACACTCTTGAAGTCGCAACGTCGCCTCGGTGAGAAGCCGTCGACGCCAGAAGAGGGTGACGAAGGTGTTGGCCATGAACTCGAGGCCGGGATGGCTGGGTGTGCCGGCATGCGGCGCCCGCTCCTGCCTGGCGTCGCGCCGATAGTCGTCCAGCAACCGAAAGAACTCGTCCACGGCCGTGGAACCGTCCGGCGTCATGCGTTCGATCGCGGCAGCCCAGCTGAGGGAGCTGGATATTCCGTAGTGCTCGCGGATCCATCGGGTGAAGTCGTCTTCGGTCCAGAAGGCGAAGTGTTCGTCGATGTTGTGCACGCCGAGGGCTGCGCGGTAGCCGATGAGCATGGACTCCAGGTGGCGGAGGGATCCGCCGGGGATCCACATGCCGGGCCGCAGGCGGATCTGGTCGAGGAAGTCGTAGACATCCGAGCACTCCTGCCAGTGCTTGACGGTGGTCTGCGGTCTGTCATCGGTCGGCATGAGCCGAGCCTACGTCGCTGCCGGCATGCCGTTCCCGCGTCTCCTGTAGATTCTCACTCTCGGTGTCAGGCGCCGACGCTGTGAACTGGACGTTCCCCTCCAGTCTCACGACGTGTCGGCAAGCGGCTGTCTCAGATCGATGTCATTTCCTCAGACTGCCCAGCCGGCTGCGCCGGACCTCATGAACCTGCATCGGCGGCCGTCCGTTCCATCCACTCCCGCACCTTCTCTGCTTGCTCGATGCGGTTGACGATGTCCTTCTTGGACGCCGTATCCAAGGTCTCCGGGATCTTGTCGAAGGTGTCGGGAAGGACGTCGAGGAGACCCCAGATCTGCTCGCCGGTGCTGACGGTCAGCAGTTGCTGGCACCTCCACTGCAGCGGCACCTCGGGACGGTGCGTGAGACGCTGCACGAGTGTCGGGAACAGGTAATGCGTCGCTTCTGCGGCGAGGTGCTCTCGTAGCCAGTCGACCGGGAGCCGCTGGCTGAAGCCATGCATGGCGGCCTCCTGGGCCAGGTCCAGCAGCTGAGCGGTGTCGACGGCTCGGATGGTGCGGGGAAGGGTCGGGGTCATGTCGCGATGATGCCAAGAAGCCCTCGGAACACCGAGAGGTCGGCGGGATCGGGTTGCAATCTGTCAAGGAACTCGGCCCAGGCTTTCTCAAACTCGCCGGAGGTCGCCCTTCCACGGACGGCTCGCCCTTTATGCGGATCCATTCGTGGATGGTCTCGATGGCGTCGAGGAGGTACTGGAAGGTGCAGAGATCCCGGTGCTGTTGTCGGACCTAGCCTGTTGCCATGTCCCCGTACTCAAGCTCGGCTTCCCCGCTGCTCCAGACGATGAGCACGGCGACGAAGTCATCGTTTTCAAGCGTCATCCAGGTGCTGTTCTTGGTTCGGCCGTCCTCGGGCGACTGCTGGACCGCCCCCGTGATTCCGCAGGATTACAGGCGTTCCTCATGCTCGGCGAACCAGGCCTGGAGCCTCTGCGGCAGTTCGACCGATATGGACTGCTTTTGTTCGCTTTGCCTCATGGCTGGGCGATGAACCCTGCGGATCGGTCGAGCTGGAAGGGAGATCCGGCCTTGGTTGGTTCCCAGCCTCGGTCCCGTGCTTCTCGGATGCTGGCAGCAACGTGGGCTGGGCGGATGGGCACTGCCTCGGCACCCACCCAGTTGCTGGGATGGGCCTGGCCGCTGGTCACGATCAAGGTCGCGCCCGGCTGGCTGTCGCTGGCCGCTTCGACCGCGTAGGTCATCGGTGTCCAGCAGAGTCCCTGCATGTAGGAGGGCTTCCTGTGGATCCGCCAGCGGTACTCGATCCCGTCAACGGTTATGCGCCGGGAACCCTTCTTGTTCAGCGCCATCTTCGCCTCCTCCGCTGTTGGACTCTGCTGTGTCGCCGCGGTCGCGAAAAGCAGGTTGCACGCGAACGTACCGAACGTCATCGCCGACAAGCACCTTCGGGACTACGGATGGGTTAATCAGCCCATAAGTTGGTGTCAGTGCCGAGCGACCCGGCGCATCGCACCCACCCCGGGTGCACTCACCGCGATCGGAGAGCACCGTGAAGAACAGCCCGTTGTGGCGAGTGGTTGACAACGCGAGCGGTACCCAGTCCATCGTCAGCACGCCCTCCGAGGCGGTCGCGTTCGTCAACAGCCGGTTCGACACCGATGACGACGACGAACCCTTCAGCATCACCAAGGTCGGCCCTCTCCTTCCGAAGCCACTCGAGATCATCACCGCATGGGCCGCCGAGAAGGACGGCGAGCGAACCGACGGGCGTACTGCCCCGATCACCATCAGGCCGGTTGTGACGGACAACGCCAGCGAGTGCGACGACGTCGTGCTCTGGGGCGACGTGTACGTCTCCTGGGACCACGACATGTACACCGTCGAGGAGCCGGACAGCTCCGAGTACAGCGAGGCTTACAGCGCAACCGAGTTGAGTGCGGTCCTCGACGAGTACGCCGACGACTATGAGTACGCGCCTGAAGGGCCTGAAGGGCCCGACAGCCACAGGTGGCCGAAACCGGAAGAGTTGATCACCTACGGCGCCCAGGAGTGTGCCAAGCGGTTCGGGCACCTCGACGACGACGCCCTGCTGTGGCTCGCTGCCACCCGCATCACGCTCGCCGTGTGGCGCAACACACCCGTCGAGAACTGGCATGCCGGGAAGAGTCCGCTCCACGACGGCACAATGATGCGGATCAACACGGCAACCACCCGACTCGTGCGCTCGATGCTGTCGTTCGACCATGTCGACTGGATCGGTCTCGGTCTCGCGATCGTCAACCCGTCCCGGGTTCTACCGACAGGGCAGTCCGTACTCGAGCTCGGGCTGGCCTGCCACAACCCTGACGACCCGGCGCACGAGGTTGATCCGCGAGAAGAACTCGCGGAGATGGCACAGGTCGCGATCTCATGGGGGCGAAGGTTCTGCCTTCGCGAGAAGGAGTTCGGCCTGCGAACCCTGATCGAATCCTTCTGTGCGTCCGATAACGGCTGGTTCGGAGCACCGAGTTGGGGGCGCATCGTCGATCGGTTCCTTACGGCTGTCGACGACCGGGAGAATGCGCACTGGCGCATACACCGGGACAAGCCTTGGTTCGACGAGTGGTTCACCAACCGGCCGGCCGACATTGCGGACACCACGGAATTTCGTCGGCTGCTCCTTGCCGGGCCCGACCTGCTGTCCGAGGAGGCCGCCGAATGGTGCGTGGATGGTGCCATCGGCTACGTCTGCCAGGACGACCACGCGAACGACTGCTGGCGGTGCGGTATCCCGCTGGCAACGGAGTCCCCCAACGAGTGAATGTGTGCACCAGCATAGAAGAGCAGCAATCCACTGACCGCGCTCTCTCCCGCCTACTCGGCGGCCTCCCCTGCTTGGGGAGCCAGTCGCGGCTCCACTGACTGGAGATGTGCGGGTGCCTCTGACGGATCTGTGGCAGCAACGCTGGCCCGGCTGCCCGCCGGTTGGCCACAAGCTCCGTTAGCCCTACAGGAATGTCTGGGTGCGCTTCCACAGTCCGTCGGGTCTTTGACATCAGTATCACCAGCCTGCCGGTTTCTTGATCACCACGGCTTCCACGACACGGAGGTCGAGCAGGTCGCCGGACCTCCGGGATCATGACGCCATGCAACTCCGATACTTCAATCAGACCGGATGGACCGCCATCTTCAATGGCACTGAGACCGAGATCGGTCGCATGGTGCGCGTGGAGGGATGGGATCCCACAACCGGGACAGCCTTGGTGGTCGACCCGCAGCGAGGGGCACTGCGCCAGGTCACGGACTACGTGGACTTCTCCCACTTGGAGCGGGCCGATCAGGTGGTCACCGCGATACCCGGTGGGGGATGGCAGGCACACTGGACGGATGAAGGGCCGGGTGGATCACCTCTCACGGAGCAGGTGCTGGCCTGGTTGATCACTTCGCAGGGCCGGGCGACTGCCATCACAGTCGATGCTCAGGGGCATGTGGAGGACGCCGACAGCGCCGACGCCTTCATACCGCCGGGTGAGGAGCTTCAGTGACGGCGTCGATGCCGCAACAGGCGGGCCCGGCGTCCGAGGGTCGGGCTTCTGATGCCGACTGGGAGGCTCCCTACTACCGGGTTCGGGCCGCCAGCTTCCAGGTGCTCTTCCTCGTGGAACCGGACGAGGCGATCGAAGAGGTCTGCAACGTCGATGCCGAGGTTCATCTTGCCGACGGGTCGCGCTGGAGTTCCACGATCTTCACTCTCGCCGAGGTGGATCGGCTCATGCGGAGCTGGGAGGCGAGCGGAGAGGCGGTCTCCGGGCAGTGCTTCTTCTGCGCGGACGGGCTGATCGTGCGGAATCCCGGCGTCGGCAGCATGGTGCGCGTGATTGCCGGGCTGGTGGCATCCGGCGAGTTCGACGGGGTGTTTCGACGCATTACCGACCCGGAATGATCATGCCGCGTCTCAGGGCATCGTGTTGTCCTGCATCTTTCGAATGGCCTTGAGCACCTTCTTCCCCAGGGGAGTGAGCGTCATGGGCCTACCGCGTTCCGCCCGGACCAGGAGTGGTCCACCGAGTTCTCGTTCGATCCGGTTGATCTGTGCGACGAGGGTGAACGTGTTGAGGCCGAGGCCGCTCGCTGCGGCACCGAGGCTGGGGTAGGCAGATGCAGCCGCGAATCGGCTCAACCGTTCGCTGGCCCCCTGGCCGCCGAGTGCCGGCCGGAGGATGCTTGGTGCTCGGCTGGCCTGGTCGATTGCCCGAAGTACTTGGCTATGACTGGATCCTCCGCGTGGTCGCAGCGGAACGTTGTGGGTCTTGGCCCAGCGGGCCATGTTCGCGGTGCTCATGCCAGCTTCTCGGGCGAGGTCCGGCAGCGTCCGGCGGCGATGGACGTACTGCTCGATGAGCCAGGCCCGTTCGACGGTGCCGCGGCGCTTGTAGTCCTTGGGGCCCTCGCGGAGCAGGATGCCGTACTCCCTGGCAAGGTCGGTCAGCACTCTGCGGGAGAAGCCGGTGAGGGTGGCGATCTGCTGGAGGGACCGGTGCTCGTCAAGGTAGAGCCGGGTGAAGCGCTCTGTCGGAATGGCTTGCCGGGCCTGTTGCCGGATGCGGCCGGTGGCCCTGGCGGTGCTCTTCGTCAGCGGGGGTGCGGGGGCTGGATGTTCGTCGAGGACGTGCCGGATGGCCTCGACGGTCGTGCCCAGAACCTGGGCGGCGTGCTGAACGGGGTGCTGGCGTTTGCGGACGAGCTGGTGCAGGCGGGGTAGGTCGACGCGCGCCGGGTCGGGGCCGGGCAGGGAGAGCCCTGCCAGCAGGGTGGCGGGCGGCTGCCAGGTCACGGGCTCGTCGTGGATGTGGTGTGAGGCCAGGAAGGTGAGAGCTTCCTGCTGGAGGGCGTGCACGAGTTCGGGGATCTGAAGCGCGGTGAACCGCAGGGACGTCGCCCGGAACTCTGCGCTGTCGAGCCCGCCCAGGTCGTCGGGGAAAGACTCGGCGGGCAGGCCGCTGAGACGTTGGAAGAGCTGGCTGCGTGCGATGCGTTCGCGCCGTCCGGTTCCCGGTGGTGTTCCGGTGCGGCGGCAGATCTCCAGCCAGCGGTCATGAGGAAGCAGGCTGGTGTAGTCGAGGAGTCGGCGCCGGCCGTAGTCGATGGGGGTGCTGTAGGCATCGAGGTAGTCCGCGAGCCGGTCCAGGGCAGTGGCAATGTCCGGCCATTGCGGAAGGTCGTCGAGTTCCTGGAGGAGGCGTGAGACCTCAGTGCCGTCGATGGCGTCGCCGATCAGCCCGGCTGCTTGGTCCAGGGATGTGCGGCTGTCGGGGATCAGCAGCAGGGCGGCGAGAACGGGGGCCAGAGCCCGCGCATGGATTCCTTCAAGTGGTGCGAGGCGGATCGTCCAGGGCGGCCAGAACATCGTGGGGATCTTCCTGGCTCGCTGCTCGATGTCCCGAGTGGTCCGGGTCGGCCGGCGGGGGGTCTCGATCGTGATGCGGTAGCGGACGTATTCGCTGGGGCGGAGGGAAGGGGCGAGGGCCGCCAGGTGCACGGACTGCAGCACCGGGCTGATGCCCCTGCCCCAGTTGTCGATGCTGGTCGCCGAGATCTGCGTGAGTTCTTCGCGTACTGCTTCCAGCAGGCTCCGCAGGGCCTCGCCGGCTGGGTGGATTCCTGGTTGCTCCAGGATGCTCAGGGCCATGGTGACCGCGACGGCCGTGTCCGCGGCTCGGGGCGGGGCCATGAACCCCGGACGTTCCATGGCCTGTCCGGTGTGCGGGGAGACCGCATCGGTGCTGAGGTGAGCTTCTGCGATGTCAGCCGGGATCTGTTCTCGTAGGACGGCTGCGGGCAGGTCGCTCAGGACGCGGATGCCCAAGGCCCGGATGTCCGCCAGCACCGCCGGTGCCGGCTGGGGACAGGTCCGGTAGGGGCCGAAGGCAGCCGGTGACCCGTCGATGATCTCCATCACTCGGTCCTGCGCCGTGAGAACCGGATGGCCAGGAGGCAGAAGAAGTGTCGAAGCGCGGGTCAGATCGGTGCCGCAGCCAGCCGAGAACGGGCGGGTGAGACGGGTCGGTGGATCGCCGCAGAGTTCAGACCGAGGGACGGACCGGCCGGAACGGGGCCGCTGCCGCGGCACCCTCCCGCAGTGCGGACAGCAGTCCGCCAGCAGCCTGCGGTGCCGGGTGCAGGCGAAGGAGAACCCGAGCCTCCAGGACAATTGCCATCGCCCGCCAGTGCCAAGAAGGCACTCCGGACAGAACCGGGATCCCCCTCCGCGGCCCCAAAGGACGTGCCGTGACACGGCCCGGCCCCCGGCACTCAGGTGGAGGGCCCGTCCGTCGTAGTGCGCCAGAGTCAGGGCAGTGACTGTCTCCGGGGACGTCCCGGTGGCGTGCGCGACAGCATTGGTCTGCTCCTCGTCGAGGACGATCGTCCAGTCTGCCGGGATGCCCCTGAACTGGTTTCCGGCCCGGTGCCGAACCGGGAAGCCGAAGTGCAGCAGGACATCACCGAGTGCGGTGTCCATCCGCCTGGCCATCGCCTCCAGCCATGAGTCCAGGGCCTCGCCGGGCAGTGGAGGCAGCCGGATCGGCAAGGTGCGGGCCGGCGTTCTCATGCGGGTCGTCGCATCCGGGGCCGCGGGCGGCTGGTCAGCCGTTTCTTCTCCAGCGCGGCCTGAAGTTCGAGGCGGGCAGCCTCAGATGCCTCGTCGTTCTTCACCCGGTCCATGAGCTCCTGGTCAAGACGTTCGGCGCCGGTGCGGACCGCCCGCTGGCAGCTGCGGTTGATCAGTGTCATCAGCGAGCCGATGTGTCCGGTGCTGCGGGCGAAGAGGTAGTCCGACAGGTCGTCCGCGAGCATGCCGGGGTGCTTGTCGGTGAGCACGACGCGCTGTTCGAGGGCCAGCAGCATCTGCCGCCATTCCCGACGGCCGGCTTCCGTATCGATGGTGAACGGGCGAAGTCCGAGGCGGGTGGTGCGGCGGCCGGTCTGGGCCAGAGCGGTGTCGCGCCCGTTCGTGCCTTCGCCGAACAGGCCCTTCTTCGCGAGCTCGACCCCCACCATCAGCAACGTCACCGGGAACTCGTTGGCGATCCACTTCAGGTGGTTGCTCACCTCGATGCCGCTCTTCTGCCCCCATTTCAAAAAGTGCAGATCGTCCAGAACCACCAGGCGGACATCACAGGACAGCACGCAGTCCAGCACCCGCCGTCCGAACTGGGCGGTGGTGCCCCGCATCTGTCCGGGGTGGCCGAAGAACTCCAGCATGGCCCGGTTGAGATCCTTCATTCCGGTGTTCCCGGTCAGCCCGACCCGGCAGACGGGGATCCGCTCGTGCCCCTGGCTCGTGAACGCGCCCGACTCCTCGATCTCCCGCTGGTGGAAGTCCCGGGCGAAGGCCAGCACCGAGGTCGTCTTGCCCAACCCCGGGAACGCGTCGACGGCCACCGCCCCCTTGGCCTTGTCGCCGTCCTGCTCGTTGCTGTCGACGATGTCCCATAGGTCTTCGTGGAGCTCTGTCAGTTGCGGCGTCTTGACCGGGCCGATGTTCGCGTGCCACTGCCGGCGCTGACGGTCGTAGTCCGCCCGCGCCTGCGTTGCCAGGGACTTCAGCTGCTTTCGGGTCAGCAGGTCAGGCCGGCTGCGGCGAGGGCTCTCGGCGAACGCCTTGAAGTCCTCCTTCCGCGACAAGGCAAGACTGCCCGGCTGCAGAACGCTGCCGCCGTTCACACGTCCTCCAGGGCATCGGCGTAGAAGTCGCTCTCCCCGGCGAGGTCCTCCAGATCAGCCTCGTCATCGTCCCCCGCCTCCGCCACCCCGTCGGGCTCCCGCAGTTCCGCGGTCTGTTCGTCCTGACCGAGGGCCTTGCGTACGGAGGGAAGCGAGACGACCGTCTCCGCCTCACTCACCGGAAGCTCGATAGCGGCCTGCTCACGCGAGAGCCGCAGGGCCATGCGCCGCTCGGCGATCGTGGTGCCGAGGCCAAGATTCCACCGCTCCAACAAATCAGCGACGGCGAGCCGGTCATCAGGAAAGCGATACTTCGAGGCAGCCAGTTGGCGGGCAAACATCAGCGCGTCCTCGCTCAGCGGCATCTCGGCCGACGGCGCGTGCTCCCAGAGCAGCGTGTGCCAGGCGCGAGTAGCCGGATCGCGGAAGTAGATCCGAGTGATGTCGTCGGGGTCCACCTGGAAGGGCCAGCCGTTCTTGACCGGACTGTCGTAGGGGCTGCGGACGCCCGGCTCGGGCAGTCCGGGGCCGCTGTAGCGGCGGCGGCCGATCTCGACCCCGTAGTGCTGGACCGTGCGCCACTTCGTCTGCAAGAACTCGAAGGCCAGGTCCCGGTCACGGGGTGCTTCGATGTAGCCCGCCCGCGCCATGCCGTGCTCGAACATCTTCGCCGGAGACATCCGCAGCCCCGGCAGGCCCGGATCGACCAGGACCGAGTGCGGCCTGCAGTGATAGACCGTCGCGGTCCACTCCCGGATGATCGCCTCAAGTTCGTCGAGGAAGAAGAACGCGTCGTCCTCCGGGCGCTCGCCCCGCGAGTGGATGTCGGGCCCCTTGTAGCCGGGCAGCACCTGCAGCAGCCCCTCCCTCAGGGTCCGGAAGTAGCGCTCGACCGGCCCCTTGTCGCGGCCCGTCCGCAGACGGGCCGGCTGGATGGAGATGCCCATCCGTCGGCAGACGCTTGTCAGATGCTCCGAGACGTAGACCTTGCCGTGGTCGACGACCAGCGTCTCGGGGACTAAAGGCGGCGAGGCCAGCCCCGGTCCGGTAGCGCCTTCGACGTCGACCAGGACGGTGCGGGGGATGCCGTGCTCGGGCCAGACCGCGTGCCGCGGCCAGTCCCGCCCCGCCGGCCTCGGCCGAAACGACTGGAACAGCACCGCACTGACATCCACCGCCTTCGTCGAGACCGGCGTGAGCCGGATCCCCGTGATGCAGCGGGAGTACCAGTCCATCCCGACACTCAACTCGGCCTGAACCCACTTCAGCGTCATCGGGTCGAACGCGAAGACGTCCAGGCGGGTGGAGTCCATCAGCAGATACTCGCCCGGACGCGTCGGCCGCAGCTTGCCGTACGGACCCTCCGGCCGCGCGGCGATCTCCCGGTTCCGCTTCGTACTCAGCCGGAACAGCGGGTGTCGCCGCTCCAGCTCCGTGAGCACCCGGTAGGCCGTGGCTTGGCTGGGCTGCGGTACGACGTCAGGACCGAACCGCGCAATCACCCGGGCCTGAGTCCGCTCGATGACCATCTTGCGTGATGGCTTCGACTCTCCGGTGTGCTCGACCATGACTTCCAGCGCGGTCTCCACCCATCGATCGTCGGCCCTGCCGAAGGGCCGTGCCTGGGGACTTGTCCGCTGGGCCAGGCCGGCCTCACCGTGCCGGCGATAGTCGGCGACCCACCGTCGAATGGTGCGATCGGTGACTCCGAGTTCAGCAGCTTTCGCCGCATAGCGTGCGTCCAGCGACAGCGTCGGCGTGTACGGAGCTCGCGGTTCGCCCTCACGCGCAAGTTCGGTGCTGCCGGACCGATATCCCGTGAGGAGTTCCCGAATGTGCTCGGCCCGCTCCAGGATCTGCCGTCTGTCTTCCTCATCCAACTGCCCCAGGACCACCGAGGCGATCTCCTCGGCGTCGTCCGAGGACGATCCCGGCCCCTCGGGGATGAGGGTGGCCCGGCCGGAGAAGAGCAGTTCCCGCAAGGACAGACGCAGGAGCCTGCCGTGGCGGTCCTTGAGGACGACCTCGTTGCCGGCCGTGGTGGCGGCCATCTCGACCACCTCGACGGTCTCCCCGTCATAGCGGAAGTATGTACCGACACCGACCCGCGCTCCGGCCCTAGTTGTATTGCCCTGTGAGGTTGG
>NZ_JAGGOS010000107.1:30183-30676 GCF_018614205.1 Streptomyces sp. ISL-36 | reverse complement strand
GCCGGACCTGCCCATGCTGCTCGGCCACCTGCTCGCCGCGCTCGCCACCGGCTGGCTGCTGCGCCGCGGCGACCTCGCCCTCGGCCGGCTCGTCCGGCTCTCGGCGCACGGCGCGACCGGGCTCGCGGAGGCCGCCCTCGTCCGCTCGCTGCGCGCGGCACTGACGCTCGTACGGGCGCTCCTCGCCGGCCTTCCCGGGGTTCCGGCGGCCGGCCCGCGCCGCCCGCCGCGTACCGCGACCGACACTCCCGTACCCGCCGGGGCGGAAGCACTCCAGCACACGGTGATCCGGCGCGGCCCGCCGGCCGTCGACTGCGTCCTCGCCGCCTGACGCGGACCGCTCGGAAGGAGCGGGTCCGCGGTCGTCCGCGCGCTCGTGGCCCTGTGTCCGCCTTCGGCGTGCCGGACCCCTCACCCTTTCTCCTGAGCTGGAGTGTCCTCTTCCATGAACGTTTCACGTATCGCCGTCGCCGGCGGTGTCGCCCTCTCCTCC
>NZ_JAGGOS010000107.1:0-30176 GCF_018614205.1 Streptomyces sp. ISL-36 | reverse complement strand
CCGACCACCCGCTCGCCTCCGTGATGCCGCAGCCGGTCCCCGGCTGGAAGGCCGAGGTCACCAGGGCCAAGCTCGCCGAGCCGCTGGAGCTGCACGGCAAGAAGATCAACGAGGCCGTCTCCAAGGTCACCTGGACCGCTGACGGTTCGAAGATCGGCCCGGGCCAGTTCCAGCAGTTCCCGCTCTCCCTCGGGCAGCTGCCGGAGGACACCGATCAGCTCGTCCTCAAGGCCGTCCAGACCTACGACAACAACGAGGTCGTCCGCTGGATCGAGGAGGAGAAGGAGGGCGCGGCCGAGCCGCAGAACCCCGCCCCGGTGCTCAAGCTGTCGGCGGCGACCGGCGACCACCACGGCGGCGGCGCGACGGCGGAGGACAAGAAGAACGAGGCGGACGACACGGCCGAGGGCGCCACCCACGGCACGGCCGGCCACGACGAGAAGACCGCCTCCCACGCCCGGGCCGCCTCCTCCAGCGACACCACCGCGCGTGTGCTCGGCATCGTCGGCATCCTCGTGGGCGCCGCGGGTGTCGCCTTCGGCGTGCTGGCCGGACGCCGCCGCTCGGCCTGACGGCCCGAACCACCTCAAGAGAGAACACATGTCTGTCCAGAAGAACGACGAGCAGTCCCGGCCGAGCCGACGCGCTCCCCTGATCGCCGCCGCCGTCGCGGTCGTCGCCGCCCTCGTGGTGACGGCCGTCGTCGGCCTCACCGGTGGCGACGGTACGCCGAAGGACTCCGGAACCGGACCGGTCGCCGAGATCTCCACCGGCACCGACTCCACCAAGGCGGCCACCGTCCTCGACCGCCCCTTCACCAAGCCCGACCTCGTCCTCACGGACACCAAGGGCCAGAAGTTCGACCTCCGCGAGCGGACCAAGGGCAAGCCGACGCTGATCTACTTCGGCTACACGCACTGCCCCGACGTCTGCCCGCTGACGATGAGCAACATCGCCATCGCCAAGAAGCAGCTCCCCAAGGCGGACCAGAACAAGCTCCAGGTCGTCTTCGTCACCACCGACCCCGAGCGGGACACCTCGGCCGAGCTGGCCAAGTGGCTGCCGGCCGCCGGTGACCCCTCCTTCACCGGTCTCACCGGCGACTTCTCCACGATCCAGGCGGGCGCCCGCCAGATCGGCATCGGCATCGACCCGCCGAAGAAGGAGAAGGACGGCTCGGTCGTCTCCATGCACGGAGCCCAGGTGATCGCGTTCTCGCCCACGACCGATCAGGGCTACGTCCTGTACGGCGAGGACACGACCATCGACGACTACGCCAAGGACCTGCCGAAGATCATCAAGGGGGAGAACCCGTGACCCGCCGCACCACCACCCTGCTCACCGCCGCGGCCCTGGCCGCCGGGCTGGCGCTGACCGGGTGCTCGTCCGACTCGTCCGACTCGGCCGGCAGCGAGCCGAAGCCCGGCAAGCCGAAGCTCGAAGTCACCGGCGCCTTCATGCCGCAACCCGTGATGGACATGGCAGGCGGGTTCCTGACCATCAAGAACGACAGCGGCACCGCGGACAAGCTCACCTCCGTCACCAGCCCGCTCTCGGACGACATCCAGATCCACGAGGCGAAGGACCAGAAGATGCGGGAGGTGACGTCCTTCGACATCCCCGCCAACGGCGAGCTGAACCTCGAACGCGGCGGCAGTCACATCATGTTCATGGGTCTCAAGCAGAAGCCGAAGCAGGGCGAGAAGGTCAGCATCGAGCTGCACTTCGAGAAGGCCGACCCCATCGAGGTCGACCTCCCCGTCGAGGCGGCCACCCACAACCCGAAGCAGCACTGAGCTACTTGAGGGACTGACACGCAGATGACAGCCACCGCCCCGCGCCTCGGAACCGCCCTGACGCGGCTGCTGCTCGTGGCAGCCGCGCTCCTGGGCACGCTGCTCGCCGGCGCCACCCCCGCCTCCGCGCACGCCGCGCTCACCGGCAGCGATCCGCAGGACGGGGCGGTGGTCGCCACCGCCCCCAAGGACGTCAACCTCACCTTCTCCGAGCAGGTCGCCATGAGCGCCGACTCGATCCGGGTCCTCGACCCGGCGGGGAAGCGGGTCGACACCGGAGAGATCCGCGACCTGTGCAGCGGATCGATCGTCCGGTACGGAGTGGGCCTCCGCTCCGGTCTGCCCGAGGGCACCTACACCGTGGCCTGGCAGACCGTCTCCGCCGACAGCCACCCCGTCGCGGGCGCCTTCACGTTCTCCATCGGCACCCCTTCCACGACCACCGTCGCCCTGCCGGACCAGGAGGCCGGCGGTGGGCTCGTCGGCACGCTGTACGGCATCGCGCGCTACCTCTCCTACGCCGGTTTCGCCGTCCTCGTCGGCGGCGGCGCGTTCGTCCTCGCCTGCTGGCCGCGCGGGGCCGGCGTCCGGCCCGTGCAACGACTCGTGGTCCGCGGCTGGCTGACCCTGACCACGGCCACCCTGGTCATGCTGCTGCTCCGCAACCCGTACACCGGGTCGGGCGAACTGGCCGACGCGTTCGACCTGGGCGGGCTCAAGTCCGTCCTGGAGACGAAGACGGGCGCCGCGCTGATCTCCCGGCTGATGCTGCTGGGCGCGGCGGCGCTCTTCGTCGCCGTGCTCTTCGGGGCGTACACCAAGCGGACGGACGAGAAGGAGAAGAAGGACCTCACCTTCGGACTCGCGATCGGCGGCACGGTCGTCGCCGCCGGCATCGCGGGCACGTGGGCGCTCGCCGAGCACGCCTCGACCGGCCTCCAGCCGGGGATCGCGATGCCCGTCGACATCCTCCACCTGCTGGCGGTGGCGGCCTGGCTGGGCGGTCTGACGACCCTGCTCGTCGCGCTCCACCGGGCGCCCGGCATCGAGCGGGCGGCCGTGGAACGGTTCTCGAAGATCGCCTTCGGGTCGGTCGTCGTCCTGGCGGCGACCGGGCTCTACCAGTCCTGGCGCCAGGTCGGCTCCTGGTCGGCCCTCACGGGCACGGCGTACGGGCAGCTGCTGCTGGTCAAGGTCGGACTGGTGGCCGTCCTGGTGGGGATCGCGTGGATCTCGCGGCGGTGGACGCAGCGCCTCGCCGCACCGGCGGAGACCACCGAGACCAGCGGCGCCCGCGAGGCCTGCGAATCCGACGAGGCTGTCGAGGCTGTCGAGGCTGTCGAGAACGGCGCAGCCGAGGATGCGGACGAAGCCGAGGCAGCGGAGGCAGCCGACGACGAGGCCGAGGCCAGGGAGAGCACCGAGGCCGTCGGTCCCGAGCGGGCCGCTCAGCTCGCCCGGCAACGGGCCGCCGTCGCCACCGCGCGCAAGAAGCGCGACCGGGACGCCGACCCCGAACGGACCGGTCTGCGCCGCTCCGTGCTGACCGAGGCCGTCGTCGCCGTGGTGCTCCTCGCCGTGACGACCGTGCTGACGTCGACCGAACCCGGGCGCACGGAGGAGGCGAGCCGCTCCTCGTCGGCGTCCGGCTCGACCGCCGTCCCCGAGCGGCCCGTGGACATCCGGCTGCCCTTCGACACCGGGGGCGTGGACGGCAAGGGAACGGTACGGCTCAGCCTCGACCCCGGCCGCACCGGCGCCAACGCGCTCCACATCTACGTCGACCGACCCGACGGACGCCCGTTGGACATCCCCGAGATCAAGGTCGCCTTCACCCTGAAGGAGAAGGACGTCGGCCCACTGCCGGTCGTCCCCGACCGCATCCAGGCCGGACACTGGAGCGCGAGCGGCGTCCAGATCCCGATGCCCGGCGAATGGCAGATCCAGGTGACGGTCCGTACCTCCGACATCGACCAGACCACCATCGACAAGAACGTGAAGATCGGCTGACCTCGTGCGCGACGACGACAACCTTGAGCTCTCCCGGCGACGCCTGCTCGGCACCGTCGGCGCGGCGGGCGCCGCCGGACTCGCACTCGGCGCGGCCGGCGGAGCCGGCGTGTACGCGGCGGCGGCCGGCCCCGACGCGGAGGCATCCGACACGACGGCGCTGACGACCGTCGGCGCGACGGAGGCGATGTTTCACGGGAAACATCAAGCGGGGATCACCACTCCGCTTCAGTCCCGGGGCCATCTGATCGCCTTCGACCTCGCGCCCGGCGCCGGCCGCAAGGAGGCCGCCGCGCTGCTGCGCCGATGGTCGGCCACGGCGAAGGCGCTGATGGCGGGTGAGCCGTCCACCGACGACACCGGGATCGCTCTGGACGCCGGCCCCTCCTCGCTGACGATCACCTTCGGCTTCGGCCACTCCTTCTTCGGACGTACGGGGCTCACCGCGCGCCGCCCGACGCAGCTCGACCCGCTGCCGGCCTTCTCCGCCGACGCTCTGGACCCGAAGCGCTCCGAGGGTGACCTGTGGGTGCAGATCGGCGCGGACGACGCGCTGGTCGCCTTCCACGCACTGCGGGCGCTGCAGAAGGACGCCGGCTCGGCGGCGAAGGTGCGCTGGCAGATGAACGGCTTCAACCGGTCGGCGGGCGCGACCGCGCGGCCCATGACGGCCCGGAACCTCATGGGCCAGGTGGACGGGACCGGGAACCCGAAGCCCAGCGACCCCGACTTCGACCGGCGGATCTTCGTCCCCGACTCGGCATCCGGCGCGGCGGGAGCGTCCGGCGCGTCCGGCCATCAGGAGTGGATGGCCGGGGGCTCCTACGCCGTCGTGCGCCGGATCCGCATGCTGCTCGACGACTGGGAGAAGCTGCCTCTGGACAGGCAGGAGAAGGTCATCGGCCGCCGGAAGTCGGACGGGGCGCCGCTGACCGGCGGCACCGAGACGAGCGAGCTCGACCTGAACAAGTTCGGGCCGGACGGCAAGCTCGTCATCCCGGACAACGCCCATGCCCGTATCTCCGCCCCCGAACAGAACGGCGGAGCGGCGATGCTGCGCCGGCCGTTCTCCTTCCACGACGGGATCGCCCGGGACGGGACACCGGACTCCGGGCTGCTCTTCATCTGCTGGCAGGCCGATCCGCTGCGGGGCTTCGTGCCGGTGCAGCGCAAGCTCGACCGGGGCGACGCGCTGTCGGCCTTCGTACGGCACGAGGCGAGCGGCCTGTTCGCCGTCCCCGGCGGGGCGGCCGAGGGCGAGTACGTGGGCCAGCGGCTCCTGGAGGCGTAGCCCGCCCCAGACCCCGTTCGGGCGGGGGGCCGACGGCTCGCGCGCCTATTAGGGTGACCGTATGTCAGCCACCCGGTATACGTATCTCGGTCCTGAAGGAACATTCACGGAGGCCGCGCTGCGTACGCTGCCTGAGGCCGCGACGCGCGAACTCGTGCCGATGGTCTCGGTCCCGGCCGCCCTGGACGCCGTACGCAACGGGCAGGCCGCGGCCGCTCTCGTACCGATCGAGAACTCGGTGGAGGGCGGGGTCACCGCCACCCTGGACGAGCTGGCCTCCGGCGAGCCGCTGATGATCTACCGCGAGGTCGTCCTCCCCATCGCCTTCGCGCTGCTCGTGCGGCCCGGGACGAAGCTGTCCGAGATCAAGACGGTCACCGGGCACCCGGTCGCCCAGCCGCAGGTGCGGAACTGGCTCGGGGCCCACCTCCCCGACGCCCTGTGGGAGTCGGCCGCGTCGAACGCGGACGGGGCGCGGCTGGTGCAGGAGGGTCGCTTCGACGCGGCCTTCGCGGGTGAGTTCGCGGCGGCGACCTACGGCCTGGAGGCCCTGGTCACCGAGATCCACGACGCGGAGAACGCCGAGACCCGCTTCGTACTGGTGGGCCGGCCGGCGCGGCCGGCGGCGCCGACGGGGGCGGACAAGACCTCGGTGGTGCTGTGGCTGGGCGAAGACCATCCGGGTGCCCTCCTCGAGCTGCTCCAGGAGTTCGCGGTGCGCGGGGTCAACCTGATGCTGATCCAGTCCCGTCCGACCGGGGCGGGCATCGGCAACTACTGCTTCGCCGTGGACGCGGAGGGTCATATCTCCGACCGGCGCGTGGGCGAGGCGTTGATGGGTCTGAAGCGGATCTGCCCGAAGGTGCGGTTCCTCGGTTCGTATCCGCGGGCGGGTGTCGCGGTGAAGGACGTGCGGGCGCTGCGGCGTGGGACGTCGGACGCTGAGTTCATGGCGGCCTCCGATTGGCTGGCGAGGGCCCAGGACGGTCGGGCCTGACCCGATGGTGCCGCCCCGGCGCTCGGGGCGGGGCCGGTCGTCCACAGGTGTGAACCACTAGTCCTACCTGCATACTTTTCGGTTACCCACAGAAGTTATCCACAGGTGCGCTTCTCGACCTGGGGACAAGTCGACACCACATGCAGACACGGTCGACAAATCGCCCTAGCCACTCCGCATCCGTCCACATGGCGTCACGGCGGTGCGTGTCACCCCAATTCCCTTGATCAACTCTTTAGGGCGAGGAATTCCCACCCGAATGAGCGCCTGAGGGAGGCTTGCTCGGGGAATTCCCGACCCCACGCGCCCCATTCGGAACGATCTCCTCCGGAATCCACAGATCTTCCACACAGCCTGTGGATAACTAAGTCGACCGGCTCACCCCTGTGGAGAAGTCCCTTGATCCATCAGCCGGTTCGGTCAAGCCGCGCACGCCGATCCGCCCTTTTCGGGGGCTGATGCACTGCTTATTGACGAATAGGGCGTCCGTTTACCGCGTCGCCCCACTCGCCCCCGCCTGCTTCCCACTCGCTTCCCACTTGCCTCCCGCTCGCTCCCCGCCCACCTACCGCCCGCCCCCACTCGGCCTTCAATCCTGTCCCAACTATGCCAATTCGGGCAAAGTGACACGCAAGGCGATATCGGGTAGGGGGGCCCGAGCCCACACCGGTAGCCTGGTGGGGTGATTGACCTTCGCCTGCTCCGTGAGGACCCCGACCGTGTTCGCGCCTCCCAGCGCGCCCGTGGAGAGGACGTCGCGCTCGTCGACGCCCTGCTCTCCGCCGATGAGCGGCGCAGGTCGTCCGGCGTCCGCTTCGACGAGCTCCGATCCGAGCAGAAGGCGCTCGGCAAGCTGATCCCCAAGGCCACCCCCGAGGAGCGCGCCGAGCTCCTGCAGAAGGCCGAGCAGCTCAAGGCCGACGTCAAGGCCGCCGAGGCCGAGCAGAACGAGGCCGACGAGACCGCGCGGGCGCTCCTGCTCCAGCTCGGGAACATCGTCCACACCGACGTCCCGGTCGGCGGCGAGGAGGACTTCGTCGTCCTGGAGACGCACGGCACCGTCCGCGACTTCGCGGCCGAGGGCTTCGAGCCGAAGGACCACCTGGAGCTGGGCGAGGCGCTGGGCGCCATCGACGTCGAGCGCGGCGCCAAGGTCTCCGGTTCGCGCTTCTACTACCTGACGGGCGTCGGCGCTCTGCTGGAGCTCGCTCTCGTCAACGCGGCCATCGCCCAGGCGACGGAGGCCGGGTTCATCCCGATGCTGACGCCGGCGCTGGTCCGCCCGCGCGCCATGGAGGGCACCGGCTTCCTCGGCCAGGCCGCGGAGAACGTGTACCACCTGGAGAAGGACGACTACTACCTCGTCGGCACGTCCGAGGTGCCCCTCGCCGCGTACCACATGGACGAGATCATCGACGCGGACAAGCTGCCGCTGCGCTACGCCGGCTTCTCGCCGTGCTTCCGCCGCGAGGCGGGCACCTACGGCAAGGACACCCGGGGCATCTTCCGGGTCCACCAGTTCGACAAGGTCGAGATGTTCTCGTACGTCGCTCCGGAGGACGCCGAGAACGAGCACAAGCGCCTCCTGGAGTGGGAGAAGCAGTGGCTGACCAGCCTTGAGCTGCCCTTCCAGGTCATCGACGTGGCCACCGGCGACCTGGGCGCATCGGCCTCGCGGAAGTTCGACTGCGAAGCGTGGATCCCGACGCAGGGCAAGTACCGCGAGCTGACCTCGGCGTCGAACTGCGACGGCTTCCAGGCGCGGCGGCTGTCGGTCCGGATGCGCGACGACCGCGACGGCAAGAAGGTCGTCCAGCCGCTGGCGACGCTGAACGGCACGCTGTGCGCCGTCCCGCGCACGATCGTGGCGATCCTGGAGAACCACCAGCTGGCTGACGGCTCGGTGCGGGTGCCCGAGGTGCTGCGCCCCTACCTCGGCGGCCGTGAGGTGCTGGAGCCGATCTCCAAGTGAGCCCCTTCCCCTACCGGCTCGTCGCGACCGATCTCGACGGGACGCTGCTGCGCTCCGACGAGTCGATCTCGGACCGGACGCGTGACGCTCTCGCCGCCGTGGTGGCGGCGGGGGCCGCGCACATCGTCGTCACCGGCCGGGCCGTGCCCTGGACGCGGCACATCCTCGACGACCTCGGGTACGAGGGGCTCGCGGTGTGCGGTCAGGGCGCGCAGGTCTACCACGCGGGCGAGCACCGCCTCCTCACCTCGGTGACGCTGGACCGGCAGCTGGCCGGTCTCGCGCTGTCGAAGGTCGAGGCGGAGGTAGGCCCGCTGGCGCTGGCCGCCAGCCGCGACGGCCTCGACGGCGAGGTTCTGATGGGCCCCGGCTACCGGGCCCACGAGGGCCCGCTGCCGTACGTCCCGTACGAGGACCCGGCGGAGCTGTGGGCCGCCCCGCTGACCAAGGTCTACCTCCAGCACCCGACGCTGACGGACGACGAGCTGACCCGGGTCGTGCGCGAGACGGTCGGCAACCTGGTGGACGTGGTCATGGCGGGCCAGGGGATCGTGGAGATCCTGCCGCTCGGCCTGAGCAAGGCGACAGGTCTGTCGCTGGCGGCGCGCCGGCTGGGCGTGAAGGCGGCGGAGACGATCGCCTTCGGTGACATGCCGAACGACATTCCGATGTTCGGCTGGGCGGCGCGGGGCGTGGCGATGGCGAACGCCCATGAGGATCTGAAGGCGATCGCGGACGAGGTGACGACCTCCAACGAGGACGACGGCATCGCGGTCGTCCTGGAGCGCCTGCTGCAGAAGTAGAGATCCGGAGCAATCGTTCCAGGGCCGCGGAGTGCGGAGGATGCGCGGATCGAACGCGCGCGGGGGTTGACCCCGACGACGGCTTAGCAAGCCGCTGCCTTACCACTCGGCCAATCCTCCGGGTGGGCGGCCCGCGCGGTGTGCGATCCGCGCGCTCGAAGCGGCCGCCCCGGCGGTGCTCACTGAGCGCCGCCCTGCAGGGAGCTCGACGGACTCGAACTCCGGCTCGAACTGGTGTCGGTCAACGTCGCGCTCCTCCCCGGTCTCGTGACTGCCCGGCCTCCGGACTGCCCGGTCTCGTGACTCCCGCGGGTCGTTCCCGCACAACTAGTGTGCGACGAACGGGGGTTCGGCAGCCACCGGTTTATGCCGCGTCAACGGTCGGCAGGCGAGCCCGATCGCCAGCGAGATCGCGTGCCCCAGATCCGTATACGAATGGCTGGTGCACAGCGGTACGGCGAAGAAGGCGACCGCCCCCGCCACGTAGAACCACCGCCACGGCCGCGGCAGCCGGTACGTCAGGATCCCGGCCGACGCCGCGAGCCCGTAGCTCACCCCGATGTCCACCACATGCGCCATGCTCCGCGGCACGTCATGGTCCTGGATCGCCTCCAGGACCACGTTCTGGCTGATGAGCGTTGCCGCGATGTGTGCCGTGGCCACGGTGAAGAGCCACCGCTGCGTCCCGATCCACCGTTCCACCGGGGCGTGGAAGACCTCGAAGAGCAGCGCGTACAGCACCAGGCTCGACGGGTTCTCGATCCAGAACGCGCTGCCGAGCAGCGCCCGCAACGGATGGTGGGAGAGCTGGTGCAGATTGCTGCTGTTGCGGTGCAGCAGGTAGTGCTGGAGGCCGTCCGAGGCCAGCGCGATGACCACGCTGGTGAGCGCGATGACGAGCAGCCAGACATGCGTACCGGGTGACGAACGCACCCACGACCTGATCGGTCGGGACGGTTCGCCACCCGGCGGGTGAGGTTCCCGGATCGGCACCTCTCAGTGCCTACCACCCCGAGGTGGGAGACACCTGAGAAATCCCTAGAAATTGATCATGTGTCCGGCAAGACCGTGGATCGCTTCCTTCACGGCCTCGCCCAGCGTCGGGTGCGCGTGGACGTTCCGCGCCACCTCGTGGACCGTCAGGTCCCACTGCTGGGCCAGCGTCAGCTCGGGCAGCAGCTCGGTGACGTCCGGGCCGATCAGGTGCGCGCCGATGATCTCGCCGTACTTCGCATCGCTGATGATCTTCACGAAGCCCGTCGAGTCGCCGAGGCCGTGCGCCTTGCCGTTCGCGGTGAAGGGGAACTTCGCGACCTTGACGTCGAAGCCCTTCTCCCGCGCCTGCGCCTCGGTCCAGCCGAAGCTGGCGATCTGCGGCTGGCAGTAGGTGGCGCGCGGGATCATCGGGTAGTCGAGCTCCATGGTCTCGGCGCCCGCGATGGTCTCGGAGGCGACGACACCCATCGACTCGGCGGTGTGCGCGAGCATCAGCTTCGCGGTGACGTCACCGATGGCGTAGATGTGCGGCACATTGGTGCGGCACCGGCCGTCGACGTCGATCGCTCCGCGCTCGGTCACGGCCACGCCGGTGTTCTCCAGGCCGTAGCCGGCGACGTTCGGCGCGAAGCCGATGGCCTGCAGGACCTTGTCGGCCTCCAGGACCTTCTGCGCACCGTCCTTGCCGGTGACGGTGACACGGACCTGCGGACCGGACTCGTCGATCGTCTCGACCCGGGTGGAGGTCAGGACGTCGATGCCGAGCTTGCGGTACTGCTTGGCCAGCTCCTTGGAGACGTCCACGTCCTCCAGCGGCGCGATCCGGTCCAGGAACTCGACGATGGTGACCTTCACGCCGTAGTTGTGCAGGACGTACGCGAACTCGATGCCGATCGCGCCGGCGCCGGCGATGATGATCGACTGCGGCACGTCCTCGGCGACGATCTGCTCCTCGAACGTCACCACGCGCTCGCTGCGGGCCGTGCCGGGCAGCAGCCTCGGGGTGGCGCCGGTGGCGATGATGCAGTTGTCGAAGGTGATCGTCTGAGAGGTGCCGTCGGCCTTGGCCACCTGGAGGGTGTTCGCGTCCACGAAGGTGCCGCGGCCGTCGAACTCGGTGATCCCGTTCTTCTTCATCAGGAAGTGGACGCCCTTGACCCGGCCGTCCGCGACCGTGCGGCTGCGGCGGAACGCCTCGCCGTAGTCGAAGGAGACCGTGCCGTCGACCTTGATGCCGAACGTCTTGGCCTCGTGGTTGAAGATGTGGGCGAGCTCGGCGTTGCGCAGCAGCGCCTTGGTGGGGATGCAGCCGACGTTCAGGCAGACACCGCCCCAGTACTTCTCTTCGACGACCGCGACCCGCTTGCCCAGCTGGGCGGCGCGGATGGCGGCGACGTAGCCGCCGGGGCCTGCTCCGAGTACGACGACGTCGAAGCGGTCTGACATGACTGACTCCCGAAGGTGGTGAGGGTGTTCGTGTCCGCGTACGGGCCCACAGTAGTCCGGGACCCCCGCCCCGTCAGTTGTAGGATGACTGGGCAACCGGGCGAATGGAGGGGTGATGGCACTGAAGGCGGCGGGGCGGACCTCGCTGGTGGACTCCGTGGTCGAGCAGGTGCGCGGCCAGCTCACGGAGGGGGAATGGGCGGTCGGCGACCGCATTCCGACCGAGCACGAGCTCGCCGAGCAGCTGGGCGTAGGCCGCAACACGGTCCGCGAGGCGGTACGGGTGCTGGTCCACGCCGGGCTCCTTGAGTCCCGCCAGGGCAACGGCACGTTTGTCAGGTCGACCGCCGACCCGGCCGCCGTGCTGCGGGGAATGCGCCATGCGGGTGCCATGGACGTCCTCGAACTGCGGGTGGCACTGGAGGCGGAGGCGGCGCGCCTCGCGGCGGTACGCAGGGACACCCACGACCTGCTGCGGCTGCGGGCGGCCCTGGCGACCCTCCGGGAGGAGGGCGACCGCGACGCGGACGCGGACATGGCCTTCCACCTCGCGGTCGTCGAGGCCACGCACAACGCCGCCTTCGCGGAGGTGTACCGCTTCTTCTCCACCCAGGTGCACGAGGTGCTGGTGCGGGCGCTCGGGGACGGGGAGATGCCGCCGGTCGACATCGACGCCCACGAAGCGCTGGTCGCGGCGATCGAGTCGGGGGATCCGGCGGGCGCGGAGGCGGGGGCGCGGGAGCTGCTGCGCCTACCGATGGAGACGGTCGCGGCACTGACCGCCCGCTGAGCCCCCGTACGGGCAGAGCCCGTTGAACCACCGTACGTACAGAAGAGAGAGGCCCTTCGTCTTGTCCCGCCCGGAAGCAACACAGCACAGAGCGACGGACACCGCCACGCTCGTCGATGCCGAGGCCGGCGTCCGTCCCTCCGCCCGAGGAGCCGCCGGGCGGCGGGCCCTGCTCGCCCACCCGGCGCTGCTGATGGCCGGGATCGTGCTGGCCTCGCTCAACATGCGGGCGGCGCTCGCGAGCGTGTCCCCGCTGGTGGGTGAGATCGCGGCGGCCTTCGGCCTCTCCTCGACGGCGACATCGCTGGTGACGTCCGTACCGGTGCTCTTCCTCGGGCTCGGCGCGCTGGTGGCGCCCTGGCTGGGGCGGCGCTTCGGTGCCGAACCGGTGCTGTGCGCGGCGCTGGTGCTGCTCGGGGCCGGCATCCTCGTACGGGTCCTGCCGTCGGTGTACGCGCTGTACGGCGGCGGGATCCTGGTCGGCACGGCGATCGCCCTGCTCAACGTCCTCATGCCGGGGCTGATCAAGCGGGACTTCCCGGACCGGGCGGCGTCCATGACCTCGGTCTACACCGGGGCGATGATCGCGGGTGCGACGGTGGTCGCGGCGGCGTCCGTGCCGCTGGAGCAGGCCTTCGGCGGGAGCTGGGAGGCGTCCCTGGGCTTCTGGTCACTGCTGGCGGCGCTCGCGGCGCTGGCGTGGCTGCCGCAGGTGGTGATCGCGCGGGGCCGCACGGGCCATGAGGTACGCACCGCCGCTCCTGCTCCCGGCACGCGGAACGTGTGGCGCTCGGCGCTGGCCTGGCAGGTGACCCTCTTCATGGGCCTGCAGTCGCTCTGGTCGTACGTCCTGATCGCCTGGATGCCGACGATCTTCACGGATCACGGGATGAGCCGCTCGACGGCGGGCGTGATCTTCGCCTTCAACAACCTGATCCAGGTGGCCGGCGCGTTCGCCGTACCGCTCCTCGCGGGCCGGATGCGGAGCCAGCGCCCGCTGGTCGTGCTGGTCACGACGATGGTGGCCATCGGCTACGCGGGGCTGATGATCGCGCCCGTGCAGGGGGCGTGGCTGTGGTCCGCCGTCCTCGGCGTCGGCCAGGGCGGTGCGGTGGGTCTCGCCCTGACCCTGATCGTGCTGCGCAGCGGTGACGCGGTCACCGCCGCCCGGCTGTCCGGGATGGCCCAGACCGTCGGCTATCTGCTCGCCGCGGCCGGGCCGCTGGCCGCCGGCGCGGTTCACCAGGCGACCGGCTCCTGGACGGTACCGATCGTGCTGGTGCTGGGTGTCTGCGCGGCTGCCCTGGGGATCGGGCTGCTCGCGGCGAGGGACCGCAAGGTCTGATGGCCGGCCGGCCCGCAAGGTCTGATGGCCCCGCGGCCCGGGAGGCGTGAGACCCCCGGACCGGGAGGTCTGAGACCCCCGGGCCGGCCCGGGCCCGCGGCGGGATTCGGGCCCGGGCGGGGGTGACCCCGGCCCGGACCGGCAGGCCCCCCGCCGCCGCGGGTCCTACTCCTCGCCCGCCAGCTTCAGCGTCCGCAGCTTCTGGCCCGCGTACCAGGTCGCGAGCACCGTCACGCCGACCAGCAGCGCCACCGCCGCCGGAAGACCGACGTCCGAGGTGACCAGGCCCTCGCCGCTGACCTTCTGGGCGACCGCCAGCGCCCACTGCTGCACGCTGAGCGTCTTCGCCCCCGAGATCAGGGAGCCGAACAGGGCCTCCCACACCAGGGCGTAGACCAGCCCGATGACCACCGCATGGCGGCTGACCGTGCCGAGCAGCAGGAACAGCGCGCTGTAGGCGATGGAGGCGACCAGCGCCGCGACGGTGTACGCCACCGCCACCTGCTGGCCGTTGCCGTTGAGGATCATGCCCGCGACGAACGTGGGGACGGCCGAGAAGACCATCGTCACGGCGATCGCCACGATCAGCTTGGTGAAGATGATCGTCGGCCGCTTCACCGGCTTGGACAGCAGATAGACGATCGAACCGTCGTCGATCTCCGGGCCGATCGCGCCCGTTCCGGCGATGACACCGATCAGCGGCACCATCGTGGCGAGCGCGAACCCGCCGAGGACATCGGCCGCGACCTGGTCGTCCGCACCGTTGAAGGCCCGTACCGCGGCGGCGATCAGCAGCAGGAGAGCGGGGAGTGCGAAGAGGATCAGCGCCCGCCGGCGGCCGAGCAGGGCCCGGTAGGTGAGCCGGGCGACTGTGGGGTTGTACATCGGTCAGGCTCCTTTCAGGCCGCTACGAGGTACGAGAAGACCGATTCGAGGGACTCGTCCGAGGGCGAGACCGTCATCAGGCGGATGCCCTGCGACCGGGCGACCTGGGGCAGCAGCTCCGTGAAACGCCCGAAGTCGACCGCCTGGATGCGCAGTGCGCCCTCCGCCAGGTCGACCTCGATGCCGGCCGTGGACGGGTCGGCGATGAGCGCGGCGGCCAGGGCCCGGTCGTCGCTGGACCGTACGAGATAGCGGTGCGGCCGGTCCGTCATCAGCCGACGGATCTTGCGGAAGTCGCCGGAGGCGGCGTGCCGTCCGGCCACGATCACCTCGATGTGCGAGGCGAGCTGCTCGACCTCCTCCAGGATGTGCGAGGAGAACAGCACCGTGCGGCCCGCCGATCCCATCCGGCGCAGCAGGTCCATCAACTGCATGCGCTGGCGCGGGTCCATGCCGTTGAACGGCTCGTCGAGCAGGAGCACGGACGGGTCGTGGACGAGGGCCGAGGCCATCTTCACGCGTTGCCGCATGCCCTTGCTGTACGTGGCGATCTTGCGGTCCTGGGCGTACTCCATCTCGACCGTGGCGAGCGCGTGCTGGGCCTCCTTGGCGCCGAGCCCGTGCAGCTCGGCGTTGGCCAGGACGAATTCACGGCCGGTGAGGAAGTCGTACATCGCCTCCCGCTCGGGCACGACGCCGATCTGCCGGTAGACGGACTCGTTGCGCCAGATCGGCTGCCCGTCGAGAGTGACCGTGCCGGTGGAGGGGGCGAGGAACCCGCCCATCATGTTGATGAGGGTGGACTTCCCGGCGCCGTTGGGGCCGAGGAGGCCGGTGACACCGGGGCCGATCGTCATGGTGACGTCGTTGACGGCCACGACGTTGCCGAACCACCGCGAGGTGTGGTCGATGGAAACAATGCTCATGGGCGCAGCCCATTCTTTGGAAGGGTGGTGGTGGGCGACGGGTGGGCGGTCACAGCCCGACCTTTCGGTAGCGGCGCATCAGGACACCGTAGGAGCCGGCGATGAGCGCGAGGACGACCAGCACGTAGACCGCGCCGGCTCCGGCGCCCGGAGCGGCGGCCGCCCCGCCGGGGAAGGCGGACGGCGCCCCGAGGAAGGCGGTCTGGACGCCGTCGATGAGGGTGATCGGCGAGAACAGGCCCATCCACGGGATGGCGTCGAGATTGTCCGTGCCGAACGCGATGCCCTGCAGGGTGGAGACCGCACCGTACGAGATCACCAGCACGGCGATCACGGCGGCGACGCCGAAGCCGCGCCGGGGGGTGAGCGCGGCCATGACCAGGCCGATGCCGCCGAAGAGCAGCGACAGCAGCGCCACGGAGACGAGTCCCTGCCCGAAGAGCTTGGTCTGGTCGGCGAAGTCCAGCTTGGCGAGGAGCGAACCGATCCAGAGGATCAGCAGCGGGGCGGCGGTGAGGATGAAGAGCGCCGAGGCCATCGCGCCGTACTTGGCGAGGACGTAGTCCACGCGCTCGATCGGACGCGAGAAGTACAGCGGGACGGTCCTGAACCGGAGGTCGCGGGAGACGGACTGGGGTGCCTGGGCGGCCAGATAGATGGCGATGACGAGCTGGAGGTAGATCGCGTACTGCGTGTACTCGATCGCGAGCTTGGGCGCCTTGGTGACGACCGCGACCGCGACGATGATCAGCGCGGGAACGCACATCACCGCGAAGAGGATCATCGGCAGCACCTTGGACTTGGCGCTGCGGCCGAGTCCGTACGCGCCGCGGAGCGACTGCGAGAACAGCGCCCGGCGCGCGTACGAACGGCCGAGGCGCGGCCCGTCGTAGTTGCGGTACCCGATGTTGTGGATCCGGGTCGTCTCGGGCGTCTGCGCCTCGGGGGTATGGGCCTGGAAGCTCATCGCGCCGGCACCTCCTGCTGCTGTTCCTGAGAGCCCTCGGTGCGGAAGACCTCGGCGATGTGGTGCCTGCGCTGCTCCATGCGGACGAGACCGAGGCCGAGGTCGGCGACGGTGTCGCGGACCAGGTCGTATGTCTCCTCGCCGGCGGCCTCCACCAGCAGGATGTGGCCCGCGCCGGGGAGCCCGTCCTCGACGCCCTCGTGCAGGGTGACTCCCGCCGCGGCGAGCGACGCGCGCAGCGCCGCCGTGCCGTCGGGGTGGGTGTCGGAGTCGGTGACCTCGACCGCGAGGGTCGTGGTGGTCTGGGTGAAGTCGCTGGTGGAGCTGGAGCGCAGCAGCCGCCCGCCGTCGATGACGACGACGTGGTCGCAGGTGCGCTCCAGCTCGCCGAGGAGGTGGGAGGTCACCAGGACCGAGATGCCGAACTCGGTCCAGACCCGGCGGATCAGGCCGAGCATCTCGTCACGGCCGACCGGGTCGAGGCCGTTCGTCGGCTCGTCGAGAAGGACCAGCTGCGGGTCGTGGACCAGCGCCTGGGCCAGCTTCACCCGCTGCTTCATGCCGGTGGAGTAGCCGCCGATGGGGCGGTACCGCTCCTCGTACAGACCGACGTGGCGCAGGGTGTCGGCCGTCCGCTCGCGGGCGGCGGTGGCGGGCAGGCCCGACATCCGTGCCATGTGGACGACGAACTCGGTCGCCGACACGTCCGGCGGGAGGCAGTCGTGCTCGGGCATGTATCCGACCCGCTCACGGATCTGGGCGCCGGACGTGGCGACGTCCAGGCCGAGCACTTCGGCGCGGCCCTCCGTGGCGGGGGACAGACCGAGCAATATTTTGATCATCGTGGACTTACCGGCTCCGTTGGCACCCACCAGTCCGGTCACACCGGGCCCGATGTCCAGGGAGAGCCGGTCGAGAGCGGTCACCCGGGGGAACCGCTTGCTGAGGCTTTCGGTGGCGATCACAGTCACGGTTCGACCGTAGTGGCGCAGACCACAGCAGTCGTCAGCCCAACGGCTCGATCCGTATCCGACTCCAGGCGTACGAACCCGTAGGGGAGTCGAGACCAAAGTCGTTTTCCACAGGCTCACGCACGCCCCTTGACGTAGCCGCCGAGCATTGTCACATTCATCAGTGTCAAGTTACGGACACGTAGCGCACGCAGACGCTCACATCGGACGGGCGGGGTGGCATGGCCTCAGCAGTGAGAAGCGAACCGGCCGCGGAGCTGCGGGGGTTCAGGGAAGTGCAGCGCCTCGCCTACGAGTGCGCGGAGGCGGTCGCGGCGCAGCTCAAGCCGGGCGTGACCGAGCGCGAGGCCGCGAAGATGCAGCGGGACTGGCTGTACGAGCGGGGGGTGCGGGACTGGTTCCACCGGCCCTTCGCCTGGTTCGGCGACCGCACGGCGTTCGTGGACTTCAAGATCCCGCTGCAGTTCTTCCCCACGAACCGGCGGCTGGAGGCGGGGATGCCGTTCATCCTCGACATGGCCCCGGTGTACAAGGGCTACACCTCGGACATCGGCTACTCCGGCTGTCTGGGCCTCAACCCCCTGCACGACAAGCTGCTCGCCGATCTGAAGGCGCACCGCGAGCTGATCCTGGACCAGGTGCGCGAACGCCGTTCGCTGCGGGAGATCTACGAGAACGTGGACCGGCTCATGGTCCGCCAGGGGTACGCCAACCGGCACCGCGCCTACCCCTTCGGCGTGATCGCCCACAAGATCGACCGGGTGAAGGAGCGGCGCTGGTCGCCCACGCTCTTCGGCTTCGGCACCCAGTCGCTGAAGGGGCTGGCGAGCGACGCCGTGCACGGTCACCGCGAAGGCTGGTCGCCGCTCTGGTCGCCGTACACATTCTCCGACCATCCGCCGCGTCCGGGGCTGTGGGCGGTCGAGCCGCATCTCGGGTTCCGGGGTACGGGCGCGAAGTTCGAGGAGATCCTGGTCGTCACCGACTCGACGGATCCCGAACAGAGCGCGTTCTGGCTGGACGACGATCTGCCGCACGTGCGGCGCTGGGCTGAGGAAGGGGCGGCGTGAACGTGAGTCTCGAGGGGGCGCGGGAGCGCTGGGTCCGTACGGGGGGAATCGAGCTGTGCGTCGCCGAGCTGGGTGACGAGAGCCGGCCGACCGTCCTGCTCGTGCACGGCTACCCCGACTCCAAGGAGGTCTGGTCGGAGGTCGCGCACCGGCTCGCCGAGCGGTTCCACGTGGTGCTGTACGACGTCCGGGGCCACGGCCGCTCCACGGCACCGACGCCGCTGCGCGGCGGGTTCACCCTGGAGAAGCTGACGGACGACTTCCTGGCGGTGGCCGACGCGGTCTCTCCCGACCGGCCCGTCCACCTGGTCGGGCACGACTGGGGTTCGGTGCAGTCGTGGGAGTTCGTGACCGTCCCGCGCACGGAGGGCCGGATCGCCTCCTTCACCTCGATGTCCGGCCCGTCCCTCGACCACTTCGGGCACTGGATCAAGCAGCGCATGGCCCGCCCGACCCCGCGCCGGGTCGGCCAGCTCCTCGGCCAGGGCGCCAAGTCCTGGTACGTGTACATGCTGCACACGCCCGTGCTGCCCGAGCTCGCCTGGCGCGGCCCCCTCGGCAAGCGGTGGCCGAAGATCCTCCAGCGGGTCGAGAAGGTCCCGGCGGGCGACTATCCGACACCCTCCCTGCCCAGCGACGCGGCGCACGGCGCCTGGCTCTACCGGGACAACGTCCGCGCCCGGCTCACCCGCCCCCGCGCCGACGCGTACGCGCACGCACCGGTGCAGCTGATCACACCGACCGGCGACATCTTCCTCTCCGAGCGGCTCTACGACGACCTCGCCACCTGGGTACGCGATCTCACCCGCCGCTCCCTGCCGGCCAAGCACTGGGTGCCGCGCACCCGGCCCGAGCAACTGGCCGCCTGGATCGGCACGTTCGTGGAGGCGAACGAGGAGCCGTCCACGAAGGCGCCGAGGGCGGCGGCCCGGAGCGGGGTCAGGCCGGAGTACGCGGAGCGGTTCGGCGGCCAGCTGGTTCTGGTGACCGGCGCGGCCAGCGGCATAGGCCGGGCCACCGCCTTCGCGTTCGCCGAGGCGGGCGCGCGGATCGTCGCGGTCGACCGGGACGGCGAGGGCGCGGCTCGGACGGCGGAGATGTCCCGGCTCATCGGCGCCCCCGAGGCCTGGGGGGAGACCGTCGACGTCAGCGACGAGCAGGCCATGGAGAAGCTCGCGGCGAAGGTGGCGAGCGACTACGGAATCGTCGACGTCCTGGTCAACAACGCGGGCATCGGCCTGACGGGCTCGTTCTTCGAGACGACCGCCGAGGAGTGGAAGAAGGTCCTCGACGTCAATCTGTGGGGTGTCATCCACGGCTGCCGGATCTTCGGCGGTCAGATGGCCGAGCGCGGTCAGGGCGGCCACATCGTCAACACCGCCTCGGCGGCCGCCTTTCAGCCCTCCCGCGCTCTGCCGGCGTACAGCACGTCCAAGGCGGCCGTGCTGATGCTGAGCGAGTGCCTGCGCGCCGAACTGGCCGGTCAGGGCATCGGTGTCTCGGCGATCTGCCCCGGCATCGTGAACACCAACATCACCGCGACGGCTCGGTTCGCCGGCGCCGGCGAGGAGGAAGAGAAGCGACGGCAGAAGGAGGCCTCTCGCCTCTACGGACTGCGAAACTACCCGCCGGAGAAGGTCGCGGACGCGATCCTGCGCGCGGTGGTGCGCAACCAGGCCGTCGTCCCGGTTACCCCCGAGGCGCGTGGAGCCCACTTCATGTCCCGTTTCGCCCCCAGGGCGCTGCGCGTCCTGGCCCGGTGGGAGCCGCCGACGTAGAAGAACCGTCCGATCGAGGGCGGGCATGAGGCGTCTCGTATCCGATCCGGCACTATCGGAGGTTGAGGCAGGCGGAGCAAGCGGTGGGAGCGGTTGTGTCGGAGCAGTCAGCGCAGTCGGCCGGGGGCGGACAGCCGCCGTCCCCGGCGGAGTACCGGATCGAGGATCTGGCCCACCACAGCGGTGCCACGGTCCGGACGATCCGCGCCTACCAGGATCGCGGCCTGCTGCCGCGCCCGGAGCGCCGCGGCAGATCCAATGTGTACGGAGACACGCATCTGGCGCGGCTGCGGCAGATCGCGGATCTGCTGGACCGCGGCTACACCCTGGCCTCCATCAAGGAACTGCTGGAGGCCTGGGACGCGGGGCGCGGGCTCGGCGGTGTGCTGGGTCTGGTCGCCGAGGTCGACGGCCCATGGACGGACGAGGAGGCCGACCGGATCTCGCGAGAAGAGCTGGACGCCACGTTCGGCGGCAAGCCGGACGAGGAGGCGATCCGCGAGGCGATCGAGCTGGGTGTGCTGGAACCGATCGCGGACCGGGAGGACGAGTTCCTCGTACCGAGCCCCCAAGAGCTTGCGGTGGCAGCCGAGTTGTACGCAGCCGGCGTACCGCTCTCCGCAATCTCCGGACATCTTCGGGAGCTTCGGGGCCAGGTCGAGCACATCGCCTCCCGCTTCCTGGAGTTCACCACCGAGCATGTCTTCGCCCGCTATCTGGAGCACCGCCCGCCGACGGACGCCGACGCGGCCGCCGCGGCGACGATGGTGCGCAGACTGAGACCCCTGGCACAGCAGACCGTGGACGCGGAACTGGCCAGGGCGATGCGGCTGTTCGCCACCCGCCATCTGCAGCACCACCTGTCCGCCGATCCTGTGCCCGTCCGGGACGACGAGCCGCGACCGGTCACCCTTCCCTCGGGGACGATCCGGGCCGTTCAGCAGCTCGTTGGCGCGGAGAACGTGGCCGCGTTCATCACCGCGGCCGCCGAACGCGAGGTACAGACACGAACATTGGATGCTCTTACGGCAAGTGCGGACGAAGTCCGCTAGGTTGGCCAAATGACCTTATGTTGGGCCGACGTTGTCCACAGATGCTTCAATTCCCTTGTGGATAACTCCACTTGGCTGTGGATCAAACATGTGCGCTTCAATTGAATGGTCCGTCGATCCGAGCTCCGGCATTCTGACGCCATGAATCGACCCATGGACGACAGACGCACCGTGAAGGTGTCGAAGTACCTCTCGAAGCATCTGCGGCATCAGCCCGAGCGGATCGGTCTCGTCCTCGACGCGAACGGCTGGACCGAGATCGACACGCTCCTGCGTGCGACGGCCGAGCACGGCTTCCCGATCACCCGCGAAGAGCTCGACCATGTCGTCGCCACCAACGACAAGAAGCGCTTCGCGATCGAGGGAACGCGGATCCGCGCCAGCCAGGGCCACACCGTCGACGTCGACCTGGACCTGCCGGCCGCCGAGCCGCCCGCGTACCTCTACCACGGTACGGTCGCCGCCCGCCTGGACGCGATCCGGGCCGAGGGCCTCCGACCGATGGCCCGCCACCACGTCCATCTCTCCCCCGACCGGGAGACCGCCACCCGCGTCGGAGCGCGGCGGGGACGTCCCGTGGTCCTCAGCGTGGACGCCGGCGCGATGTACCGCGCCGGCCATCTCTTCCACGTCAGCGCCAACGGTGTCTGGCTGACGGACGCGGTCCCTCCGGAGTTCCTCCGCTTCCCCGGCTGAACCCCGCTCCCCGACGCACGGAGCGATTGCGCCCGGAGGATCGGTACGGGACGAGGATCGGCTCGACGGTCGTACGCTCGTGGGCATGACTCTCCGCCTGAGCACCGTGATCCTGCCCGTCCACCGCTGGCACGAGGGCGGCCGCGACCGCTGGCAGCGCGCCGAGGAGCTGGGCTTCCACGCCGCGTACACCTATGACCACCTGTCGTGGCGGTCGTTCCGGGACGGGCTGTGGTTCGGTGCGATCCCCACGCTCACCGCCGCCGCGACGGCCACTGAGCGGCTGCGCCTGGGCACCCTGGTGACGTCAGTCAAGCCTCGTTCGCCCATCACGCGCTGACCTGCGGAAACGCGGCAAGGGTGCAGGAAGGGGCGGGGTGGGCGCTCAGATCGACTCGACGGCGATCCGAGGGTGGCACAGCCGGCGCAGGTCATCCGTGTCGCTCGTGATGACAGTGACGTCGCCGTGCTCCACGTGAGCTGTGGCCGCGAGCATCGCATCGATGGCGTACTTGTGACCGTGCAGGTTTTCGGCGGCGAGCAGTCTGCTCGCCGCACGTGCGATCTCCTCCGTGACGGGGCGCACCTTGGCCAGGGAAACGGCATGGTCGAACGCCGCCTGCGGCACCTTCGGGTCGTGCGCCTCCACCAGCGTGGCGGCGCTTGTCACGACGAGCAGGTCCAGTCTGCGGGCGACGTCCAGCCATACGGTCATGTAGCGGTGCCGACGGGAGAGCTTGGAGAGGGCCTCGCTGTCGAGAACGAGAGTCCCGCTCATGCGGCGTCCGCTGGAGCGGAGTCGCCTCGATGGGCAGCGTGGTGGGCGCGGATGCGCTCGGCCTTGTCCGACACCTCGGCAGGGTCGACAGGGCCGTGCTCCGCTTCAGCGGCGGCGATGTACTCGTCGATGGCCTCGCGCTGGAGCTGCCGCTGTACGGCCTCCTCGATATAAGAGGAGACGCCTTGCTTGCCGGCGCGTGCACGGATCGCCTCCAGGGTCTCGGCGCGCAGAGAGACGCTGGTGACTCGGGTCTTGCCTGGGCGGGGCGTGTCCATGGGGAAAGTGTAGTACATGGCCTATTAACTCGCTGGCACTCCGCGGCGACTACCGACGGCCGGCGGCGAGCCTGCTGAGGCGGTTGCCGATGACGGAGACGCCCGGACGGAGCTCGTTGTCGTAGTACCAGGGCTTCCGTCGGCGCAGCAGCGTCTCACCGTGCTCGCTCCAGGTGAATCCGGGTTTCCGCAGGAGCTTCCGGAACACCTCGTCAGCGGTCTCCGGGTGGGCGGTGGCCAGCCGGTGGATCGGTAGCGGCGCGATCGACTCCTCGCGCAGGTACGTGCGCAGCAGGTCCTGGTGCTGCCTGCGGCCCGCGAGGGTGGGGTCCGCGAAGAGGTCCCGCAGTATCCCGTAGTCCGCGTAGAAGTTGAGCCCGTCGACCTGGTCGTAGATGACACCAATGGTGTCCGAGTACGCGAGCTCTCGCGGCAGTGCGAAGAAGGGCAGGTCCAGGCCGGGAAGCCGTCTGCCCCGGGCACGGCCCGGCCGTCCGGCGACGGCGGCCTCCTGGCGGTGGCGGTAGTAGGCGTTGAGGAGGTCCTCGGCTTCGGCAGGCGGAAGGACCAGTTCGTCGCTGCCGCAGAACCATGAAAGCGGCCCGGTCCTCCCGCATCCGCTGCCATCCCTGCTCGATCTTCTCGGGGTTGCGGAAGACAAGCTCGGGCCGGGTGGTGGCCAGTTCGAGCGCAGCCTGGGCGATCTCGGTGGCGCTGGACCTGGGGTAGCTCGACATCGCTCCGGACACCAGCCACGTCCCGTCGGCCGAGTGGACGGGCACCAGGCAGGTGTGAAGGAATCCCCCTTTGGACACTCCGCGGAATACCGCCCGCCCGACATTCGAGTACGTGCGGTACTCCAGGTCGTCGACAAGGTTCAGCAGGACGACGGCATCCCCGTCCTTGCGCTGGATCTCGAAGATGCCCTCGACCGGGTCACGCCAGCCGAGCAGCATCTCCCGGTCGGCCGCGGTCAAGTCCTTCCGCACGGCGACGAACCTGTCCACCACGGTCGAACCGTCCGGCAGGCGGTACCGCAGGATGAATTGGTCGGTGATCCGGATCGCCTCGCCCTCGTCCAACTGCCGCTCAGGCCCTGCGGCCTCCAGTAGGAGGGACGTCAACCACCGGTCGAAGGGAGCGCTCTGCGCGAAGGCGACCAGCTGCCCTTTCAACTCGGCACTGCGCTCGATGAGGTCGGCCAGCGAGGGCCCTACGGCGCCCTGATGCGTGCCCTGTTCGGCGTCAGTCACGTTCAGCCTCTCCATACAAGCCGGTTCCGTGTGAACTGTGAGGCGCCCGGCCTCAACCGGCCCAGTGACGGTACGCCTCGATCCACTCCGCGCCCTCAGGCGCCGGGCTGGGCAACGGCAGTTCCAGGATTCCGATCGACTGCCGCATACCGCCGCGAGAGCACAAGGCGACGATCCTTCCGTCGGGCATGAGGTCGACGCCGTGCACAGTTACCTCGACGCCGAGAACCTCTGTGGTGAAGGGTAGGTCGAGGTACTCCTCAAGCATGGTGAACAGACCGGTCAGCTGCTCATCCTCGTTGTAGGCATCGACAGTCGCCTCGTCGATCATGGCTTCGAGTTCGGCCTTACCCAGCGTGCCCATGGGGCCACGGTAGCGGCCTCCATCGCGACGCCGACCTGACTTCCTGAACCTGCTGCGCCGGCACATCCGTGGCAGAGGGAAGCCCGCGTATCGTCTGGGGCATGCGTCTGAGCACGGTGATCCTCCCCATCCACCGATGGGGCGAAGGACAGAAGATCTGGCGGCGGGCCGAAGAACTCGGGTTCCACGCCGCTTACACCTATGACCACCTGTCGTGGCGGTCGTTCCGGGACGGGCTGTGGTTCGGTGCGATCCCCACGCTCACCGCCGCCGCGACGGCCACCGAGCGGCTGCGCCTGGGCACCCTGGTGACGTCCCCGAACTTCCGCCACCCCGTCACGCTCGCCAAGGAGCTCATCTCCCTCGACGACATCTCGGGCGGCCGCCTCACCCTCGGCATCGGCGCCGGCGGCAACGGTTTCGACGCCACCGTGCTCGGACAGGAGGCATGGACACCGCGCGAGCGGGCGGACCGGTTCGGCGAGTTCCTTCCCCTCCTCGACCGCCTCCTCACCGAGGACGCGGTCACCCAGCAGGGCACCCACTACTCCGCCCAAGAGGCCCGGAACATCCCCGGCTGCGTCCAGCGCCCCCGGCTGCCGTTCGCGGTCGCCGCGACCGGCCCGCGTGGACTGAAGCTGGCCGCCCGCCACGGTCAGGCATGGGTGACGACGGGCGACCCGAAGCTCTTCGAGGAGGGCACCTCCGAGCAGTCCGTCGAGGCCATCGGGGGCCAGATCGAGAAGCTCGGCAAGGCGTGCGCGGAGATCGGCCGGGACATGGCCGAACTGGACAAGATCCTGCTCACCGGCTTCACCCCGGACCGCGGCCGCCCACTGGAGTCCCTCGACGCGTTCGTCGACTTCGCCGGCCGCCACCGGGAGTTGGGTATCACCGAGATCGTGATCCACTGGCCGATCAGCGACTCGGACTTCGCCGCCGACCAGGCCGTCTTCGAGAAGATCGCCACCGAGGCGGTGGCTCAGCTCGCCTGAGACCGCCCCCTGACGACCACGGACGGTAGACGGTCGACGACCGACGGTCGGCGCAAGGCTCGGCACGGACGGTCGGCTCAAAGCTCGGCTCGGCGGGCGGCTCGATGGCGGTCGACGGGCGGCCGGGGGCCTCAGATGTGCGACCCCGCGCACGCCCGTGCAGCTTGTGCGGAAGAATGGATCGGTGACCTCACCCCACTCCGTGCGCCCTGCCGCCCCGGCCCCCCGGCTGATCGCCACCGATCTCGACGGCACCTTGCTGCGCGACGACAAGTCCGTCTCGGACCGCACGGTCGCGGCGCTCGCCGCCGCGGAGCGGGCCGGTGTCGAGGTCTTCTTCGTCACCGGCCGCCCGGCCCGCTGGATGGACGTGGTCGCCGACCACGTCCACGGCCACGGCCTGGCGATCTGCGCCAACGGTGCGGCAGTGGTGGACCTGCACGCAGGCGGAACGTTCCTTGAGGTGCGCCCGCTGGAACGATCCGTCGCCCTCGACGTCGTAACGACGCTGCGTGCGGCCGCCCCGGGCACCTCCTTCGCGGTCGAGCTCACCACCGGCATCCACTACGAGCCGGAGTACCCGCCCTTCTTCCTCGACCCCGGCGCGACCGTCGCCACGGCCGAGAAACTCCTCTTCGAGGAGGAGCCGGGTGCCGCCGCCCCCGTACTCAAGCTGCTCGCCCAGCACCAGGAGCTCGACCCCGACGCCTTCCTGGCCACGGCCCGCACGGCCGCCGGCTCACTGGCGTCGTTCACCCGCTCCAGCCCCACCGCGCTGCTGGAGATCAGCAGCCTCGGCGTCTCCAAGGCCTCCACCCTCGCCCTCTGCTGTGCCGAACGCGGCATCTCCGCGGACGAGGTCGTCGCCTTCGGCGACATGCCCAACGACATCGAGATGCTCACCTGGGCCGGTCGCTCGTACGCGATGGGCAACGCCCACCCCGACGTGATCTCCGCCGCCTCGGGCCGTACGGTCGCGAACAACGAAGACGGAGTCGCCGTCGTCATCGAGCAGATCCTCGAAGAGGTCGCGGGGGCCGCGGGACCGCGCCTCTAGACGCCGCCCGACGGCGGGGCTACGGCGGGGCTACGGCGGGGCTACAGCGGGGCCTCCCACACCACCGTCGTCCCTCTGCCGCCCTCGCCGATGCCCGGGCCGCACCAGCTCGCCCCGCCCAGCGACTCCGCCCGCCGTGCCAGGTTGCGCAATCCGCTGCGCCGGCCGCCCTCCGGGATGCCGACGCCGTCGTCGGCGACCGAGAGCCGGACCCCGGCGGTGCCGTCCGGAAGCTCGGCCCCGGCATCGACGACGACCTCGATCCGGGTCGCCTCCGCATGCCGGAAGGCGTTGGACAGCGTCTCGCGCAGGGCGGCGATGAGGTTCTTGCCGGTGAGGTCGCCGACCGTCGAGTCGATCGCGCCGAGGAAGCGGTGCGCGGGCTTGAAGCCGAGCGGCACCGCCGCCATGTTGATCTCCCGCAGGATGCGGGTGCGCAGCCCGGACGGTGCCTCGGCCGGTCCCTGCTGGAGCGCGAAGATGGCGGTACGGATCTCCTGGATGGTCACGTCCAGTTCGTCCACCGCCTTGCCGACGCCCTCGCGTACGGCCGGCACGACCGACCTGCGCTGGGCGCTCTCCAGCATCATCCCGGTGGCGAACAGGCGCTGGATGACGAGGTCGTGCAGGTCGCGGGCGATCCGGTCGCGGTCCTCGTAGACGGCGAGCCGCTCCCGGTCGCGCTGCGCGTCGGCCATCATCAGCGCGAGCGCGGCCTGGGAGGCGAACTGGGTGGCGAGAGTCCGTTCGGTCTCGGTGAACGGCCGCGCGCCCCGCGCGCGGGGGGTGGCGAGCGCACCGAGCACCTTCCCTCCGCTCTGCAGCGGCAGCAGCATGCTGGGCCCGTACTGCGCCGCGAGCCGGCTGAACATGCGCGGATCGCTGGAGGCGTCCTCCATGAACACCGCCTCGCCTTCGAGCAGCCGCGCCACCACGGTGCTCTCCGAGGGGATCACCACGCCGAGCGACTTGGTCGCCCGTTCCGAGGCGACGGCGACGATCTCCAGCCCTCCGTCCTCGGCGGGCAGCAGGACGATGCCGGCGGCCGCGTCGGCGAGCCTGCGGGCCTGCTCGGCGACCACCGTGAGCGCTTCGTCCGCGTCGCCCCCGGAGAGCAGGGCCGTGGTCACCGCGACGGAGCCGTCGATCCAGCGCTCGCGTCGGCGGGCCGCCTCGTAGAGGCGGGCGTTCCCGATGGCGATCCCCGCCTCGGTGGCGAGGACCCGCACCATGTGGACGTCGTAGTCGTCGAACGCGCCGCCGCTCTTCTTCTCCGCGAGGTAGAGGTTGCCGAAGATCTCCCCCTGGACCCGGATGGGCACGCCGAGGAAACTCCGCATCGGAGGGTGCCCCGCGGGAAAGCCGGCGGCGCGCGGGTCGGCGGACAGATCGGCGAGCCGGATCGTCGCGGGGTCGCGGATCAGCGCGCCGAGCAGCCCCGAACGCCCGTCGGGGCGCCGGCCGATCCGGCGGGCCACGTCGTCGCCGACGCCGTGGGTGACGAAGTCGGAGAGCCCGTCGCCCTCCTCGTCGACGACGCCGAGGGCGGCGTAGCGGGCGTCGGCGAGTTCGGCCGCGGTCTCACAGATGCGGTCGAGGGTGGCGTGCAGTTCGAGCCCCGTGCCGACCGAACGCATGGCCTCCAGGAGTTGTGGCACTCGCGCGGTGAGTTCGGTGGCCAGGCCCTGGAGGCTGCGCGTGGCCCGGGTCGCGGCTTCGAGCGGGTCCGGGACGTCGGGCACGGCGGCGGTCATGGAATTGAGCCTAGTAAGTCCTATTTGGCGAGAAAAGTCGGGTGCGTATGGATGGCCCCGCCGGGAGCGAGCAGCAGGTCGCTCTCCTGCTCCCGCCGCAGCATCCGGCGCAGCGGTCCTGCTGCCTCCGCCAGCTCCGCGTACGGTCCGCGCTGCACGATCCGGCCGTCGTCCAGGACCACCACCTCGTCGACGGCGTCGAGGCCGCGCAGACGGTGAGTGATCAGGACGGTGGTGCGGCCCTCGGTGGCCCGCAGCAGATCGTCGGTGAGCGCGTCCGCCGTGGCCAGGTCGAGGTGTTCGGCCGGCTCGTCCAGGACGAGAACGGGGAAGTCGGCGAGCAGCGCCCGGGCGAGGGCGAGGCGCTGACGCTGGCCTCCCGAGAGCCGCGACCCGTGCTCGCCCACGAGGGTGTCCAGGCCGTCCGGCAGGCTCTCCACCCAGTCGAGGAGACGGGCCCGGCCGAGCGCCGCTCTCAGGTCGTCGTCGCTCGCGCCGGTCCGGGCCAGCCGCAGGTTCTCGCGGAGCGTGCTGTCGAACGTGTGCGCGTCCTGGGCGCAGAGCCCGACGAAGCGGCGGACGTCGTCGCCGTCGAGCGCCGCCGCGTCCGCCCCGCCGAGAAGGTACGAGCCGGCGTCGGCGTCCAGGAATCGGAGCAGCACCTGGGCGAGCGTGGTCTTCCCCGATCCGGAGGCGCCCACGACGGCGACCCGCCGTCCGGCCTCCAGGGTCAGCGCGAAGCCGCTGAGCGCGTCCCGCTCCTGCCCGGCGTGGCGGGCGGAGAGGCCGACGACCTCCAGCGGGAACGGGTTTTGCGGAGGTACGGCGGGGTGCTCCGGCTCGTGTACGGGCACGGGGGCGTCGAGCACCTCGTGCACCCGCTCGGCACTGCGCTTGACGCGCTGGCGGTACTGGACGGCCAGCGGCAGACCGGTGACAGCCTCGAAGGCGGCGAGCGGGGTGAGGACGACGACGGCGAGCGCCACCCCGTCGAGCCGCCCGTCGCGGACGGCCTGGACGCCGATGAGCGCCGCGGCGGCGACCGTCAGCCCGCAGGCGAGTGCCGAGAGCCCGGCCCCCAGCGCGGTGGCGGCCGCCTGCCGGGAGGCAATGGAGGTGAGCGACCGGTCGGCGGCCCTGGCTCGCTCGATACGGTCCCTCAGCGCCCCCGCCACCGTCAGTTCGGCGCAGCCGCGCAGCAGATCGACGACCGTGGTGGCGAGCGCGCCACGGGCCGGTGCGAGCCGGCGCTCGGCCCGGCGGGCGATGGCCCCGCTCACCAGCGGTACGGCCACCCCGGCGGCGAGCAGGCCCAGGGCGAGCACCGCCCCGGCCTCGGGCAGCAGCCAGGCCGTGAACCCGACCGAGCCCGCCCCCACCAGGAGCGCGGCGCCCGCGGGGAGCAGCCAGCGCAGCCAGTAGTCCTGCAGGGCGTCGACGTCCTGGACGAGCCGGGAGAGCAGGTCGCCGCGGCGGGTGCGGCGCAGCCCGGCGGGGGCGATGCGCTCCAGCCGCCGGTAGACGGAGACCCGGAGCTCCGCGAGCATGCGCAGCACGGCGTCGTGGGACACGATCCGCTCGGCGTACCGGAACACGGCACGGCCGATGCCGAACGCCCGCGTGGCGGTGACGGCCACCATCAGATACAGCACGGGGGGCTGCTCGGAGGCCCGCGAGATGAGCCATCCGGACACCGCCATGAGCCCGACGGCGGACCCCAGGGCCAGGCTCCCGAGCAGCAGGGCGAGTCCCATCCGCCCCTTGAGCTCCCCCGCCATCGCGCGGACGCGCCGGAGGACCGACCGCCCGCCGCCGCTCACCGCTTCGCCCGGCTCCACCGCGGCCGCACCGGAGGCCGGCAGCGTGGCGGAGGCCGGCAGCGTGGCGGGGGCCGGCAGCGTGGCGG
>NZ_JAGGOS010000106.1 GCF_018614205.1 Streptomyces sp. ISL-36 | reverse complement strand
CCCCCGCCCACCGACCCCCCGCTCCGGCGGCCTTCCGCGCGGCCGACGACTCCGCCGCCGACGTTGTACGCGGCCACGCCGCCTTCCACGGACCCGACCACTCCTCCGCCCACGACCCCGCCGCCGACGACCGAGGAGCCGCCGGCGACGTCGGACCCGACCACTCCGCCGCCCACCGATCCGACGACCCCGCCGCCGTCCACGGACCCGACGACTCCGCCGCCGACGTCGGACCCGACCACTCCGCCGTCCACGGACCCGACGACTCCTCCGCCGACGACCCCGCCGCCGACGACCGAGGAGCCGACGACGACGCCCAGCGGTTCGGCGTCCGCGAGCGAGCCGGAGTCCCCGCCGCCGTCGTCGTGACCCGCCCCGCGTCCCCCTACGGGGAGGTCCCGCTCGCCACCGGACCAGCCCGGTCACCCGGCCGGGTCGGTCACCGGACCGGGGCGGCACCGGACGGGTCCGCTACCGGACCGGGTCCGCCGGGTGCGGGGCCACCAGCGGCAGCTGGGCGGCCAGCCGGGCCTCGCACAGCTCCACCAGCACGTCGTACGCCGCCTTGCCCATCATCTCCGTCAGCTCGGGCCGGTACGTCACGTACACCGGTTCGCCGGCCCCGTGCGCCGAGGTCGCCGACGTGCACCACCAGTGCAGGTCGTGCCCGCCCGGGCCCCAGCCGCGCCGGTCGTACTCGCCGATCGACACCTGGAGGACCTTGGTGTCATCGGGCCGCTCGATCCAGTCGTAGGTCCGGCGCACCGGAAGCTGCCAGCAGACGTCCGGCTTGGTTTCCAACGGCTCCTTGCCCTCCCTGAGGGCGAGGATGTGCAGCGAGCAGCCGGCGCCGCCCGCGAAGCCAGGGCGGTTCTGGAAGATGCAGGAGCCCTCCCAGCGGCGGGTCTGCCGGTCGCCGTCCTCGTCGACCTGGGTCCAGCCCGTCTCCGTACCGACGTCGTGGAACTGCCACAGCTCCGGAGTGAGCCGCGCCACGTGCGAAGCGACCCGCTTCTCGTCGTCCTCGTCGGAGAAGTGGGCGCCCAGGGTGCAGCAGCCGTCGTCCGCGCGGCCCGCCTGGATGCCCTGACAGCCGCTGCCGAAGACGCAGGACCAGCGGGAGGTGAGCCAGGTCAGGTCGCAGCGGAAGACCTGCTCGTCGTCGCCCGGATCAGGGAACTCGACCCAGGCGCGCGGAAAGTCCAGCCCCTTCTCGTCCGGTTCGATCGGACCGAGGGCCTTGCCCTGCTTCTTCGGCGGCTTGGGAGCCATGGCGGCGCTGTCTTTGCCCGGCTTCGCCTTTTTCGTCTTTGGCACGCCCCCAGCGTATGCGCGTGGGAGCAGTAGCGTTCCGCCCATGAGACTCGGAGTCCTCGACGTCGGTTCGAACACGGTGCACCTGCTGGTGGTGGACGCCCACCCCGGCGCCCGCCCGCTGCCCGCCCACTCCCACAAGGCGGAGCTGCGGCTGGCCGAACTTCTCGACGAGCAGGGTGCCATCGCCCCGGACGGGGTCGAGCGAGTCATCGCCACGGTAGACGGCGCCCTGCAGGCGGCGGAGGACAAGGGGTGCGAGGAGGTGCTGCCGTTCGCGACCTCGGCGGTGCGCGAGGCGACCAACGCCGACGCCGTCCTGGCGCGCGTGAAGCGGGAGACCGGGGTCGACCTGCAGGTCCTCACCGGCGAGGAGGAGGCACGGCTGACCTTCCTCGCGGCCCGCCGCTGGTTCGGCTGGTCCGCCGGCAAGCTCCTCGTCCTCGACATCGGCGGCGGCTCGCTGGAGATCGCGTACGGGATCGACGAAGAGCCGGACGCCGCGGTCTCGCTGCCGCTGGGCGCGGGACGGCTGACCTCCGGCTGGCTGCCGGGCGACCCCGCCGACGCGGCGGACGTACGGGCGCTGCGTCGGCACGTACGTGCCCAGATCGCCCGTACCGTCGGCGAGTTCGCCCGCTTCGGCAAGCCCAACCATGTCGTGGCCACGTCCAAGACCTTCAAGCAGCTCGCCCGGATCGCCGGGGCGCCCGGCTCGGGGGAGGGCCTCTACGTCCAGCGCGACCTCACCCGCAAGTCCCTGGAGGAGTGGGTCCCCAAGCTCGCCGTGATGACGGCCGAGCAGCGCGCAGGGCTCCCCGGAGTCTCGGAGGGCCGCGCCCCACAGCTCCTCGCGGGCGCGCTGGTGGCCGAGGGCGCGATGGACCTCTTCGGCGTCGACGAGCTGGAGATCTGCCCCTGGGCGCTCCGCGAGGGCGTGATCCTGCGCCGCCTGGACCACCTCCCGGAGGAGTAGCGCGCCTGGGCCGACTCCTGGAGGAGAGGCGTGGGCCGCTCGGACCGGCTCCTGGAGGAGCGGGCCCGGCCTGGATGGCCTCTCGGGCCCGGCCTGGACGACCTCGCGGAGGAGTGAGGCCGGCCCGCGCCGCCTCCGGACCCCCGCCGCCTCCGGCCCCGCGCCGCCTCCGGAGGAGCAGCGCGCTCGGACCGGCCCCCGCAGGCGTGGGCCGCACCACCTCCCGGAGGAGTAGGCCGCCGGGACCGCGCGCGAGCGGCCGCGCGCACCCCGTCTCCCCCAGGTGGGAAGGCGCGGGCGGGGCGCCCAGGAGGGGCCGGTGTGCGGCCGGGTGACCGGAACCACCTCCACGGGCCACCGGCCCGCCCCGTACCCTGTCCTTCGTGGCAGAACCAGTGGTGCGCATCCCGGATGCGAAGGTCGCCCTGTCGACGGCCTCGGTCTATCCGGAGTCGACGGCGACGGCCTTCGAGGTCGCCGCGCGCCTCGGGTACGACGGCGTCGAGATCATGGTGTGGACCGACCCGGTCAGCCAGGACATCGAGGCCCTGCGCCGGCTCTCGGACTACCACCAGGTCCCGATCCTCGCCGTTCACGCGCCCTGCCTCCTCATCACCCAGCGCGTCTGGTCCACCGATCCGTGGGTCAAGCTCCAGCGCGCCCAGGCGGCGGCCGAGAAGCTCGGCGCCTCCACCGTCGTGGTCCACCCGCCGTTCCGCTGGCAGCGCCAGTACGCCCGGGACTTCGTCACCGGCATCTGGCGGATGGCCGACGAGACGGACGTCCGCTTCGCCGTCGAGAACATGTACCCCTGGCGGTACAAGGACCGCGAGATGCTCGCCTACGCCCCCGAGTGGGACGTCACCAAGGACGACTACCGCCACTTCACGGTCGACCTCTCGCACACCGCCACCGCCCGCACCGACGCCCTCGCCATGGTCGACCGCATGGGCGACCGTCTCGGGCATGTCCACCTCGCCGACGGCAGGGGATCGGCGAAGGACGAGCACCTGGTGCCCGGACGCGGCACCCAGCCCTGCGCCGAGGTCCTGGAGCGCCTGGCCCTCACCGGTTTCGACGGGCACGTCGTCATCGAGGTCAACACCCGGCGCGCGATGTCAGCGGCCGAACGCGAGGCCGACCTCGCCGAGGCCCTCGCCTTCACCCGCCTCCACCTCGCCTCCGTGAGCAGGCCCTCGAGAATCCCGCGCTCATGACCGACCCGGCCCCGCGCCGGCGCGGCCGCCCGTCCCGTACCGCCGAGGACAGCGGACCCGGCGCGCGCGAGCGGATTCTGGAGGCGGCCCGCGCCCAGTTCGCCGAGCGCGGGTACGACAAGACCTCCGTCCGCGGCATCGCCAAGGCGGCCGGCGTCGACCCGGCGCTCGTGCACCATTACTTCGGTACGAAGGACGAGGTCTTCGCCGCCGCGATCGAGGGCTCCTTCGAGCCCGCCCTCGTCGTCCCGGCGATCATCGGCGGCCCCACCGAGAACGTCGGCGAACGCCTGGCCCACTACTTCATCGGCATCTGGGAGAACCCCGCGACCCGGGCCCCGCTCCTGGCGATCATCCGCTCCGCTCTGACCCACGAGGCGGCCGCGAAGGTGCTGCGCGGTTTCGTGCTGCGGCGGCTCCTGGAGCGGGTGGCGGCGGATCTCGACGTACCGAATCCGCAGTTCCGCGCCGAGCTGGCCGCCTCGCACATGGTCGGGATCGCGATCCTGCGGTACGTGGTCCAGGTGGAGCCGCTCGCCTCGGCGGACCCGGAGGAGATCGTGGCGCTGGTCGCCCCGACCCTCCAGCGGTACCTGACGGAAGCCTGACCGCAGGCCCGGCGGAAGGCCATGGGCGTCCGGCCTGCCACGTGACCGAAAGCTGAACACTCCGTCCGCGATACGGACGCCCTGTCCAGATCTTGGAGCGTCGGCGTACGCTCGAAGGCAAGCACACCCATCACGAGGAGCGAGCGCGATGCCCGAGTTGAGGTCCCGCACTGTCACCCACGGTCGCAACATGGCGGGCGCACGCGCCCTTATGCGCGCCTCCGGTGTACCTGGCGCGGACATCGGCCGGAAGCCGATCATCGCCGTCGCCAACTCCTTCACCGAGTTCGTCCCCGGCCACACCCACCTCCAGCCGGTCGGCCGGATCGTCTCCGAGGCCATCACGGCCGCAGGGGCCATCCCGCGCGAGTTCAACACGATCGCCGTCGACGACGGCATCGCGATGGGCCACGGCGGCATGCTGTACTCCCTGCCCTCCCGCGACCTGATCGCGGACAGCGTGGAGTACATGGTCGAGGCGCACTGCGCCGACGCCCTGATCTGCATCTCCAACTGCGACAAGATCACCCCCGGCATGCTGATGGCCGCCCTGCGCCTCAACATCCCGACGGTCTTCGTCTCCGGCGGCCCGATGGAGTCCGGCAAGGCCACGCTGGTCGACGGCACGGTCCGTACGCTCGACCTGGTCGACGCGATGTCGGAGGCCGTCAACGACAAGATCTCCGACGCGGACATGCTCCGTATCGAGGAGAACGCCTGTCCGACCTGTGGGTCCTGTTCCGGCATGTTCACCGCCAACTCGATGAACTGCCTGACCGAGGCCATCGGCCTCTCCCTCCCGGGCAACGGCTCCCTGCTCGCCACCCACACCGCCCGTAAGGCGCTGTACGAGAACGCGGCCCGCACGGTCGTCGACATCACCCGGCGCTACTACGACGAGGACGACGACTCCGTCCTCCCGCGCTCCATCGCCACCCGCGCCGCCTTCGAGAACGCCATGGCCCTCGACATCGCCATGGGCGGCTCCACCAACACGATCCTGCACCTGCTCGCCGCCGCGCAGGAGGCCGAGCTGGACTACGGCCTGTCCGACATGGACGCGGTCTCGCGCCGCGTGCCGTGCCTGGCCAAGGTCGCGCCGAACGTGGCGCCCGGCGGCACCTACTACATGGAGGACGTCCACCGCGCCGGCGGCATCCCCGCCATCCTGGGCGAGCTGTACCGCGCCGGGCTCCTCAACGAGGACGTCCACACCGTCCACTCGCGCTCCATCAAGGAGTGGCTGGAGACGTGGGACGTGCGCGGCGGCTCCCCGTCGGACGAGGCCGTCGAGCTGTGGCACGCGGCGCCCGGCTGTGTCCGCTCCGCGACCGCCTTCTCGCAGTCGGAGCGCTGGGAGAGCCTCGACACGGACGCGGCCGGCGGCTGCATCCGCGACGCGGCCCACAAGTACTCCAAGGACGGCGGCCTCGCGGTGCTGCGCGGCAACCTGGCCGTCGACGGCTGTGTCGTGAAGACGGCCGGCGTCGACGAGTCGATCTGGACCTTCGAGGGCCCGGCGGTCGTCTGCGAGTCGCAGGACGAGGCCGTCGAGAAGATCCTCAACAAGCAGGTCAAGGACGGCGACGTGGTCGTCATCCGCTACGAGGGCCCGCGCGGCGGCCCGGGCATGCAGGAGATGCTCTACCCGACCTCCTTCCTCAAGGGACGCGGCCTGGGCAAGACCTGCGCGCTGGTGACGGACGGCCGCTTCTCCGGCGGGACGTCGGGCCTGTCGATCGGGCACGCCTCGCCCGAGGCGGCGTCCGGCGGCACGATCGCGCTGGTGGAGGACGGGGACCGGATCCGTATCGACATCCCGAGCCGTTCGATCGAGCTCCTCGTCGACGAGGCGACGCTGTCGGCCCGCCGTGAGGCGCTGGGCGGGGTGTACGCCCCGAAGAACCGTCAGCGCAAGGTGTCGGCGGCGCTGCGGGCGTACGCGGCGATGGCGACGAGCGCCGACAAGGGCGCGGTGCGGGACGTGAGCAGGCTCGCCTGAGCCGGACCCACCACCTGGCCCTGACCGGACTCGCCGGCACCGGACCCACCGACATGAGTCGCTGACACGGCTCCGTCACAGGCTCCGTGACACGGCTAAGTGACACGGCTAAGTGACACGGCTACGTGACATGGCTCGATGATGCGGGGAGTGAGGCTTGATGCTCACTCCCCGCTCTCTTGCGGGTACGTTACGCTCGCGCCCCTCAGCCTGCTTGTCATGCTCGCGATAGGGGAGTCGTCATGCGTGATGCCGTACGCCGCACGGCCGTCGTCGGGGCGGCGATCGCCGCCCTCGCGGCCTTGAACACCACACCGGCGAGCGCGGTCACCCCCGCCGGGATCTGCGGCTCGGGCTATGTCGAGATCGACTCCAGGACCCTGCAGAACTCCTCGACCGTCCTCGCCCGCATCCATCTGCTCTACAACGCAGCCAATGGCAACAACTGCGTCGTCACCCTCCACAGCGCCGCCACCGAGGGCTTCGCCGTCCCCACGGGCGCCTGGCTCACGGTCCAGGGCTCCGCGACGAAGAAGGACCAGCGCACGTACACGTCCTACGCGGGACCGGTCCGGGCCTACGCGGCCGGCCGGTGCGTGAGCTGGGGCGGCATGATCGAGGCGGGCGTGGGGACGTACACGTACACGAGCCCCTGGGAGCACTGCGGCTGAGCCGCGGGCCTCACCAGCGCCCGGGATCCCGCCCGTCCACGGCGAACACCGACCCGTCGGGCGCGGTCCCGAACACCCTCCCCCAGACGTGGTCCGGACGGTCCCCGGCGCCGGCGACGACGGGCGCGGGCACGGTGGTCGCGTACCCGAGCCTGCCGTCGCCCAGCCGCGGATCGGTCTGCCCGAGCAACGCACCGCGCACGGTGTCGACGGCGAGCAGCCGCCCGTCGGCCGCGGAGAGATAGAGCCGGTCCCCGGGGCCGAGCACGGGGGCGGAGACGTTCCCGGCGGCCGTCTCCAGCTCCCACAGGACTCGGCCGCTCGGCGCGGCGGTGTCGAGGGCGGTGAGACGGCCGGAGGCGTCGAGGAGGTAGACGGCCGTGCCCCATACGGCGATCTTCGGGCCGTCGAGCCGGTAGGGGAGCGGGATGCGCCGTACGGAGCGGTCGGACGGGTCGTAGCGGACGACGGCGTCGGTCTGGGAGTCGGCGTTCGACGAGCGCAGGAAGAGCACACCGTCCGTATTCGTTCCGACGGGGACGAGGTCTCCCTCCAGCCGCTGCTGCCAGAGGATCTCGCCGGTCCGCGGCCGCAGGGCTCCGAGCGACGTGCGGCGTCTGTCGCTTGTGGTCTCGAAGACGGGCACGAGGCCCGACGCCTCGTCGTACGGGCCGAAGCGGGGCGCGGTGAAGCCGCGCAGGGCGCGCTGCCAGCGTGGCTTTCCCGTCGCGCCGTCGACGGCCTTCACCGCCCCGGAGGAAGTCGGGAAGAGGAGGGTGTCGCCGGCCGGGTCGGCGCCTTCCTGACTGACGGAGGCGCTGGTGTCCCACACGGGAGCGCCCTGGTCGGCCGTGAACGCCCGCAAGGTTCCGTCGGCGGCGATGGCGCTGAACAGACCGCCGGAGGGCACGGGGGCCCAGACGAGCCCCTCGACCGCTTCGGGCCGCGACCAGAGCACCCGTCCGGTCACGGGGTCGAGCCTGGCGAGGGCTACTCCCCGGGCGGAGCAGTAGAGCGCGGCGGCTGTGGAGGTGCAGGCCGGGGCCACGGGCTCGCCCGCCGTCTGCAGTCGGGTCTCCCAGTGGGTGAAGGCCGCGGCCGCCGCGTCCGGACGCGGCGCAGTGGAGTGCGCCCTACCGTCACCCATGCCGAGCGCCGCCCACGCCCCGCCGGCAGCAAGGACGACGAGTGCGGCGGCGGCCACCACCAGCGGACGCAGCCGTCGTCGGGGGCGAGGCGCGGGCGCGCGTACGGGCGTGTCCGCATCCCAGGCCCCTGAGGATGCGGGCAGGAGTGGAGGCAGAGTCGGGGGCCGGCGCTGCGCCGGTATGAACGCCGCCGCCTCGTACGACGGGGGCAGCAGTGCCGCCATGATCTCGGCCGGGGTCGGACGCTCCGCGGGCTCCTTGGCCAGGCAGCGCGCGACGAGCGGCGCGAGTTCGGCCGGAACCCCCGTCAGATCCGGCTCGTCGTGCACGACCTGGTACGCGACGATGTACGGGCTGTCGGAGTCGAACGGCCCGTGTCCGGTCGCCGCGTGCACCAGCACGGAACCGAGCGCGAACACGTCGGCGGCGGGGCCGACCTCGCGCGGTCGCTGGAACTGCTCGGGCGCCATGAAGGGCGGCGACCCGATCAACTTGCCCGTCTCGGTGTGCAGATCGCTGTCCAGCGGCCGGGAGATGCCGAAGTCGATGACCTTGGGGCCGGTGTCGGTGAGCAGGACGTTGCTCGGCTTGAGGTCGCGGTGGACGACGCCGGCCCGGTGGATGTCGCGCAGCGCCTCCGCCAGTCCCGCGGTCAGTCGGCGCAGCTCGGCGGGGGCCAGGGGCCCGTTCCGCTTGACCTGGTCGGCGAGGGTGGGGCCGGGGACGTACAGCGTCGCCATCCAGGGGCGTACCGCATCGGGGTCGGCGTCCACGACGGGCGCGGTGAAGGCGCCGCTCACCCTGCGTGCGGCGGCGACTTCCTGGCGGAAGCGGGCCCTGAACTCCGGGTCCTCCGCGTACTGTCCGTGCACCACCTTGACGGCGAGCCGCAGCCCGGAGGCGGAGGAGGCCAGATGCACCACGCCCATGCCACCGGCGCCGAGGCAGGCCTGGAGGCGGTACGCACCCGCGTACTCAGGTTCTTCGGCTTCCCGGTCGGCACCGGTACTGCGCAACGGCGGCATCGCCCACCCCCGTGTGGTTCCCCGTTGAGGCCGCGCGCGTGCGCGACGCACGGAGCCTAGTCCATGGCGCACGCGTTGTCGGTGGGGCTTGCTAGCCTGCGCGTCGCAGAGAGTGAATTTCATCGGAGCGCTTTGCGCCAACGGGGGAGGACGCCATGGGCGTTGACGAGTCGAGCGATGTGATGGCGGTTTCGGAGCCGGACGGAGTGACCACCATGAGCGTGGTGCGCTACCCGGTCGCGCCCGGGTACCGCGTCAACGTCCGCTCGGGACCGGGCACGCAGTACCGCATCGTGCGCACTCTGGGCCTCGACGTTCGCGTGCCCATCTACTGCCAGACACCGGGCGAGTGGATCTCCGGCCCGTACGGCACCACCAACCTCTGGGACAACATCGCCTCGGGCGAGTTCATCTCGGACGCGTACGTGAACACCGGCAGCGACGGCTATGTCGCCAAGCGCTGCGGCTGACAGGGGCACAAGACATGGTGATGACCAGGCGAGCGGTTCTCGCCGTCGGCAGCACGGCGGCCGCGCTGCCCGTCCTGTTCACCACGGCCGGAACGGCGGCCGCTGAGACAGCCCGCTATCCGGTCGCGCCCGGGTACAGCGTCAACGTCCGCTCCGGGCCGGGGACCCAGTACCCGATCGTGCGGGTGCTGTCCCTCGGTGTGAGCGTGCCGATCTACTGCCAGAAGCCCGGCGAGACGGTCACCGGCCCGTACGGCACCTCCAACATCTGGGACAACATCGCCAGCGGTGAGTACGTCTCCGACGCCTACGTGAACACCGGCCGGGACGGCTACGTCGCCAAGCGCTGCGGCTGACCCCCACCCACCGTCCCCCCGGGGATAATCGGTCTCGTGAGCGACGACGACCAGACCGCAAGGCCCAGCAGCAGCGACGGCACCCCCGAGGCCGCGGTCGGCGGCGCCCCCGTCGGCCCGCGGCCCGAGGAGATCCGTTTCTTCGGGACGACCTGGGTCGACCACAGCGGTCACTACGCGCTGCGCCGCGTCGGTCTCGCGGCCGGCGCGCTCGCCGCGGCGGCGGCCGGCTGCTTCGTGCTCCGGTTCGGCTACCAGGGGCTGGAGATCGCCCAGGTCGGCGGCTTCGTCAACCTGCTCGTGGTCGTCATGTTCGCGATCTGCAGCGCCATCGCCTTCCGCAAGACCTGGGAGGGCTTCGTCCGCCGCCCCGACGACCCGGCCCGCGAGGACTCGCTGCGCAGCCTGAAGATGATCGGTTTCGTCGGTTCTCTCCTGGCCTACTTCTTCCGTTGCCTGGTCGAGGCGCCCGGTGAGAAGCTGCGGCGCGCCGAGTACGAGACGGCCCGCACCCGGCACGAGAAGCGGCGCGGCTCCCGGGCGGGCAACCCGGCCGCCCGCAAGAAGCCCAAGCGCAAGTAGTCGCGGCGCGGGCGCACACGCAGGTGTGGGCGCGGGCGTTGGCACGACCGACCAGGGGAGGGAGCCGGCGTGGCCGAGCAGGCTGTGTTCGAGGAGCACCGCGGGCGGCTGTGGGGGATCGCGTATCGCATCACCTCGTCCGTGGCCGACACCGAGGACGCCCTCCAGGACGCCTGGCTCCGCTGGCAGGCCCTGCCCGACGACCGGGCCACCGACCCCCGCGCGTACCTCACGACCATGGTCAGCCGCCTCTGCTACGACCGGCTCACCTCCGCCCGCGCCCGCCGCGAGACCTACGTCGGTCCCTGGCTCCCCGAGCCGCTGCTCACCGCGCACGAGCCCCAGGCCGGCCCCGAGGACCGCGTCGCGCTCGACGAGTCCGTCGGCTTCGCGCTGCTGACCGTGCTCGAACGCCTCACCCCCGCCGAACGCACCGCCTTCGTCCTCCACGACGTCTTCGACGTCCCCTTCGCCGAGGTGGCCCAGGCCGTCGGCCGCACCCCGGACGCCGTACGCCGGCTCGCCTCCCGGGCCCGCCGACGCGTCCGGGACGAGGCACCCCGGCGCACGGTCGACCGCGGCGAGCACCGCCGTACCGTCGAGGCGTTCCTGTCCGCCGTGGTCGGCGGCGACCTGGAAGCGCTCCTGGCCACTCTCGACCCCGAGGTCGTCTGGCGCTCGGACGGCGGTGGCAAGGTCGTCGCCGCCCGCGTCCCCGTGCGGGGCGCGGAGAAGGTGGCCCGGTTCGCCCAGAAGCTCACCCGCGCCTTCGACCCGTCGAAGGTCCGGTTCCATGTGTGGGACGTCAACGGCGCGCCCGGCGTGGTCTTCGTCGACCCGGCGGACGGCCGGGTGGTGGTCTTCGCCTTCACGGTCCAGGAGCACCGGATCACGGGCATCGACTGCGTCCTCAACCCCGACAAGCTCGCCCACCTGGCCGGGGCGCGGTCCGACACGGCGACGGGAGCCCGCGCCGCCTCCTGACGCCCGCCCCCCCCACACCACCACCCCACCCCCGCCCCCCACCACCACCCCACCGGTCGGCGTCACATTTCGCCGGGCTGCGTCGTCCCCCTTGCATGAAGACGACACCCCAGCACCGCACCACGACCCGCGTCCTCGTCCTCGGCGCCGGCTATGCCGGTCTGATTGCCGCTCTCCGCCTCGCGCCGCACGCCCGGGTCACCCTCGTCGACCCGGCCGATCACTTCACCGAACGCGTCCGCCTCCACGAGCGCGCCGCCGGCCGGCCCGACGTCACCCACCCGCTGTCGCTGTTCCTGCACGGCACCGGCATCGACCACATCGCCGCCCGGGCCACCTCCCTCGATCCCGAGGCGCGCCTCGTCTCCACGGACGACGGCCGGAGCCTCCCGTACGACCGGCTCGTCTACGCCCTCGGCAGCCGTACCGGGCTGCCCGCCGGGACCACCGACACCCGTGCTTACACCGCCGAGTCGGCCGCCGAACTCCACAAGCACCTCCGGGATCGCCCCGGCTCCGTCGCCGTGGTCGGTGGCGGCCTGACCGGCATCGAGATGGCCGCCGAGCTGGCCGAGACGTATGGGCCCGGCGGTGCACGGGTCCGTCTGCTCACCGCCGCCGACCGCATCGGCACCGGCCTCTCCTCGCGCGGCGCCGCGCACGCCCGCTCCGTCCTCGAGGCCCGGGGCGTCCGGATCGAGGAGGGCCGCAGGGTCGCCCACCCCGCCGACGCCGACGCGGAGGTGGTCGTCTGGTCGGCCGCCCTGGTACCCAACTCCGAACTCGCCTCCTCCGCCGGGCTCTCCCTCGCTCCTTCGGGCCGGATCGCCGTCGACGCCGCCCTGCGCTCGGTCTCCCACCCGGACATCTACGTCCCCGGCGACGCCGGCGCCGCCGCCTCCCCGGCCGCCGGCGCGCTCCGGATGGCCTGCGCCACCGCCCTGCCGACGGGAAGCCACGCCGGGGCGTCGATCATCCGTGAGCTCAGGGGCGAGGAGCCCGAGCCCCTGGACTTCGGCTACCTCATCCAGTGCGTGAGCCTGGGACGCCACGACGGCCTGATCCAGTTCGTACGCCCGGACGACTCCCCGCGCGAGCGCTTTCTCACGGGCCGCACGGCCGCGTTCACCAAGGAGAAGGTGGTGCGCTCGACGGTCCGCTTCCTCCGCGAGGCGGCCCGGCACCCGTCCCTGGTCCACCTGATCCCCGGTATCGGCTGAGCGGGATCGCCGGTATCGGCTGAGCGAGGCCCGGAACTCGGCTGAGCAGGCCGGAGAACTCCCGACGCCCGGGGGCCGGGTGCTTGACGGCCCGGCCCCCCGAGCGCATTATTCATCACATGGTGAATTTCTCTGAGGGTGGTGCCACGGCGCCGGCGATCGCGGCCCACGCCCTCACCGTCGTACGAGGCGACCGCACCGTCCTGCGCGCCCTCGACTTCGCCGTCCCGCCGGGCCGCATCACCGGCCTGCTCGGCCCCTCCGGCTGCGGCAAATCCACCCTGATGCGCGCCATCGTCGGCACCCAGGCCAAGGTCACCGGCGCCCTCGACGTCCTCGGCCGCCCGGCGGGCGACGCAGCCCTGCGCTCCCGCATCGGCTACGTCACCCAGGCCCCGTCCGTCTACGACGACCTCACCGTCCGCCAGAACCTCGACTACTTCGCCGCCGTCCTGCTCCCCGGCCGCGCCCACCGCGAAGACCGCCGCACAGCGGTCGACCGGGCCATCCACGACGTCGACCTCACCTCACACGCCGACGCCCTCGCCGGCCGCCTCTCCGGCGGCCAGCGCAGCCGCGTCTCGCTCGCCGTCGCCCTCCTCGGCACCCCGGAACTCCTCGTCCTCGACGAGCCGACCGTCGGCCTCGACCCGGTCCTCCGCCGCGACCTGTGGAACCTCTTCCACCGCATCGCCGAGGACCGCCGCGCCACGATCCTCGTCTCCTCCCACGTCATGGACGAGGCCGAGCGCTGCCACCGGCTGCTCCTCATGCGCGAGGGCGAGATCCTCGCCGACGACACCCCCGAAGCCCTACGGCGCCGCAACGACACCCCCACCGTCGAGGACGCCTTCCTCCACCTCGTCGACGCCGCCGACGCCCGCGCGGCAGCACCCCTTGAGGAGTCCCAGCGATGAACGGCGCCCGTACTCTCGCCACCGCCGCGCGCGTCCTGCGTCAGCTGCGCCACGACCCCCGCTCGATCGCCCTGATGATCCTCGTCCCGTGCGTGATGCTCGTCCTGCTCCGGTACGTCTTCGACGGAAGCCCCCGGACCTTCGACAACATCGGCGCCTCCCTGCTCGGCATCTTCCCGCTGATCACGATGTTCCTCGTGACCTCGATCGCCACCCTGCGCGAGCGAACCTCCGGCACCCTGGAACGCCTGCTCGCCATGCCCCTCGGCAAGGGCGACCTCATCGCCGGCTACGCGCTCGCCTTCGGACTCCTCGCCATCGTCCAGTCCGCCCTCGCCACCGGCCTCGCCCTCTGGCTCCTCGGCCTCGACGTCGTCGGCTCGCCCTGGCTGCTCCTCCTCGTCGCCCTCCTCGACGCCCTGCTCGGCACCGCCCTCGGCCTCTTCGTCTCCGCCTTCGCCGCCTCCGAGTTCCAGGCCGTGCAGTTCATGCCGGCCGTGATCTTCCCCCAGCTGCTCCTCTGCGGCCTGTTCACCCCGCGCGACCGGATGCAGCCCGTCCTCGAAGCGATCTCCGACGTCCTGCCGATGTCGTACGCCGTCGACGGCATGAACGAAGTCCTCCGGCACCCCGACATCACCGGCGCCTTCGTCCGCGACGCCCTCGTCGTCGCCGGCTGCGCCCTGCTCGTCCTCACTCTCGGCGCCGCCACCCTCCGCCGCCGCACCGCCTGACCGCCCCTCGGACACCCGCCCCGAGCGAAGCCGCACGGTGCGAGGATGGCGACACATACGCATCCACGGCGAGGTGAACAGAGCCATGACGCAGACAGTCGCAGTCCTCGGCACCGGCAAGATCGGTGAAGCGCTCCTCAGCGGCATGATCCGGGCCGGCTGGCGCCCCGCCAACCTCCTGGTCACCGCCCGCCGCGCCGAGCGAGCCGAGGAGCTCCGTGCCCGCTACGGCGTCGAACCCGTCACCAACGCCGAGGCCGCCAAGCGCGCCGACACCCTCATCCTCGCCGTGAAGCCCCAGGACATGGGCCGCCTGCTCGACGAACTCGCCCCCCATGTCACCGCCGACCGCCTGGTCATCAGCGCCGCCGCCGGCATCCCCACCTCCTTCATCGAGGACCGCCTCACCGCCGGCACCCCCGTCGTCCGCGTCATGCCCAACACCCCCGTCCTCGTCGACGAGGGCATGTCCGTCATCTCCGGCGGCAGCCACGCCACCCCCGACCACCTCGTCCACGCCGAGGAGATCTTCGGAGGCGTCGGCAAGACCCTGCGCGTCCCCGAGTCCCAGCAGGACGCCGCCACCGCCCTCTCCGGCTCCGGCCCGGCCTACTTCTACTTCCTCGTCGAGGCCATGACCGACGCCGGCATCCTCCTCGGCCTCCCCCGCGCCCAGGCCCACGACCTGATCGTCCAGGCCGCGATCGGCGCCGCCGTGATGCTCCGCGACAGCGGCGAACACCCGGTCAAGCTCCGCGAGGCCGTCACCTCCCCGGCCGGCACCACCATCAGTGCCATCCGCGAACTGGAGAACCACGGCGTACGGGCCGCCCTCATCGCCGCCCTCGAGGCCGCCCGCGACCGCAGCCGCGAGCTCGCCTCCGGCAACGGCTGACCGACACCGCCCCCGCCGGGGTCACCGCGCCCCGGCGGACGCCCCCTTCAGTACCTCCTTGGTTGTCACGACCTGCGCGAACCGGCCGCCGTGCAGCGAGACGGCCGTCGCCCGCGTGAGCTCGTCGGCGCTCTGCGACCACCCGAACGGCCCGGCCAGGTCGAAGGTGTGCATCGCATCGAGCGGAAACACCACCTCGTACCCGAGGTTCCCGCCCATCCGCGCGGTCGTCTCGTTGCACATGTTCGTCTGGATACCGACGATCACGATCTGCGCGACGTCCTCCCCGGTCAGCCACCGGTCCAGCGACGGCTCCCCGTAGAACGCGGAATTCACCTTCTTCGTCACCAGCAGCTCCCGCCCGCCTCCCTTCCCTCGCCGCTCCTCGACGAAGTCCTTGAAGTCGTTACCCACGTATCCCTTCCGCAGCGGCGACCGCGATCCCTCTGGCGAGTCGTGCCGTACGAACACGACCGGCCGCCCCGTCTCCTGCCACAGGTCGATCAGTGCCGCGATGTTCTCCTCGGCCGCCGGGTTGTTCCGCTTCCCCCAGAACTCCTCCTCGAAGCCCTTCTGCACATCGACGACGACCAGCGCTGCGTTCTCTGCGATCTCCATACCTACGATGCTGCCGCCCCTCGGCCTCCTCTCCCAGCGGGAGAAAAGTCAGCGATCGATGGTTTACTGCCACCCATGCCGACGGCCGCACCCGCACCCGCACCTCACCGCATCGCCCTGATCGCCTTCCCCGGCGTCCGCGCCTTCGACATCTCCGTCATCACGGAGGTCTGGGGCAGCGAGCGCCGTCTCCGTGGCGTCCCTCCCTTCGAACTCCGTCGTGTCGCGGCCGAACCGACCCTCTCCATCCCCCTGAGCGGCGGACTCAGCCTCACCCCCGACCGTCCCCTCGACTGGCTCGCCCAGGCGGACCTCGTCCTCGTCCCCGGCATCGAGGACCCCGACGACGAACCACCCACCGCCGTACTCCAGGCCCTCCGAGAGGCCCACGCCGCAGGCACCCCTATCGCCTCCCTCTGCGCGGGCGCGTTCGTCCTGGCCCGGGCCGGACTCCTCGACGGCCGCCGCGCGGTCACCCACTGGCACCTCGCCTCCACCCTCGCCACCCGCTACCCCCAAGTCACCGTCGAACCCGACGCGCTCTTCGTCGAGGACTCCGGCATCTGGACCTCGGCCGGCACCGCCGCGGGCATCGACCTCTGCCTCCACCTGGTCCGCACCGCCCACGGAGCCGAAGCCGCCGCCACCATCGCCCGCTCCATGGTCACCGCCCCCTTCCGTACGGGCACCCAGGCCCAGTTCATCGAGCACCCCACACCCCGCGCCGACCGCGACGCGGACACCCTCGCCGCCGTCCGCTCCTACGCCCTGGCCCACCTCGACGAGCCACACACCGTCGCGAGCCTGGCCGCCCGCGCCGGTATGTCCCCGCGCACCTTCGCCCGCCACTTCCAGGCCACCACCGGCACCACCCCTCTCCACTGGCTCATCACCCAGCGCGTCGCCGCCGCCCAGAAACTCCTCGAACTCACCGACCACCCCCTCCCCGAAGTCGCCCGCCGCGCCGGCTTCGGCAGCGAGGTCACGATGCGCCAGCACTTCGCCTCGCACCTCGCCACCAGCCCGCGCGACTACCGCAACGCCTTCCGTCAGCCGGCCGGCATCAACCCCATCGCTCGATAGGCCCTGTCCACCAACGGCCGCGCCATCGCCCGGGCCCGCTCGGCCCCGTCCCGTAGCACCTGATCCACAGAGGCAGGATCGGCCGCCAGCTCCGCATGCCGCTCCCGGACCGGCCTCAGCAGCTCGACGACCGCGTCCGCCGTGTCCTTCTTCAAAGATCCGTACGACTCATATACACCGGCCAGGGCTTCCGGGTTCCCACCCGTGGCGGCGGCCAGCAGATCCAGCAGATTCGCGACCCCCGGCCTGGCCGCACGGTCGTACGCCACGTCCCGTCCGCTGTCCGTCACGGCCCGCATGATCTTCCGCCGGACCGTGTCCGCGTCGTCCAGCAGATAGACGATCCCGGCCCCGTTCTCGTGCGACTTCCCCATCTTCGAGCGGGGGTCCTGCAGATCCATGACACGCGCCGCCACCGCCGGCGCCGTCGCCCTCGGCACGGTGAACACATGCCCGTACCGCTTGTTGAACCGCACGGCCAGATCGCGGGCCAGCTCCACATGCTGTGTCTGGTCCTCACCCACGGGCACCTCCTCGGTCCCGTAGGCCAGGATGTCCGCCGCCATCAGCACCGGATACGTCAGCAACGACAGCCGCACGCTCTCCCCGGTGGCCCGCGCCCGCGCCGCCTTCTCCTTGTACTGGATCATCCGCCGCAGCTCGCCGTCCGTTGCCGTGCACTCCAGCAGATAGGAGAGCCGGGCGTGCTCGTCCACATGACTCTGTACGAACACGGTGCACCGCGACGGATCAAGCCCGGCCGCCAGCAGCAACGTGGCCGCCTGCCGACTGAGCCGCAGCACCCGCGCCGGATCGTGCTCGACGGTCAGCGCATGGAGATCGACGACGCTGAACAGGGCGTCCGACCCGTGCTGGTCGACCTCGACCCACCGCCGTACGGCCCCGAGGTAGTTCCCCAGCGTCAGATGCCCGGTCGGCTTGACCCCACTGAAGATCCTCTTCATCTCGTGTCTCTCCCTCTCCTGGTCCTGTCCTGCTCCTGGTCGGAGCGACAGCCGGCCCGTCGGCCGGACTCCCTGGAGGGGAAACACGAACGGCCGCCGAGTCGGCGGCCGCTGAACGCATGCGTGGATCGGCCGCCGTCAGGCGGCCCACCACTGAAGGGTGCGCGCGTGCGTAGTCATACGCAGAGAGTACGCCCCGGGACCGAGGTTGACACGGGATTGACCCGTCCGTAGTGTTCTCCGAGTTGTCCGACGTGAGCACCGACCCCGGTCGGCCCCGGACAACCATTCCGCAAGAACCACTACAGGCTGACGACGCTTCGTCGTGTCGTCACGCTTTCCGTGCGTTTTTGCGAAATGGGGAATCCGCGTTCGAAGGTTTGAGCGCGAGCCGCCCGATTAGCGTCGGGGGCAAGGAATCCGCTAAAGTCTCACTCGTCGGAACGGCCCAACAGCCGCAAAGACAACTCCCGCTGACTGGGAATCAGGCCCGAAAGGATCTGATAGAGTCGGAACCGCCGGAAAGGGAAACGCGAA
>NZ_JAGGOS010000105.1:26465-27098 GCF_018614205.1 Streptomyces sp. ISL-36 | reverse complement strand
TCGCCGACGCGCGCGACCGGGCGGCGCTGCGGGTCACCGGCGCGGACGCCCGGGTGGCGGGGGACGCCGACGCGATGCCGCTGCCGGACGGTCTGGCGGAGGCGGTGCGCGGGTCGGCCGGGGTGCGGGACGTGACGACGTTCCAGATCGAGTACGGGATCCCGCTGCCGGCCGGGACGGGCCGTTCGCCGGAGACCCGCAGCACGCCGCTGATCGGGGTGGAGCCGGAGTCGTACCACCGGATCGCCCGCCGGACCGGCTTCGGCGCCTTCCCCGCCGGGTTGCTGAAGTCCACCGGAACGGGCGGCCGGATCGATCCGGACCGGGTCCTTCCGGCGGTCGCCTCCCCCGGCGTCGCGGCGCGGCTCGGCACCGAACCCCAGGACGTGACGGCGGCCGCGGGTTCGTTCAAGGTGCGGATCGTGGCGGTCCGGACCGCCACCCCGGCGCTGCCCGGCGGCGACTTCCTGCTGGTCAACGGCGCGGACCTGACCAACCGGGCGGACACCGCGCTGCTGGCCTCCGGCCCGTCCGTGGACGGCGACGCGCTGCGGCGCGCGGTGGCGGCGAAGTCCCCCGACTTCTCCGTGGTCCTGCGGGCCGAACGGCGCGCCCTGTACGTGGACTCGCCGA
>NZ_JAGGOS010000105.1:0-26374 GCF_018614205.1 Streptomyces sp. ISL-36 | reverse complement strand
CCTCGGGCTGGAGGCGCTGCCGCAGGCGCTGCTCGCCGCGGTCGGCGGGACCCTCGTGGGCTGGGCGACGATCCTGCTCCTCGCACCGGGCGTGGACCTGGTCCGACTGGCCCTGGCGGCGGCCCCGGGGCTCGCCACGCTCGACAGCGCTCCGCTGCGGGCCGATCCCTGGTCACTGGGGCTGCCCGCCGTGGGCGTGGTGGTCCTGGCGGGAGTGGCGGCGGCCCTTCAGGCGTGGTGGTCGGCGCGCAACGGCTCGATCAAGGAACTCAGGGCAGGAGACGCACGATGACGACGACCGACACCACTCTGGCGGAGCTGGAGCAGCGGGCGACGGCGCACCGCGACCGGCCCTCGTACGGCCACGACGCCCTGATCGCCTGCGACCGGCTGGTACGGATCTTCACCACGGACGGGGTGGAGGTGCAGGCGCTCCAGGGCCTCGACCTGCTGGTGAAGGAGGGCGAGTTGATGGCCCTGGTCGGGGCGTCGGGCAGCGGCAAGTCGACGCTGATGAACATCCTGGCCGGCCTCGACGTGCCGACGGCGGGCGCGGCGAAGGTGGCCGGCTGCGACCTGCTGGCCATGGACGCGAGGGCGCGGCTGCGCTACCGGCGGGACGTGGTGGGCTTCGTCTGGCAGCAGACGGCACGCAACCTCCTGCCGTATCTGACCGCCGCCCAGAACGTGTCGCTGCCGATACAGCTGCGGGGCGGCCGGTCGAGTCGTGCGAAGAAGGCGGCGCGGTCGGAGGAGCTGCTGGCGATGCTGGACGTCGCGGACTGCCGGGACCGCCGGCCGCACCAGATGTCCGGCGGCCAGCAGCAGCGGGTGGCGATCGCGGTGGCGCTGGCGAACAACCCGTCGGTGCTGCTGGCGGACGAGCCGACCGGTGAGCTGGACTCCGCTACGGGCGAGCAGGTCTTCGCGGCCTTCCGCCGCGCCAACGAGGAGCTGGGCACGACGATCGTGATCGTCACCCACGACCAGGCGGTCGCCTCCGAGGTCCGCCGCACGGTCGCCATCCGCGACGGCCGCACCTCCTCGGAGGTCCTGCGCCGTACGGAGGTCGACGAGGAGGGCCAGGAGTCCATGGTGGCCCGCGAGTACGCGATGCTGGACCGGGCGGGCCGGCTGCAGCTCCCGGCGGAGTACACGGAGACTCTGGGCATGGAGCACCGCGTGATGCTGGAGCTGGAGCAGGACCACATCGGAGTGTGGCCGGACGACGTGGAACGCTGAGGAAACTCCCGGGGAGGCGCGGGTCCCCCCGAGGGGCGCGGCGTGCGGGCGGCGTGCGGGCGGCGCGAGGCCGGGCTCAGCGGCCGGGAGGGCGGGGGTCCAGAGCCATGAGTCCGGCGCTGGTGGGCCGGAAGCCGCACCGCTCGTGGAACACGGTGAGGTGCGGTTCGAAGTCGACGTGCAGCCAGTGCGCGCCGCGCTCGCGGGCGGCCTCGGCGGCGGCCCGTACGAGCGCGACACCCAGGCCTTGCCGCCGCGCGTCCGGATGCACGGTGGTGTCGAGGACGAACGCGTGCACCCCTCCGTCGCCGACGACGTTCACATAACCGACGAGCCGGCCTTCGCGCCGCGCGGTGACCCGAAGGAGGCTGCGGGCGAGGACCGGACCGAAATCGGTGTCCTGGTGCCCGGGCCAGGAGGCGTGGAAGAGCTCGTCGAGCTCGGCGCCGGTGAGCGGCGCATCGACCTCCACACGAGTCACCGGGCGGCGCCCGGGGTCACCGTCAGGGACATCGGGACCGTACGCAGGGCGATCGACCCGTACGGCGTGCGCAGCCGGAGCCAGGGGCCGGAGGCCAGCAGCGCCACCGGGACCTCGTGCGGGGGCAGGAAGCCCAGCGACTGCGCCGCGTGGACCGCCCGGAGCGGAAGGCCCGTACCGGCCACCGTCCGCGACCAGATCTCGCGGCCGAGCCTGTCCCGCTCGGCCCGCGTCCGCCGCTCCTGCGGCAGCTCCTCGTCCCGTGCGCGGAATTCGGCGACCGCCGCGGCGACCGCGCCGCGCAGCTCCACCGAGCCGGGCACTTCGGCGACCGGTTGCCAGCCGCCCCGCGGCGGCAGCACACCGGCCCAGGGCGGCCCGGTGACGGTGTCGGGGACGAGGGCCTTGCCGGCCGACTCCTCGATGCCTTCCAGGAGCGCGCCGGCCGACACGGTGACATCCAGCCGCACGTCGTCGACCAGCCGTGCCGTCCGGATGGCGAGCACCTCGAACGACGGCGGCCGCCCGAACACGGCCAGCGCGCCGCTGCCCGCCTGCAGGCGGACGGCGGCGGCCCGGTCGTAGTGGAGCAGCCGCGCCAGGAAGGCGGCGAGGTCCGCCGCCTCCCGGGCGTCGGCGAAGTGCAGCGGCGCGATCATGCGGCGGCCGTCATCCCGTCGTCGACGTACTCCTGGAGGAACGCCCGCTCCTCGGCGGAGATGCGGCGCGGGCGCTGCGCCTCCAGGTCGAAGGGCACGACGATCGTCGAGGCCCGTACGTACACGACGTCCGGATCCTTGATCTCGTACGCGATCGTCAGCGACGCCGCGCCTATCTTCGTGACCCACGACTCGATGGTGACCGGCTCGTGCCGGTGCACCAGGGGACGTACGTAGTCGATCTCGTGCCGGGCCACGACGGACCCGCCGGAGAACGACGGCGAACCGTCCCCCGGCGCCAGCCGGAACATGAAGTCGATCCGCGCCTCCTCCAGATAGCGGAGGAAGACGACGTTGTTGACGTGCCCGAAGGCATCCATGTCCGACCAGCGCAGGGGACAGCTGTAGATATGACGCACGCTCAGCCTCGGGTCAGCTTCTTGTACGTGGCGCGGTGCGGACGGGCCGCTTCCGCACCGAGGCGCTCGATCTTGTTCTTCTCGTACGACTCGAAGTTGCCCTCGAACCAGAACCACTTCGACTCACCCTCGTAAGCGAGGATGTGCGTGGCGACCCGGTCCAGGAACCACCGGTCGTGGGAGATGACCACGGCCGCACCCGGGAACTCCAGGAGCGCGTTCTCCAGCGAGGAGAGGGTCTCGACGTCGAGGTCGTTGGTCGGCTCGTCGAGGAGGAGCAGGTTGCCGCCCTGCTTGAGGGTGAGCGCGAGGTTGAGGCGGTTGCGCTCACCGCCGGAGAGGACGCCGGCCGGCTTCTGCTGGTCCGGCCCCTTGAAGCCGAAGGCGGAGACGTACGCACGGGACGGCATCTCGACCTGGCCGACGTTGATGTAGTCCAGCTCGTCGGAGACGACGGCCCACAGCGTCTTCTTGGGGTCGATGTTGGCGCGGCTCTGGTCGACGTACGAGATCTTGACGGTGTCGCCGACCTTGACGGAGCCGGAGTCCGGGGTCTCCAGACCCTGGAGCATCTTGAAGAGCGTGGTCTTGCCGGCGCCGTTCGGGCCGATGACGCCGACGATGCCGTTACGGGGCAGGGTGAAGCTCAGGTCGTCGATGAGGACCTTGTCGCCGAAGGCCTTGGAGAGGTTCTCGACCTCGACGACGATGGAGCCCAGGCGCGGGCCCGGCGGGATCTGGATCTCCTCGAAGTCCAGCTTCCGCATCTTGTCGGCCTCGGCGGCCATCTCCTCGTAGCGAGCGAGACGGGCCTTGGACTTGGCCTGGCGCCCCTTGGCGTTCGACCGCACCCACTCGAGCTCTTCCTTGAGCCGCTTCGCGCGCTTGGCGTCCTTCTGGCCCTCGACCTTGAGGCGGGTGGCCTTGGTGTCGAGGTAGGTGGAGTAGTTGCCCTCGTAGGGGTGGGCGCGACCGCGGTCGAGCTCGAGGATCCACTCGGCGACGTTGTCGAGGAAGTACCGGTCGTGGGTGACGGCGACGACGGTGCCGGGGTACTTGGCGAGGTGCTGCTCCAGCCACTGCACGGACTCGGCGTCCAGGTGGTTGGTGGGCTCGTCGAGGAGCAGCAGGTCGGGGGCCTCCAGGAGGAGCTTGCAGAGCGCGACGCGGCGCTTCTCACCACCGGAGAGGTTGACGACCGGCCAGTCACCGGGCGGGCAGCCCAGGGCGTCCATGGCCTGCTCCAGCTGAGCGTCCAGGTCCCACGCGTTGGCGTGGTCGAGGTCCTCCTGGAGCTTGCCCATCTCCTCCATGAGCGCGTCCGAGTAGTCGGTCGCCATGAGCTCGGCGACCTCGTTGAAGCGGTGAAGCTTCCCCATGATCTCGGCGGCGCCGTCCTGGACGTTCTGCAGGACGGTCTTGGACTCGTCGAGCGGGGGCTCCTGGAGGAGCATGCCGACGGTGTAACCGGGCGACAGGAACGCGTCACCGTTGGACGGCTGCTCGAGGCCGGCCATGATCTTGAGGACGGTGGACTTACCGGCACCGTTCGGGCCGACCACACCGATCTTCGCACCGGGCAGGAAGCTCAGCGTCACGTCATCGAGGATGACCTTGTCGCCGTGCGCCTTGCGCGTCTTGCGCATCGTGTAGATGTACTCAGCCAAGAGAAACCGTCCGGCAAAGAGTGAGTGGGCAGATACACCCCATCTTGCCTGACCGCTACCCCGAGGCGGAAACCAGTAGCCGCCCACCCTCCTGACCTGCGACTTCCCGGCTCGCCCCGGTAGCCGATCTGTCACAGGGGGTCGCCACCGGCCCCGTGGGCCCCACTCACACGACCCGCAGACGGCCTCCAGACGGCCCGGAGCCTGCCGCACGCCAGCGGGATCGCCCCACTCCACGAGGCAGAGACGCTCGCGATGTGCCCCCGGAAGACCTCGCCGACTGACCGCCCGGCCCTCATCGAAGCCCCTGGCCACGCTCATGAACTTCTGGCGGCGCTAGACGTCACTTCTCGGCTCACCGCATCGATCATGGGGCCTCGTCGACTACGCGTAACCCGCTCCGGGCGCCTGCCGGCCTGCCGCTGATGTTCGACGTCGACCGGCGCGAAACGCGCTCGTCGGTGTCAACCGCCGATGCCATCGCCAGACGGTGGTCTTGACAAGGCGATGATCAGCGCGCCCTCAGCCGACGTCGGTGCGTCTTCTTGCGGTGCCCGTTGCGCCAGGTGGTGCGGGACTCGGTGCGCTCGTTCCACTCGGCGCCGATCCGGGCGGTGGCCTCCGCCTCGATCAGTTCCTGCAGAATGCGCTCGCGCATCGCGCGGATTGTCTCGACTCCATCCGCGCACGTAGTGACTGAACGGCCTGAACGGCCCTGCATGACACGGAAACTGAGGCCGCGACACTGTCTCTCGCCAGCTCACTGCTGGAGCTGCCCTGTTGGGCCTTGCTTCTGCCGCTTGTTGTTCCCGGACGCTCACATGGGCTCGGTATCGGGCACTACAGTCTCCCTTTGTGCCGTGCGTCACACCACGGCGGCGTGGGGTGGGTGACCTAGACGGACAGCCAAGTGCCCGATTGTGGGGTTTGGGGGGTTTCATGCATGAGATGGTCAAGGGCTCAAACGTGGCGCTGGCGGCGCTGAGTGAGAACGCCGGTTCGCTGATCGTCAGTCTGAGTTGGGTCAGCCCAACCGGTGACGGCGATGCGGACGTGTCCGTCCTGCTGCTGGATGAGAACGGCAAAGTGCGCAGTGACGGCGACTTCTACTTCTACAACAATCCCGTTGCCGCTGACGGGAGCGTGCAACTGTTGGGAAAGACGCCGACGGAGAGCGGCGACGAGGACCGGATCAGCTTCGACCTGACCGCGGTCCCGTCCGGCATCGACCGGATCGTCGTGGCGGCGAGCCGTTACGAAGGAGCCGGCTTCGGGGAGCTGGAAGACCTGAAGGTGAAACTGGCCGATGGAGGCGGGGAGAGCCTCCTCGGCTTCGCCATCGATGACGCCGGCACAGTGAGCGCGATCATCTTCGGCGAGTTGTACCGGCGTGGAGAAGAGTGGAAGTTCCGTGCCGTCGGACAAGGCTACGACACCGGTCTGGCCGGTCTGGCGGCGGACTTCGGTGTCGATATCGATGACGACGCGGGCACAGACGAAACGCTGAACGGTACAGACAGCAGTGCGCAGGCCATTACGACGGCTGCTGCTCCGGCCGTTGAACGGGATCCGCAAATTACGCCAGGCTCGGTTCCGGCTCCCCGCCTGCCCGACGACGACGTGGAACCGAAGAAGGCGGCACGGCCTCGCACCGCGAAGAAGAAGGTCACGGTGCCCAAGGTGGCCAGGAAATCTCTGGCGGACAATGAGTCCTGGAAGCCGGCCAGGCTCTTCCCGGTCTCAGTGCTCAAGAGCGACCGGGACCGGGAGACGCGCGCTACATCGGTGCTGCTGTCGGTGATGGCGCAGGTGCCGGAATTCGGCCGGAGACTCACCGCGGCGTTCGGAGCACCGGCGGGCCGTATGGAGACGTTCACCGAGGTCTCCTTGCCGCACGGCGATACACCGCGACGCCCCGACGGGGTGATCCGCGTCGAGCGGGCCGGCAAACTGTGGACCGCGCTGGTGGAGACCAAGACCAACGGCAACGACCTCAGGCCCGAGCAGGTGCAGGCATACGTGGACATCGCCGCACGCCGTGGCTACGAGGCCGTGATCACGTTGTCGAACGACGTCGCCCTGGAAGGCAGCCCGCTGGTCGACGTCAAGATCGACGGACGGCGCAAGCACAAGGTGGCCCTCTGGCATCTGTCCTGGGCCGAAGTTACTTACCAGGCACAGATGCTGATCCGGCACGAGGGCGTCGGGGACAAGGCACATGCCTGGCTGCTCCAGGAACTGCTCTATTACCTGCGGCATGAGAACTCCGGCTGCCACGGCTTCCAGAACATGGGATCGGCCTGGGTCCCTGTGCGCAACGGAATCGACGACGAAACCCTGTGCCAGGGCAATCCACGTGCGTTGGAGGTGGTCGAGAGTTGGGAACGGCTCATCCGTCAGATCTGCCTCAGCCTCGGTGGCGAACTCGGACAGAAGGTACTGCCCGTCCAGCGAGCCAAGCGTGGAGCGGATCCGAGTACCCGCCGCATCCACTTGGCTGATCAGCTTTGCCTCGGCGGCAGGCTTCAGGCAGAGCTTCGGATGGACGGCGCACCCGGAATTCTGTCGATCTGCGCCGACCTGCGCACCGGCAAGCTGCGCACCTCCATCGAGATCCCCGCACCCGAGCAGGGATACCCGCTGACCTGGGCCAAACGCCTTATCCGCCGCCTGGCCGAGGCACCGGCAGACCTCCACATCGAAACCCTGGTCGAAGGAGAAACCGGGGGGCCACGGGGCACGCTGGAACGGCTCCGCCCAGAGCCGGCGGGCATGCTCCCCAAGAACAACGACACTCACATCGCCGGCTTCCGCCTGTCACTGTTCAAAAGCATGGGAAGCAGCCGCGGGAACGCCGAATCCGGCTTCATTCGCAGCGTCGACGACGCCGTTCACCGTTTCTACACCAGCGTGGTGGTCCACCTGGACAGCCCGACGCCCCGACGAGCATCAACGAAGGAAGGTGCTGGAACGGGATGACGTCCGGTCGTGGACAGTTGCCCGCGGCTGCGGCTCACGCGCAACTGTCCAGGCTCCCCGTCGCGTCGTTTACCGGGGCGTAGCGGTGCGCACCGGTCTCGGCGTCGGCGTGTCGCCGGTCAGTGACGCGCAATCGAGCTCTGACCAACAGGGAAAGGCCCCCGGAGAGTTCCGGGGGCCTTTCGGTGTTCAGCAGGGGGTGTTACTGGCCTGCGGCCGTCTTCTTCTTGCGGAGGAAGAACACCGCGCCACCGCCGAGCACCACGAGGACCGCGGCGATGCCGGCGATCATCGGGGTGGCGTTGGAGCTACCGGTCTCGGCGAGGTCGCCGGAACCGCCGGTGGTGCCGGTGGAGGAGCCGCCCGTGGTGGCCGCGGGGGCCGTGGTGGACGGGGAGGGCTCGGTGGTCGGGGTCTCCGACGGGAGCGGGCCCGGGGTGGCCGTCTTGCAGTCGAGAACGCCCTTGAAGGTCTTCTCGAAGTTCGGACCGGTGATCGTGAAGTCGTAGGCCTCGTCCTCGGCGAGCGGGATCGTCACCGTCTTGGACGCGCCGCCCGGGATGGTGACCTTCTGGCCCTTGAGCTCGAAGGTGAAGTCCTCGTCGCCCTCGTTGGAGGCCGTGATGTCCAGGCCGCCCTTGGCGCAGTTCTTCTCCGCCGTGACCGCCGGGATCGCGCCCTTCTTGGCCCAGGACGCGGACGCCTTGGCGTTGACCGTGGACTTGCTGGTGCCGGCCAGGATCAGGGTCTGGCTCTTCACCTTGGTGGAGACGAAGGCGCGGCCGATCGGGACCGTGGTGTCGGCCTGGACGGTCAGCTCCGCGGCGCCGTCGGCGGCACCGGCCGGGACGTCGAAGTACACCTGGCCGCCGTTGGCGACGTTGGTGACGACCTTGCCGTCCTTGTCGACGAGCTTGACGCCCTCGGGGGCACCCGGGGTGAGCGAGACGGAGGCCGAAGCGGCGTTGGTGTTCACCGTGACCGGGCCGAGGCGCTCGCCGGACTTACCGGCGAGGGAGGACGGGGAGAGGCTGAGGGAGGCCTTGGGCTCCTCCAGGTTCACCGCCTCCTTCTCCAGGTACGCGGTGAGCTTCTTGGCGTTCTCGTCGACCGGCTCGGCCTCGACGTCGTCCGAGAAGTGCCAGATCGCGGCCTGCGTGGCGGCGGCGGCGGTCTTCTCGGTGAGGTTCTTCGCGCCGACCTTCTTGGCGAGGGCGGCGAGGTCGTTCACCTGCGGGTAGGAGTTCTGCAGGATCCAGCGGATCTTGCCGGCGTCCTCGTTGTTGTGCAGGGAGGACTGGTCCCAGCCGACCTCCTTGTACTCCTGGCCCGTCTTGGCGCCGGTGTAGAGGTCGATGCAGTAGGTCTGGATCGAGCCGCCGGGCGTGACCTGCATCTCGAACAGACCCGCGGGGACCTTGCCCTGGCCCTTGATCTTGACCGTGTCGAAGACGGTGAGCTTGCCCAGCGTGGCGGTCGCGCCGCCGGTGCCCTCAGGGCTGTCGTCGGCCGAGGCCGGTCCGGCGATGGCTATGGCACCCGCTGCGACGAGGCCCGAGACCACGGTCGCAGCGGCAAGGCGGGCAGCGCCGCGCCTCCGAACAGAAAACATGAATTTCCCCTCCGGGCGAGCTGCTCCGTGTCTTTGGTCGGGACACGTGGGGGGAGCGCTTCGCCAGCAGTCTCACTGACCCAGTTGACTCACATGACTCAAGTGACTCGAGTGACTCGCGCCAACTCAAGTTCCCCGTGAGTACGCGGGAATCCTAGGGACGGGGGAGCGCCAAGTGCCCGCCCATACGGTCTGATAACCATTCCGACTCGAAATCGTTATCAGCGGCGCCCGTTTCGCGAAGAAGCGCAGGGTGCGGTATCGACAAATCCCCACAACTCCAGGTCAGGGCACCGGTTTCAGGACCTGCACCGACTCCTCGGTCGCGCTCGGCGAGAGCGGGGCCGACGCCGCAGATTCCCCCGCCGCCGGTGCCGGGCCGGTGTCCCACGGGTCGCGCACCGGGCCCGCAGCGCCGCTCTCCTGGCGTTCCGTCAGCCGCGGCTCTCCCTTCGCCACCCGCCGGAACGCCGCCGTCCCTCGGGTGAGGTCGTGCCCCACCGCCAGCGCGTCGATGTCCACGAACGTCTTGCGTTGACCGTCGCGCTCCTCCTCGCGGACCTTCAACCGGCCGTGCACGACCAAGGGTTCTCCCACCGAGACGGAGGCCGCGAGGTTGGCGCCGAGCGTCCGCCAGGCGAACACCGTGTAGAAGCTGGTGTGTCCGTCGGCCCAGGTGCCGCGCTCCCGGTCCCAGCGGCGCGCCGTCACCGCGAACCGGAACCGGGCCACCCCGCCCGTCGCCGTGTCCCGGTACTCCACGCCCGTCGCCACGTTCCCGACCAGCGTCACCATCGTGTCGTTCATGCTCGTCCCCCCTGCCTGGCCCTCGCCGGTGCCCCTTGCGCCGGCTCTCGCCGGCGCCCCTTGCGCTGCCGGCGCCGCCGTCCTTTCGGCTGGCTCCATGCTGGACCGGGCGGAGAAACCCCGCCGACGGTTGTGGAGGGCCGGGCGCCTGGGGAAAACCTCGTCACCCGACAGGGTGAATCCGCCCGCACAGCTCGGTCGCTCACCCCTGCCGCCCACCTCGGCCGCTCGCCCCCGCCCGCACACCCCACCCGCTCCCCCACCCACTCACCTCATCCGGGCGCCCCGCCTCGCGCCGCCCCACCGTGCGCCGCCGCCGAGCCGGGTGACCCTCGCTCCCAGGCGGGTCCCCGACACCGTCACGTACTGATCGCGCACCTCCCGGTACCGCATCAGTTCCGCCGAGATCGGGTCCAGCACCCGTGCCCGCCCGCAGGCGGCCGCCGCCTCCCGCAGCTTGCGCTCGGCATCCTGCCCGTACCTCCGCGCCGGCCCCTTCACGGCGGCCGCGCACGCCCACTCCACCAGCGGGCCGCCGACGATGCCGCCGATCATGATCAGGACGGGCGGCAGCAGCCCCGGCTCGACCACCCCGATGATCTGGCCGACCAGCCACAACGCGCCGAAGAGCTGCAGGAGCGTCATCAGGACCTGCGCGAGCACGGCGGCCGGCCACCAGGCCGGCCGCGGCGGACGGGCGACCGGGTCCCCCATGGTCAGCGCCAGCTCGTCGAGCGCCTCGGGCAGCCCCTCGGCCCCTCGCGCCGCCGCCTCACGCACCGCCTGCGCCCACGGCGCCGGAAGCCCGCGCGAGGCGTCCTCGGCGACGGTCCGTACCGCCTGTTCCACCCGTTGCCGGGCCGTCAATTCCTCCTCGGCCGGCGCGTGGAGGCGCGGGTCGGTGGCGGAACCGTGCTCGCGGATCCGCTCGTACCAGCGGTAGAGCCGCAGCCAGGGGGTGCCGCAGGCGCGGATGGCGTTCCGGCGCCAGACGCGTTCGGCGGCCTCACCGGCCGCCGTGGCGCCGACGGCGACCGCGAGGCGGGCCGCGAAGTCCTCTCGCGCCCGCTCGCCGAGACCGGTCGGGCCGTCGGAGACGTACACCGGGCGGAGCCGCGCCGCCGCCGCGTCGACGTCGGCCGACAGCCGGCGCGCCGGCGCGGTCCGCTCCTGGACGAACCGGCCGAGCAGCTCGCGCAGTTCGCCGACTCCCTCGCCGGTGAGGGCGGAGACGGCGAGGACGGTGGCGCCGGGTTCGCCGTGTTCGCCCAGGGCCATGCCGTCCTCGTCGAGGAGCCGGCGCAAGTCGTCCAGGACGAGGTCGGCGGCCTCGCCGCTCAGCCGGTCGATCTGGTTGAGGACGACGAAGGTGACTTCGGCGTGGCCCGCCAGCGGCCGCAGATAGCGCTCGTGGAGCAGCGCGTCGGCGTACTTCTCCGGGTCCACGACCCAGATCACGGCGTCGACGAGAGCGAGGACCCGGTCGACCTGGTCGCGGTGCGCGGTGACGGCCGAGTCGTGGTCGGGCAGGTCGATCAGGACGAGCCCTTGCAGGTCCTCGTCGGCCGCGCCGCCCGCGAGGGGGCGGCGGCGCAGCCGGCCGGGGACGGCGAGCCGGTCGAGGAGCCCGGCGGAGCCCTCGGACCAGCTGAGCGCGATGGGGGCGGAGGTGGTGGGGCGGCGCAGTCCGGTCTCGGAGACGGGGACGCCGGCGAGGGCGTTGAAGAGGGTGGATTTGCCGCTGCCGGTGGCGCCGGCGATGGCCACGACGGTGTGGCGGGCGGAGAGCCGCTGACGGGCGGCGGCCTCGTCGAGTACGCGCCCGGCCTCGGCGAGGGTCTCGGTCTCCAGTCTCGTACGGGAGAGGCCGACGAGTTCGTGGAGGGCGTCGAGGCGGTAGCGCAGGGCACCTCCGTACTTCCCTCCCAGGGGCGGAAGGTTGTCCTCCTCCGCGGCCTGCTCCCCCTCGGGAAGAGGGCCGCCGTCCGCCCGCTCGGCCACCCTGCGCGCGATCAGGCCGTCGTCCCAGCGGTCGTCCACCGTGCTGCTGCTCACCGGTCACTTCTCCTTCTGCAGTACGGAGAGCGCGGCGATCAGCTCCGCCTGCGGCTCGGGGGTCACCTCGAGGGCGTCGAGGGGGGCGAGGCGACGGTCGCGTTCGCCGTTCAGGACGGTGTCGAGGTAGGTCAGGACGAGGTCGCCCCCCTTGTCGCGCAGGCGCAGGGCGGTCTGTGCGCCGAGGAGTTCGGCGAGTCGTTCGCCGGCGCTGCGGGTGCGGCGGCCGCCGAGGAGGGCGGCGGCGAGGAGGGCGGCGACGGTCTCCGGATCGGGGGCGGCGGTGCGGGAGGTCGCGATGCGGATGCTGCTCCGTACCTCGTCCTCGGCCAGCTCTTCGAGGACGCGCCGCCAGCGCCGTACCGCCAGCTCGATCCGCTCGCCCGCCTCCCGGTCGGGGGCGGCCTGCGCGGCGCAGAGGGCCGCGGCGGCGGGCTCGCGGCCCCAGGAGTCCCGGACCCGTTCGTCGGCGGCCGCGGCCGCGCACTGGAGGAGGGCGGCGAGGGACTCGACGAGGGCGTCGAGGAGTTCGTCGGCGGAACTGTCGCGGGGGTAGCCGCGCCAGCGGGTACGGGCGTCGCCGGCGAGCACGGCCCCGCGGGCCAGCTGCTGCCGGACGCGCTCACGCTGCTCCTCGTACGCCGCCTCGACGGCGCCGCCGAGCCGGACGGCGGCGGCGTACTGGGCGGCGACCGCCGCGGCGAGCTCGGGCATCCGGGTGTCGAGGGAGTCGATGACGCCGGTCGCGGTGCGGCCGACGGTCTGCTGGCGGGCGGCGGGGTCCTGGGCGCGGTGGGCGAGCCAGGCGCGCAGCGGGGCGACGGCGGTCTCGGGGAGCAGCCCGCGGCCGCCGCCGGCCGACTCGGGCAGCTCGGGGATGGTGAAGCGCGGCACGTCCCCGAGCCCGGCCTTGTGGAGCAGGGCCTCGTACTGCCGGGACACCTCGCCGATGACCTGGTGGGGGACGCGGTCGAGGACAGTGACGAGGGTGGCGTCGTACTCCTTGGCGGTACGGAGCAGGTGCCAGGGGATGGCGTCGGCGTACCGCGAGGCGGTCGTGACCATCACCCAGATGTCGGCGGCGCAGATCAACTCGGCGGCGAGCAGGCGGTTCTCGACGACGAGGGAGTCGATGTCGGGGGCGTCGAGCAGGGCGAGGCCGGGCGGGACCGCGGAGGAGGTCTCGACGCGGAGCGAGTTCTCCTCCAGGGGCTCGTCGCCGGCGTGGTCCTCGTCCTGCGGATCCTGGTGGGGCAGCCAGACGCGGGTGAGCTGGGGCAGGACGCGCAGTCCGGCGAACCAGTGATGGTCGTCGGGGTGGCAGACGAGCACGGGTGTGCGCGTGGTGGGCCGGAGGACACCGGCCTCGCTGACACGCCGTCCGACAAGGGAGTTGACGAGGGTGGACTTCCCGGCTCCGGTGGATCCGCCGACGACGGCGAGGAGCGGGGCGTCGGGGTCCTTGAGCCGGGGGACCAGATAGTCGTCGAGCTGGGCGAGCAGTTCGGCGCGGGCTTGGCGGGCCCGTGGGGCGCCTGGGAGGGGGAGGGGTAGACGCACGGCGGCGACACAGTCGCGCAGGGCGGAGAGTGCGTCGATCAGCTGAGGCCGTTCGTCCAAGGTCACCACATGCGAAGAATGCCCAATTTTGGAGCCTTTTTGAAGCGTATAGGGGTCCTGCGCGCCGACTGAACGGCTGAGGACGTGAGCCTCAGGCATAACGAGTGCACAACACCCGGGCCAAGTGGCGCGAAAAGCGCTGCGGGAATCGCACCTGCCTGCGATTATCGTTCCGCTTCACCGAACCTCCACATCGTGCCACGCAGGTGAAGCAACCGGGCCAAGGGGATCGGAGCCCTATCCTTGACCCGGCAAGGCCACGCCCCTCCCACAGGGGGCATCCGGCCACCGGTCCACCACCCGGCCCCCGTAGCTCAGTGGATAGAGCAGGTGCCTTCTAAGCACTTGGCCGCAGGTTCGAGTCCTGCCGGGGGCGCATGATCGAAGACCCTCCTTCGGGAGGGTCTTTTTGCTGGTCAAGGGCGGTTTCGGGACCAAGGCCGCTCCTCCGGCGGGTGCGGCCCTGCCGACGGCGTCCCGCGGGGCCGCGCCGCCCCGTCAGCGGTCGAGGGCGTCGAGGGCGGCCAGGATGTCGGCGGGTTCGGCGCGGGTGGTGTAGTCGGTGTCGACGAAGGCCCAGCGGATGACGCCGTCCCTGTCGATGACGTAGGTCGCCGGGAGGGGGAGGGTACGGGCGTGGCCGCCGTTGGCGTGCTGGAGGTCGATGCCGAAGCCCTGGTAGACCTCGGCGAGGTCGTCCGGGAGGTCGAAGGCGAGGCCGTACTGCTTGGCGACGTCGGAGCCGAGGTCGCTGAGGACGTCGAAGGCGAGATCGTGCTTCTCGGTCAGGGACAGGGACTCGCCCGGGATCTGCGGGGAGATCGCGACCAGGCGGGCGCCGCGTGCCGCGATGTCGCCGTGGTGCCGCTGGAGGGCGCGCAGGGCGAGGTTGCAGTACGGGCACCAGCCGCCCCGGTAGAAGGCGAGCACGACCGGCCCCGACGCGAGGAGGGTGCGCAGGGCGACCGGATCTCCGACGGCGGCGGGGAGGGTGAAGTCGGGCGCCACGTCACCGGTGTTGAGGGCGCGGTCCGACTGTCCGGAGTCGGCGAGGTCCTGGCCGGCCCGGTTCATGATCTCGCGGATGTGGCCCGGGATGTGCTCCTGCCGGCTCTCGTAGAAGGCGCGCAGTTCGGCGTTGAGGCTCATGAAAGCTCCCAGAGGAAGATCTTGAAACGGCCGTTCCAAGATAACGCCGCGCCCCGCTTCCGGCCAGAGGTATCTTGGAACTGTCGTTACAACTTGAGGGGCGCGCGATGGCGGACGTCAAGCACTTCGATCCCGACACGGTTCTGGACACGGTGGTCCGGCTCTTCTGGAGGCAGGGGATGGCCACGACCGGAATCCGGGACATCGTGAACGCGACCGGGCTCAACCGCTCCAGCCTCTACGCCACCTTCGGCGGCAAGCAGCAGCTCTACACGGCCGCCCTCGAACGCTACGTCGACGAGAGGTCACGCCCGAACCTCGGCCGCCTCACGGAGGATGAACGCGGGCTGCCTGCCGTCGAGGAGTTCTTCGAGAACCTGATCGCGACGCGCTGCACCGGCGCATACGCGGGCTGGGGCTGCATGGTGTCCAACGCTCACGCCGGCGCCGAAAACAGCGAGGCGGAGGTCCGCACGATCCTGGACCGCCAGCACCACCGGCTCCGCGACGCCCTGCGCGACGCGCTCACGACGGCGAGGGCGAAGGGGCAGCTCGGCCAGGTAACGGAGCCCGAGTCGGCGGCCGAGGTTCTGGCGCTCCTCGCCCATGGAGTGAACCTCCGCTCGCGTGTCGGCGCCGATCCGGACCAGCTGCGCGGGACGGTGCACGCGGCGCTCACCTCGCTCACCGCCTGAGGGAGCGGGACACAGCGAGGGGCGCCGGGTTCCATCACCGATACGGTGGCGCCCCCCAGGTGAGCCACCGGACCCGGCTGACCGTTGACCGTAAGCTCCACGAGCGTCATGTCGGGCGCCGCACCGGCCCGGCGGGCGAAGAAGCGTGCGACCTGCGCGGCTGAACCCCTCTCCGGAATCAAGGGGACAAATCGGCATTCAGGTTGAAGGGGCGCACGCGTCCGGATCATCCTTGCCGTCATGCCTCCCGCAGCCACGACGCTCGATGCGTCAACCCCGTCCGACTACGCCTTCGACTGGGCGCTGGTCGATGTCGAGACCTCCGGGCTGGTCCCCCGGCGTGACCGGATCCTCTCGATCGCGGTGGTGACCATCGGGCCCGACGGCCGGCAGACCGGCGAGTTCACGACCCTGCTCGACCCGGGGTGCGATCCCGGCCCGGTGCACATCCACGGCCTGACCGCGGAACGACTGAGCGGGGCACCGACCTTCGAGCAGGTCGCCGGACAGATCGGCGCGCTCCTGCAGGACCGGGTCATGGTGGCTCACAACGCGCAGTTCGACTACGACTTCCTGGCCCATGAGTTCGCCCGGGCCCGGCTCTATCTCCCCGTGGCGCAGCGGCTGTGCAACCTGGCCCTGAACCGGCGCGTGGACCCGCCCACCGCCGACATGAGCCTGGCGTCTCTGGCCGCCCACTACGGCGTGCCGCAGACAAAGGCGCACGACGCACTGGACGACACAAGGGTCCTGGCCGGGATCTTCCGCGCCTCCCTCTCCGAGGCCGCGCGGCTCGACCTCCCGCTGCCGTTGGTGACCTGCCCGCCCCGGCAGGACCCGCAGTTCGCCCCGAGCCCACCGAAGACGCCGTGCGCCTACCGCAACCCCGGCCGACTGGAGCCCGGCGGCCCGCTCGTCCAGGGCATGAAGATCAGCATCACCGGCGAGACGGCGACCGCTCGCGCCGAACTCGTGGCCCGGTCCGTCGCCGCCGGACTGAACATGATGACGTCGGTCAGCCGGCACACCAGTGCCCTCGTCACCAACGACACGGCCTCGGGTTCGGCGAAGGCCCGACGCGCTCTCTCCGAGGGCGTTCCGGTCATCGACGAGCACAGCTTCCTCACGTTGCTGAAGGACGTGCGTCCCGGTACACCGCACGAGAAGCCGGCACTTGAGACACCGACCGCTGCCACGGCCCCGACCAAGGCCACACCCACACCCACAGCCACAGCGCAGCCCGTAGCGCCTGCCTCGGATTCCAGAACTGCGGAGAGCGCCCCCGGCGTGCCGGCTCCCCGGCAGCCGGAGACCCCTCGCGTCGGCAAGCCCTTCGGCCGCCGGCGGGTCCTGGTTCTCGGCGGCAGTCATGAGGAGGCGTCCGGCGCCCGGGCCCGGGTCGTGGAGCGGGGTGGGGCCGCCGCGATCAACCTCTCCGCCGGCGTCACCGATATCGTCCTGCTGCCCGGCGGGGAGCGCGATCGCCGTATGGCCCGCGTCGCCTCGCTCGGGCTGCCGGTCCACGACAGCGCCTGGCTCGACGCCCCCACCTCCTCCGACGCCCCCGTCTCCTCGGGCGTCCCGGCCCAGCGGGGAACAGCGGCCCAGATCCTGCCCCGGGGCGGGGTCATCGATCTCCCCACCCCCGGCCGCTGGAGCGTGGGCGCCTCGTGGGCGCAGCAGACGAACTGCGAGATCGACGTCGTGGCCTTCATCGTCGACGAGGAGGAACAGGTCTCCTGTGACGAGGACTTCGTCTTCTACGGCGCGCCCGAGAGCCCGGACGGTGCCGTACGTCTGCTGTGCGACGGGCCGACCGAGCAGACGATCGCCGTCGACCTCGCCGCCCTCCCGCCTGCGGCCCGCAAAGTCGTGATCGCCGCCGCCATCGACGGCGCGGCCACCTTCGGCGACATCGGCGCCGTCCAGGCCACCCTGGCGCCGAGCATCGACGCGGCGGTCCTGGCCCAGACAACGGTCGACGCCGCCACCAGCGAGCGCACCCTGCTCCTCGCGGAGATCTACCGCCGCGGCCCGGTGTGGCGCTTCCGTGCCGTCGGTCAGGGCTACGACCACGGACTCGACGGTCTCGCACGGGGCTACGGCGTCGACGTCAAGGAGTAGTCCCGCCAGGGAAGGTCCTCAGCCCCTTCGGCCCGGCCTCCCCGCGGGTGCCGGGGTCAGCAGCAGACGGAGGAGGTCGGGGCGGTGGCGCCGATCTGGAGCGTGGTCGGGGTGGCACAGCAGCCGCCGGCGGCACCCTCGTTCGCCTCGGGCTGGTCGAAGAGGCCGGCGCCTCCGCACACACCCGTCTCCGGGAGGGTCAACTCCACGCGTTCGGCGGCCTCCTGGTCGCCCGCCAGCGCGGCCGCGATGGAGCGGACCTGCTCGTAGCCGGTCATGGCCAGGAAGGTCGGCGCGCGGCCGTAGGACTTCATGCCGACCAGGTACACGTCCTTCTCGGGGTGGGAGAGCTCGTTCACGCCGTGCGGGTAGACCGTGCCGCAGGAGTGCTGGTTCGGGTCGATGAGCGGGGCGAGTGCGGTCGGGGCCTGGAGGCGCTCGTCGAGGCCCAGGCGGAGTTCCGAGACGAAGGAGAGGTCCGGGCGCAGGCCGGTGAGGACGATGACCTCGTCGACGGGGTCGAGGCGGCGGCCGTCCTCGGCGACCAGGACGAGCCGCTCGCCGTCGCGCTCGACGGCGGCGGTACGGAATCCCGTCACCGCGGACGCGCGCCCGGCCTCGACGGCGGCCTTGGCACGCAGGCCGAGGGCGCCGCGCGCCGGCAGCTGGTCGGCCTCGCCGCCACCGAAGGTGGAGTCGCCGATGCCGCGCCGCAGGATCCAGACGGCGTGGGTGTCGCCGCTCTCCTCCGCGAGGTCGGCGAGGAGGGCGAGCGCGGTGAACGCCGAGGCGCCGGTGCCGACGACGGCGGTGCGCCTGCCGGTGTAACGGGCCCGGACCGCGGGGTCGTTCAGGTCCGGCACGCGGTAGGAGACACGGTCGGCCGCCGCGCGCTCGCCGAGGGCGGGCAGCCCGTCGCCGCCGAGCGGGTTCGGGGTGGACCAGGTGCCGGAGGCGTCGATGACGGCGCGGGCGAACAGGCGCTCCTCGCGGCCGTCCGCGTACCGGACGTGGACGGTGAAGGGCTGCCGCTCGCGGTCGGCGTCGACCACGCGGTCGCGGCCGGCGCGGGACACGCCCGTGACACGGGCGCCGAGGCGGACCCTGTCGCCGAGGACGTCGGCGAGCGGCTGAAGGTACTGGTCGGCCCAGTCGCCGCCGGTCGGGTACGTGGCGCCATCCGGCTTCACCCAGCCGGTCGGGGCGAGGAGCTTCTCGGCGGACGGGTCGGTGACCTCGGCCCAGGTCGAGAACAGCCGGACGTGCGCCCATTCTCGTACGGCGGTGGCGGCGGCCGGCCCCGCTTCCAGGACCAGGGGCTCGATGCCGCGCTCGACGAGCCGGGCGGCGGCCGCGAGGCCGATGGGGCCGGCGCCGATGACCACGGTGGGCAGGGCGGTGGTGGCCTCGGTGAGCGACTCGGACACGATGACTCCCCTTGCTGTTTCGACGCTTGTCGATGGCTTCTTACGGCCAGCCTGACACTTGTTTCGGCGTGCGTCAATATAGACATGGGTCGAATTATTGGTCTCGAACGAGCGGCCTCAAGTCGCCCCACCCCCTCCCTCGCTGATTCGACATGTGTCAACATAGATGTATGTCGAACGTGAAGGCCTTGCCGCTGCTGGAGCCGGAGCTCGTCGAGCCGTGCTGTCCGCCCCTGACCGAACGGCCCTTGACCGCGGGCGAGGCCGAGCGGACCGCGAAGATGTTCAAGGCCCTCGGCGACCCGGTCCGCCTGCGGCTGTTCTCCGCCGTGGCCTCCCACGAGGGCGGCGAGGCGTGCGTGTGCGACATCTCCGACGTCGGGGTGTCCCAGCCGACCGTCTCCCACCACCTGAAGAAGCTCAAGGAGGCCGGCCTGCTCTCCTCGGAGCGGCGCGGGACGTGGGTCTACTACCGCGTCGAGCCCTCCGTCCTCGCCGGCATGGGCCGGGTGCTGACCAAGGCCGCCACCGCATGACCGCCTCCGTCGTCGTCGTGCCGCTCACCGCCGAACACGCCGACGAGGTCGTCGCGATCTACCAGGCCGGCATCGACGAGGGCAACGCCACCTTCGAGACCACCGCCCCCACCTGGGAGGCGTTCGACGCGGCCAAGCTGCCCGAGCACCGCTTCGCCGCGGTCGACGAGACCGGCCGCGTCCTCGGCTGGGTCGCCGCAACCGGCGTCTCCGACCGGTGCGCGTACGCCGGTGTCGTCGAACACTCGGTGTACGTGCACCCCGACGCCCGCGGGCGCGGTGTCGCCTCCGCGCTGCTCAAGGCGCTCGTCGAGTCCACGGAGGCGGCCGGGATCTGGACCATCCAGTCCGGGATCTTCCCCGAGAACACCGCCAGCCTCACCGTTCACGAGCGCGCCGGCTTCAGGGTCATCGGGACCCGGGAGCGCATCGCCCGCCACCACGGCCGCTGGCGCGACACGGTCCTCGTCGAACGCCGCAGCCCGACCATCGACTGACCGTCCGCACGGCTCACGAGCCGAGTTGCCGCCGCGCCGTGAACGTCTTGCGCCAGGCCAGGGACACGTACACCGGCGCGACCAGGACCGGGACCTCGATCAGCGAGCCGACGACGCCGGAGAGGGCCTGGCCGCCGCCTCAACTGCCCGGGGACTCCGCCACATCCTCGCGCGTCAGGGTCGACGGGGTCGCGTGGCCCGCGAGGGCGAGGGTGAGGTCGAGTTCGGCGAGGAGGCAGCGGATCACGTGGTCGACTCCCGCCTGGCCGTCGAGGGCGAGGCCGTAGGCGTAGGGGCGGCCGACCAGGACACCGTCCGCGCCCAGCGCCAGGGCCTTGGCGATGTCGGCGCCCGTGCGCACCCCGCTGTCGAAGAGAACCGTCAGCCGGTCGCCGACCGCGTCCGCCACACCCGGCAGGGCGTCGGCGGCTGCGATCGCACCGGCGACCTGGCGGCCCCCGTGGTTGGAGACGACGACCCCGTCCATGCCGGCGTCCGCGGCGGCGCGGGCGTCGTCGGGGTGCAGGACACCCTTGAGAACGATCGGACCGTCCCAGTTCTCGCGCAGGAACTCCAGGTCGGGCCAGGTCTTTCCCGGGTCGGCGAACATCGCCACGAAGTGCATGACCGCCGCCTGCGGGTCCTCCTCCACCGGCTTGGCCAGCCCCGCCCGGAAGGCGTGGTCGGTGAAGTAGTTGGCGGTCCCGACCCCGCGCAGGAACGGCAGGTACGCCTGGTCGAGGTCGCGGGGACGCCAGGAGAGCAGCGGGGTGTCGAGGGTGACGACGAGGGCGGTGTAGCCGGCCGCCTTCGCCCTGCGCAGGAAGGAGCGGGCGACCTCGACGTCCTTCGGCCAGTACAGCTGGAACCAGCGCTCCCCCTCCCCCATCGCCTCGGCCACGTCTTCCATCGGCGTGCTGGAGGCGGAGGAGAGGATGTACGGGATGCCGCGCGCCGCCGCCGCCCGTGCGGCGGCCGGCTCGGCGTCGGGGTGCAGGATCGACAGGACGCCGACGGGTGCGAGGGCCACCGGGGCGGGCAGCTGGCGGCCCAGCAGCTGGGTGGACAGGTCGCGTTCGCGCACGTCGCGGAGCATGCGGGGGACGATCCGGCGCCGTTCGAGGGCGGCTCGGTTGGCGCGGTCGGTGGAGCCGTCGCCCGCGCTGCCGGCCACGTAACCGACGGGCCCGGGGCCGAGCCGCTGGGCGGTCAGCTCCTCCAGGCGGGTCAGGTCGGTGGGGAGCCGCGGCACGGCTCCGGTCAGGCCGTTGAGGTATATCTCGTACTGGAAGTCCGACCAGCTCACGCGTGGCCACCCCTCTCGAAGATCTCGTCTCGTGGGAGCACCCTGCCACTGACGGAATCCCCTCAGAAGAGCCGGGACGCCTCGACTCCCAGCCATACGGCGCCGAGTCCGGCCGCCAGGCTCCCGGCCACGTTGGCCGCCGCGTATCCCTTCGCCCCGCCCTCGTACAGCTTCAACGTCTCGTACGAGAAGGTCGAGTACGTCGTCAGCGCACCGCACAGGCCGGTGCCGAGCAGCAGGTGCGCGTGGGCGGAGGTGACACCGGTCAGCAGGCCGAGGACGAAGGAGCCGGCTGTGTTCACCGTGAACGTGCCCCAGGGGAAGACCGAGTCGTGGCGCGACTGGACGGCGCGGTCGGTGAGGTAGCGCAGGGGCGCGCCGATCGCCGCGCCGGCGAGGACGAGCAGCCAGTTCACACGCGCTGCTCCCGACCGGCGTATCGGATGACCTCGCAGTCGTCGAGGATCACCAGACCCTCGCTCACGAGCGCGTCGAGCTGCGGCAGGAACTCCCGGACCCGCTCCTCGGTGTCCACGATGACGATCGCGACCGGCAGGTCCTCGCTGAGCGAGAGCAGCCGTGAGGTGTGGATGAGGGAGGAGGCGCCGAAGCCCTCGATGCCGCGGAAGACCGAGGCTCCGGCGAGCCCCGCCTCGTGCGCCCGGTGCACGATCTCGGAGTACAGCGGCCGGTGGTGCCACACGTCGCTCTCCCCGACGAGGATCGTCACCCGCAGGGCCCTGCCCGCCAGTCTCGTCATCTCTTTCTCCTTGCCAGGGCGCCACGGGCCGCCGTGGTCGCGGTCCAGACGGCGGCCAGCGCCGTCGCCACCGTCACCCCCATGTATGCCACGCCCCGGGCCGTGTCCCCGGCGCTCAACAGGCGCTGCGTGTCGAGGGTGTACGTGGAGAAGGTGGTGAAGCCGCCGAGGACGCCCGTACCGAGGAAGGGGCGCACGAGCGGGTGCGGTGGGGCGGCGACCTCGGTGACCAGGACCATCAGGACGCCGATCGCGGCGCATCCGGACGTGTTCACGAGGAGCGTGGTCCAGGGGAAGGCGCCGGCCGGGGTGGGCCAGGCGAGCGACGCGCCGTAGCGGGCGGCCGCGCCGAGGGCGCCGCCCGCGGCGACCACCCCGATCACCGGCAGCTGTCCGCGCAGTCTCATCGCCGTCTCATCGCGAGTCTCAGCGGTCTCATCGCAGCTCATCGCCGCCTCAGCAGTCTCATCGCCGTCTCATCGCCACCTCGTCCCGGCCCTCGTGCCGCCAGGTTAGTCGGCGAGCGAGTCGAGCAGCTCGGTCGCCCAGCCGGCGTCGTAACGGTCGAGGCGGGGAAAGCCGCCGTTGTAGAGGTCCCCGGTGAAGACGTAGGTGGCGCCCGGGTTGTGCTCCGCGTATCCGCCGTCGGCGAAGAAGTGCGGGCTTCCCTGGATCTGCGGGCCCTGCGCCTCGTGCCACTGCTCGTACACCTCGCGGCGCCCCGCGCCCTGGGAGAGGGCCTTCTCCAGCGCGGGGGCGTCGACGTCGGGGCATTCTTCGGCGATGTCGAGGATGACGGAGTGGATCGCTATGCAGCGGTGCTCCGTGTAGAAGGCCCGCCGCAGTCCGGCGTCGAGCTGGTCGGAGCCCCGCAGCCCGCCGACCTCGGGGGCCTTGGCGGCCTGTACGGCTTCCAGGGCGGACAGGACGCTCGACGGGTACTCCCAGGCGGGTGCGTCCCACAGGCGCCAGCCCAGTTCGGGTCGGTGCGCGCCGAGCATGACGATCTCGGCGTCGACGATGTGCTTGGGCGTGGGCTGACGGTTGAACAGCTCCAGCGGGAAGGCCCGGTGGTCGATCAGCAGGTCCTGGCCGCGCTCGGCGGCGGTGGCCCGCAGGGTGTGCAGGGCGAGCGAGGCCCAGGGGCAGCCGATGTCCGACCAGGCGGTGACGACGGGCACGGGCCGTGTCTCTTCTCGTACGGGTTCGGGTGTCATGGCTGTGAGCGTGGGCGTCCGGGGGCGGCGCGTCCAGCCCGCGCCGCAGACTTCGTCACCACGCCGGAAGGCTTTCCGGATAAGTTTCCGTTTCTGCTGCGGGTCGTGCACTATGGGGAGGACGGACATCCTGGGGCGGCTTGGAGTGTTGTGTCATGCAGTTCGGAATCTTCACCGTCGGGGACAGGACGACCGATCCCACCGACGGCAGTACGCCGGGCGAGTACGAGCGGATCAAGGCGATGGTCACCATCGCCCGCAAGGCGGAGGAGGTCGGGCTCGACGTCTTCGCGACCGGCGAGCACCACAACCCGCCGTTCGTGCCGTCCTCGCCGACGACCCTGCTGGGCCACATCGCCGCGCGCACGGAGCGGCTCATCCTCTCCACGTCCACGACGCTGATCACCACCAACGACCCGGTGAAGATCGCCGAGGACTTCGCGATGCTGCAGCATCTCGCGGACGGCCGGGTGGATCTGATGATGGGTCGGGGCAACACCGGCCCGGTCTACCCGTGGTTCGGGCAGGACATCCGACAGGGCATCCCGCTCGCCATCGAGAACTACGCGCTCCTCCACAGGCTGTGGCGAGAGGACGTGGTGAACTGGGAGGGCCGCTTCCGTACAGCCCTGCAGGGCTTCACCTCCACGCCGCGGCCGCTGGACGGCGTGCCGCCGTTCGTGTGGCACGGCTCGATCCGCTCCCCCGAGATCGCCGAGCAGGCCGCGTACTACGGCGACGGCTTCTTCGCCAACCACATCTTCTGGCCCAAGGAACACACGGCGAAGATGGTGGGTCTCTACCGCCGGCGGTACGCGCACTACGGTCACGGCACGCCCGAGCAGGCGATCGTCGGTCTCGGCGGGCATGTGTTCATGCGCAGGAACTCCCAGGACGCGGTACGGGAGTTCCGCCCGTACTTCGACAACGCGCCGGTCTACGGCCACGGTCCGTCCCTGGAGGAGTACACGCGCGAGACGCCGCTCACGGTCGGCTCCCCGCAGGAGGTCATCGAGCGGACGATGTCGTTCCGGGAGTACGTCGGTGACTACCAGCGGCAGTTGTTCCTGGTCGACAGTGGCGGCCTGCCGCTGAAGACGGTCCTGGAACAGCTCGACCTGCTCGGCGAGGAGGTCGTCCCGGTGCTGCGCAAGGAGATGGAGAGCCTGCGTCCGGCAGGGGTTCCAGCGGGTCCGACCCATGCGGCCCGGGTGGCGCGCCAGGCGGCGCTGCGCGACGCGGAAGCGGCAGGCGCGGGGGCGAAGGGCGCGGGAGCGGGCTCGGCAAGCGCGGGCTCGGAAGGCGCGGGCTCGGAAGCGGAAGGCGCGGGGCGCTCCGCGGAATAAGCGAGGCGCACGGGTGCGGTCCCTGGCCTGGGGCATTAACCAGGGGCCGGCCCGTGCCGCCTCGTTCTGCGATGGTCGGCCCGGCCCGCACCCCGGTCAAAGCCGGGCCGCCGAGTCTGTCAGATCACCCCCGCGGGGCATGAACTCCTGACGGCGGTTCGGTGGCCAGTTCCCCTCCCCTGGTGGTCCGGCCACACTTCACCCCCCGTACGACCTGTGCCCGGCCCCCAGGGCGGCGCCCGCGGGGCCACCGGCGGTGGTCCGGCCACCATCGGGCGGCCCAGACGGGTGCCGGGTACACCTCGTGTCACGGGCGCCGAGGCGAGACGGTGGAGGGGCAGCTGGAGGGAGCTGCAAAACCGTAGGCAGGAGTGTCGTGAGTACATCCGTCGCAACCCAACGCAGGACCGTTCTCGATCCGCTGGAATTCCCGCACCGCACCGGGCACGGGCCACACCCCGCGTCGTACCGGAACGCGGTGGCCGACGATGTCTACGACGAGCTCTGTGCCACGCTCTTCTCGGGGTTTCCCCGGCGCGATCAGCGTCTGAAGGCGGAGCAGTATCTTCGGGGGCTGCTGACCGCGCAGGGCCGCAAGTCCATCCGTAACATCGCCGCGCAGATCGGCGGGCCGGCCGCCGAGCAGAGTCTGCACCACTTCATCTCCAGCTCCACCTGGGACTGGCGGCCCATGCGGGCCGCGCTCGCCGGGTTCCTGGAGCAGAACAGCTGCCCGCAGGCCTGGGTGGTGCGGTCGATGCCGATACCGAAGGCCGGCGAGCATTCGGTGGGCGTGGACCGGCGGTTCGACCCCGAGCGCGGGCAGGTGTTCCGGGGCCAGCAGGCCTTCGGGGTGTGGTTCGCCGCCGAGGAGCTGAGCGTGCCGGTCAACTGGCGGCTCTTCCTGCCCGATCCATGGGTGAAGGACCGGACGCGGCGCGACCGGGCGGAGGTTCCCGAGGGGGCGGGCGAGGAGACCTTGGAGGAGTGCGCGGTCGCGGCCGCGCTCGACACCGCCCGCTGGCAGGACGTCACCCGCAAGCCGCTGCTGCTCGACATCCGCGGCGGCGCGGGGCGGGCGGCGCTGAACCGGCTGGCCGGCGCCGGGGTTCCCGTCGTCGCGCGGATCAGCGCGACCTGCCGGCTGGCGGTCGCGGACCGGGCGCTGCCCGGCTTCGGCGCCGGGCCGCTGCCGGCCCAGCAGATCCTGGAGTCGCTCAAGGGCCTGCGGCGGCCGGTGGGCTGGCTGGACACCGCGGCCGGTGCGCGGACCTCGCGCACATCGCTGGCGACGGTGGTACGGGTCGCTCTGCCGGCCCCCGCGGGCGAACGGATGCGTCCGCTGCTGCTGCTCGGCGAGTGGGACGACCCTCGCCGGCCCCCTGCCCGGCTGTGGATCACCGACCTGACCGGGTCGACGGTCGGCTCGCTGCTACGGCTGACGAAGCTCGCCCGGCGGGTGGAGCGCGACTTCACCCAGGTCGGGGAGGGCGCGGGCCTGCGGGACTTCGTGGGCCGCTCGTTCCGCGGCTGGCACCGCCACATCACCCTGGCGTCCGCCGCCCACGCGGCGACCGTCCTGGCGACGGACTGGGACGCGGCCTACGGATCGGCGGGCTGAGCGACGGGGCCGGGGGACGGGCGGACGCGGGGCGAGCGCGGCGGCCGGGTGCCGGACGCCAGGTGCGCCCGCGGCGCGGGCGGGCCCGAGGAGCCGAACCCTCGTGCCCGGTGCCGGACGCCGGGTCCCCGGATGCCTGGTCCCGGACGCCAGGT
>NZ_JAGGOS010000104.1 GCF_018614205.1 Streptomyces sp. ISL-36 | reverse complement strand
GCCATCGAAGCCCTCGCCGCAGACCCCGGCATCCGCAACGCTCCCACCGTCATGGCCGCGGGCGTCCAGGTACTCGCGGACGCCTTCGCCGTCATGTACCGGTCGGCCAGCCGGGAAGCACACCGCAACGGCACCACCCCACCCGACACCCCCGTCATCGACCTCATCACCCACACCCCCGACGCCGGCACGGTCCTGTACCAGATCAAAACCCACCAGCAACGGCCCGGCCCTCCCCCGGCGTTGACGGGCGCCCGCGTCCCAGAACCGCCACCGCCCAAGGCCGACGCCCGCGCCGCCTGACCACCACGGTGGCGACCAGCACGGCGAGCAGCAGCCCCACGAGCACGGAGAGGCGAGGCTGGTGGTCGGCATGAGAATGACATGGCTCTTCGTCACTCATGCCACAACGGGTGAACACCACCCGTCCGCACCAACGACGATGGCATCGCACCTGCGCCACTGACGCCCAGACGACGAGGTCCAATTGGCACTCCCTCGCAGACCGTCAGTGGTCATGTCAGGCGCCGATGCCGATGTAGGAGACGTAGGTGTAGGCGCCCCAGTCGGAGTCGAGCTCGGCGATGACGTCGTCCCAGAGGTCTTCCATGGTGTCCAGGTCGCTGGCGACGAGGGCGTCGACGGCGTCGTCCCAGATGTAGCGGACCTGCCGGTGCTGGATCCTCAGGTTGTCGCGGCGGCGTGGCTCGTCGACGGTGGTCTGGTTGACGGGGTGGATCTCGATGCGGGTGCCGCGGCCGTTGCGGTTGAGGTGTTGCTTGAGGGCGCCGGGGTTGGTGAGCACGTTGTGGGCTCGTAGGTTCCAGTAGGCGGTGTCGATCGCTTCGAGGTTGGCTGGGCGTGGGCGCTGGGTGCCGCGGGTCCAGGCGCGGATGGTGGCGGGGGTGGCGTGGATGCCGGCGTCGGCCAGGGCTTGGGGGCCGCTTTTGGTGGTGGTGAGGTAGCGCATGCGGGCTTTCAGGCCGCGGCGGGTGTCGACTGGGGATTTGATTCCGCCGTCGATGATCATGCGTTCGAGGGCGTCTTCGAGAGCGCGGGCGAGGGCGACTTTTCCGTGGACGTTTCCGGGGTCGCGGTCTGCGCCGTAGTTGCCGAAGTTCTTCCATCCGTCGGTCGACATCTATCGGGCGCTCTTCCTCGGCAGGGGGTATTGGTCTTTTTGTTTCATCTGGGTGGTGAGGCGGCCTTCGGTGAATACGGTGCGCCAGTCGCCTGCTACGTGGAGTTCGTCGGTGCCGCGGACGCGGACGACGGTCAGGCCGTTGCTGTGGGCTCGGTGGGATTTATGCCAGAGGTTGGCGAATGCCTGGGAGCGGATGATGTGCATCCAGTCGGGTCGGCGGATGTCGCGGTTGACGCTTGATTCTCCGATGGTGGAGGTGAATTTCGAGTACATGGCTTTGATGTATTCGATGGTCACCGTGTCGTCGGCTTTGATGGCTTTTTCGCGGGCTTCGGTCAGGACGCGGCGGAATTTTTCCAGGAGGCCTTCGCTGGTGCCGGAGGTCCAGCATTCGGTGATGTGTGGGGCCTCGCACAGGCCGAGGCGGGCGCAGCGGATGAGGAGGCGGATGGTGGCGTCGTCGAGGAGGACGGGGCCGTCTTCGCGGCGGTTGCCGATCGGGTCGGGCAGGTCGGGGTGGTGCCAGGTGGGGCGGGTGGGGAGGCAGTAGATGCCGGAGCGCTTGGGGTCGAAGCCGCCGTTGGGGTCGTGGATGAGGGCGCCGATGGGCAGGTGGGTTTTGAAGGCGGACAGGAAGCTGGCGTTGGTGTCGAGGGCGTTGACGGTGATCGGGGGGTGGGTGCCGTTTTGGAGGGCGTCCATGAGGTGGGTGTTGGTCCAGTTGTGGCGGCCTTCCCAGATTTCGTCGGCGCCGTCTTTGGTTTTCTTTCGGAGGAATTCGAGGGTTTCCGGGTAGACGGTGTGTTCGTAATTCCCGCCGACGCGGGTTGCTTCGAACAGGGCCATTGCGTTCGGGACGGCCTTTTTCACCAGGGCTTCGGTTGCGGCGGTGATGTCACCGTCGTGGTCGTGGAGGGCTTCGTCGACGGCGCGGGTGATCATGCCGGTGAAGTAGCTGTAGTCCCGGTTTGCGTAGCCGCCCTCGGGCGGGGGTGGGGCGGTGGTGGGGCGGGGCGATGGCCTGCGTGGGGCGGCGGTGTGGGCTGTCGGGGCGGGCTCGGTGGGCGTGGGGTCCGGGGGCGGGCTGGTGGGGGCTTGGAGGGGTGCTTGCGGTGTCTGTGCGGGGGTGTGCGGGCTCGCGGTCGGTGGTGTCTGTGGCGCTGGGGTGGGGCTGGCGTAGGGGTGGGTGGGGTCGGTGATGCGGGCGTGGGCGAGGTCGGCGTGGAGGGTGAGGGTGGTCTGCGGGCCGAGGTCGCGTTCGGTGATGGTGGCGTGGATCTGGTCGGCGTCGCGGGTCAGGGTGATGGTGATGTCAAGGCCGAGCGCGGCGATCAGCTGGGGGTCGTCGGTGTCGACGGCGGCGAGGACGGGGAGTTCGTGGGTGCGGGCCAGGTGGGCGAGGGCCTGGGCGGCGTCGGTGATCTGGGCCGTGCCGGACAGCGGCAGCCGGGGGTCTTCGGTGGTCTGCAGGCGGTCGACCACGACGAGGGCCAGGCCGGGCAGGTCCGGGACGCTTTCGGCGATCGCGTCGGTGGTCAGGTCGGTGCCGTCGTCGATGTACAGCGGGGCTGAGGCCAGGTGGTGGTGGAGGGCCGCGGTGTCGTCCTGCTCGGTGGGAGTGAGGCGGCCGGCTCGCAGGCGACGGTAGTCGACAGGCAGGTGCGCGGCGACGATGCGTGCGGCGATGTCGGCGCGGGTGAGTCCAGAGGCGGCGTACAGGACGGGTCGGTGCTGGTCGAGGGCGCTGGTGCGTGAGGCGGCAGTGGCGATCAGGCTGGACCCGGCGCCTGGGGCGGCGGCAACGAGATAGAAGCGGCCGGGCTGCAGGCCGCCGAGGGCGTCGTCCAGGGCGCGGATGCCGGTCGACAGACCCATCAGGGGTGTGGGTGTGGTGGTTTCACCGGTGGGGACGGTGGTCGGGAGGACGGTGTCCAGGGCTTGCGCGAGTGCGGCCAGGCGCCGCAGAGTGCGCGGCGCAGTGATGGCTGGTGGGCCGCCGGCCGGGATGGCGGTCTCATGGCCGGTACCGGGCGTCGCGGGAGCGGGGGTCGGCCGGCCCTGCTCGGGTGGGGCCGAGGGGGGTCCGGGGAGGGCGGTCGGCGGTGTGACCGGGTGCTGGAGTGCCGGGGGGCCGGGTGTGGGGGTGGCGGGGGTTGGAGCGGTAGCGGCTGGCGAGCCGGTGGGGATGGTCGGTGGGGCCGGTGGGGCCGGGATGGTGCCGGGTGAGGCGGGGGGTGTACTGGCAGGCGCAGGCGTGTCTTGGGCTGCTGGCGCCGATTCCGGCTGTCGTTCCGAGGGCGTGGTGGGTGCAGCGGCCGCTTCGGCAGGGGTAGTTGTCGGCACGGGTGCGAGGTCTCTGGCGGCCTCGGCCTCGGCTTCGGCTGCTGTGGTCGGAAGGGGGTTCCGGACCGCTTGCCGGCCCTCAGGGGGTGTTGTGGTGGAGTCCGGGGCTGCTGTTGCAGCCGGAGCTGCTGTGTCGGGTGTGGGCTCGGCTTGAGGTGCGGGCGGGGCGGGGGTGCCGTCCACGGCTGCGGCGAGCAGTACGGCGACGGGGGTCTTGTGGCGGCACAGCACCTGGGGGTGGCCCTCCGCGCCGTACTGGATCAGGTCCCCCAGCGTTTTGCGAGCGCCCGCGAAGCTGTGGGTTGGGGCTTGGGTGAGGTCCCAGCCCAGTTCGGTTGCGTGGGCGGGGGTGGTAAGCAGTGCATGATGCGGGCCGCGCGTCAGGGGTGTGGGGTGCCCTTCGATGGCGGCGTTGATCATCTGCTTGAGTGTGCTGCGGGCCTCGTGCAGCGTCGCCGGGCCGGTGCGCGACAGGGAGTGTGGTGTTTCCACGTCAGGGGCGGTGGAGGTTGTTCCCGGCTTGGTCAACGGGCCCTCAACTGATTCGGGTTGGCTGTCCTCGCCGTGTCGGCGGCCAGCGTCTTCGGAGGCTGTCTTGGCCGCTGCGGACGGGGTGGGAGGCGTCGGGAAACTCAGGGGCCAGTTGCCCGCCCAGCTCGGAGCCTGGTCGGACGGCTCCGTTGAGGCTGCAGGCGGGGCAGTGTGGGCGGAGTTGTCCGGCACGGCAGCGCCGGAAGACGCCTCACCGGCGGTGTGGGATGAACGCGAGGAGGACACCCGGGGACTCCAAGAGCAGAAGCGGCAAGCGGGTTGCGAGGGGAAGGTCGAGCAGTCGGCTCGGCAGCGGCCGCCAGCAGTGCGGAACGACCGGACCGCCAAAAATGTAACGCTGCCACCTAGCCTAGCTGACGGTACATAATGTCGGGCGGAATTATGTAACGCCGGGGTGGGAGTCGCGGGTGATCACGCCCGATCTTGCCCGGGAGGATGGGTGGCGATGGGCGGAAGACGGTAGCCGGTAGAGCTGTCAGGCATGATCGGCAACCTGCCCCGTGGGGGTGGCGCGCTCTACCAAGGCCTTCAACTGGGCTCGGAAGGCGGCCTGCTCAGCGGCCCGCGCTTGCCTCTGGGCCTCATCCTCCGGCTCGTCGTCGCCCTCAGGTTCGTCGTAGTCCTCGTACAGCCAGTCGTCCGAGGTCTGCTGCTGGAACACCCTCTCGCGCATCCGTTCTTCGTAGTCCTCGTACGTCTCGTCCGGATGGATCTGCCCGGTACGGCGCTTGATCTCCTCGTCGCGCTCGCGGCGTTCCAGGTACTCCTGCACAGCCGGGTCGGCGTCCGCGCACGCGTACCCTCTGCCTCGCCGGGGCGGCTCGGGCGGTTGCCGGCGGTCCTCGATGCGGTCAAGGACCGCGTGCCACTGGGTGGCGTCCACGACGCTCACGTCGAAGGCTTTCAGGAGCCCGGACAGCTGCTCTCGGCTGGGCAGGACCTTCCCGCCCAGGATCAGGTGGACTGTCGAACGCGGTACACGGTGCCCGTCGGCCTTGGTCGCCTTCTCGATGGCGCTGTAAGAGGGCCGGCCGGCCCGCAGGCGCAGCCGCGTCAGTTCCTGGCCCAGGGAGGCGGGGGTGCGGACCTGCCGGGTGCGTCGGCCGCGGCCGGTCAGGTGCGGGCGGGCTTTCTCGATTGCAGCTGCCTTCCACAGGCTCAGGGCTGTCGCTTCCCGCCGCTGCGTGGAGTGGCTGCCGGGCTCGCCGGCAGCGCGGGCGTAGGCGAGGACGGTCTCGAGCGGGGGCAGGTGGGTGCCGCGGGCGGCCTGGCTGAGGGTGGAAGCCCCGCGGTACCCGGGCGCGTCCGGTGGGCCGGTGCGCTCGGAGAGGGTGGCGTAGGTGGTACGGGTCTCGCCCTTGAGCTGGCGCAGGTAGGCGGCCAGGACCCGCAGTCGGGGGCTGGTGCCGACGGCGACGGGTTTGGTGGGGCGGCCCATCGTCACCGGCTGCGGCGGCGGGAGGGCTTGGCGACCTCGCTGGAGCGGCGGCCGGTGATCAGGTCGGCCACGGCGGCGGCCACCACGACCAGCGCGGCCGGGACGGGCCGGTTGCCGGCGGCCAGTCCGGCCGATGCCAGGACGACCACGACGATGACCACGACCTCGGGGATGCCCAGCCGACCCGGCCGGGTGCGGGCGGGGAGGCGGGTGGAGCAGAACGCCGACGGCTCGGGGCTGGCGGCGGGCAGGGGAAAGGCGGACATGAGAGCAACTCCAGGAAGGTAGGGGTGAGGCACCCAACCCGAGTGATTCGGGAAGAGATTGGTGCGGGATCGTGCCCGCCGTCGATGCCTCAAGGTTCCCTCGCCAACGCTCTCAAGGCCAGTCTGATCGGCGCCCGCTCAGGCTGACGTGTTCACCGTCGTGAAACGCAGGTACGTCGTTCGTCCCTGCTCAGACCACCTGGAAAATCGAGTTAACCCGAAACCATCCAGAGTGTGCGCCATCCCGGGTGCAGCTGGCCGAGAGGCATGTGAAGCGAAATTCCCGACCCAGGACACGAGGTCGAGTGGGCGACAAGGGCGTCTGGTTCCCCTTCTTTGACCGGCAGCAGCCCGCCGGGGCGGGTGACGGAGAGCGGAGTACATATCCCCTTTCGGGGTGCAGAGAGTGTGTGGCTGCGACAATGAAGCACCGCAGGGGGCGGGTGGGGCGACTTCGCTGTAGGTGAGGGTGCAGGCCTCTTTGTGTGAAGGGGGAACGTGGGGGCGTGGTTTGAACGCATGGCGGCTGTCCCTGGCCTTGCCTTTGCCGGGAGCCCGGGTGTCATGCGGGAGGCGCTGCCGGGCGCAGGGGTTCGTCCGGACGAGTCGTACGGCTCGCCGATGTGGCCGACCGCCGAGGGGAGTACGTCTGCGACACCGGCCAGCCGGCATGTGCCGTTCGACGCGCGCGGCGCTGAGCTGATCGCCTGTGTCTGGGAGGCGCTGGAGCTTCCGGGCTCGGCCAGGGACTACCACTTTGTTCTGCAGAGCGCGGTCGATCGGCTGTGGAGTACACGTCGTGCGGAGCCTGGGGCCCTCGCCGCGCTTGAGGTGTTCGCCCTGCTGGACCTGGAGTTGATGGAAGCAATCCCGCACGCGGTGTCCTTCGACACCACTGATGCTCCGGCGGCGTTTGTGCGGGTGTCCTCGGTGCCACGGTTGATCGGCCTGCTGGAGCGCGAGGGCGCCTTCGCGGAAGCACTTGAGCTGGCGCGGCGGTTGGCCCGTTTCGGACAGGGCGAGGATGTGGCGGCCCGGCTGTCGGAGAAAGCCCAGGCGCTGGTTGCCGAGGCTGCGGCACAAGGTGGATCGTCATGAGTGCGGGTCTGGAGCGACTGATCCCGGCTGCCTCCTACTTGGAGGAGGCGTTCTTGCGGTGGGTGCTCACGCCGGCCGTGGACGCGTCGATCGTTGCGCGGGTGCACAGTCAGCACCCGGTCACCGTCAACGAGCGCACTTACCGGCTGGACTACCTGATTGCGGGTGAGGCGCTGCAGTTGGCCGTCGAGCTCGACGGGTTCGCCTTCCACAGTGACCGGGCCGCGTTCACCTATGACCGGCTGCGACAGAACGATCTGGCCGCGACCGGCCTGACGGTGCTGCGGTTCTCCTACGACGCGGTGCGTACGGACACGGCGCGCTGCGTGGCCCAGCTGCAGGCGATGCTGAGGCAGGATCCGCTCCTGGCGCCGCTGGTGACAGCCATGCCGCGTATCGAGATCCCGGACATGGCTGGCGATCCGATGCGGGCGGCCGATCCGCCTGGCGGTGCCGAACTGCCCACAGGCGGGGCGTACTTCGCCGGTGTACAGGCCAGGGTGGACCGGGCGCCGCTGCGGGCGTGCCAGGACGAGGCATTGGCCGCGTTGGCGAACTACTACGCCTCCGGCGGCCGGCATGCGGCTGCGGTGATGGCGGTGGGGTCGGGCAAGACGGCCTTGGGGGTGGCGGCCGCGTTGTCGTTCAGCAGACGGCGGGCGCTGGTGGTGACCCCGGGCTCGGTTATCCGCGGCACCTTCGCCAAGGCCCTCGATCCGGGGATGCCGGGCAACGTCCTGTATGGGCTGGCGGGCGGGCCGCTGCTGCCCGGTGCCCGCCCGCCGGCCACGCTCGTCCTGGACGCGGACGACGGGCAGATCAGCCAGGTCAGCCGTGAGCGGCTTCTGGACGCGGACATCCTGGTCACCAACTTCCATGCGCTGGGCACGGGCGACAGTGACGGAGACCTGCTGGCCAAGCTGGAGCCGGAGGACATCGACTTCATCGTCGTCGACGAGGCGCACATCGCGGCCAGCGCCTCCTACCAGCGGCTGTTCGCCCACTTCCAGGGTGCGCGCACACTGCTGATGTCGGCGTGCTTCCAGCGTTTGGACGGCAAGCCGATCGACGCCGATGTCGTCTACCGCTACCGGCTGGTCGACTCCGTCGCGGACGGGTCGGCGAAGAACCTGCGGGTGCACCGGTTCGCTCCCGAGGTGGCGTCGACGGTGTATGAGGCGGTGTGGCCGGACGGGCGGCGCGAGCAGATCGTGGGCCGTGATGCTTTGCTGGCCACGCTGGGCGACGAGCGGAAGATGGCACGCATCACCGCACAGTCCGAGGCGCCGATCCGCCAGGTGATGGCCGTGACGCGGGCGTGTCTGGATGCGCAGGCCAAGCTGCTTGCACCCGTAAAGCCGAGGGCGCTGTTCGCAGCGATGGGCCAGGCGCATGCTGAACAGATCGCGCGGATCGCCGAAGAGTACGGGATCCCCAGTGCCACGCTGCACCACAGCATGCCCGCCTCCGCGATCGCCTCCACCCGGCGGCGCTTCGAGTCCGACGCCGGGGATCTGCAGGGCATCGTGCAGCTGCGGATGCTCGGCCAGGGCTACGACTTCCCGCCCATCACCGTGGTCGTCCCGCTGCGCCCCTATGGCAGCTTCGGCGAGTTCTACCAGTTCGTCGGCCGCGGTGTCCGCGTCCTGCGCCAGACCGCGGTGGCTGCCGACCAGCAGTACCTGGACGTGGTCTGCCATGCCGAACTCGGCCTGGAGGAGCATCTGGAGGCCATGTGCGCGGACAACGACATGGATCCCGCTGTGCTCCTGGATGTCCCGCTGATAGATGCCACCACCCTAGAAGGGGATCTCCCCGGCCCCGGCGGCGCCGCGGAGGGGGCCGGTGGGGGCCTCGGCGGGGTGGACGCGTTCGTGCTGTACGAGCGGGGACGCGTCGAGCAGCGCGTGGTGCACGAGCTGGACCGTGTGGAGGCCCGAAGGACGGAGCGGGAGATGCAGCTGATGGCCCAGCGCTACGCCGTCTATGCGCAGAACACCGCTGCGCCGGTGCCGTTTGAGCAGTTCGTCGAGTACATGCGGAGGCTGACCGGTGGCCAGTGACCCGACCCGCTGGTGGCAGCCGACCGTGGAATGCAGTCCCGAGCAGGCACTCGCCCTGGAGCGGGCGGCCGGGCAGCAGCAACGGTTCGCCGACATCGACGCCCTGGCGGCCAGACTGCTGGCCACAGGGCTCGCCGGACGGCCGGTGGCCACCGTCGTCCCCGGCCGAGGACGCCACACGCCGGACACCGCCAAGGTGACGGCCCTCACCCGGGAAGAGGAAGTCTTCTGCGTCAACGCCTTCGGGGTCCAGGAGCAGCAGCGGCTCGGGGCGTGGTACCTGCCCCAGAAACTCTCGGTCAAGGCAGGGGCAGTCAATCTGCCGTATCTGCTGCGGGAACGCCCTGGCCACGCCCTGACGCTGGCCGCCGATGACACCGCCCGCCTCACCGCTGTGGAGGACTGGGACACGGTGTTGCTGTGGGCGCTGCTGGTGCCGCTGTTCGAGACACTGCTTCAGCCCATCCGGCTGCGGGCGGCAGGAGAGATCTTCCCTCGCACAGAACAGCAGCGGTTCTGGACACTCATCGAGGAGCGATACCGGCTGCTGGGCATCGACGAGAGCGCGCTGGAAGCCTTCCGCTTCGGCGGCGGCTGGCACCAACTGGACCGTGCGGGACAGCAGCAGGCCCGCCTTCGTTTGCTGGACACCCTTGCCGCCGCCGACCTCGTGCAGCTTGCGGCACGTCACCGGATCCAGCGGTTGCAAGGGCTGATGGCTGGTTTCGCCAAGAAGGCCAGGACGGGAACAGCCCTGGCGCGCCGGGTGCTCACCAAAGAGCTGCAGCCGGTCGTCTCCGCGTACTTCGGGGGTGACTGGCTGGCGGTGCTGGATTACCTTCAGGCTCCCCCGCACCCGGATGAGGAGATCATCACCGCTCTGCCCGAGCCGCGTCTGTACGTCGGCATGGCCATGCAGACGGCCGGCATGGCGGCCGAGGCGGGCATCGCGGAGGACGAGGTCCATGCGATGCTCGCGGCCTTCCTCGGCGGCGGCAGTTCTCTGTCTCCGGTGGAGGAGCGGGCTGCGGCTCTGCGCGGCTGGTGGGCGGGCTTCGACCATGCGCATGCCGCCCAGTCACGGGGAATGCCGTCGTTGTGGGGGCTGGTCGATCAGGATCTGATGAGTCTGAACCGGACCGAGCAGGGGCTGACCCCCCAGTTGTATCGGCAGCGTCTGCCCGCCGATGTCCTCGAACGGGTGGGGCGGCTGTGGGAGACGGTGACGCTCCTGCGGTATCCCGGCAGCATCGTCAGCAACCCGCGCCCGCACCAGACCATGGCCGAAGCCCTCGGTCCCGCGGCCGAGTTCTGGCACGGCGTGGGCCTGACCGCCTGGTTCGTGTGCGAAGGCCCCTACTCCCGCACCACCTTGGACCGCGTCGACCGCTACTACAGCAGGCCGCTGGCCGCCCTGCGCGCGGCCGGATGCCCGGTCGACACCGCCTTCTTCCGCGAACTGCAAGCCGCCGAACAACTCCTGGGGCCGGAGGAGATCACGGACAGCGAGGACAGTACGGTCGAGACCCCGTATGGGCAGATGACGTTCACCTCCAGCATGAGTCACGGCACCCGCCGGGACGGCTTCGAGCGGGTACGGGACCTCATCACACGACACCGGCGGGCCTGGGCCGAGCAGTATCTCGGTGCCTTCGTGGAGGGCCGCTGGCGCTCCCAGTTGGAGGAGGTCGCCCACCAGCATCACCGCTTCGTCGCCGCCAAGGGGCGTCCCCCCACGCTGCCCCAGTTCGCCCGGTTCGCGACCACGGCAGCCAACCACTGGACGGGCGGCGACCTGGGGGCGCTGTACACGGCCATCGGCGAGCCGGCGTCTTCCCCGCAGGAGCGGCCCGCCCGCCTGCTGGCCGGCGACGGCTACGACTTCGCCCGCCGGGTGTACCAGGAGCTGGGCGGCAAGCCCGTCGACCACGACACATGGGTGAACAGCCCAGAGGAAACCCAACGGCAGTGGCAGCTCAGCCGCCTGGCCACCGAAAGCCTGCGCCACCTTCAACTACAGGAAGCACTCGGGCGGCCGCCGACCGCCAAGGAGTTCGGCGCTCAGCGGCTGACCTGGCCCTGGCCTGGCGAGGAGACCGAAGGCTGGCCCATCCTTCAGCATGTCATCGCGGCTCTTAGTGGTACCAGCCTGCCGCCGATCGCACCCCCCTCCCCCGCCGTCCCGGCCCGCAACGGGGAGAACCCTGCTGAGCAGTTGCTGGCCAAGGGTGCCAACACGGCCGTGGCCACGGAGCCGACGACAGTCCGCATCACCTGTACCGGCGCACCCGTCGATGTCTCCGCTGTACTCCTCACCCGCAACGGCAAGGTACGCAACGACCACGACCTCGTCTTCTACAACCACCCCAGTCACGACGGGGTCAGTGTCGGAGGAGACACCGTCACCGCCGATCTGAATCTCATCCCCGACGACATCACCTCCATCGCCGTCATCGTCAGCATCGACCTCGAGGCCCAACCCACCACCGTCTTCGACCAGCACACCCAGTGGCACGCAGACATCACCCAGCCTTCCGGCGCCCAACTGGCCTTCGGGCCGGGGCCGTTCTCCTCAGGCGAGACCGTCACTGTCGCAGTGGAGCTCTACCGCCACACAACCGGATGGAAGGCCCGCGCTGTCGGGCAGGGCTACAACACCGGCCTCGCGGGCCTGGCCACCGACTACGGCATCAACGTGGAAGCCTGACACCCCCTGTCTGGTACGCGAAGCCGTCGACGACCAGGTAAGGGCGGCCGTCGCCGTCGATCTCGCGTGCGAGAGCCGCTGCTGGTGCCCAACCTTCCAGGTGTTCCCAGGCCAGCTGGATCTTGCACACACGATCTCCCCTTGGGTTTCCGTTCCGTCCCGGTACGTCAGGGAGGTTAGGGTGACCGCGACGCGCACCATGGGGGTGCCAAGTGAGCAAGGCACGCTGGAGGTGAGCATGGGGCTGCGCCCGACACACCTTGGCTACGCCTACCAGGACCTGCTCACCGCGCTGCGGCTGGTGGACCTGGCGGTGGGACGTGCGAATTCCCTGCTGGTCGACACGAAGATGTTCACCGGGGACCGATTCGATGACATCACGTGCGAGTGGGGCACCGGCAGCCGCGAGCGGCTGCAGATCAAGCACACGGATCACGACCGCGCGTTGTCGCTGGAGAGTTTCACGAAGGACAAGCGAGGCCTACGCCTGGATCTGCTCTTCTCCTCCATGGACCACGACTTCACCTCGGATCCGGGTGCCTCGCACCGCCTCGTGGTACGCGACACGGAGCCGGAGGATCCCGAGCTGACCCGGGTGCTGCGCCCGATCCACGCGAGCACCGATCCCGGGCCTGCACTGCACGGCTTGAGCAGCAAACGGTTCCGTTTCGACGCCGCTGCGCTGCGTGCACACGCTCCGTGGAAGGAGATGCTCGCCCAGGTCAGTGATGACCTGCTCAACCGCGCTTGCGCATCCCTGGTCGTCGACACGGATCTTCCGGCGTGTTCGCTCAACATTCGCGAGCCCGGGCCAGCCGAGGCGGCCTTGCTGCACCGCATCACCGAAGAACTCGGTGCCGGACGGCCGCCGAACCGGCACCGCACGCCCGAGGAGGTGGCGCTGGCCCTGATCGAGGCGGCCAAAGCGGCGCGCAGCCGGGCGGGGACCGTGATGGTCGAGGACCTGCTTCCTCGTCTGAGTCTGGAAGTCGACTTCGGAGCGGTCCGTGAGGGGCACCCCGTGGACCGTGCCACCGAGGTGAGCCGTCCTACGGTGCTCACGGGCGTGGTCGCGGCCGTGAAGGACACTGCTCAGCAGGGGGGTGTCGTGGTGGTCACCGGGGCTCCCGGCATCGGCAAGTCGTGGTTGTGTGAGCAGCTCGGGGATGCGCTGCGGGAGACCTGGCTGGCGGTGCGGCATCACTGCTGGCTCGGCGCTGCGGACATCGACCGTGAGCAGCGTGTGCTGACCGAGGTCGTGATCGGCAGCCTGCTGAAGCAGCTGGGGACGGCCGTTCCGGAGGCGCTGGCGCAGGTCAGGCCACGCTACGCGGCCACGCCGGAGACGCTCACGGCCGCGGTCACTGCCGCGCGCGGCCTGGCACCGGACCGGCCGATCGCGCTGATCGTGGACGGTATCGACCATGTCAGCCGGGTTCTCGGATCCACCACCGGCAGCGCCTTTCGTCCGCGGGTGGACCCGGCGGCCTCGCTGGTCGCGGACCTCTCTGCCCTGGAACTGCCGCCCGGTGTCGTGCTCGTCCTGGCCAGTCAGCCCGGCCCTCACCTCGAGGCCGTCGACGCCGGTGCCTCCCGTCTCACCGTTGCCCCGCTCAACCGCGCCGAACTGCATGCTCTGGCGGACCGTCTGGGCGTGTTGACGGCCCTGGCGTCCTCCCCTGCCGGTGAGGGGCTCGATCCCGCTGCGCGGGCGGAGGCCGCGGTCGCACTGGTCGAGGAGCGCTCTCGAGGCAACGCCCTGTACGCCACGTATTTGTGCCGGCAGGCCGTTGGTCCTGCCCCGGGCCTGGGAGCGGCGCCGGCGCCGGATGGTGTCGGCAATCCTCTGGAGAGGTTGCGGACGGTGCCGTCGTCGGCGCAGGACCTCGACGACTACTACGCCTATCTGCTGGCCGGTCTGACCCCCGGGCAGCGTTCTGCTGTCAGCATGCTCGCGGTCTGTGACTTCGCTGTGACCGCATCGGAGCTCGAGGAGATCTTCCCGCTGCCCGGAATGCAACTCGGTGCCGCGCTGAACAGCGTGGCGCCGATCGTCGCGCAGCAGCCGGGCATCGGCGGACTGAAGATCCATCATGAGAGTTTCAGCCGCTTCATCCGGCGGATCGACGGTGACCATGGGTGGGTCGATCAGGTACGGGTCCGGGCTGCGGAGTGGCTCTCCGAGCGCGGGTTTTTCACGGACCCTCGCGCCTTCCGGCACCTGCCCGAACTTCTGTCCGCTCTGGGCCGCGACGACGAACTCGCTCTGCTGATCGGGCCCGATTTCCTCTCCCGCGCAATTGCCGGGCTGCAGCCCCCGCAGGCCGTCGTCCACACCCTGACCGTGGCCGCACGGCGGGCGGCGGCCCGCAACGACTGGCCCACGCTGGTGCGTTGTATCGAACTGACCCGGGCGCGGGCGACCTACGAGGACGAGGGCCTGCCGGGCTCCCTGGTGCCGTATGCGGATGTGCTGGTGGCGCTGTCGGGAGCCGACCGCGTGGCGGCAAGCCTGATGTACGAGGGTGTGACCACGATGGCGGCGCGGTGGGGCCTGCAGCTGTGTGCGGCGGTCGACCGGGCGGGTTACGCCGCCCCGTGGGAGGCGTACCTGACGGCCTGGGACGAGGCAAGCAAGGATGAGAGTACCCACTACGGTTCCGCCAGCGACGAGTCCGTCTTCCTTGCGGAGTTGCGCGGACGGATCCGGCTGCCGGACCACGGTACCGACCGTTCTGCCCTTGAACGCCCGCTCGCGCGACGGGTGGCTGAATTCCTTGACCAGGAGGACCCGCCGCCGTTGGAGCCTGCGCTCGATGTGCTGCTGGACTGTCTCGGTTTCGTTCCGCTGGTGGAGAGCGTCGAGCTCATCGGCCGTTCCGACCGGCGCACCGCACTTCTGCTGTATCTGGCCGATGCCCGCGACAGCGCCGGCGGCGAACTGCCGTCGGCGCGCACGCTGGCCACGGCGGCCTGGGCAAGCGGCCCGTGCGACCCACGGCGTCTGCTCCGTCATGGTCTGACAACGGCGGACCTGGCCGAGGACGTCCTTTCCGGAGATATCAGCGCTGTTCTCACTGAGGCAACTCGCGACGTGCTGACCGACCGGGCCAGCGGCCTGTCGGAGCCGGTGAGCAGGTGGCTGGCACTGCTCACGGTGGCGCACGCAGCCGATCCGCAGGCGCCCGTCCGGCTGCTCCCCCTTCTGGACGGCGAAGGTTTCTACCGTGCCTGGCTGCGCTTCACTCTCGCCACTGTCGGCCTGCACCGTGATGTCGGGGCGGGTGCCCTTGCGGCCGAAACCGCGTCCGCCACCGTGCGTGTAGCACTCGAGCAACTGGCCCAGCACGCGCACGCGTTCACGGGCCAGCCGCGGGCCTGCGATCTTGCGGACATCCATCGGCAGGTGCGGCAAGTACTGAACGACGGTGTCGCGCTGCTGCGGGGCAACGACGTCGCGCTCGGCATCACCTCCCTGCAGACCGTCAGCCGCGGCACCACCACCTCCCTCATGGGCATGGCCGGAACCGGCCCTCTGGTCACCACGGAGCTGCTGTCCCTGCTCACGGCGAGCGTCGGCCAGGCCGGGGCCGATGTCGTGCGCGAGCTCATGGGCACGCTGCGCACAGCACAAGCCGAGAGCCGAGCGTTGTACGCGGAGGACGCCGACTTCGAGCTTGAGATGGCCCGCGTGAGTCTCGCCTGCGACGACCCACACGAGGCACAACGCTGCTGGGAACGCGCCGCCCGCGACCTGGGCGCCTACGGCAGCCACAAGGACATCACGATCGAGGAGCTGCTCGATCCGCTGCCCCAACTGGCGCAAGCCGATCCCGTCCAGGCGCGTGTGCGGCTGGCGCGTACGCAGCCTCTTGTCTATCTCGTCGCGGACCGCACCGACGGGCGGGGGACGGCGGGAACGCCTGCCGAGTGGTGGCGCTTGCTGACGCGCCTGGATCCGCAGGCTGCCGCGCAGTTGGGCGCCCAGGTACTGTTGACCGAGCCCGGACTGCCCGATAGCCGGGTGGACGCGGCCCACCACCAGCTGCTGACCACCCAGGCGGACAAGGCCGATCCCGTCGTCCTGGCCGCGCTCCGCATCGCAGCAGGGCCCGGAAGCCGCAGCATCGACCAGGACATCGCCCTGCTCACACGGCTCGCTGACCTGCCCGCCGACGACGCGGCACACACACTGCGTCTCCTGCCGGTGCTGGCCAACGCGATCACTTCCACCTACGACGACCAGACCCTGTTCGCCGTGTCGCACAATGCCGGAGCCGAGCCCACCGCTGCGCTGCGCACGGCGGCACAGCGCTGTGGCGGCGAAGGCGGCCCGCCCTGGACGCCCCGTCCCGTGCCCACCAACAATTCCCGCAACTGGTCGGGCCCCGAGAAGCGCCCCACCACAGGCGCCTACCTGCACGCCCAGCAGCGCCCGACGCTGCCGGAAGGTGCCGCCGGCGTACTTGCCGCAGTCCGCGACCGCAACAGCAAGGCATACGACGCCCCCTTGGGCCCGCGGTGGTCGAGGGACGCCCTGGCCAACGCGGTCGGCTGGCGGCTACTGGAGATCCTTGACGGCCAGGGAGCCGAAGCCGCCATCCGGCTCCTGCACCGCATCGCCGACGAGATGACCCCCTCCAGCCCTCTTGAGCTCTTGGCCGACCTCGCCTCGGGATTCCAGATGCGCCAGGACACCGACCCCAATGTCCTGGGCCCGCTCGCGGCCACGGCGGGCATGCTCGCCTACACCAAGACGCGCGGCGGCGGTGGCTGGCGCTCCTTCGCCGGCAACGACCGGCTGGATCTGTGGCGGCAGGCGCATGTCGCAGACGCCGACACCGCAGCCCACAATCTCGCAGACCAGGTGACCCACGCCGTTACCGAGGGGTCCTACCACCGCACAATCGGCGTCAGCCTGGCCCTGGTCTCGGCCTTCGCCGTTCAGCCCCCGCACGCTTCGCCGACGGCTGCCAGCGCCCTCGCCTGCTGGGACGCGGCATACGAGGTCATCGCCCACCGCCTGCCCGGCCGCGCCCGCCTCGACCACGGCGCCTACCTCCCGGTGCCCGAGCAGACGACCCAGCACGACATCGACACGGCGCTGTGCCGGCTTGCGTTGGCCACGCTCGCCCTGCCCGAACGCGGCGACAAACGCCGCGCCCTAATCGCAGCGACGGTTCTCCTGGCCGGCCGCCCCGGCCCGGCCCAGGCTGCACTCGCACACGTCCTCTCCTTCAGCCTCGGCGCTGCCCCCCTGACCTGGCCCCTGACCGTCCTGCACAGCCACCTGCCTGACGGGCCCCTGGATGCCGCCCTCCTCGACCAGCTCGTGACGCTGTGCGGCAGTGACATGCTGTCCGTCCGCGCCGAGGCCGCCGCCGTCCTGGCCCGCGCCGGCCACCAGCCGCCCTCACCGCCAGCGACTGCGGCCCATCCGATACTCGTACGCGCCGTTGCCGCCCTCTCCGACCCCAAGGAGAGCGCATGAACGACCCGCGGCAATACGCGGCCGACCTCGTCGACAACTATCTGGGTGATCGCCTCGATGCCGCCGGCAACCCACCCGGGCTTCGTGAGACCGTCATCGACCTCGTAGCCGATGCCTTCCCCGACGTCGAAACGCTGATGGGAACTCAGCTGAACCTGCTGACCAATGGACACCGCAGCCAACTTCCCGATGCCTACCTCGCCGACCACGCCGCCGCCGAAGACGCCCTGCAGCACGCCGCCGCCGGCCTGCGTGCCGCACTCGCCCAAGCCGGACAGCTCGGCAACGCCCAAAACTTCGAACATCACGCGGCCGCACGACTGCGTGACGACCCCCGGGCAGCCCTGCGGGCCGAACTCGCCCGCGTTCCGCGCCCCCTGACCCGTCCCGAGGCGCTGGTGTGCTCGCTCGATCCAGCACCCTGGTTCAGCGACAGCCATCAAGCGGACAAACCGTGGCCGACGCCCGGTTTCGCTTCGCTCACAGGCCTGCGCATCCTGCCGGGCGGCGCCGCAGCCCTTGCTCGCGTGGACGACGGCCCCCATGCAGGCTGGGTACAGATCGGCCTCTTCGAGCGGCAGCGCACCCCTGCACGCCGCCATCCAGATCGGCCCGCCCGCCAACTACAGATCATCGTCGGCCTGGAGGCCCTCAACGGCGATCCACCGCCTGACACGCTGCCCGTCTCCCAGGCCCCCCGGCAGCTGTGGACCCGTCCGTGGCGTCGGCCGCGGTCGGCCAGCTGGTCGCCGCGCCCGTCAAGCGCACCGACGTCGACGCCGAGGGTGCTCGCGCCGGTCTGATCAGTGACCTCGTGGCCCAGGATCCGCCACTGTGGGCCCGCGACCCGGACGGTGTGGCGGCGGCTGCGGCCAGCGCCCCGACCGTGCTGGCCGCCTACTTCAACTCCCTGCACCGGGCCGCCCGTGAAGGAAAACTCGCAGACGGCGAGCTCGCTCCGATCGCCCTGGCCGCCTTCGCCGCCCGCCCGGCAGCCGGGCAAGACGGCCCGGGCACGGAGCAGTTGCAGCGGGTGATCTGCAACCTGCTGCACCGGGCGTGGGAGAGCGATCTGCTGCTGGACACCGCATCAGGGGAGGAAGCCAGCGCCGTCGCGTGGATGGAGGGCCTGGTCACCGACTGGACGCAGCCTCGCGCCGACACCCGGCAGCCGCTGCTGACGGCCATCGACCAGCCGGGCGGGGCAGGGCTGCTGTCGCTGATCGCCCGGGCGGTCAAGCAAGCTCACCGCACCGGCCAGACCCTGGCCGACCCGGTCCGCACGCTACTGACCCGGCTGCTGGAGGACGAGCCCGACGACCAGGCCCTGGCGGTGATCGGCTTCTGCCTCGGCCAACTGACGCATGTCGACGCGGCATGGGCAGAGGAGCACGCCGACCGGCTCTACTCCCTTGACGCCCCGTGGCGACCGGCCGCGACCTGGCTGCGGCACGGGCGCCCGCACACCGGCGTCCTGGCACGCCTGGACCGCACGGCCCTGTTGCAAACGGCGGCCGGCCCGGACGGAATCCCCGCCATCGACAAGATCATCCTGGCGTTCCTCAACGGCTCCGAGGCCCTGGGCCCGGCCACCGTACTGCTGACAGAACTCGCCGCGCAGGACGGCGGCCCCCAGGCCGTGTCCGAGGTGCTGTGCCGCATCGCCGGAGCCCTGATCCAATGCGAAGAAACAAGCCCGTGGCCCGAACGCGCCGCGGCGCTGTGGCGCAGTGCCCTCGATGCGCAGCTGGAGCCCGCTGCTCTCACCGGGGCGGGGCGGTTTGCCTATGCCGACCGTCTCGACGACCGCACCTGGCTGGAGTTGACCGCCCTTACCGTGGCCCTGCAGCCGGCGCTGGAGGCGCCCTACCAGGTCGCTGAACGCGCAGGCCGGCACCCCGACTCCGCTGATGCCCTGCGTATTGCCGCAGCGCTGCTCGGCACCCAAGTGGATCTGTTCCACCAGCGGGAGATTGAGGGGCATGCGGCCCGGCTCTTCGCCCAGAGCACGGCGGACGGCACATCCGATCATGAACAGCTGCGGATCGCACTGATCAATGCCGGCGCGATCGAAGCGGCCTACAAGGACCCCCCGACCGGTCCGTGACGGCCCTGGCACGGGCGGGTTGTGTATCCGACCCTGTTCCTGTGGCCGCTCCCGGCTACGGTGCGAGGCATGAAGTCACGGATCGTGCAGATCGTCCGGTGGAGCAGGCCGCAGCCGCAGCGCGCTGACCATGTATGCAGTGCCCATGGCACGAGGTCCTGCTCGCGGGACCTCGTCGCCGATGTCTTCCTCCGCGACGCGGGCAGTCCTCGTATCCACTGGACTGTGTGCCAGCAGTGGCTCGATCATGAGCCCGACGTCGCTGCCCACGAAGCCAGCCGGGAGGGCCACGGCCCAGATCCTGACCGGATCAGCCTGAGGTAAAGCCGGATGCAGCGCGGCGCGTTCTGTCTGCGCGGGTGGCGGCGGGCCCGTCACACTGTGCACATGGGTTCCGACGTCCCGTCTGCCGGCCGTGTTCCCCGCCGGCATGCCACTCCCACGGAGAGCACCTTCAAGGAGCTGTATGCCACCGCACTGACCTGTGGTTGCCCCGACTGCGGGGAGCCGCTGTACCGGGAGAACCCGGCCACCGGCCAGCGCGTCCTCAACAGCCAGGTCGCGCACATCCATGCCCGCAGCGAAGGCGGACCTCGGTGGGATTCCGAGATGAGCGAGGAAGACAACCGCAGCTTCAACAACCTCATCCCGCTGTGCGGACGGCATGCCTTCGAGATCGACGCCACGCCGGAGCACTATCCGGCGGATCGCCTGCGCACCTGGAAAAGGAAGCAGATCCAGAGGCACTCCCAGGCTGTGGCTCGGACTCTGAGCGACACCGAAGCAGCCGAGGTCGCCGCCGCGTCCTTCGGCACGGACGACCTCCTGGAGCGGCTGACGGCTCTGCTGCCGTTCTCGGCACGCTCACGCTCACGCGCCGAGGCGCTGGCCCTGGCATCGAACAGCAGCCGTGCCCGCACCGTCGTCCGCCTGCGCGCTACCCCCGCCGACCGAGTAGAGGCAGCGCTGGAGTGGAGGACAGAGCAAGCCGATCCGGTGGTAGGGGTGCCTGCTGGCGCGCTGCGTGTCCTGGTAGCCCCCATGGGGGCCGGCAAGAGCGAGGAGGCGGAACGCTGGTGGAGCGAGGGACTGACCCAGGCCTGGACGGATCCGCAGTCGAAATCCCTGTGTGGCTGGAGGCACGGGAGGTCGCAGCCACGCTGGCCGGGACCGTGCAGGAGGCACTGGGAGCCGATCCGGTGCGCGACTGCCGGAGCGATCTTGCTGTGGGACCTGGCTGGGAACGGGTGCGGCCACCGCGTGATCATCGGTTGGTGTGTGGACAAACGAAGATCGTGCGGTGGCCGCGGGCCATAGCGTAGACCCTGCCCGCTGGCGGGTGATGTTCGACCAGGCCATGGCCCGGATCGCGGGCCGTTTCGGCCGAGTTGAACCCCGGGCGAGTGCCCGTGCCTATCTGCTCGGGCTGCTGTCGAAGGCGGAGCGGAAGAACTGCTGGCAGCTGGCCGAACAGGCCGGACACATCCGACCGGGACCGATGCAGCGACTGCTGCGCTACGCCCGCTGGGACGCCGATGCCGTCCGTGACGACCTGCGCGCCTACGCCGTCGAGCACCTCGGCACCGACGGCGGGGTGCTGATCGTGGACGAGACGGGCTTCGTGAAGAAGGGCCGGGCCTCGGCGGGGGTGCAGCGGCAGTACACCGGCACCGCCGGACGTATCGAGAACTCCCAGGTCGGCGTGTTCCTCGCCTACGCCACCAGCCAGGGACGGGCGCTGATCGACCGCCGGCTCTACCTGCCCGAGCACTCCTGGTGCGGCGATCTTGAGCGCCGCCGGGCGGCCGGGATACCCGACGAGATCACGTTCGCGACCAAGCCCCGCCTGGCCTGGGAGATGGTCGCCGCCGCGCTGGACGCCGGAGTCCAGGCGCCGTGGGTGACCGGCGACGAAGCATACGGGCAGGACCCGCAGCTCCGTGCCGCCTTGGAGACACACGGGACCGGCTACGTGATGGCCGTCGCCTGCTCGATGCGGGTACGGATCAACCACGGCCGCACCCCCGTCCGCGCGGACACCGTCGCCGGACGTCTGCCCGCCACCGCTTGGCAGCGGCACAGCGCCGGCAACGGCGCGAAGGGCCCGCGCCACTACGACTGGGCCTGGATCCACATCGGCACCGACGAACACCGTCACCTGCTGATCCGCCGCAACCGCACCAGTGGTGAACTGGCCTTCTATCTGTGCTGGTCACCCACCGCGGTCACCCTCGCCGAGCTGGTCCGCGTCGCAGGGGTCCGCTGGAGTGTCGAGGAGTGCTTCCAGGCCGCGAAGAGCCAGGTCGGACTCGACCACTACCAGGTCCGCAACTGGATTTCATGGCACCGGCACATCACCCTCGCCATGCTCGCCCTGGCCTTCCTGACCGCCGTCGCCGCCGACGCGGCACCGAAACGGCCCACCGATCCACACCGCTCAGCTCGCAGCAGCGAACCGATCTCCTTGACCGTCCCGGAGATCCGCCACCTGCTAACCGTCGTCTTCGACACACAAGTCGTCACTGCGACAAGGCGGTTGCACTGGTCAATCTGGCGCAGACGCCACCAGGCGACAGCCCGCCGCAGCCACTACCGGCGACGGTCGACTGACGAACCCGCCGGATAGATCGCGAAACCAGACTGGAGTACTAGAAGCTCATCACGGCGGGCGCCGCCAAGAAGTACGCAGCCGAGCTGTGGAAGATCATGCACGAGGTCGGCGAGGGCGATGTGTTCTACGTGCCCATGAGCGGCTCCAAGAATTACCTCCTGGGCCGCGTCACCGGACCGTATGCCTACCGCAACGACTTCCCTCTCGAGCACCGGCATGCCATCGCGGTCACGTGGGCGCGTCCGTTCGACGCTCTCGACATCGAAGAACCACTGAGGTCCCAGGTACGGGAAACCCAGTGGACGATACGCGAGGCACCCGCCCAGGACAGCGCCTTGACGTTTGCCGACAGGCGTATGAACCTTTGATCCGCACCTGACCCACGTCCGTCCTCCGGGAACGCGGCACCGCGCGCCGGCATCGGCCAGGGCATTTCCCTCCGGAGCAGGGACCTTGCCGGGCTCGCTGGTTGGCGATGCGCGTCGCTGGGGAGGCTGCCTGCGCGTCCTTGTCCCCGAGACGGCGCGGACGGGCCTGAACAGCCTGAACCAGCCTCCGAGGAGGAGACGGCCGACTCGCGGTAGCCGACCGGCCACCGGTTCGCCGACCAGACCCGGGCCCGGCACGCCGCCGTCCACGCCGTGCTGGAAGCCGGCCACAGCCGCCGTTCGATCCAACGCCAGCTCGGCATGACCTGGCGCACCGTCCAGCGCTTCGCCGGCGCTGTTGGCGCCGTAGGAGCTGTTCACCGGCCCATGGCAGAACCGGCCATCCGTCCTCGACGAGTACAAGACCTACCTCGACGAGCGCTGGAACGAGGGATGCACCAACGCCTGGAAGCTCTGACCCGCACCAGTGCGGTGAACACGCTCGTTCGCGACTTCGTCCCGTAAGCAGGGGTGACCCGGTCAGCCGAGCGAACTCGCGTCGACACCGTTCTTCTTCATGCATACGTCGTTGTAGGCCGTCAGAGTGATCGCGCTCTTCTCCTGAGCGGTCCCGTACTGCGCATCCATGGTCCAACCACGCTGCCTGAGGATCGCGAGGGCGTCGCCGATAACCCCGTCCAGGTTTTCGTGCTCCCTCAGTCCCCCGGACTGCTGCCAGTCACGCTCGCGCAGTTCGCCCACCACCGCCTTGTAGCGGGCAAAGTCAAGGGGGGCCGTCTCGTCACCGACGCTTCTGAAAGTGACGGTGCATGATGGCAGCGAGCCGGCCGGACCCTCCTCGAACGTACGGGCATATTCTGGGTCGTTCGCCGGAACGCCCGCGTCCGAGAGCGAGGTGTCGAGATCAGTGCGCACGACCTCTTTCGTGAGCGGTCCGGTGCCCTTGGGCCGTGGCGACGCCGACACTGGAGCGGCGGTTGCCCCGGTGCTGCTGTTGCTCTTGCCGCAGCCTGCAGCTCCAAGCACGATGATGACCGCTATTGCCACGGCCGCCCACTTCGTCCTGAGCTGTACTGAGATTTGTGGAGTCCCTGATGCCAGGGTTACGTTCCTGGCGAAGGAGAACCACCAGCACCATGGCAGCACCCCGTAAATATCCGGACGAACTGCGCGAGCGCGCGATCCGCGAGGTCCGCACCACCGGCCGCCCGATCGCGCACGTCGCCAGAGATCTGGGCATCCACAAAGAAGCCCTGCGCGGCTGGGTCCGCCAGGCCGAGGCCGACCGAGGCGAGCGGGACGACCGGCTCACCACCGCCGAGCAGGACGAGTTGAAGCAACTCCGCAAAGAAATAGCGGAGTTGAGACGGGCGAACGAGATCCTCAAAGCCGCCTCGGTGTTTTTTGCCCAGGAGAACGACCGTCCCCGGACGAGGCCGAGCAGGTGATCGACCACCTGCGTCAGAAGGGTCTCGGGGTCGATCCCGTCTGCCGGGTCCTCGAACTGTCGCCGTCGACGTATTTCGCCCGCAAGAAGCGGCCGAAGTCGGCCCGCCGGCTCCGCGACGAACTGCTGATGCCGCTGACCGAGGAGGCTCACGCCACCTCGGGCGGCACCTACGGCGCCCGTCGGATCACCCGCGCGCTTCGGCGCAAGGGCCACGAGGTGGCCCGCTGCACCGTCGAGCGACTGATGGCCGAGCTCGGCCTGGAGGGCGTGATCCGTGGCCGCCGGCGTCGGACCACGGTGCCGGAGCCGTCGGCGCCGCGTCCGCCGGACCTGGTCGACCGGGACTTCACCGCCTCGCGGCCGGATCAGCTGTAGGTAGCGGATATGACGTATGTCCGCACCTGGTCGGGATGGGCGTATGTGGCGTTCGTCCTGGACGTGTACTCGCGGATGATCGTCGGCTGGCAGGTCGCGAACCACATGCGCACAGAACTGTCGCTGGACACACTGGAGATGGCCCTGTGGAGACGGAGGATCAAGAAGGACTCCGGCCTCATTCATCACAGCGACCGCGGGTCTCAATACGTATCAATTCGGTATACCGACCGGCTCGCCGACATCGGCGTCTCAGCTTCGGTCGGCTCCGTCGCGGACCCGTATGACAACGCGATGGCCGAGGCGCTGAACGGCACCTTCAAGGCCGAGCTGATCGAGATGCAGGGCCCGTGGAAGGACGTCGACCAGGTCGAGCGGGCAATCTTCCAGTGGATCACCTGGTACAACGAAGAGCGTCTCCACTCCGCGCTCGACTACGTGCCACCTGCCGAGTACGAGGAAGCCTTCTGGCGGAGCGAGGAACGAACCCCGCAGTCCGCCTGAACCAATCAAGATCGGACTCTACGAAACTCGGGGCAGCTCACTGTCGCTGATCTTGTGACGCTGCGTCGACTCGATCGTTCGCATGGGTGTGCGTTTCTGGGGGCTTGCAGCAGGTATTGCCGCATCTTGCGGGCGTGGTGGTCGAGGCAGTGGACCAAGGCGTGAATGCCATCGTGCTGCGAGCGCGTTCTCGGACGCGCTCGGCGCGGTGTCCGCAGTGTGGAAAGTGGTCGGGCCGTATACACGGCCGGTACGAACGCCGGCTTGCGGACGGGCCGTTGGGCGGGCTGCCGGTGGTGGTCGTGCTGCTGATCCGGCGGTTCAAATGCCCTACCACGGGCTGCCCGGCGGTCACGTTCGCCGAGCAGATACCCGGGCTGACCCGCCCGCACGCCCGGCACACTCCCGTGCTGCATGACCTGCTGGCTCGGATCGCGCAGACGCTGGCCGGACGGCCCGGTGCACGGCTCGCTCGGAGGCTGGGCATGCCGACGGCCAAGGACACCATGCTGCGGCTGCTGCGGGCCAGCCCACTGGAGAGACCAGGGGCCGTGCGGGTACTGGGCGTCGACGAGTTCGCTCTGCTTAAGGGACACACCTACGCCACGCTGCTGGTTGATCTCGAAGCCCGCCGACCGATCGACGTGCTGCCTGGCCGCGAGGCCGAGCCGGTGGCCCGCTGGCTGGCCGACCACCCCGAAGTGCAGATCATCTGCCGTGACCGGGCTTCCGCCTATGCCGAGGCCGCCAGGCGCACCGCTCCTCAGGCCGTCCAGGTCGCCGATGCCTGGCATCTGTGGAACAACCTGGCCAAGGCCGTGGAGAAGACCGTCACCGGCCACTACGGCTGCATCCGCTCCGCTCACACTGCAGTGCACCAGCCCGGGAAACCTCAGCCGCCGACGGAGCCGGACGGGATGCTGGACGTCCGGGGACGGCCCCGCCGCATCGTTGTCACCATCCGCGAACGGCACCGTGCTGTCCAAAGCCTTCTCGCCCAGGGCCGTTCCCTGCGTGGTATCAGCCGCGAACTGGACCTGGACTACTACGCGGTCCGCCGCTATGCCCGGACCGCGAACGTCGACGAGCTGCTGGTGAAGGTGACCCAGTGCCGGAGCCTGCTGGATGACTACAAGCCCTACATCTACGAGCGCTTCGTCCAGGGATGCCGCAACGCGAGCCAGCTCCACCGGGAGGTGTGCGACTAGGGCTTCCGAGGCGACCGGAGCGTCGTCAACTCCTACGTTCGGCTCCTCAAACAGGGCACCATCACGGTCCCTCCGCCCCCGGCACTGCCGAAGCCCAGACGGGTCCTGCGCTGGATCACGACCCGTCCCGAGAACCTGCGGCCCGAGGAGTCCGTGGGTCTGAAGGAAATCCGGGCAGCCTGTCCCGAACTCGACGCGACCGTCGAGCACGTCCGAGGCTTCGGCTCGCTGATGCACGAGCACCGCGGCGAAGACCTCGACGGATGGATCAATCAGGTCAGACAGCATGATCTTCCGGCACTGCGGCAATTCGCCGACGGGCTCCTGCACGACCGGGAGGCGGTCGTCGCCGGGCTGTCGAGCACCTGGAGCTCCGGCCAGGTCGAAGGCCAGGTGACCAGGGTCAAACTCCTCAAACGGGCTGGCTACGGCAGAGCCAAACTCGACCTCCTCCGATCCCGCATCCTGTTAACCTCGCCGTTTCGGTTGGGGTTGCCGGGCGGTTGAGTGTGGCTGTTCGAGGCAGTGTCGGTCCGTGGGCACGGTGAGTGCCCGGCGCGGTGGTCGGGTTCTCCGGGGTCCTTTGGGGTGTGGGCGGGCAGGATGGGTAGCTGTCAGTTGGCCGGGCGGGG
>NZ_JAGGOS010000103.1 GCF_018614205.1 Streptomyces sp. ISL-36 | reverse complement strand
CGATCTACAGCTGGAGTACTAGCTCGTCCTTGCTCCGTTCGGAACCGGAACTGCTCCGCCTGGTCGCCTCCCGGCGCGCTTCCTGGATGATCTGTTCGAACTCGGCGGGCGGTTTCCCGCCGGCCGCCCTATGGCGACGTTTGGTGTCCGAGAAGTCCGCGACCCACGTTCCCCGTACAGGGGCGGTGACTGCGACCGGGTCAGTCGCCGTGGTAGAGGCGAACTGGATCGATCAGCTGGATGGCGGGGTCGTTCTCGGCGAGGTGGCGCAGTTCGTCGGTGAAGCCGGTGCCGCTGTAGCACTGCAGCCGGGTGACGTCGGTGGCGGTGCCGCGCGCGGTGAGGAGAGCACGGATGTGCTGGAGACGTTCGAGGTGGGCCTTTCCCATGACGTCGTTCCATTTGGCTTCGCCGATGGCGAGTAGTGTTTCGCGGCCGCTGTCGGTCTCGCCATGGACCGCGACGTCGACTTCGTGGCTGGTCTTCGCGGCAGGATCGTTGACGGTCCCGCTGGCGACCCTTGTGACCTGTCCGCCGTGGGTTGCGGGGGACGCGTGCCAGCGGGCCCATTCGCGGCAGACCTGTTCGAAGTGCGGGCCGACAACCTTGCTGCGGAAGGTGGACTGGGTGCGGCGCCAGACGGCGGGGGCGCGTCCGGGGCGTTCCAGATCGCCCCAGGCGGGGCGCATGACCGCGTGGTAGAAGGCGATGAGAGGTTCGGCGATGCGGTAGGCGGAGCGGTTGCGGCGGAAGGCGTCGGCCTCGTGGGTGATCATGCCGACGTCCTGGAGGACGCTGAGCGGGTGGGCGAGGTCGGTGGACTTGCGGCCGAGGTAGTCGGCGATGCCGCCGCGTGCGGCGTTTCCGGCGGCGATGGCGGCCAGGACGGAGTGGTAGAGCGCGGTGTCGTGGAGTTCGGGTTCCTCTGCGAGCAGGTAGCGGGCCTCGCGGAAGAGCGGACGGGCGGGATTGAGGACGGCGCGGGTGACCCAGGCGTCGAAGTCGTGGGGTCCGGCGGGGGTGTCGCCCTGGGTGAACTCGCGGCGGTAGGCGGGGGTGCCGCCGACGATGGCGTGGGTGAGCAGTGCGGTGCGCGGGTCGGTGATCTCCCAGAACTCGGCGGCGAGGCGGAAGTCCAGGGTGGGGACGACGAGTTCCAGGCCGGCGCGGCCGCGCAGCGGGGCGTTGCCGGCGAGGAGTCCGCCCATGAAGGACAGGGCGGAGCCGCACAGCAGGAGCCGTACGGGGGTGTTGGTGTGCTGGGCGGCGGGGTCGAGGGCGCGCTGGATGATCGAGGGGAGGGCGGGGGAGGCCTTGGCGAGGAAGGGGAATTCGTCGATGACCGCGATGGTGGGGCCGCCTCTGTCGGCGATGCGCATGAGCTCGGTGACGGCCTCGTCCCAGTGGGTGAAGCGGAAGGGGGTGGGCTGGTCGCGGTGGCGGGCGAGGGCTTCGCCGAACTGGCGCAGGGCGTCGGTTTCGGTGGTCTCGGTGGCGGTGAACATGAAGCCGCCGCTTGCCCGCGTGACGGCGTCCAGGAGGAAGGTCTTGCCCTGGCGGCGGCGGCCGGAGACCACGCCGAGGGTGGCGCGCGGGCCGGGCAGGGCGGCGAAGCGGGTCAGCTCGGCCCACTCGAAGTCGCGGTCGAACATCTCGGCGGGTTTATCCACTGCACACCTCTGTATGGATAGGTGCGCTTATTATATCTGGACTTATTCGAGAGTGTGTTCTTTCATGCGGGCGCGCCCGGCGTTGGCCAGGGGGCGCGCGCCGCATCGGCGGGCTGCCAGCCGCGGTGTCACACCGCGGGCGGTACCTCACTGCCTGCCGCCAGTACCGCGCGACTCATGCCCGCCTTGGCGAACGGGCGGCGGCCCGCCCCAGAGCGGCTTCGCGACGCGCCGTGTCGGCGGGCGGGATGGCACACACCTTGTCCATGGCCTCGTCGAGCAGGTCGGCGACGGTCCGCGGGCCGCGCGGACGCGGTACCAACGCCCCGCTGCCCACCCCCCAGAAGGGGTCGCCGCAGTCGCAGCCGCCGAACTCGAACGCGGCACCGAAGGCCCATTCCACTCCGCCCGGGCACGTTGCCGTGCATCGCGCTGCCGAGCGTAGTGGCCAGGGCCGCATGCTCTCCCGGGGGTGCGCTTGAATGACCGCATGGCTGTGGTCATGGACGAGGAGACGGTCTACGCGTTCGCCGACGACACCGAGGTCACTGAGGGACGGACCTTGCTCGCCGACGGTGCGGTGATCGAGGCGGAGAGCGAGCCCCGCGGTATCTGCTGCCTGGTGCGGGACGGTTCGGGCGCCGCCTGTGGTGTCTGGGTGCGGGTCGTGGGGCGGGAGCTGACGGCGGAGTGCGACGGCTCGTGCAACCCGGCATCAGGACGCTTGTGCCGACATGCCGTCGCACTCTCCCTGCACGCCGTCGAACGGGGCATGTCCTGGCAGGCCGTGCCTGTCGACGACACTCGCCGTACCCCCGGCGAAGCCTTGGACGCACTCACCGCCGTGGAGAAGGCCGCGGTGCTGGACCGGCTGCTGGATGCTCGCCCCGAACTGTTCGCGGAAGCTGATCAGTTGGCCGTACACGTGCTGGCCCCGCGGGCCCGCGCCGAACTGACCGCCCTTCAGGAGAAGACGGCGAGCGAGGTTGAGCAGGCCCTGCGTACCCTGGACATCACCCATCTGAGCACCGGCTATCGCGCGGACTTCGGGTACACCGATGTGTACGAGGCCGCGAGCCGTCTGATTGAGCCGGTCATTGAACGGTACGAGGCCGATGTCCGTCGCCGACTGGCGCTCGGCATGCCCGACGCGGCTGAGGCCGTGGCCCTCGGCGTACTCGACGGCCTGGACGCCTGCGAAGGCGACTACGACGGCGACGAGGTGCTGTGCTACGCCGGGGAGGGCCTCGCCGAGACCTACGGGTACAAAATCCGCGAACTGATGCTCACCGCAGGCCGAGCCGTGGATTAGGCCCGCCCTGCCCTTCATCCGTCTCACCGCACAGCCGAGGGCTTCGCGCGGTCGCGCGTTGTTCTGGGATGCTTTCGGCCGACAAGCGACGGCGGAACGAGCAACCTGGTGAAATTCCCGGACGGTACCGCCTCTGTGCAGCGGAGCGGTTCCGTCATGGCCACGGCCCCGTTCGGGGCGGGATCGGGGAAGCGTGGATCCCGAGTCTGGACACTCGCGCCGTCGTACCTCGGCGTAGGAGGGCGGGCCGCGTCACTGACGGTCAAGGGGCGCGGTAGCCGTCAGATTGCCGAGCAATGGCCGAATTGCGAATAATGCGCATTTCAATGTTCCCAGAGCGTTCCCATTGCGCATCTGAAGGCCTGCCCAAGGAGTGGGATCGAATCCTTGCCGGGTAGTGCTCCATCCTGCCGCAGGGTGCTGTTCTGCCTGATCAGCGCCCTGCGGCGTCGTAACCCATCCGGCTCGTGGCTCCCTGTGCCGGACCGTCCGCTCACGCATCGGGCACGCGCGCGAGGCCGGTCAGGAGTCCAGGCTCTTGCGACGCACGCGCATGTAGGTCCCTGATGTGGTACTCCCGCCCCATCCGCCTGTCGTGGCGATGTCCCATCTTTGCTGGGCGCGCATCTGCTTGGCGAACGCGTCGAGGTCATTGATGGCGCATCCGCAGTCCAGATGGACGCGGACAGTGATGTAGCTGCCCATCGGCTTCTTCTCGCTGGGGTCCAGCGTCCAGCGGACGGCGTGCTCGTGGTCAGCGAGCCCGGTGCGCTGTTGATCGTGAAGGAGTCCGTGTGCGCGGGCGCACTCGTCGAGGTCATCGATCGCGAACAGGTCGCTTCGCCAGGAGCCCGGCCATACGGCGAACAGCTGGGACTCCCCGCTGCGAGCCCGCTCGTAAGTGCCGGTATCAACGCCGTGGGACACCGTTCCGTCCTTGGCTACTTCGATGTAGCACAGAGTCTTCGCGGTGTATGGGAAGTCCCTGCCGACAGCAGCCGCGCTGCGGGGTTCCATGCTGCTCCTTCGGGCTGGCGGTGTCAGGCCCACTGGCCGCCACGGACCAGGGCCTCAAGGTGATCCTGGCATGAGACGGAACTCGGCGAGGGGGCTTTGCGAACTGCTATCGCGGAGCGAGGAGGAGCGCGTGTGACAGTGGCTCATTGGCGCTGCCGCATTCCTGTGTGGCGCCGGCGGTTTGTGCTACTTGATCCGCCGACCGTTCAAGCCGCCCTAGCACTGTCTACGCCCGGCTCACGTCTTTGTGCGCCATTGTCACCGGGCTTGCGCCCGGGTAACCTGCCGCTAGCCATGCGGACCCGGGCTGAAGTGCTGGGTCTGACAGCAACCCACCTTTGACCATACGAACGAGCATGTAGCTCAGACGACACGTCGATTGGCAGGGGTTTCCCCATTACTTGTGGCGGTATCGGCGCGTGCTTGTGCTGGTGCTGCTTCTGAGACGTGATGTGAGACAGGAAATGATTCATTCGTTCATTGCGCACACGAGTCCGGGGCGGAGCAGAGTATTCGCCCTTGTCAAAGGTCCTCGCGACGAGTTGGAGGCGGTGACCACACTGGGAGCGGGCGATCTCCATCTGACCGGGGAACTGGTCGATGCACTCAACTGCTTCCTGGCCGACCGGGACGAGACTGCTCTCGGAGTGGTGCTGGATCGAGTCCCGAAGCCTGTGCGCATGGCCGCGCGACAATATCTCAAGGACAAGTGCGCACCGATGCTTGGAGCCTTCACCGGGTTCGGGCCGATCGACGTGGTTCGCCCTGCTGTCTACTTCAGCGATATCGATGATGAACTCGAGGAGTACCTTGAGGGCGCGTACATGATCGGGCTCGGCATTCGCATGTCGAACGAGCGCGGCAGCGATGGAGACGTCGACTGGGTTATGCAATTGCTCAGCGACGAGGTCTCCGTGCCAGCCAGCGCCGAGCCTCGCACGTGGGCGCTTCCCGCAGAAGCGAAGCTCCTGCAAACCTGGACGAGTAAGCGGCCGACTGGCGGTATCGGCCCCGTTCGTAGCGCGCTCAATGTGGCGGAGGATGCGAGCGCCGAGGGGCGTTGGGTAAGGATCCATACGTTGCTTCACAGCGACCGCGATGTCGACTTCGAGGGCAACGGATCCTCGGAGTTCGTCGTCGACGTCTTCGATGCGCCCATCCCACTGCAGCACTTGGATGAGTAGGCCGGCCGTACTGCCGCACCCAACGGCCGTTGCCGTTGGGTGCGGCAGTACGGCTGGCACAGTCGCTGGAAGCCGCCGCGGTTCAGCGAGCAGGTCCTGCGGGGTGCCATCGGGCGACTGCGCATAGGCCCTGACAGCGAGAACTCCCCCTGCGCTCAGCGGGGAACTTCGGCCAGACGCGAGATCGGCGGCAGCGACCAGGTGTCTGCTGGTGCAGCGCCAGCCCCATCAAGATCATTAGTCGGTGAGGACAGTGCTGCAGCCCATGGGCGCTCCGAGTTGGGGCGCAAACCCTGGCCTGCCCTGTGGTTCGCGCACGGCGACTCTGATTCACCCGGCTGGGGCGCCCCGGTGCGCCGTGGGCCAGCACCGCTGAAGGTTTCCTGGGCGGCTTGGTCACCTGTCAGTTCGGACGAAGCGGCAGAAGGAAGCCTCGAAGTTCAGCGAGACGGATTCCTTGCACTGCTTACCTCCGACCTTCAAAGCCCGCACAGTGGCTGAGTCGGCATCGGGCAGGCTGGTCCAGTAGACCCCGTCGCGGTGTAGTTCAACGATGGTGTCGGCGCCGCGTGCGATAGGCGTCGGGACGTGGTGCAGTTCGAGCGGCTCGTCAGGCCCTTCGCTCAACGCTCGAGCTGTGATCAGAACCGCGAGGTTGTGTTCCTCCGCAATGCGGCGTGCCACGTCCATGCTCAATGCCAGGCCCTCCTCGTTCAGCTGGCTGTAGCTCTGGATCGTGTCGACCACCCACAGGGCAAGGCGACCACGCTGCGGTGGGATGACCGTCGTTGCGGCTTCCCGGAAGACCTGTTCAAGCGGGAGCCCGATGGTCGGGGTGTGCCAGCCTGGCACCCTGACTGAGGACTCTGATGCGCGGCGACGCACGGAGTCGAAGTCCACCGTGTCGGCGGGGTATCGCAGATCTGCTCCGCATGTGGCGCTGACGAGCTTCCGCTCGATCGCGTCCGAGTTGATCTCGCAGGTGCTGAAGACGGTGAGTCGTTCGGCTGCGGCATTGTGCAGCGCGATGTTCAGCGCCATCGTCGAGCGGCCGGCAGTCGGCACGGACACGATCGCGGTGACCGTCCCAGGCTCCAGCTTCAGGAGGTCGTTGACGTCCGGCCACGGAGTGGCACCGGGAATCTTGCCGAGGTCGATCCAGGTGCCTTCCTCATCGATGCCAGGCACCGGGTGCGGTACTTCCTCGGAGCCCTCGTCCTCTGTGCCCTCGGCGGCCTTTTCAGCGGGCCAGGCGTGCAAGGGGACCTGCGCGTCGCGGGATGCCACCTGCATCATGTCTGGCTGCCACATCACCTTGCTGAAGAACGTCTCCCCGATGGCCGAGAGAGGGAGATTCCAGGGACGACCGAAGGGCTTGACGTCCCAGCCGTTGGCGCGGGCCCTGTCGGCGCTGGCGCTGATGCGCCCGATGGTGCTGTTGGCGGCTTGCCGCTTGTTCACTCCGCCACGCTGGTAGTAGGCGGCGGAGTCCTTGGCCGCCCGGTAGATGAAGTTGAAGACCTGGCCGAGGCTGAAGGTGCTCAGGGCGTCCTGGAGGGCGGTGCGGGTCCCCTCGCCCTGGTTCATCTCAAGGTGGTGCTCGCCGAGCTTCATCGCGAGGTAGTCCTGTGCGTCCGCCAGCACCAGCTCGCCCCATAGGTCGCGCCACTGGCCCGCCCAGGAGGTCGGCCACGGGCCTTCCCGGAAGGTGCGGTTCAGAGCCTGGAGGAGGCGGGGGTGCCGATCAGTGAGCTCGTTGGCCTGGCCCATGAGGTAGTAGCTGACGCGGCCGAGGTAGAAGGAATCGCTCAGTTCCCCTTCGTCGTCCAGGGCGAAGGCATCGAGGTGCGAGTCCGGGTGCACCTTGAGCCGGCGCGGCACAGCCTTCAGAAGCCCACGTTCGAAGTTGTACCGAAGCTGCTCGGGACCCCAACGGCGCTCCTTCGGCCAGATGTCGGTGGGAGACGTCAGCCCGGCGTCTTCGACTGCCGGGTCGCTGAAGAGGGCATGCAGCGCGATGGCCTCGAAAAGGGTGAGGTCGGTGGGCTCCAAGTCGGGGCCGTTCAGGATGGGGTACTGCTCGTAGACCTCGGAGCGGCGCCGTGCCTTCTGTTCCATGACCCGCGCGGCGCGCTCCTCCACTTCGCGTTCGTGGCAGCTCGGGCACTTCCAGCTCGGGAAACGGAGGGCTTGGGTGAGGTCGCTGCGGCTGGACACGGGGTAGGGGTCCTCGCAAGACTCGCACAACAAGTCGGCCAGGTAGGCCGTGCCGGCCTGCTGGGCGATGCGGGTCATCTGCTGCGGCTTCAGCCCGTACTCCGCGCGGATGGCGGTGACGGTCTGGGCCCACGTCTCACCGTCTTCGTTGAGTCGCCAATACGCCTCGAAGGCCGCTGCCTCAACGGCATCGTCCGTGAGCACTTCGAGTTCGAGCTGGGCCACGTTCCCCCCTGGGTGTTGTCGGCAGGCGTCAAGTATTTCGGGTCTGCCCACAACTGAGGGGCGTTTTAGCTGCGCGGACTGCACTGACCTGCACCGGAGAGTGATGTTCCGTTCTCCGGTAGGAAGGCCGTGATGGCGGTGCGCCGTGGCAGACCGTCTCCGCTTCGGAGGTCATCACCCAGGACGGCCTGCGCCGGGCGGCTTGTGAAGTCGTCGAGGTTGCGGAAGGCGTTCTCGGCATCTCGAACGGGGGATCGTCGCACTATCCCACCCCAGGCCGGCCACGTCCGAACTGCGCCACCTCGGCATCGGTCTGCGAGCCGTGACGCGCGGAGCGGGGCTTGGCTACGCCGTCGAAGACAAGGCCGGGTTCATGTGCCAAGGCCGGAAAGACGGCAGTTTGTGTAGCCCGCGGCGGGACGACGGTCCGCGAATCGCCCTGCCGCTGACTACGACGTCGCTCAACATCGCCCCAAAAGCAGTCTGCCAGGACAGTAGTACGTCACAGGGCATGGCAAAACTGCTCAAAGTTCCCGCGGCTTGATAGACGCAAAGTTACCCTGAGTCACTCCTCGTGTCGTTCCCACCTCGTTCCCAGCAGGTACAAAAACGACCCTCCGTGGCACTCACGGAGGGTCGATATGTCCTATTATCTGGTACTTTCTGGTGCCCCCGGCAGGATTCGAACCTGCGACACCCGCTTTAGGAGAGCGGTGCTCTATCCCCTGAGCTACGAAGGCGGGGGCTTGCCGAAAACCCTGCCGGAAAACCCCAGTGGGGAATGCCGGGCGGGATGAGACAAACGCCCTGGTCAGCTTTCCGTCGGGGCGATGCCGGGTGGGGTCCGGAGGGACACTTTCCCGGGCAGGTGCCCTGAAGGTCGACTGACCGCTGACAGCCTAGCGGATAGGGCTCACGGAGGTCGCCCCCATAGGGCGAGACGACTGCGGTGCCGTCGTGCTATCCCCTCTGACCTGGGTCGATTCATCCCGAGGGTGATGGTGGCGAGGCTGCTTGATCAAGGCACTGGCCTCGCGGGGGCGAGCTGTGATGTCCGTTCTGACCCATGCACGGTCACTGCTCCGTGACGGAGGCGCTGAGCCGCGCGCGTTCGGTCGGGGACCTGACGGGGACGGGTGCTGCCGCCCTGGCGTTCGAGGGGGGTGGGTAGGGTGGCGGGCGGGGCAACAGTGGCGTAGGGGGAACTGGTGTCGTTCGACGAGGAATGGGCTCAGGTCCGGGAGGACGCGGCCGTACGTCAGGACTCCGCGATGAGGTTGAACTCCGCGGCGGCTTCCCCCGGGGGTGGTTCGGGGCAGCCGAATCTCCGGACGAACGATCCGGGGAAGGCCGCGGCGGTGAAGGCTTTGGAGACGCGCCTGCAGCCCGACACGCAAAAGGCGGGGATCGTGGCGGACGAGTCCACCAACGCGGCGGAGACCGCCTTCACGTCCTGGGCGACCAGTGCTGGTCTCAAGAGCGCGCACGAGCAGTGGGCGATGCAGGTCAAGTCTCTTCAGGCCCGGTTGGACGCGGACAAGTTCGCGCTCCAGGGCACCCGTACGGGATTCACGGGGTTCGACAGTGGGCTGCAGCAGCAGTGGCTGCTCCTGCAGCCTCCGGCCGGAGGCCCGCAGGGCCCGTACGCGAAGTAACCGGGGGAACTGATGCTGACGTACCAGGATGTCGTCACGATCGATCTCACGCCGCTGACCACGGCCGCGGGCAAGTGGGACGAGATGGCGACGAGCTTCCACACGCTGGAGACCGACTACAAGGATTCGGTGCAGTCCGTCGCCGAGGACGGTGTCTGGCTCGGGCTGAGCGCGAACTCCGCTTCGGGCCAGTTCGCCGGGACCCGTAAGCAGTACGCGGCCGCGCAGGTGGAGGCCAAGGCGATCGCCTCGCTGCTCCGGGACGCGCACACCCAGTTCGTGACGCTGGTCAAGGCGGTCAAGGACGTCGTCACCCAGGCGCAGGCTGACGAGATGATCGTCGATGGCCAGGGCAAGGCCACGTGGGACTCCTCCAAATACAAGACCTCTCGGAACGATCCGGACTATCCGGAGTTCCAGCGCAAGCGCTACGAGGCGGCTACCGAGTGGACACGACGGATCGATGCCGCTGTGAAGGCCGTGGACGACGCCGACCAGGGGGCGAAGCTGGCCCTGACCCAGGCGGCCGGCGGAAACAAGGGCGTCATCCCGGGCCTGCCCAATCAGCAGTACGGCTTCAACGGCACCGCTGTCGGTGACATCGAGCTGTACGAGGCGCAGAAGGCCCAGGACATCGCCACCCGCATCAACAGCGGCGAGAAGGTGTCTGCCGCCGACTACGCCGAGTTGAACCGTTCCTTCCGCGACAACGCCGGCAACAAGGCGTTCAGTCAGACGTTCCTCGCGGGCCTGGGCACCGACGGCACGATCAAGCTCTCCGGCAAGCTGAACACCAAGGAGCACCAGGACCTGGAACGCGGACTTGCCAACACGGTCGCCGGAGCGACCCAGGTGCCGGGGAAGACCTCCGAGATGCCCCCGGGGTCGAAGAAGTTCAACGAGTGGCTGGGCAGCCCGGACGGCAAGTTCTACAAGGAGTGGACCGAGAGCCTCGACAAGTCCGGCACGAAGAACTTCGGCTCCAACACCCAGCCGCTCTACGGCTACCAGTCGTTCGTCAGCATGATGCAGCACGCCGACGCCGACTACGACGACCAGTTCCTCTACCAGCTCGGTGACGACCTGATCGCCGCCGAGAAGGAGCACGAGGGCATCTTCACCAAGTGGGGCGGTGGCTGGGAGGAGAAGGGGATCGAGAGCGACCCGATCGACGGCCTCCTCGGAGTGATGAGTAAGAACCCCGAGGCCGCGACCGCGTTCTTCGACCCCCAGGGCAACGGGCCGGCCGGTGACCACGTCGGCAACGACCACCTGAAGTACCTCCTCGGCAGCGGCGACGACTCCCGCGACTGGCCCAAGAACGTCATCACCGGCTATGGGGTCGCCACCTACGACGACTACACCAGCCGGATCGGCCTCGGCGCGGCTCTCGAAGCGGCCACCACCGGGCGCGAGCCCAACGCGGCCGGGGCAGCCTTCGACCAGCACTCGGAGGCACAGGCACGGGTGATGCAGGAGACCATCACCGTCCTGGACAAGGACGGCAAGGGCGACGCCATCGAGCAGAACCTGAAGGTGCCGCTCGGGCGTGCTCTCGCCGACTACACCATGGACACCCACGCGATCCTCAGCGGCACCGAGCGGACCAGCCCCGAGGGCGGCTCCGGCATCAACGCGAACGGCGAGGACTCCAGCATCACCAACAGCAAGCACAGCCTGCTGCGGGTGATGCGGGGCGTGTCCGACGCCGCGTACGGGACGGCTCCCGGAGGCGAACCCGTCCTCGTCTACGACCTGCTGTACGAGAACGAGAAGCGCTACTCGGCCGAGTACCTGGCCACGGCACGTGATGCAGCGGACGGCCAGCAGAACAACGTCGTCGGCGACTGGGACAACAAGGCCCGTGACGTCGGCGAGGTGTACGGGGCGATGACCGCCATCGGGTCCGACATGATCCTCGACGACCGCGACACCAAGATCGGCAACCTCAACGACGCGATGCGCTACACGTACCACGGTGTCGGTGGCCTCTTCACCCAGATCCCCGTGGTGGGCGACCCGATCCAGCGCATGGTGGATGCCGCCACCTACGAGTACTCCAAGGACGTGTCGGCCGCTGCTGAGGACGTGGCCAGGTCCAAGGACAGCACCGCGACGACTGCCGGGATCGGCGGCACGAACGCGCTGATGGACGCCTGGGGAGGCACGCGTGGTGTCCAGGGCAGCGAGGCGCACGAGCACGCCAAGGGCGAGGCGCAGCAGAGCTTCATCACCGGCCGCGAGGATGCCTACTCGGCCCTGCGAACGAGGAAGTGAGATGACAGGAGGCAGCGGCCGGGCAGCTCTGAGGCGGATGGTCATCGCTCCCGTCCTGGCGATCGGCGTCCTGGCAGTCGGCGCCCATCTGTGGCTGAACACCAACCTCTTCGTCGACGACGAGGTCTGCGGTGGGCTGGTGTCCACCGGCTCGGCCGCCGCCGTCTTCCCGTCGTCCGGCCGCGTCTCCGACCGCGACGGTCTGGACTCCCGGCCGGGTGACCGACTCGCCTTCACATGCACCGTCGAGAGCTCGTCGTTCCTGCCGGGCTCGGAGACCGAGCACATGCGCATCTCGGGCACCCGCGAGCGTGGCGACTTCCCCTTCACCGACGACGGCCGCTGGCCGAACCCCGCATCCGTCTCGTTCTTCTCCGGCGGCGCCACGGGTGCGGTCGGCGAGGACCACGGCTGGGTCCTGCTGCCCGGCACCTGCACGACGAAGGACGGGCCCGCCATCGTCGAGGGATACGCGCCCGAGGGATCTGACCCGATGAAGGTCGCCCGGCTCCTGACCGACGTGGCCAACAAGGCGGCCGAACGGGCCGGCTGCCTCGACAAGGGGACCCTCGGAGCTCCCAGTGCTCTCACAGCGCCCCCGGAGCCACGGCCGGTCGATGACGCGGCGGTGTGCGGTCTCAAGGGTCTCAAGTTCCCTGGACCGGAAGGGCGGACCGAGGCGACGGAGACCGTGCAGGAGAGCATCCGTCCCACCTGGGCCTGCGAGGTAGCCGGGTACGCCACCTACGCCGTGACCCAGGAACCGCGAATCGTCGAGGGCATCCGCTCCTCGCCCGGATTCAAGGAGCAGCCTCGGGTGGCCGGCCGCCAGGTCTCGGGTTTCGACCCCCGGCACGTCGTAGCCGACTGCGCAGGTGTTCCGACGTACTTCTCCATGGAGTTCGGCCGGAGCTACCAGGACGCCGTCGGCGCGCCCGGTACCACTCGCAGGCAGGACCTGTTCGACGACTTCGTCGAAGCCGCCGGCAAGCGGCTCGGCTGCTGAAAGCACTGAGGACACGACACGTGAACAAGACACACGGACGACACCGACCCCTGATCGCGGCCGCCCTGACGGTGGCGGCCCTGGTGACTGGCTGCCAGAGCGGTACCGGAGGGGGTGCGGCGCCGCTCAGCCTGAGCGGACTGACCGCGACCGCCGACGGGATGCCCGACGAGGGGGCCGGCACCTGCCCGCTGCCCTATGACGTGGCCAAGGCGGGGAAGGCCGCGGGCCTGGACGGGGCGGTCGGAGCCGGACCCGTACAGGACGGCGGCGATCCCGTCGCCACGGCCGAGGGCGGCAAGCGGGCCAAGCCCGGGGAACCGTTGGCCGAGAACCCGGGTGCCCTGGTGAGCTGCACCTTCCACATCGGCAAGGACGACGTGCAGGTCCATACCGTCGCCACCCGCACGCCTCAGGCCATCGCCCCGCTGGCACCGGTGATCCAGATGATGTCCGGATCGTCCGTCGACGAGCTGGTCGGCTACACGAAGAAGGCCGGCGACGCCAAGGCCGGAGATGCCGTCGTCACCGACAGCGGCAACGTCGCCGCCGTACGGCTGAAGCTGGATGGCGACGGCGACGCCTTCCTGCTCGTCGGCCTCGGGAAGGCGGGGGCCGCTTCCCCGGACCGGAAGCAACAGGTCGGCGACCTCGCCAAGGCACTCGCGGGCCAGGTGCAGTAAGGCAGGGCCGGCATCACGCCGCCTTCCGGAGTTCGTGCGCGCTGGTGCGGCCTCCGAGGAAGACCTGATAGCTGGTGGCGTTCTGGGAGAGCGCGAAGCCGAGGACGAAGACCTTCTGGCGGTCGACGCCGTAGGCGATCACGCGGCGGTTCCACAGGCTGAGGTCGAACTGGCTGTGGACGGACTCGGAATCGCTGCGGTACGGGTACACGAGTTGGTGGGAGAGCGTCTCCTGCGGGATCTGCTGGAGGTGCTCGGCGCGGTGGAAGCCGCGCTCGTGGTCGCTGGGGATCCGTCGGCCGGTCGCGGCGTCGCGCAGGGCCCGGTCCTCGGCCGTGGTGGTGATGCCGACGGGGACGCGGTACTCGTGGTCTCCGTGGCGGCAGGGGATCTTCAGCAGGTGATACCAGCGGCTCTTGGTCACGCCGATGCGGGGCTCCAGCCGAGTGATCGGTACGGGCTGGAGCACGCGGGTGCCGTCGTCGATGCGGATACTCTCGGCGATGCGGCCCTGGTCGCACCACAGTTCGTGGCCGCTACGGCACGGCTTGACGCGTTCGTAGAAGACGGGGTTGACCGAGCCGTGCTGCTTGTTGATCACGAGGAGTCCGCGCCGGGCCAAGGCGTCGCGGTGGACACCGCGCAGGGCTCCGTCGTAGATGACGCCCATGCAGTCGGGCAGGACTGTCTTGAGCTGGGAAAACTGGCGGACCGCGATGGCGGCCTCGTCCTCGTACTCGCCGCCCGCCACGTGCGCGAACGTCAGGATGACGCGGGTCCAGTAGCCGTCGCCGCGCCCTGAGCCGAAGAACCACTTCGTGCCGCGCACGGGCCGCTTCGCCTTCTCCCCGTTCTCGTAGTAGTCGCGGGCGGCCTGGTGGGTCGCATGCCCGTGATCTGCGGGGGCGGGCGCGTCAGCGGGGGGAGGGGAGGGGGAGGTGGATCTCCACGCGGGTGCCGCCTGTTTCCGGGGTGGAGAGGCGGAGGCGGCCGCCCAGGTCCTCCATGCGTTCGGTCATGGAGCGCAGGCCGTTTCCGGGGGTGTGCGGGGTGGGGGTGGGGCCGGTGTTCTCGACCTTGGCGTAGAGCCAGCGGCGGGTGGTGCGTACGCGGACCTCGATGGGGTCGGCCGTCGCGTGTTCGAGGCTGTTGCGCAGGGCCTCGCGGAGGACGAAGAACACCTCCTGGCGGTGTCGCTCGGGGACCCGCGTCTCGTTGCCGGTCATGCGGACGGACACCTGGGCCGTCGGGCGGGCGGTGGCGAGGAAGGCGTCGAGGGCTTCGCGCAGGGTGGGGAGCCGGGCGCGGTCGCGGAGGTCGTGGACGAGGGCTCGGTTCTCCCGGCAGGCCTCGTCCAGGGCCTGGCCGGCGTCGGTCAGGTGGCGGGCCCGGGCCTCGGGGTCGTGGGCGGCGAGGTCGAGGCTTCGCCGGGCCGTCGCGAGGGCGCCGCCGAGCTCGTCGTGAAGCTGGCGGGCCAGGCGGCGGCAGTCCGCCCGGCCCTCGTCCCCGTGCCAGAAGTCCCGGTCGGCGCCGCGCAGGGTCTCGCCGAGCTTCTGGGCGAGCGTCGCGGCGCGGCGTGGTGCGCCGCCCTCCAGGAGGTGCAGCAGGCCGCACTCGAAGAGCAGCGAGCCCGCGGCGACCAGTTGGTGGGGCGCCGCGGCGAACGGTTCGCACGGTGGGGTGGCGGCGGTCGTGTCCGGGCGGTCGAGTTCTCCCACACGTAGCAGGACCGCACGGGCGAACGCGCCCAGCGTGGAGCGGAGTTCGGGCACCTCCGCCTCGGCGGGCAGCAGGGCCGACGGCAGCCGGGCCTCGAAGCGTTCCAGGATCGCCTCGGTCTCCCAGGTCCACAGCACCGGGCCCGCGGCCGCGGAGTCTCCCCGCGCGCCGGGAACCGACGAGGGGTGGCGGGGGTCCGCGGTGCGTGGCTGTGTCATGCGAGGGGCGGCGCGCATCAGCCCTTCGTGCAGGGCCTCGCTGAAGTCGCTTCCCATGACGGTGACGGTCGAGCTGTTCATCGGAACTCCTCGGACGCTACGGGTGCCGCTGACGACGCTCGAACATAACAAACAGACTTGTCTGATTGTCAATAAGTCAAGTACCGGGCGATGTTGGAAGAATACGTGCGGACGGTGTGAAAGTTACCCTCGGTGGCACGTGTGAGTGGGAGAAGGTGAGGGGTTTTGGTGTGAGGTCTAGTCCTGGATACAGGCAGGGTTGTATGATTCCGGATGGGCAGAGACGCCGGATCGGCCTCCCTGCCCTTGGGAGCCGTATCGAGGAAGAGGCAGGCGCAGGCCCATGCACAAGCGCTCCGAGCAGACGCGCCAAGCCCTCGTGCGTGCCACGGCGGAACTCATCGCCGACGGGCGGCTCGCCGACGCCGGGCTGGTGAACATCTGCCGGGTCGCCGGGGTGAGCCGCGGCGCGCTGTACCACCACTTCTCCTCCACCGCCGAGTTGGTCGCCGAAGTACGTGCCCAGGCGAGCGCCCGCACGACCGCCCTGGTCGACGACGCGTTCGCGGGGCAGGCCGCCGGCGCCCCGGCGCGCCTGAGTGCCGCGCTGGGTGTGGCGATGTCCGAGGAGCAAGTCGTCCGCGCCGGAATGCGGTTGGGCGAGGACGGTACGGACGGGTCGCCGCGGCTGCGTGACGAGGTGCTCTCCCTGATGCGCGCCCGGATGGTCGCGGCGGAGGAGGAAGCGGCGGAGGAGGAAACGGCGGTGGCGGGAGGGGCGGGCGACCGCGCGTCGGACGACGGCGGACGGCTTCGTCCTGCCGACCTGGCCCTCGTGGTCACCGCCGGGTTGCAGTCGCTGGGGTACACCGACCGACGGTGGTGGGACCCCGAGACCAGCGAGCAGATCTGGGGCATGCTGGAGCCGCTCTTCGCTCAGGCGGAGCCGGCCCCGGCAGCGTCGTAAGGCTGCTCCGCCTGCTCGAAGGCCCCCGGTCCGCGGGCCGCGGTGCCCTGCCCTCGCGGCCCCCCGGACACAGGCCCTACCCCTCAGGGCCCGGATGCTGCCCTCAGGCCCCCGCCCGTGCCGTCTCCGGCTCGCTGGGCGCGTTGTCGCCATCGCGGTTCGGTGACGGCGTGACCCTCAGGTGGCTCAGGATGCCCGGCGTGGCCAGGCCCGGCAGCAGGAAACGCCACATGATGCTGACGCGCTCCGGCAGGTCCCGGCGGTTCGTGTACACCTGCGACATCACCTGCATGCCGGTGAACGAGCCGATGATGACCGAGGTGGCCTCCGGCAGGTCCACGCCCGGCAGGATCTCGCCCTGCTGGCGGGCCTGTTGGAGCAGGCCGAGGATGGCCGCGCTCGACTGCTCGTACGGCGTGGTCGTCGGGCGGGGGAAGGACGTCTGCTCCACCGCCAGACGCACGCTGGCGCGCAGGACCGGGTCGCGCTGGAGCCGGAAGGCGAACTCGAGGGTGAGGTCGATGACGGACTGCAGCTTCACCGGCTGCTCCGGGATGACCAGCGCCTCGCTGTGCGCGGCCAGGAGGGCGACGGCGATCGCTTCCTTGGACGGGAAGTGGTGGTAGAGGGCGCCGCGGGTCAGTCCGGTGCTGGCGAGGATCTCGTTGGTGCTCGCCGCGTCGAAACCGCGGACGTCGAACACCCGGGCGGCGGCCTCCAGGATCGAGAGCCTCGACCGTTCTCCGCGTTCCTGCTTACCCATCCCGGATCCTTGCACTCGCTTGAATATCGAACCGACTTGTCTGCATCCTATGGGCAATAGCGCATGGGCGTCAGTACCTGGAGCGAGACGTTCCGGATAGCGGTCGAGTGAGTGGGGGTGGGCCGGAGGGTGGCCGGGCGGTGGCCGGGCGGCTGCCGGGCGGCTGCCCGAGACCGGGTCGGGTCAGGGGTGGCCGAGTCGGAAGCCGACGCCGCGCACCGTGATGATCCAGTTGCTGGAGCCGAGCTTGCCTCGCAGGCTGCTGACGTGCGTGTCGATGGTGCGGCCCCGGTGCGACCAGGTGTCGTCCCAGACCTGCGTCATCAGCTGGCGCCGTGAGATGACGGCGCCCGGCTGCGAGGCGAGCAGATGCAGCAGGTCGAACTCCTTGCGGGTGAGGTCCACCTGCCGGCCGTCCAGCGTGGCCTCGCGGGTGGTCGCGTCGATGCGCAGGGGCCCGTGGTCGATGATCCGGGTGATCGCCTGCCGGGGCCGGGCCCGGCGCATCACCGCCTCGATCCGGGCCAGCAGTTCGCGGAAGCCGTACGGCTTGACCATGTAGTCGTCCGCGCCGGCCTGGAGGCCCAGGACGCGGTCCAGTTCGCTGCCGCGCCCGGTCACCGCGATGATCGGGGTGTCGCTGACCGACCGCACGCTGCGGCAGACCTCGAGCCCGTCCAGGTCGGGCAGGTCGAGGTCGAGCAGGATGAGATCCGCCTGGTGGTGGAGCTGCAGCGCCTTGCCGCCGGTGGCCACGCTCTCGGCCCGGTACCCCTGCCGGAGCAGGCCCTGGACCAGGGCGTCGGCGGCACGGGTCTCGTTCTCGACGACGAGGACGCGCAGCACATGGCGCTCGCCGGCGGTGGGCGGCGGCGGGGGCGGCGCCGCGGCCCGGTGCGGCTGCGGCGGGGTGGTGAAGGGGTGATGCTGCTCTGTCCTGGGGTCGAGTAGATCTGAGGCCTGCCGGTTCATCTGCTCCTCCTGAGACACGGGCGTGGCATCACGGACTGCTGACTGCTCGTGCCTGCCGAAGATAGCAAACAGACTTGTCTGATTGTCAACGGACAAGAGCGGGCGCCGTGTTGGCCTGACGGGGGCGCTCTTCACCTGCGGTGATCGATTCTTTGCCCGGTAATGATCGGCGTGTCGCCGTACACCTGTGCGGGGCGGCCGGAGTGTCAATGTGCCTGCTCAGCGTGGTAAATCAGGCAGGTCTGTTGGTTTTCTTGACGAAAAGTCAACAGCCCGCTCTTCGTGGCTGGATCTCCGGCATCGCGGTCGATATGCCGGATGTGCGGCGGTTTTTACTAGACTCGCCCGTCGGGTCTTGTCACTGTGAGGTCACCGGGTGTGTGTGCGATGCATCAGATTCCGGACGCAGGCAGACCAAACCTTTACTTGATTTTACGAACCGACCTGTCTGTATCTTGGGACCCGCAACAGATCGTCGGCCACGGGGGTGGCTGCCGGCGTCCGGCTGCTCACCCCTGTCCAGAACAGATCAGGAGTGCCACGCATGCCGTCTCTTGCCTCGGCGCAGCACGAGTCCCGCACGAACAGCATCCTTGCTCCGCACTTCGCCGCCGGGAGCCCCGGTCTCACCACGACCGTCCCGCGCCAGTACGTCCACCGTGCCGCCGTCTCCGAGGTGTTGCTCACGGGCTGGGAAGCGGTCCCGGGGGTCCCGGCCGGTCACTCCGACGCCTTCGTCGTCCAGGCCCAGTGGCCGCGCGGGCACTCCCTCTTCTCCCAGGCCGGCGGCTACCAGGACCCGATGCTGCTGATCGAGTCGGTCCGCCAGATCGGATCCCTGCTGTCGCACGCCGAGTTCGGGGTTCCCTTCGGCCACCACTTCCTGATGTGGAACATGTCCTTCGCCACCACCGAGGAGCTGCTCGTGGCAGGCACCGCTCCCACCGAGGTCGAACTGCACACCGTCTGCCGGGACGTGGTGCGCCGGGGCAAGGCCCTGGGCGGTATGCGCTACGACGTCACCGTCAAGGTCGACGGTGTCGCACTGGCCACCGCCGGGGCGGCCTTCAGCTGCACCAGCGCGGCCGTCCACCGCCGTCTGCGCGGCGACCGTCCCACCAGCACCGACCGCGTCGTCGGCTGTCCGATCGACCCGGCGCGGGTCGGCCGTACGGACGTCGGTCATGTCGTTCTCACCGAGGCGTCGACCCGGGAGACGACGGGAGGTCAGGAGTACGCGTGGGAGCTCCGGGTGGACACCGCGCACCCGATCTTCTTCGACCACCCGGTCGACCACGTACCCGGCATGGTGCTCCTGGAGGCGGCCCGACAGGCCGCGCACGCCTCCACCGGTCTGCCCGACGCTCTGGTCGTCGCCCTCGACAGCACCTTCACGCGCTACGCGGAGCTCGACGCCCCCTGCCGAATAGGCGCGGTCCCGGGCGAGCCCGACGCGTCCGGCGACGTTCCGGTCAGGGTCAGCGGAACCCAGCAGGGCCGGACCGTCTTCTGCGCCGACGTCGTCCTCAGACGCCGCGGTTGTTGAGCCCATCGTCCTCTGACGGGAGAGTGTCGTTTGTTCGCCACCATCATCACCGGCGCGTCGGGGTTCATCGGCAGCCATGTCGTCCGTGAGGCGGCGCGTCAGGGCATGGACCTGACGCTGATGTCGCACCGCAGGCCGCTCGCCCCGCGCGGGCCGGCCGCCGCCCGGGTCGTCCGGGCCGATCTGACCCGTCCCGACTCGCTGCGCGGCGCATGCGAGGGAATGGACGTCCTGCTCCACTGCGCCTCGCAGATCGGAGGGACGGCCGACGCCAACGAGGCCGTCAACGCCCGCGGGACCGCCGCGCTCGTGGCGGAAGCCCAGCGAGCCGGGGTGTCGCGCATCGTGTACCTCAGTACGGCCTCCGTGTACGGGCGCGGGGTCTTCCGGTGCGCCCGTCCCGAGCAGCTCACCCGCCGTCCGGGGTCGCCGACCTCCCGGAGCCGGGCAGCCGCCGAGGACATCGTGCTCGCAGCGGGCGGGATCGTCCTGCGCCCCCATCTGGTGTACGGAGAGGGGGACACATGGGTCGTCCCCGCACTCGTACGGCTCCTGCGGGCACTGCAGGGCGGCGCGGTCGGATGGAGCAGCCGGATGTCGGCCATCGCCGCGCCCGAACTGGCGCAGCTCCTGCTGGGGGTGGCGTTCGCCCCGGCGGACAGCCTGACCGCGTCCGTCTACCACGCCGCGCATCCGCGGCCGGTGACCGCCGCGGCGCTGCTGGGCGCGGTGGCCGCCTGTGCGGCGCTGCCCGGCGCTCGGCGCGAGCTGACGCTGGCGCAGGCGCGTGAGCGGCTGGCCGAGGACGACTGGGCGGTGCACGGCCTCGACATGCTGGCGACCGATCACTGGTACGACAGCGCGCCGCTGTGGACCGATCTGAACCGGGTTCCCGGTCCGGGATTCGAGGAGGACTTCCCGAGAACGCGGGGGTGGTACCGAGAACTGGTCCGGGCCGCCTGAACCACTGTCTCCCGTCGGGTGCGGCGGCCTCACCGGCCGCCGCACCGCCTTGTCCGGGCGGAAGCGGGAGCCGGAGCGGAAGGACCGGTTCAGGCGCCGGAGGGCCGTCGCGGGCGCGGTTGGAAAGGCGGGGGCCGGGCGGGTCGGGCGGTCGGTCGATTGACGGGCTTCTGACCATTCTCTTCACTTCTTACGACACAGCTGCACGGGGCCTGCGAATTTCGACCCAGTCCTGTAACCGGACCTGTTGAACACATGAGCGGCCACCGAACACTCTGGTGACTCCGAGCGAGTCAGGGGAGACGTTCATCGTGCGCAAGGTGCTCATCGCCAACCGTGGCGAAATCGCTGTCCGCGTCGCCCGGGCGTGCCGGGATGCGGGGATCGGCAGTGTCGCCGTCTACGCCGATCCGGACCGGGACGCATTGCACGTCCGTGCGGCCGACGAGGCGTTCGCTCTGGGCGGTGACACCCCGGCCGCCAGTTATCTGGACATGGCCAAGGTGCTGCAGGCCGCGAAGGACTCCGGTGCGGACGCGATCCACCCCGGTTACGGATTCCTTTCGGAGAACGCCGACTTCGCCCAAGCCGTGATCGATGCCGGGCTGACCTGGATCGGC
>NZ_JAGGOS010000102.1 GCF_018614205.1 Streptomyces sp. ISL-36 | reverse complement strand
GGCGTCGCCGCGGTCACGTGCCGGCCGTGCCGAGAGACCGGTCGCGGTTTCGGTCCGCGCGCCGCACCGCCTGCGTGGTCGCGGTCAACGTGTCGGCCGTCTCGGTCGTGCTGGGAGACGGGTCGCGGGTTCGGTCCGCGCGGCGCACCGCCTGCGTCGTCGCGGTCACGTGCCGGCGGTCTCGGCCGTCTCGGTCGTGCCGGGAGACGGGTCGCGGGTTCGGTCCGCGACCGCGCACCGCTGGCGTCGCCGCGGTCACGTGCCGGCCCTGTCAGCCCTGTCGGCCGTCGCGGTCGTGCCGTGAGACCGGTCGCGGGTTCGGTCCGCGCCGCGCATCGCCAGTGCCGCCGCGCCCACCAGGCCCGCCGCGCCCGCGAGCGGCAGCAGGACCCGGATGTCGAGGACCGCGACCAGGCCCGCGCCCGCCGCCAGGGCGAGGGCGTTCGGAACGAAGACCAGGGTGTTCGTGGTGGCGGCCGCGCGGCCCACCGTGTCCGCCGGGGTCTCCCGCTGGACGGCCGCCATCGCGGCGACCAGGACCCAGGGCAGTCCCAGCCCGATCACCGCACTCGCCGCCAGGGCCACCCCGTCGTGCGGGACGGCGCGGACCCCGGCGGCCGCCGCGAACAGGGCCAGTCCGGCAGCGGACACCAGCCGCTCCGGCACCCGGCGCAGCAGGGGCCCCACCGTCAGGCCGGCGACGACCGAGCCCGCTCCCTGGACGGCGTACAGCACTCCCGCATAGGCGGGGGAGCGGCCGAGCCCGCCGTCCACCACGGCGTAGACCGCCGCCCCGTTGAGGCCGGCGAGCAGCATCGTGAAGGCGCCCGAACCCACCAGCGGACGCACCACGGGCGAGGAGCGGATCGCCCGCAGACCCTCCGCCGTGTCACGGAGCCAGTGCGCGGACTCCGGCCGTACCGGCTTCTCCTCGCGGATCCGCATCAACGCGAACAGGCCCGCGGCCACGGCGAAGGTCACCGAGTCGAGCAGCGCCACCGGACCGCCGCCGTACCGGGCGAAGAGACCGGCGGCGGCGAGCGGGGCGATCAGCTTCATGCCCTCGTTGGCCGTCATCCGCAGCCCGTTGAAGTCCCCGAGCCGTCGCTTGTCGAGGGCGCTCGCCGCCAGCGCGGCCTCCGCCGCCTCGTGGACGGCCCCCTGCGCCCCGTACAGCACGAGAACGGCGAACAGCAGCCACACCCGGTCCGCCGCATTCACCCACAGCAGCGTCGGCAGCAGCGCCGCCATCGCCGCGTTCGACCACACCATCAGCCGCCCGCGCCGCACCCGGTCCGCGACCGTCCCGAGCAGCGGGCCGAGGAGCGCGGGCGCCCACAGCGCGAAGGCGGTCAGCGCCGCCAGACTGTCCGAGCCGGTCAGGGACTTGACCCAGATCCCCGAGGCCAGCCACATCGCCGTGGAGCCGAAGCCCGACACCAGTACCCCGGCCAGATACAGACCCGCCGTCCGTTTGCTACGCATGCCCATGTCCGCAGCCTGGCTTCTGAGGTGGCCCACGCGGATCGGGCAGTTGACCTACGTAAACGCCGGCGACATCTGGACGGCTGCCGCTGGGCACAAGACGGCGTCGCCGTCTGTTCCGGCGCCTCTCCTCGGCTTCAGTACCTCGCCTCGACCTGCTCCGACACCCTGAACTCGCCCTCGCAGTCGGGGCACGTCGCCCTGCCGAAGAGGTACGTCAGGCCCCGGGCGACCTCCTCGTGCCCGGCCTCGGACGCCATGCGGTGCAGCCGGGCGGGGAGTGGGGCCAGGGCGGACGGGTCGGCGGGGTGGAGGAGGGCCTTGGCGGGGTCCGCCGTCACGTAGTCGCCGGCCGAGGCGAAAGTGCCGTGCTCGCCGAAGGCGATGAAGAGCTCCGACGTGCAGGCGGGGCAGTCCACCTCGTACTCCTCCTCGAACAGGCCCTCCAGCTTTCCCCCGCTCCACTGCCGTTCGCCCTCGAAGGCCAGCACGCACTGCAGCAGGTACACGAACGTCACGCGGTCGTCGGTCGCCGCGTCCAGGAGGCGGTGGGCCACCGGCAGCAGGGCGGCGATCTCGGCCGCGTACCGCGCTTCGCGCTCCTCGTCCGCCGCCGAGACGATGAGGCCCGCCATCAGGACCGCGTCCACCGGTCCGCCCGGTGCGTCGCCCGTCGCGATCGCCGCCAGGTACGGCAGGGCGAGGAAACTGTCGTCGTAGACGGACCCCTGGTGGCACAGGTCGTCCGACAGCTGGCTCCAGACCTTGTCGTCCTCGTCGCCGCCCAAGCGGGTGAAGGCGGCTGCCAGGTCGTCGGAGGGACGGGGGCTCATGCCTCGGCCACCTTCCCGGCCCGGTTCTCGTACCGGAGGGCCGCCCCCGTCGCCAGAGCGCCCAGGCCCTCCCACACGCCCACGCCGAGGAAACCGGCGGGCGCGCGGCCCGAGATCACCGCGAGGGTGAAGACGGCGCAGGTCAGGAGACGGAATGGGACGGTCCAGCGGAAGAAGGGCTTCCAGTCGGCGAGCGCGGCCAGGACGTAGTAGACGCCCATGTTGAGCGCGGCCATCGAGGAGGCCGTCAGAAAGACCAGTGTGTGGTCCCCCTCCGCGCGGCTCGCGCCGGGTATGGGCTCGAAGCCCATGGCCGTGAGCATGATGTCGGGGGCGACGAGCCCCACCACCCCCATGGCCGCCGCGAGCAGTCCGAAGACGGCCATGGTCCAGCCGGAAGGGGAACGGGGCAGTCGCACGGCGGTCCTCCGCGAGGTCGAATCCGTGCTCGGAATGCTCGGATCGTGAGGGACCTTGCATACCGTGTCGCGGGCCCCGCCGACCGATCCGCCCGACCGACCCTCCCGGCCAATCCTCCCGGCCAATCCGCCCCACCAATTCGCCCGACCGATCCGACCGATCCGACCGGTCGTCCCGCCGACCGCGCCGCCCCGGCCGGCTAGTTCAGCGCCGCCTTCATCATCTTCTGCGCCACCGGGGCCGCGAGCCCGTTGCCGCTGACCTCCGAGCGGGCCGCGCCCGAGTCCTCGATCATGACGGCGACCGCCACCTCCTTCCCCGTCTCCGCGTCCTTGGCGTAGGAGGTGAACCAGGCGTACGGCGTCTTGCTGTTGTTCTCGCCGTGCTGAGCGGTACCGGTCTTGCCGCCGACCTCGGCGCCGGCGACCGCCGCGTTGGTGCCCGTACCCTTCTCGACCACCGTCACCATCGCGCTGCGCAGCTGCTCCGCCGTCGACGAGGAGACGATCCGCTTCGCGTCCCCGTCCTCGAAGGATTCCAGCGCGTCTCCGTCGGAGTCGACGACCTGGGAGACCATGTGCGGCGACGCCATGAGACCGTCGTTGGCGATCGCCGCGGACACCATCGCCATCTGGAGTGGGGTCGCGGTCACATCGAACTGACCGATACCGGTCAGCGCCGTCTGTGCCTTGTCCATGTCGGACGGATACACACTCGCGTAGGCGCGGACCGGGACATCCAGCTCCTTGTCGTTGAAGCCGAACTTCTCCGCCATCGCCTTCACCTTCTCCTGCCCGAGGTCGACGGCCAGCTTGGCGAAGACGTTGTTGCAGGAGTACCGCAGCGCGGTCCGGATGGTGGCGTTCTCGCAGGGCGCGGAGAGGTTCTCGTTCTTCAGCACGGTCCGGGTGTTCGGCAGCGTGTACGGGTCGGGGCTGTCGGTCGCCGTGTCCACCGATCCGTAGAGCCCGTCCTCGAGGGCGGCCGCCGCGACGACCAGTTTGAAGGTGGACCCCGGCGGCAGCGGCTGCCGCAGCGCCCGGTTGACGAGCGGCTTGTCTTCGTCCGTGGTCAGCTTCTGCCAGGTGGAGCCGTCGGTCAGACCGGCGATCTTCGAAGGGTCGTAGGAGGGCGTGGACACCATGCCGAGGATCCGGCCGGTCTTCGGGTCGATGGCCACGGCCGCGCCCTTCTTCTTCCCGAGCGCCTCGAAGCCGGCCTTCTGCACGGCCGGGTCGATCGTGGTGAGCACGCTCCCGGGCTTCTGCTGCTTGCCGGTGAGGGCGTCCAGCGGGTTCTTCAGCCGGGTGTCGGTGCCGTCCAGGACTTCGGAGTAGATGCCCTCCAGCTGTGTGGCGCCGTACGCCTGGGAGCTGTAGCCGGTGACGGCCGCGTAGAGCTCGCCTTCGGTGTAGTCGCGCTTGTACGCGAGGTCGCTGCCCTCCGTCTTCTTCGAACCGGTGACCGGCGAGCCGGCCACGATGATGTCTCCGAGCGGCTGCGCGTACTGCGCCATGATCTTCCGCCGGTTGCTCTTGTCGTCCGCGAGGGCCTTGCCTTCGTACGCCTGCACCCAGGTCGCCCGGCCCAGCAGGGCGAGCACCAGGAGCAGCGCGAAGACCGAGGCGCGCCTGATCGTCTTGTTCATCCCCTTGCGGGACGAACGAAGGGGCGCGGGATGTTCCGGATGTGTCCGGTTTCTCAGGGAACCTTCATCCGGGACGGTCCTTCGTCGACGGCGGGTGAGGGCCCGCTCACCGCGGCGTGACGAAACCCGACTCGTACGCGAGGATCACCGCCTGCGTCCGGTCCCGGGCGCCCGTCTTCGACAGGACCGACGCCACGTGCGTCTTGGTCGTCGCCGGGCCGACCCCCATCCGGTCCGCGATCTCCGCGTTCGTCAGGCCCGTCGTCATCAGCCGCAGGACCTCCGCCTCCCGCTCGGTCAGCCGGGCCACCCAGCGCGGCGGCGCCGGCGGCCTGCGCCGGGCGTGCTCGGCCGCCAGACCCCGTACCGCCGCCGGGTAGAGCAGCGAGTCGCTGCTCGCCACCAGGCGTACCGCGCTCACCAGCTCCTCCGCCGCCGCCCGCTTCAGCAGGAACCCCGCGGCGCCCACCCGCAGCGCGTCGTAGACATACGAGTCGTTCTCGAAGGTCGTCACCACCACGATCCGCGGCGGCTCGGGGAGGGACGCCAGGATCTGCTCGGTCGCCCGGATCCCGTCTATCTCCGGCATCCGTACGTCCATCAGCACCACGTCCGGCCGCAGCTCCCGCACCACCGACACCGCCTCGGCGCCGGTCGACGCCTCGCCGACCACTTCCAGGTCCGGCTCCGCGTCCAGGATCACCCGCAGGGCGGTGCGCACCATCCGCTCGTCGTCGGCCAGGACGACCCTGATCATCGTGCACCTGCCAGGGGAAGCCGCACGGAGAGACGCCACACGCCGACCGAAGCGCCCGCCTCCGACCCGCCGGTCACCGATGCGCCCGCCTCCGACGTGCCGCCGAGCAGCCGGGCGCGTTCGGCGATGCCGCGCAGTCCGCGGCCCCCGTCGGGACGGGCCACCGGCGCGCGGGCGGGCAACGGGTTCTCCATCGTGATCTCCAACTCCTCTTCCGTCAGCGTGAGCCGCGCGGTCACGCGCTCACCGCCCGCGTACCGGGCCGCGTTCGTCAGCCCCTCCTGGACGATCCGGTACGCCTCTCTGGACACCGCGTCCGGCACCCGGTCGAGCTCCCCGGTCACCGTCAGGGACACCCCGCGGCCGGCCCCCTTGAGCAGGACGTCGAGCGAGGCGAGGCCGGGCGCCTCGAACTCCCCGTCCTCCTCGTCCCGGCGCAGCAGGCCGAGGACCGAGTCCAGTTCACCGACCGTGCGCCGGGTGGTCTCCTCGATCGCCTCCAGTGCCTCCCGCACGAAGTCCCGGTCCTGTTCCGTACCCGCGTCCAGGACCTTGCGCGCCGCGCTCGCCTGGAGCGTGACCGCACTCAACGCATGGCCGACCGAGTCGTGCAGCTCGCGGGCGAGCCGGTTGCGCACGGCCAGTTCGGCGGCCCGCCGCTCCGCCGCGGCGAGCCGGTCCGCCGGGCTCGGCCCCAGCAGCCGCGGCGCCTGCCGGGCGAGGAGCGTCCCCGAGCCCGCCGCGACGGCGGCCAGGGCGACCAGCATCAGCAGGCCCGCAGGGACGTACAGCCACACCAGCGAGGGCCGGTCGACCCCCCAGAACGAGGCCAGTTCGGACTCCCGCAGCCCGGCCGAGAACGGCAGGACCATCAGCGTCACCGCGAACGGGGGCAGTGCCAGTGTCGCCCCGCTGACCAGCGCGCCGATCCCCAGATGGAGGGTGAACCAGCCCGCCGTCCGGGCCTTCGCGTCCCGGCCCCTGGCCGGGCCGTCCGCGAGCCGACCGCTCGGGACCCCGCACAGCGCCCGCACCGCCGCCACCGACATCGGCCGGGTCAACGGGAAGAGCGAGGTGAGCGCGGCGAGCGGCAGGCCGATCGCGTACGCCCCCAACTGCAGGGTCAGGCCGGCGGAGAACATGGTCTGCCCATCGGTGAGCGGACCCATGACCACGGTGCCGACCAGCCAGTACGGCATGAACAGCGCGCCGCCCAGGATCAGATGGACCCATCGGCGCCTGACCCGCTGCCCCAGCAGCAGGGTGAGCGGTCGTCTCACGCGCTCGCGCTCCGGCGGCGCAGGAAGACGGCGAGACAGCCCGCCAGCAGGAACCCGGTGATCATTTCCCCAGCGTAGGTCAGCTGCATCAGTCCTGTGTGCGCCTCGACAGGATCGGTCTCCGGCATGAGCGACACCAGGGTCATGTACGCGCCCCAGCAGCCCAGACCGCCCGAGCCGACCCAGCCGATCCCCAGCACCGTACGGACCGGGAGCGAGCGGGCCCGCTGGAACACCAGCAGCAGGACGGAGACGACGGCGACGGCGGCGAAGAACAGGCGCATCCACTCCAGGACGTAGAAGTCGGACGTGCGCTCCAGGACACGTGCCGCCGCGAGGCCGCTCGTCGAACCGAGGGCCCACATCACATGGGGCACGGCCGGGACGATCGCGAGCAGTGCGGCCACCACGGCCGTGATCCGCGCACCGGTGCCGGAGAAGCGGGCGGGCAGATCGCCGAGGGTGCCGCGCCAGACGTGCCCCCAGCGGTCCCGGGTGTAGAGGAAGAACAGTGTGCCGAGCGTGATCCCCTGGACGATGAAGCCGCCGTAGACGACCCCGAAGACCCACTCGTCGAGGAACGGCCTGCCGCCCGACTCGTGCCTCTGCGGGCCGGTGAACAGGGAGGTGGCCATCTGCGCCGGGAAACCGATCATGATCGGAGCGAGCAGCCCCGTCGCGGCCCACACCGGGACCGCCAGCAGCCAGGCCCTGACGCGAAGACCCCAGGGCTGGGTGAGCAGCAGGGCGAGGACCACGACCAGGGCGTCGGCGATCACGGAGACGGAGTTGACGACGATCAGCAGCGTCCGGTGGTCGAGGAGCACACTCCCGGCCGGGATGCCGATCTCACTGCCGGCCACCCAGGCGATCTTGAGGGCGATGTAGGGCAGGCAGGCCACTTCGGCGAGGGTGCGAAGGATCCGACGGGTGGCGTTCGGCCGGGTGGCGGCGGGCGCCGCGGCGGGGAGGTGAGCGGTCGGTGTCATGGCTCGACGCTCCCGCGCGGCCCGCCCCTCCCACCTCCTGCCTGGCGACGAACCGCCTCCGCCGCGCGGTGGAGAAGCGCCTCCGCCCACGGGGAATTGACCCATGATTCCGGGTGGGGAATGCACCCCTCGTCCAGTCACAGGGCTGCCTAGGGTGATCTTCATGGACACGACGCAGACCTTCGCCCCGCTCCTGACCCGCGCCACCGAGGCCGAGACCACCGCCGACCCGAGCAGTGTGATGACCCTCCTCGCCGACTCCGGCACCACCGGCGGACTGCTCACCAGCTACCGGTCGTCGTTCGCGAAGGGTGCCGTCGGCGCCCCGGCGCACTTCCACACCAAGGCGTCGGAGATGTTCTTCGTGCTCCGCGGCTCACTCCAGGTGCTCGTGGGCGAGGAGCTGACCGTTCTGGAGCAGGGTGACTTCCTGCTCGTCCCGCCGCACACGCCGCACGCCTTCGCGGCGGCGCCGGGCGCAGAGGCCGACGTGCTGTTCGTCTTCACGCCGGGCATGGCGCGCTTCGACTACCTGCGGCTGCTCGGCCGGGTGATGCGGGGCGAGGCGGGCTTCGAGGAGATCAAGGAGTCCTCCGAGCGCTTCGACAATCACTACGTCGACAGCCCGGTGTGGCAGGCCGCCCTCGCGGACCGGGCCTGACCGCACCGGCTGCGGTCGGAGCCCGGGGCAGACGCTGGGGATCGGAGCCCGGGGCAGACGCCGGGGATCGGAGTCCGCGGGTCAGCGCCTGCGGGTCAGCGCGTCCGGATCAGAGCCTGCGGGTCGCCAGCGTCAGGCGGTCGCGCGCGTCGAACAGAGCGTCCTTGATCATCTGCTCGTGACCGGGGGTGAGCCGGGCCACCGGCACCGAGCAGCTGATCGCGTCGCGCGCGGGGGTCCGGTAGGGGATCGCGATGCCGAAGCAGCGCAGCCCCAGGGTGTTCTCCTCGCGGTCCACCGCGTACCCCTGCTCACGAATGAGGTGCAGCTCCTCGATGAGCTTCTCGCGGTCCGTGAGGGTGTGCTCGGTCAGCGCCGGCAGCGTCTCCGGGAGCAGCTTGCGCACCTGCTCGTCGCTGTGGGTGGCGAGCAGCGCCTTGCCCAGCGACGTCGAGTGGGCGGGCAGCCGACGGCCGACCCGGGTGAACGGCCGCAGATAGTGCTGGGACTGACGGGTCGCCAGGTAGACCACGTTGGTGCCGTCGAGCCGCGCCAGGTGGATGGTCTCGGTGGTGTCGTCGGAGAGCCGGTCCAGGGTGGGCCGGGCGGCGGCCACCACCTCGTCGCCGTCGATGTACGAGGTGCCGACCAGCAGGGCCCGCACCCCGATGCCGTACCGCGTCCCCGTCGCGTCCGTCTCCACCCAGCCCAGCTCGACCAGGGTGCGCAGCAGCATGTACAGGCTGGACTTGGGGTAGCCGACGGCCTCCTGGACGGCGGCGAGCGAGTGCATGCCGGGTCGCCCGGCGAAGTACTCCAGCAGTTCCACCGTGCGCACCGCGGACTTGACCTGGGCCCCACCCGTGTCGGCAGTCGACATTGCCCTCGCCCCTCTTGTTGGTGCCTCTTGTGGAGAGGGCACACCCGTCAATAGAGTCCTGTTCATCTACAGGAATCCTGTTCAGAATAGCGAACAGAGCGTGAAGAGGGGCGTGGCGGTGGCGGCTGAATCAGTGTGGAGTGTGGACCCCCGGACAGGGAAGCCGCGCGAGCAGGTTGCGGTGGAGGCCACAGCGGGGGAGGTCGACCGGGCCGTCCGCGCCGCGTCCGCCGCCCGTGCCGCGCTCGCCGACCGTACGGCGCGGGCCGCCCTGCTGCGGGCCGCCGCCGACCTACTCGACGACGCGGCCGCGCACGTCATCGAGGCCGCCGACGCGGAGACCGCGCTCGGCCCGGTCCGGCTGACCGGCGAACTCGCCCGTACGACCGCCCAGTTGCGGTCCTTCGCTGACGTGGTCGACGAGGGCTCCTTCCTCGACGTACGGATCGACCTGCCCGATCCCACCACGACGCCGCCCACGCCCGACCTGCGCCGCTGGAAGATCCCGCTCGGCGTCGTCGCCGTCTACTCGGCCAGCAACTTCCCGCTCGCCTTCTCCGTCCCCGGCGGCGACACCGCGAGCGCGCTCGCGGCCGGCTGCCCCGTCGTGGTCAAGGCCCACCCCGACCACCCGGCCACCTCCGAGCTCTGCGCCTCCCTGCTGCGCCGGGCCGCGGTCAGCACGGGGCTTCCCGAGGACGTGGTCGGCCTCGTCCACGGCTTCGACGCGGGCGTCGAGCTCGTGCGCCACCCGCTGGTCGCGGCGGCCGGCTTCACCGGTTCGATACGGGGAGGGCGCGCGCTCTTCGATGCCGCGGCGGCCCGTCCCGTCCCCATCCCCTTCCACGGCGAGCTCGGCTCCCTCAACCCGGTCGTGATCACCGGGGCCGCGGCGGACGAGCGGGCCGCGGAGATCGGGTCCGGGCTCGCCGGTTCGATGACCCTGGGAGAGGGACAGTTCTGCACCAAGCCCGGCTTCGTCCTGGCGCCGGCGGGCGAGGCGGGCGACGGGATCGTGGCGTCCCTGACGGCGGCCGTCAGCGAGACCGAGCCGGGCGTGATGCTGGACCACCGGATGCGGGACGCCTTCGTCAGCGGCGTCCAGGAGCGGGCCGGCCTCCCCGGCGTCAGCGCGCCGGTCACCCCCGGCCCCGGCGGCGACCACACCGTCAGCGCGGGCGTCCTGACCGTCGACGCGGAGACCCTGCTCAAGGGGGGCCACGAGCTGCTCCTCGAGGAGTGCTTCGGCCCGGTCACGGTGGTCGCCCGCTACACCTCCCGCGAGGAGATCAGCGACATCCTCTCCCTGCTCCCCGGCAACCTCACGGCCACCCTGCAGATCGCGGCCGACGACGACCCGGACGCCGCCGGCCTCCTCGACGAACTCACCCCGCTCGCCGGGCGGGTGCTGGTCAACGGCTGGCCGACGGGCGTGGCGGTCGCGGGCGCTCAGCACCACGGCGGCCCGTACCCGGCCACCACCTCCACCTCCACCTCGGTCGGAGCGACCGCGATCGAGCGCTGGCTGCGCCCGGTCACCTACCAGTCGACCCCGCAGCACCTGCTCCCGCCGGAGCTTCGGGACGGCAACCCGCTGGGCCTGCCGCGCCGTTGACCTCACGCGGCGGCGGGCACCGGAGCGCCGGCACCGGAGCGCCGGCACCGGAGCGCCGGCGCCGGCCGCCGCGTCGGAGGATCACACCCGCACCACGATCTTTCCCGTGTGGGTGTTGGACTCCATCAGCCGGTGGGCGTCGGTGATCCGCTCCAGACCGTCGAAGGTCTCGGCGATCACCGGCGCCAGTGAGCCGTCGCGCAGACCGGAGCCGATGAACCCGGCCATCCGGTCCCGCCCCTCCGCCGTGCGCACCACCGCGCCGTTCGCGTAACCCCGCACGGTGAGCGGCCAGTTCATCGGCACGGCGGCCGGGCGCGGATCGAGCCAGCCGTACAGCACCGCCGTGCCGCCGGGCTCCAGGGCGTCGCCCAGTGCGGCGAAGCCGGGCCCGCCGACGGCGTCGAAGGCGACCCGCGCGCCCCGGCCACCGGTGAACCGCTTCACCTCCTTCACCAGGTCCTCGCTGCCCGTCGCGATCACCCGCGCCGCGCCCAGGTCGAGCAGCCGCCCGCGCTTCTCCTCGCCGCGCGTCACGGCGATCGGCACCGCGCCGACCCGCAGCGCGGTCTGGATCGCGGCCGTCCCCACCCCGCTGGACGCGCCCGTGATCACCACGTGGTCGCCGGGGCGCAGCCCGCCCGCCTCCACCATGCCGCCGTACGCGGTGGAGTACGTCAGCCACACCGCCGCGGCCGTCACGGCGTCCACGCCCGCCGGCCGGCGCACCACGTACTCCTCGGAGAGCACCACCCGCTCCGCGTACACCCCGTGCACCCCGAAGTCGAAGTTGGCGGCCGCCATCACCGGGTCGCCCGGGGCGTACGCGGTGACGCCCTCGCCGACCGCCTCGACCACCCCGGCCGCCTCGTAGCCGAGCCGGGAGCCGGGGAGCGTCGCGGGGTAGTAGTAGGTGCCGGCGCGGAAGAGCGCCTCGGCGCGGTTGAGGCCGAGCGCCTCGACCCGCAGGAGCACCTCGCCGGGGCCGGGCGCGGGCAGCGGCACCTCCTCGACCCGGAGGACTTCCGGGCCGCCGAGCTCGTGGAACAGCACGGCCCTCGTCGTCGTGTCCGTCGTCATGTCCGCTGCCTTGTCCGCTGTCTTGTCGGTGGACTTGTCGGTTGTCATGCGGACGACCGTAGGCGGGGGTGGGGAGACGATCCATGTCCCGAAACCTCTCCTCCATGTCCGATCGTCTTTCAGCAGGGGACGACGGGTGCGAGGACGGATACGGTGCCGCCATGGACGTACTGAGCGATGCCATCGCCGCCATGCGCACCGGACGGCCCCACTCCTCCCGTACGGTCAGGTTCGCGCCCTGGGGCTTCCGGTTCCCCGCCAGCAAGGGCGCCGGATTCCACGTCGTCCTCCAGGGCACCGCCTGGCTGCTGCCCCCGGACGACGCCCCGCCCGTCCGGCTCGGCCCCGGCGACGTCGTCCTGCTCGCCCACGGGACCGGCCACGGGCTCGCCGACCATCCGTCGACCCCGCTCGTGGACGCCGTACAGGCCCCCGACGGCTCCTGGCCCACGCTGCCCGACCGCGGGCCCGTCGGCACCGACGAGACCCTGTTGCTGTGCGGCGCCTACCAGGTGAGCCGGGCCCGGGCCCATCCGCTCCTCACCGAGCTGCCGCCGTTCGTCCACATCCCGGCCCGGGTCGGCGCCCATCCGCGGCTGCGCGCCGCGATCGACCTGCTCGGCGCCGAACTCGCCGAGCCCCAACCCGGATCCGACGCCGTCGTCCCCGCCCTCCTCGACACGCTGCTGCTCTATCTGCTGCGGACCTGGTGGCTCACGGAGCGCCCGGACCGTACGACGGGCTGGTCCGGTGCGCTCGGCGATCCGGCGGTCGCCGCGGCCCTGAAGGCGATCCACGGCGATCCGGCCCGGGCCTGGACGGTGGAGGATCTCGGCGCCGAGGCCGGCCTCTCGCGCGCCGCCTTCGCCCGGCGCTTCACGGCGCTGGTGGGCCGCCCGCCGCTCGCCTATCTGACGTGGTGGCGGATGACCACGGCCGGGCGGCTCCTGCGCGCGGACGACACGCCCCTGCGGACGGTCGCCGGACGGACCGGATACGCCTCCGAGTTCGCCTTCGCCAAGGCCTTCAAACGGGAGTACGGGGTGGCGCCGGGGCAGTACCGCCGCCAGTCGGCGCCGGCCGCGGCCTCTTCCGCCTCAACCGGCACAGGGCTCGGCGCCATGCCGTAGGACCCGCGAAGACCACCGGCCCTCCCCGGACCGCGTGGCCCGCTCCGGCAACCGCGGGCCGCCCGGCGGCGTCTCCGCCTCCATGATCAGACGTGCCAACGCCGACGACCTCGACACGATCGCCGCCGTACACCTGGCGGCCCGGGCGACCTACTACCGGGACCATCTCCCCGAGGAGGAGTACGCGGGCTCCGAGGAGCTCGCCCGCACCCGGGCCGGCTGGAGCGGGGCCGTGGGCCGCGGCACCGTCCTGTGCGCCGAGCGGGACGGCGAGATCGCCGGCATCGCCGCGTACGGACGGGTCGACGGCGTCATGACGCTCACCCAGCTCCACGTCCGGCCCGACCGGTGGCGCGGGGGCGTCGGCACCGAACTGCACTCCGCCTGTCTCGACGCCTGGCGCGCCGAGGGCGTGACCACCGTCCGGCTGGAGGTCTTCGACAGGAACGAACGGGCCCACGCCTTCTACGCCGCCCGCGGCTGGACCCCGGACGCCGACACTCCGCGCTCCGGCACGCACCTCGTGCTCCGCCTCACAGTGGAGCCCGCGGCGGAATGAATCCGGCGGGCCGGGACGTTCCCGCCACGGAACACCTGTGCCCCGCCCCCACCCATGACCCGGAGAGAAGCAAGACATGCGCGTCGAGATCTGGAGCGACATCGCCTGCCCGTGGTGCTACATCGGCAAGGCCCGCTTCGAGAAGGGGCTGGCGGCCTTCGCCCACCGCGACGACGTCGAGGTGGTGCACCGCTCCTTCGAGCTCGACCCGAACCGGCCCAAGGGCGACACGGCGCCGGTGATCGAGATGCTGGCCAAGAAGTACGGCCGCACCCTGGAGGAGGCCCGCGCCATGGAGGCCCACGTGGCCTCCAACGCGCACTCCGAGGGCCTCGGTTACCGCACCGAGGGCCGTGACCACGGCAACACCTTCGACATCCACCGTCTCCTCCACCTGGCCGGGGAGCGGGGCCGGCAGAACGAACTGCTCGACCTCGCCTACCGCGCCAACTTCGCCGAGGAGCGGTCCGTCTTCGACCCCGAGACCCTGGTACGGCTGGGTGTCGAGGCCGGACTGGACGAGACCGAGGTCCGCTCGGTGCTCGCGGACGAGGACGCCTACGCGGACGCGGTGCGGGCGGACGAGCGCGAGGCCGCGGAGCTCGGTGCGAACGGTGTGCCGTTCTTCGTGCTCGACCGCCGTTACGGAGTCTCCGGCGGCCAGCCCGCCGAGGTCTTCACGCAGGCCCTGGAGCAGGCGTGGCAGGGCCGGACGCCGCAGCCGATCGGCGCGGACGCGGCGGTTTGCGACACCGACGGCACCTGCGAGGTCTGAGCAGCGCACAGGGGCTCCCCTTGATCATTCGTCGTTGACGAGAGGTCGGGGGAGGCCCAGGCTGGGCCCATGGACGTCATGGACCCCCTCGGCGGAGCCGAGTTCGCGCCGAAGTACACCTACCTCAACACCTCCGCCTGCGCGCTGATGCCGCGCCGCACCATCGAGGCGATCACGCTGCTCGCCGAGGAGACCGCGGCGGGGCGGCCGGAGGGGGCCGGCAGCTTCGAGATCGTCGCGGAGGCCCGCGCCACGTACGCCCGGCTCATGGGTGTCGATCCGGACCGGGTCGCGGTCGGCAGCTCGGTCTCGGTCCATGTCGGGATGATCGCGCAGTCGATGCCTGCGGGTTCCGAGATCCTCTTCCCCGAGGGCGACTTCAGCTCCGTCATCACCCCGTTCACGGTCCGCGGCGACCTCAAGACGCGCTTCGTGCCGCTGGAACGGCTGGCGGAGTCCATCGGTCCCGAGACCGCCCTCGTCGCCTTCTCCTCGGTGCAGTCCTCGGACGGCCGGACCGCCGACTTCGCCGCGGTACGGGCGGCGGCGGCCGCGCACGGCGCCCGTACGCTCGTCGACGCCACCCAGTCGGCGGGCTGGCTGCCGCTGCGGGCGGGCGAGTGGGACTACACGGTGGCCGGCGGCTACAAGTTCCTGCTCTGCCCGCGCGGTTCGTCGTTCCTCACCGTCACGGAGGAGGCGCAGGACTCGCTCGTACCGATCCACGCGGGATGGGTGACGGGCGAGGAGCTGTGGGTCAACAGCTACGGTCCGGTGCGCGAACTGGCCCGTTCCGCACGGCGGTTCGACGAGCCGCCGGCCTTTCTGTCGTACCACGGGGCCGCCCGCTCGCTGGCGCTCCTGGAGGAGATCGGCATCGAGCGGATCGAGGCCCACAACAAGGCGCTCGCCGCCCGTTTCCGGGCCGAGCTCGTGGAGCTGGGGCACGCGCCGGTGCAGGACGTCTCCGGCGTCGTCGGAGTGCCGGGTCTCGGCGACCGTCAGGCGGCGCTGCGGGCGGCCGGTGTGCTGATGTCCGCCCGGGTGGGCAATCTGCGGGCGTCCTTCCATCTCTACAACGGGGTGGCGGACGTGGACCGGGCCCTGGACGTCCTGGCCGGCTGACCGCCGGGCGCCGATACGCCCGGCGCCCCGACCCCTGCCGGGGCGCCGACACCCACCCCCGACCCCTGCCGTGGCGCCGACACGCACCCCCGGCCCCGTGCCGTGGCGCCGATGCGCCTGTCCCGGTGAGGGGGCGCCGATACGCCCGCCGGGCTCCGCGTCGTGCCTTCAGTTCCGGGGCGGGCAGTCGTCCGTCCCGGCGCAGAGGTTCTCCTCGACCCGGGCCAGCAGGCGGGCGAGTTCCGCGCGCTCGGCCGGGGAGAGCCCGGCCAGGGTGTGCTCCTCCAGGCCGGTCCAGACGTCGGCCACCCCCGCCCGCAGGGCGCCGCCGCCGTCCGTCGCCTCGACCAGGACCGCGCGCCGGTCGGCCGGGTCCGGGCTGCGTCGCACGTAACCGCTCTGCTCCAGACGCTGGAGCATCTTCGTGACCGTCGAGGGGTCCAGGCCCATCGTCCTGATCAGCTCCGACTGACGGACCGGTCCGCAGTCCCAGAGGCACATCATCAGGAACTCCTGCCCCGGATAGAGCCCGACCTCCTTGAGCAGCCGTCCCGCGGCGATCCGGTGCAGCCGGCCCACGCGGGAGAGGGCGTGGCTCAGCGGGCCGCCCTGCGCGGCGGACGGCAGCGGGTCGCGACGGGCGGCCTCCGACGGGGGCGCGGAGGGGGTGTCGGGCATCGTGGGCTCCTTGGGCGGGCGATCATCTCCAGATTACCTTGGTCGGCCAATCAATGCGTTACAGTGGCGGCAGGCCGAATACTTGGCCGACCACATAAATGTTTCAGGAGGCCGTCATGACCACCGCGTTCGACCCGATCGACCTCGCGGGAGCCCGACTCTCCAACCGCATCGCCATGGCCCCGATGACCCGCAGCCGTGCCCACGGCAAGGACCGCACCCCCACCGCGCTCGTCGCCGAGTACTACGCGCAGCGCGCCTCCGCCGGCCTGATCATCACCGAGGGCGTCCAGCCCTCCGCCGTCGGCCAGGGCTACCCCAACACCCCGGGACTGCACAGCGCCGCACAGATCGCCGCCTGGCGCGAGGTCACCGACGCCGTCCACGCCCGCGGCGGCACGATATTCGCCCAGCTCATGCACGCCGGCCGGATCGGCCACCCCGACCTGCTCGACGGCGACCTCCACCCGGTCGGCCCGTCCGCCGTCGCCGCGGCCGGCCAGGTCTTCACCTTCGAGGGCCCCAAGGACTTCGTCACCCCGCGCGAACTGAGCACCGACGACGTGCGCGCCACCGTCGCCGACTTCGCGGCCGCCGCACGCAACGCCGTCGACGCGGGCTTCGACGGCGTCGAGATCCACGGCGCCAACGGCTACCTCGTCCACCAGTTCCTCGCCGCCGGCTCCAACCGCCGCACCGACGAGTGGGGCGGCTCCGTCGAGAACCGGATCAGGTTCGCCGTCGAGGTCGTCCGGGCCGTCGCCGCCGAGATCGGCCCCGAGCGCACCGGTCTGCGCGTCTCCCCGGGCAACACCTACAACGACATCGCGGAGACCGAGACCGAGGAGACGTACACCGCGCTCGTCGACGCGATCGACCCGCTGGGCATCGCCTACCTGCACGTCCACGAACCCGCGCCCGGCATCCGTGAGCTGACCCTCGCGCTGCGCAAGCGGTTCTCCGGTGCGTTCGTGCTCAACCCGGCGACGCAGGACGCGACCTCCGTCGAGTCGCTGGCCCTGGTCGAGGACGGGATCGCGGACATCGTCGCGTACGGCAGGCTCTTCATCGCCAACCCCGACCTGCCGGCCCGCCTCAGGAACGACGGCCCGTACAACGCCCCGGACCACTCCTCCTTCTACAGCGGCGACCACCGCGGCTACACGGACTACCCGGCGCTGTGAGCGCACGGCGGGGGCCCGGCCGATCGGGCCGGGCCCCGGCAAGGTGCCTCACCGCACGGGCGTGAAGTCCCGCGCCCCGATGAACTCCGGCCGCCGCATCGGCGCCGCGAACGGCTCCACCGCCGCGTTCTCCACGCTGTTGAAGACGATGAAGACGTTGCTGCGCGGATAGGGAGTGATGTTGTCGCCCGAACCGTGCATGGCGTTGCAGTCGAACCAGGTCGCCGAGCCGGCCCGGCCCGTGAACAGCCGGATCCCGTGCGCGTCCGCGAGGCTCGTCAGCGCCTCGTCGGACGGGGTCCCCGCGTCCTGCATCTGCAGCGAGCGCTTGTAGTTGTCCTTCGGGGTCGCACCCGCGCACCCGAGGAACGTCCTGTGCGAGCCCGGCATGATCATCAGGCCGCCGTTGGTGTCGTGGTTCTCGGTCAGCGCGATCGACACCGACACCGTCCGCATCCGCGGCAGCCCGTCCTCCGCGTGCCAGGTCTCGAAGTCCGAGTGCCAGTAGAACCCGGAGGCGCCGAAGCCCGGCTTCACGTTGATCCGCGACTGATGGACGTACACGTCCGAGCCGAGGATCTCGCGGGCCCGGCCCACCACCCGCTCGTCGCGCACGAGCCGGGCGAAGACCTCGCTGATCCGGTGCACCTCGAAGACCGAGCGGACGGAACCCGTCGCCCGCTCGACGATCGCGCGCTCGTCCTCCCGTACCGCCGGATCGGCGATCAGCCGGTCGAGCTCGCGCTTGTAGACCGCCACCTCCTGGTCGGTCAGCAGCTCCGGTTCGGCGAGGAAGCCGTCCCGTTCGTACGACTCCAGACCAGGGGCGTCGCTCCACACCACCGGGTCGCGGCGCGGGGTGAGTTCCTCGGCGGCGCCTCGCGTCGGATACAGGTCCGTGCGGTCGGTCAGTACGTCGGTCATGATCAGCCCTCCTCCGTGAGCAGGGGGTACACCCCGTTCTCGTCGTGGTCCTCCCGGCCCGTGACCGGGGGGTTGAAGACGCAGACGCAGCGGAAGTCGGTCTTGGGGCGCAGGGTGTGCCGCTCATGGCCGTCGAGCAGGTACATCGTGCCCGGCTCGATCCAGTGCGTCTCGCCCGTCTCGTCGTTCGTCAGCTCGGCCTCGCCCTCGACGCACAGGACGGCCTCGATGTGGTTCGCGTACCACATGGACGTCTCCGTGCCCGCGTAGAGCACGGTCTCGTGGAGCGAGAAGCCGACGCGCTCCTTGGCGAGGACGATCCGCTTGCTCTCCCATGTGCCGGACTTGGCCCGCACATGGCGTTCGGTGTTCTCGATGTCCTTGAACGATCGGACGATCACGGTGGTGCTCCTTCCTTTCGTCTTGCTCGTACGGAGGTCAGGCGGTCTCGCGGACCGCGCGGGACAGCACGCTCAGCCCCTCGTCCAGCTCCTCCGGCGTCACGGTCAGCGGCGGCAGGAGTTTCACGACCTGGCTCGCCGGGCCCGAGGTCTCCAGCAGGAGCCCCAGCTCGAAGGCGCGGGCGCAGATCTTCGCCGCCCGGGTGGTGTCGGCGAACTCCAGGCCCCAGACCAGTCCGCGGCCGCGGTAGTGGGCGCCGTAGGCGGAGTTCTCCTCGCAGAGGGCGAGGAGCGCCTGCTCGACCTGCTCGCCGCGCGCCAGGGTCTGCTTCTCCATCTGGCCGTCGGCCCAGTAGGTGTCGAGCGCGGCCGCCGCGGTGACGAAGGCGGGGTTGTTGCCGCGGAAGGTGCCGTTGTGCTCGCCCGGCTCCCACACGTCCAGCTCGGGCCGGAACAGGCACAGGGACATCGGGAGCCCGTACCCGCTGATCGACTTCGACAGCGTGACGATGTCCGGGGTGACGCCGGCCTCCTCGAAGGAGAAGAAGGCGCCCGTGCGGCCGCAGCCCATCTGGATGTCGTCGACGATCAGCAGCATGTCCTGGCGCCGGCACAGATCGGAGAGCGCCCGCAGCCACTCGGGCCGGGCCACGTTGATGCCGCCCTCGCCCTGCACGGTCTCCACGATCACGGCGGCCGGCTTGTTCAGCCCCGACCCCTGGTCCTCGAGCAGCCGCTCGAACCAGAGGAAGTCCGGGACCTGGCCGTCGAGGTAGTGGTCGAACGGCATCGGCGTGCCGTGCACCAGCGGGATCCCCGCTCCGGCGCGCTTGAAGGCGTTGCCGGTGACGGCGAGCGAGCCCAGCGACATGCCGTGGAAGGCGTTGGTGAAGGAGACCACCGACTCGCGGCCCTTCACCTTCCGGGCCAGCTTCAGCGCGGACTCCACGGCGTTGGTGCCCGTCGGCCCGGGGAACATCACCTTGTACGACAGCGAACGCGGCTTCAGCACCACGTCCTGGAAGGTCTCCAGGAACGAACGCTTGGCGGTGGTCGCCATGTCGAGACCGTGGGTGATCCCGTCGCGTTCCAGATAGTCGATGAGCGCCCGTTTCAGTACGGGATTGTTGTGGCCGTAATTGAGTGAACCGGCGCCGGCGAAGAAGTCCAGGTACGTGTGCCCGTCCTCGTCGGTGAGGCGGGCGCCCTGGGCGCGGTCGAAGACGGTGGGCCAGCCACGGCAGTAGCTGCGCACCTCCGACTCCAGGGTCTCGAAGACACTGAGGGCGGGCGGGGCGATGGTCACAGCGATTCTCCCGTGGTCTGGAGGGGGCCTATGCGGTAGAGGACTTCGGGCAGATGGGTGCCCGCGCCGTCGGGCGTGCCGGGGAACAGGGCCCCGTCGAAGAGGACCTCGCGCTCCAGGCGGAGGCCGTGCCGTTCGGCGTAGGCGGTGAAGAGCCGGTCGGACGCCGTGTTGTCCGGGGTGACGGTGGCCTCGACGGCGGCGGGGGTGACCCGCGCGGTCAGCGCGTCGAGCAGCACGCCGGCCAGGCCGCGGCCGCGGTGCGCCCTGTCGACGGCGATCTGCCAGACGACGAGGGTTCCGGGCCGGTCGGGCCGCAGATAGCCGGTGACGAAGGCGATCGGCTCACCGTCGGCGGCGCGCGCGACCAGCGAGGTGGCGGCGAAGTCCCGGCACCACAGCAGATAGCTGTACGGAGAGTTCAGATCGAGCGACCCGGAATCGCGGGCCATACGCCAGAGTGCGGCTCCGTCCTCCACACTCGGGCTTTCGACGGTCATAGCTGATTGAGCGGCGGTCATGCCGAGGCAATTTACCGAGCAAATTCTCGAATTGCATGTGGCTGAGGGGTGGGGTGGCGGCGCGTGATGTGTTATCCGCGCGCGTGCGATTCGCACCGCATTTGCCCGGATTTTTCCGGGCGAAATGGACGTGATGTGGGGTCGGTCACAGGTTCTGAATGGGCCGGGAAACGCTGACGAAACCCTGGCGTTTAGGGTCGGAAAAACGGGGCAGAAGAAACCAGGAACTTGTAAGGGAATGCGCTTGGGGAATGTGTGGCCGCATTTATGCGGGAAAGGAAAATGCCGCGACCGGTGGTCGCGGCATTCGCGGAAATCCGCCCAGGAGCGCCCGGGTGCCCGGGTGCTCGGGCAGCGGGCGTGGGGAGCCGGGTTCGGCGCCCGGTGCCGGGCTACTGCCCCCAGGTCTCCGTCACGGCGCGGCGGGCGCCCTCCAGGTCGACCGTGCGCCCCATCTCGCCGAGCGCCGCGCCCAGCGCCGCCAGGGACGACTGCACCACGCCCGGCGTCGCGTCCACGCCGTAGTGGTTGACCCGGATCATCTCCTTCGCCGGCGCCCCGCCGCCCGCGATCAGCGGCAGCGACGGGTCGGCCGCCAGCGCCCTGGCGACCAGCTCGGAGGCGTCCACACCCGCCGGGGAACGCAGCGTCGTCGCCACCGGGGCGGCGTCCTTCGCCTCGTGGACGTACGGCTCCAGGCCACCGCCCAGCGCCAGCGCGCCCGCGCGGGTCGCGGCGGCCGCCGAGGAGTGACGGCCCATCACCACGTCGAGCCCTTCGGCCTCGATCCGCTCCACACACGCCTCAAGGGCCAGCATCTCCAGCTGCGCCGGCGCGTGCAGCAGCGCCTTCCGCCCGCCGTCGATCCAGCGCTCCTTCCAGTCGAGGAGGGAGAGGTACGAACGGCGCGGCGCTCCCGGATTGGCGGCGAAGCGCTCCCAGGCCCGCTCGCTGACGGACACCGCCGACACACCGGCCGGACCGCCCATCGCCTTCTGCGCACCGATGATGCACATGTCCACGCCCCACGCGTCCGGCAGCACCGGCTCGGCGCCGATCGACGCCACCGCGTCGAGGTAGAACAGCGCGCCGTGCGCCCGCACGACCTCGCCGATCTCGGCGACGGGATTGGTGTTGCCGGTCGCCGCCTCCGCGTGGACCAGCGACACGAAGTCGATCTCCGGGTGCCCGGCCAGCGCCTGCTCCACCTGAGCGGCCGTCACCGCCGTGTGGAACGGCACCTCCAGGTCCACGACCGTCGCACCGCAGTCCCGCAGCCAGTTGCCGAAGGTCTGGCCGTACGGCCCGGTGACGATGTTCAGCGCGGTCGAGCCGGGCCGGGCGCCGCTGCGGATGCAGCCCTCCAGGGGCAGCAGCGCCTCGCCCTGCATGATCACCACGTCCTGCTCGGTGGAGAGGAGCGCGGCGACCCGCCGCTCGATGGACGCGAAGTGCGCGGCGGTCAGCGGGGCCAGGTCCAGAAGCGGGTGTGTCACGGTCACGGCGGTGCCTTCTTCGGATCAGTTCGATGCTGGTGAGCTGCCAGAGGAGCTCCGGTTCAGGGTACCGAGACGGCCCCCGACGCCCGGTGGGGCGGCTCCGGACGGACGTACGCGGAACGGTCCATCCCCCGCGTACAACCCCCACGCCGCATCCGGTGTCGAACAGGGCGCCGGACAAGGGACGGGCCCTTGCCGGACCACCCCCGCAGCCGCCCGGATCCTCTTCGGCACGGTCGCCGACGCGGGGTCGGTGACCGTCCTGCGCGGGACGCGGGCGGGCCTCACCGGCAGCGGCGCCCGGTCGTGGTCCCAGGACGCGCCCTCCGTGCCCGGCGCGGCCGAGCGGGCCGACCGGTTCGGCGCCCAGATCCGGCTCTTCGACGCCGACCGCGACGGCCGCTTCGGACTGCTGGCGGCGGCGCCCGGCGAGAACACCGACGACGGGCACGTGTGGGTGTTCCCCGCGGCCTCCGGAGGGCCGACAGCCGTGGGCTCGTGGACGTACGCGGCAGGCTCCCTCGGGGCCTCGTCCGTGGACGCCCGCTTCGGCGCGGCGATCGATGAATGAGCGAGGAGTGAGCTCCGGAGAAGCGACGTACGAGCTCCGTACGAGCTCCGTACGAGCTCCGTACGAGCTCCGTCCGAACTCCGTACGAGCTCGGACGGAGCGAGGGACGAGGGCCGGACGAGGCTCCGTGCGAGCTCCGTACGGGCCGGGCCTCCGGCCGGTGCCGGGCGGGGCGTGACCGCCGTCCGGAGCGTCACCCGCCCCTCGTAGAGTGCAGGCATGAGCGATCACGTGGTGCTGCATGTGAAGGGGCGGGTGCTCGTCGGTCCCAAGGACGTACGGGACGAGCTGTGGGCGGTGGACGGGCGGATCACGTACACCCGGCCGTCGGGTGACGCGCTGACCGTGACCGGCTGGGCCCTGCCCGGCCTCGTCGACGCCCACTGCCACGTCGGGCTCGACCAGCACGGCCCCGTCGACGACGCCACCAGCGAGAAGCAGGCCCTGACCGACCGCGACGCGGGCACGCTCCTCATCCGTGACGCCGGCTCGCCCTCCGACACCCGCTGGATCGACGAGCGCGACGACCTGCCGAAGATCATCCGCGCGGGCCGTCACATCGCCCGCACCCGCCGCTACATCCGCAACTACGCCCACGAGATCGAGCCGTCGGAACTGGTGGCGTACGTGGGGCAGGAGGCCCGCCGCGGCGACGGCTGGGTCAAGCTCGTCGGCGACTGGATCGACCGCGGGGCGGGCGACCTCACCGCCTGCTGGCCGCGCGCCGAGGTAGAGGCGGCGATCGCGGAGGCGCACCGTCTCGGCGCCCGGGTCACCGCGCACTGCTTCGCCGAGGACTCGCTGCGGGACCTGGTGGAGGCGGGCATCGACTGCATCGAGCACGCCACCGGACTGACCGAGGAGACGATCCCGCTCTTCGCGGAGCGGGGCGTCGCCATCGTCCCCACGCTCGTCAACATCGCCACGTTCCCGAGGCTCGCGGACGGCGGCGAGGAGAGGTTCCCGCGCTGGTCGGCGCACATGCGCCGGCTGTACGAGCGCCGGTACGACACCGTCCGCGCGGCCTACGACGCGGGCGTCCCCGTCTTCGTCGGTACGGACGCGGGTGGCTCCCTGGCCCACGGCCTGGTCGCGGCGGAGGTCGAGGAGCTGGTCAAGGCGGGCATCCCCGCGCTCGACGCCCTGTCGGCTACGGCCTGGGGCGCCCGCGCCTGGCTGGGTCGCCCCTCCCTGGAGGAGGGCGCCCCGGCGGACCTCGTCGTCTACGACGAGGACCCCCGCGCGGACGTCCGCGTGCTCGCGGCGCCGCGACGAGTGATCGTCAACGGCCGCGTGATCGGCTGACGCGGCTCCACGCGCGGGACGTCCGGCGCACGGGGCGCGCGGCGCGGACGGGGTCCGGGCCGGCCCGGACCCCCGGCCCGGACCCCCCGGTCCGTCAGCGGGTCAGGAACGCCAGGCGGGCCTTCTTCTCCGGGATGAAGACCTCCGGGAGGTCCACCTCCGGCAGGACGACCTCCGGGCCCAGGTCGAACCCGGCCCGTACCAGCAGGGCGATCGCCTTCTCGTTGGCGGCGTCCGGCTCGGCGACGATCCGGTTCCGGCCGATCAGGGCGAAGTCGGTCAGCACGGCCAGCAGTCCGCCGGAGAAGCCGCGTTCGGGGATGGTGGCCGGTGCGATCAGCAGGTGCACACCGATGTCACCCGGCAGGGCCTCGTAGCACTCGCTGACCCGGTCGGCCTCGGGCTCGTAGGTCTGGAAGAGCGCGACCGGCTCGCCGTCCCGGCGGACCAGGAAGCCGTGGTGCGTGGTGAGCGAGTCCAGATGGGCGTAGATCTCCCGCACCTGCTCCAGGGTCGTGCCGCCCATGCCCCAGAACCGGGCCCGTTCCGCGGTGACCCAGTGGTGGAGGAGAGCGGCGTCACCCTCGGGGTCGACGCGGTCGATCCTGACGGTGCCGAAGCCCTCGACGGTCCGGACGTACTCGGCGGCGGTCTCGGCGGCGGTCTCAGCGGCGGTCATCGTGCTCCTTGGTGAGGTGGTGCCAGTCGGTGGTGACGGGGACGAGCTCGCCCCGCAGCCACAGCGGGAGTTGGTCGAGATGGTGAGCGTCGCCCGCCACGCCGGAGGCGCCGAACGGAACGACCCAGAGGCTGTTGTCGCGGTCGGCGAGGTCCCAGACGTAGCGGGCGGCCGAGGCGCGGGCGCTGCGGTCGGTGAACCCGGGCACGCTGGAGGTGGACAGCACACAGTCGTGGTCCCCGCCCAGGCCCGGCCACCGCGCGTCGGCCGCGGCGTCCTCGTCGGGGAGCGCCTGCCAGGGGGCGAGGCGGTGGGTCGCGCCCCAAGCCGGCGGTTCCTCCCCGGCGGCGACCTCTTCGAGGGCCTGCCGGACGATCTCCGTGATGTCCTCGGCCGGCACGGGGCCGGAGACGAGCAGCGTCTCCAGGGCGAACGCCACGCGCGGCCCGAGGGCGAGCCACGGCTGGAAGAGGGCGGGGTACGGAGCCGGTTCCCGCAGCGCCTCGAAGGCGCGATGGGCGGCCACCCGCCGTACCACGGCCCCCCGCACGGCGGCGTAGAGCCCGGCGTCGGTGCTGTCCGCCTCCATCCGCCGGTCCCAGCCGAGCAGCCGCTCCCGGAGCGCGGAGGCGGCGGAGGAGAGGGACTCGGCAGGGGAGGAGGGGGAGGCGGGGGAGGAGGCGGAGGAGGGGGAGGCGGGGGTGTCCAGCGTCCGGATCGCCTCCAGGAGGGGCGCCGCCGAGGGGTTGTCGGTGTCGGTGTGGACCGACGCCATCTCCTGAGCGGTCCAGGACGTCGACTCGCCGAGCAGCGCGTCGATCCGGGCGGCCCGGTGCCGGGGGGCGAACTCCACACCCAGCGGCGCCGCCAGACCCCGGGCGTTGGCCATGACCGCGTGGCCGTCGACACCGGCGCGCGGCATGGCCGCCGCCCCCTCCTGCCAGGCGTGGGCCGCCTCCCAGGCCGGCACGATCCGCAGGGAGTTGGCGCGGGCCCGTACGGGTACATGGCCCGCGACCCGGTGCAGCAGCCCGCCCTCGGTGTCCGCGGCCTGGACGACGTTGACCGGTTCGACCCACCCGTCCACCGCGCGGTCCACATCAGCGACGGTGCGGGCGCCGAGCAGCTCGGGCAGGACGCCGAAGCCCAGCTCGCCCGTCACGCGCGGTGGGTACCGCAGACTGATGGCCTCCCAGACGCCGTCGCGGTCGCTCTCCCCGGCCCCGGTGGCGCCGCCGTCCCCGCCGGCGCCGTCGCCGGAGCGTGGGCCCGCGGCGCCCGCGTCCCCGATGATCACCGGCCCGCGTTCCGTCTCGATCACCTCGACCTCGACCTCGCCCGGTTCCGCGCCCCCGACCTCGACCCGCTCGACGTGGACCGACGCCGGGCGCCAGCCGTCGGGGCCGAGCGCCTCGACCCCGCCGTCCTCGGTCCGCCGCAGCCGCTCGCGGTACAGGTCCTGGTAGTCGGCCATCGCGTTGGTGATCGCCCAGGCCACGCCTCCCGTGTGGCCGAAGTGCGCGAGACCCGGCACACCCGGCACGGCGAGGCCCACCACGTCGTACTCCGGGCACGCCAGGCGGATCTGCTGGTAGACGCCGGGGGCCTCGATGAACCGGTGCGGGTCGCCCGCCACGATCGCCGCCCCGCTCCCGGTGCGTCCGCCGGAGACGACCCAGCCGTTGGAGCCCGCGGTCCCGGGACCGTCCGTGGCGAACAGCTCCGTCCACTCCTCGCCCAGCCGGCGCGCGACCTCCTCCCGCCACAGCTTGGTGGGGAAGCCCGCGAACAGGATGTGGGTGGACAGCCAGACCGCCAGCGGTGTCCACGGCTCCCATCGCCCGGGCTCCAGCCCCGTCGCGGCGAATTCGGGCGCGCGCCGGGCCCCTTCCGCCAGGCCGGCGTCGACCCCGTCCACGTAGGCCCCGACCCACCGCTGGGTCGCGGGGTCGAGCCGGTCGAAGCAGCGGCGCGCGGTGTCGGCGAGGCGTGCCCGCCGTACGAAGGTGTCCCAGCCGGTCTCCGCGGCCCCGAGGAACGCGGCCGTGGTGCCCTGCGCCCGGTGCCGTTCCACCTCCAGCTGCCAGGCCCGGTCCACGGCGGTCACCCGCCCCTGCGCGAAGGCGAGTTCACAGGGGTCGGCGGCGCGCAGATGCGGGATCCCCCAGCTGTCCCGGTAGACCTCGATACTCACTCCGACCCCGATCCATCCGCATTTTTCTTAGGTTAGGCTGACCTAAATAATTTACAGGACGCCGGGGGAGGGGATGGCGGCGGGGCGTGGCCGGCCCACCCGAGGGGCGGGTCCACTCCATGGGCGCCCTGGATCAGGGCGACGGGTGCCGGGTTGACCGTGCGTGACCCGGGAGCGGCGCATCTCGTTGACACGCTTCCCCTCTCCGTCGTGCGATTCGCAACACGAGGGACGCATGGGAACGCGCGTGCCGAAAGAATCGAATACGGGCACGGAAACCCCCCTTTGGAGTGAACTCACGTCAGGTGCCTGTCAGTTCACTCTCCGTGCGTAAAGATTCCGGTGTCTCAAGTCGTCGACGCCGCACCGACCCGATGTCCCCTTGGGTGAGCGGCCGGCGACGCCATGTCTCTTGTGGGGGTTCCACCACCGTGAACAGCAACACCTTCCGCATGCCCGTACGCCGTACCGCCGCTGCCGCGACCGTCGCCGCGCTGGCCGTCGGGCCCGTGGTCCTCGCGGCCCCCGCGGCGCACGCCACGGGCGGCGAAGGACGCGCCACCGCCGTCGTCCTGCGGACCGGCCTCGACGTCTCCCTGCTCGACAGGACGGTGAACGTGCCGCTGCGGACCTCCCTCAACGAGGTCGAGGCGCCGGAGAGCGAGAACAGGACCGCACTCACCGTGAAGGTGGAAGGCGCCGAGAACGGCCGACCGATCGACATCCTGCGCGCCGACGTCGCCACCTCGAAGGCCACGGTGGAGAAGAACAGGGCCGAGGGGTACGTGAACCTGGTCAAGGCGCGGGTTCATGTCCCGGGCATCCGCGCCCTCTCCCTGATCGAGGTCGAGAAGGTCACCTCCAAGGCGGTCTGCGAGTCCGGCAGGCAGCCGGTCGCCGAGTCGAACGTGCTCGGGCACGTGACCGTGTTCGGCAAGAAGACCACCCTCTCCACCGGCGGCCGGACCGAGGTCTCCGTGCCGGGCATCGGCGTCGTCACCCTCGACCTGTCCCGGACGTCCACGACCTCGCGCACGGCGGCGGCGACGGCCCTCGAACTGAAGGTGGAGGTCGACCCGCTGAAGCTGGGGGTGGCCGAGGTCAACGGCGTGGTGACGCTCGCGGAGGCGACCTGCGAGACCCCGAACGGCACGCGTCCCACCGAGAAGCCGACCCAGAAGCCGACCGAGAAGCCGACGGGGCGGCCGAGCGAGCGGCCCTCGCACGAGCCGTCCGCCGAACCCACCGACGCCGGCGGTGCGCACACCCAGAACGGCGGCTCCACCCCGACCGACCAGAACCTCGCCGAGACCGGCGGCAGCTCCATGACCCCGTACCTGGCCGGCGGCGCCCTCCTCCTGCTCGGCGTGGGCGCCGGCGCCCTCGTCCTGGCCCGCGGCCGCCGCGCCCGCGGCTGACCGACCCGAGGGGGCAAGGGGAAGGGGAGGGCGGTGACCGCACCGCCCTCCCCGCACGCCCCACCCTCCCTAGCCCCCCATCAACAGCGCCTGGTCCAGGGCCTGAAGGAAACGGTTCGTCGTGGCCCGGTCGCGGACCGCCAGGCGGAGCCAGTTGCGGTCCAGGCCTGGGAAGGTGTCGCCGCGGCGCGCCGCGAAGCCCAGCGCCCGCAGCCGCTCCCGTACCGCGTCCGCGCCGTCGATCCGGACCAGCACGAAGGGGCCCTCCGCCGCCGAAACCGCCCGGACCTCGTCGAACTCCGCCAGTCCCGCCAGCAGATGCGCCCGCTCCACCCCGGTCCGGTGCGCCGCGTGCTCCGCCTCCGCCAGCGCCGCCCGCGACACGCACGCCTCCGCCGCCACCAGCGCGGGCGTGGACACCGGCCACAGCGGCTGCGCCCGCTGCAAGGCCGCGATCGTCTCCGGGTGCGCGAGCACATAGCCGATCCGCAGCCCGGCGAGACCCCAGGTCTTCGTCAGGCTCCGCAGCACCACCAGACCCGGCACGTCCGTCCGCCCGGCCAGCGCCTCCCGCTCGCCCGGGACCGCGTCCATGAACGCCTCGTCGACCACGAGCGTCCGCCCCGGCCGGGCCAGCGAGACGATCGTCGCCGCCGGATGCAGCACGGACGTCGGGTTCGTCGGGTTCCCGATCACCACCAGGTCCGCGTCCTCCGGCACCGCCGCGGGATCGAGCCGGAACCCGTCCTCCTCGCGCAGCAGCACCCGGCCCACCTCGTGCCCGGTGTCCCGCAGCGCCGCCTCGGGCTCCGTGAACTGCGGATGCACCACCACCGGCCGACGCACCGGCAGTGCCCGCGCGAGCAGCACGAACGCCTCCGCCGCCCCCGCGGTGAGCAGCACCCGACCGGCCGGCAGATCGTGCCGTTCGGCCACGGCGGCCCGCGCCGCCCGGCCGTCCGGATACGCCGCGAGGCCCGTCAGCGAGTCCGCGATCCGCTCCCGCAGCCAGTCCGGCGGCGTGTTCGTACGGACGTTGACCGCGAGATCGATCAGTTTGTCGTCCCGGACCTCCGCGTCACCGTGGTGCCGCAGATCGTGGACGTCTGTATGCGCGTGGGTATCCATGGCCGCCGTGGGGTGATGAGTGGGGGGTGTACGGGGCTCCGTCTGACCAGCGATGTACCCCTGTCTCCAGGGCAACAACCGTACGGCAGAGGACTCTTCGTTCGGATGAAAGGGGACGGAACGGGCGACAGCACACGTTGCGCGCGCGGATTTCCGCTTCGGTACGAGAAGCCGGGCCCCGGGACCCGCCGCCCTCAGCGCCGCGGCCTCCGCCACCGACCCCGTGCCCGTCGCCGTCAGCGGAGCCTGCGAGGGATGCGGTACGGGTACGGCGGCCAGCGCCTGCGCCCCGTACGCCCGCAACGGCACGCCGAGCCGCGCCGCCGCGCCCACGATCCCGGGCTCCGCCGCCCGCGCGTCCAGAGTGGCGAGCGCCGCCACGTCGGAGCCCGACAGCCCGGCCTCCCGCAGGGTCTCCCCGACCAGACTGAGGACCTCGTCCACGGACACCCCCGGCCTGGCGCCCACGCCGACCGCCACGCCCGCCGTCGCCGGGCCGCTCACCGCACACCCCACACCAGGAAGACCGGCGCCGCGGGGGCCATCGACGACGACCCGTCCGGCAGGGTGAGCAGCCGCTGGGACTGCAACAGCACCCCTTCGGCCGCGAAACCGCACGACTCCAGCGCCGAGCGGACCGGCGTCACCTGCTCCAGGGCCGTCACCGCGACCACGACCGCCCGCCGCGCGCGGCGCGCCGCCGTCAGCACGATCGCCTTCAGCTCACGGCCGCCGCCCCCTACGAACACCCCGTCCGGATCGGCCAGATGGGACAGCACCGTCGGCGCCGCCCCGTGCACCGCCCGCACCTCCACACCGTGCGCGGCCGTGTTCGCCCGGATCCGCTCGACGCCCGACGCGGTCTTCTCCACGGCGACCGCCGCCGCGCCCAGCCGAGCGCACTCGACCGCCACCGAGCCACAGCCCGTACCGATGTCCCAGATCAGGTCACCGACGCGCGGCCCCAGCCGGGCGAGCGCCAGCGCCCGCGCCTCGTACGGCAGGACGGAACCGTCCGCCGCTCCGAACTCCCGGTCCGCGAGCGCCCAGCGGCCAGGACCGCGCAGCGGCCCCGTCACCGCGGGCGCCGGCCCCTCCGCCCGCGACTCGTCCAGACACAGCACCAGGCTGACGCCCTCCCAGGTCCGGCACATCGCCTCCGCCGGCTCCACCCGCTCGAAGCGCTCACGGAACGGATCGCCGAGCGCCGAGAAGACCACCAGCGTCCGTGACGTCACGCGGTGCAGCAGCTCCGCGCCCAGCTCCGCCGGCCCCACGCCGGGCCCGGGCAGCACGGCCACCTTCGGATGCGCCCGGCACACGTTCACCGCCCGGTCCAGCGCGTTCTCGTGCAGCTCCGAGCCGTCCGCCACCAGCGCGTCGTCCCACGCCAGACCGAGCCGTGCGAAGGCCACTCCCACCGCCGCGGGACCCGGCCGCACCTCCAGCGACTGCGCGCCGAACCGCCGCTCCAACGTCCGTACGACACCGAAGAACCCCGGATCGCCCCCGGCGCGCACCACCACCCGCGTCCCTCCCTCGGCGGCGTGCTTGTCGATCAGGTCGAGCTCCCCGTGCGTCAACTCGTCGCCCCGTACGTCCACCACCAGCGCGGGCTCGCCCGCCCAAGAGCCCGCGTCGGCGCCCGCACCGCTTCCGATCACCGTGATCACGCCACCAGCCTCCCCACGACACGGCCGCTGATGTGCGCGGGCCGCACACGATCGGATAGCAAGGGCGCATGGCCGTTTTCGTCGCGCTCGGCGCGTTCCTCATGACGCTCTTCGGCGGCTGGACGGCGCAACGCGTCACCGACCGGCGCCATCTGGTCCTCGGCCTCGCCGGCGGACTGATGCTCGGCGTGGTCGGACTCGATCTCCTGCCCGAGGCCCTGGAGGCCGCCGGCGCCAAGGTCTTCGGCGTGCCGCAGGCCCTGCTGCTCTTCGTGGGCGGCTTCCTCCTCGCCCACGCCGTCGAACGGCTCCTGGCCGTCCGCCGTGCGGCGCACGGCGTCGCCGCCGACGAGAGAGTGCCGCAGGTCGGACTCACCGCTGCCGCCGCCATGGTCGCCCACAGCCTCATGGACGGCATCGCCCTCGGCGCCGCCTTCCAGGTGGGCGGCGGCATGGGCGCCACCGTCGCACTGGCCGTCATCACCCACGACTTCGCCGACGGGTTCAACACGTACACGATCACCAGCCTGTACGGGAACGCCCGCCGCAAAGCCATCGCGATGCTGGTCGCGGACGCGCTCGCGCCGCTCGTCGGCGCCGCGTCCACCCTGCTGTTCACCCCGCCGGAGGAACTGCTCGGCAGTTATCTCGGGTTCTTCGGCGGCGCCCTGCTCTACCTCGCCGCCGCCGAGATCCTGCCCGAGGCCCACCACGAGCACCCCGCCCGATCCACCCTGCTGTGCACGGTGGCGGGAGTGGCCTTCATCTGGCTCGTGGTGGGACTGTCTGCCTGAACTCACGCGCCCCGCTCCGCTTCCGGACCGCGCCCGCAGTGCGCGACGAACCGCACGGCCGCCTCCGGAGCCCCCGCCCAGTGGGTGTGCACATAGCTCGCGTGCACCCCCTGCTGGACGAACCCCTCCACGCTCCCCCGAGCTCTTCGAGCAGGGGGGACCCCCACCGGCTGCCGCAGCCCCCAGGCCGCCGCCGCCCCCGCGCCCGGCTCGATCACCGTCCGGTGGAACTCGTGCCCCCGCATCCGCGCCCCGGTCGCGGCGAGCGGGCTGTCGCTCACCGCCACGGCGTCCCGGTACCCGAGCGTCAGCCGCTCCGACATCCGCGCGTCGGCGTCGAGCACCCCGCACATCGGCGTCCCGTCCAGCGACCGCGCGAGATACAGCAGCCCGGCACACTCGGCGGCGACGGGCGCGCCCGACCGGGCGAGCTCGGCGACGGCCTTGCGGAGCGGTTCGTTGGCGGACAGCTCCGCCCCGTACATCTCGGGAAACCCACCACCTATGACGAGCCCGCTCGTCCCTTCGGGAAGGGCCTCGTCACGCAGCGGATCAAAGGTGACGACCTCCGCCCCTGCGGCCTCCAGCAACTCCGCGTGCTCGGCATAGGAGAACGTGAACGCGGCCCCGCCGGCCACGGCCACCGTCGGCCTGCGGCCGGACCCGTTCGCCGGGTCCGGTCCGATGGCCGGGTGGTGCCCACCCGTGCCTCCCCCGGAGCTTCCCCCGGAAGGGGTCCCCAGCGGAACGCCGGCCCACAACCCGTGGGGGTCCCACGCCTCCGCGTGCAGCTCCGGCGCACTGCGCGCGAGGGCCAGCAGCGCGTCCAGGTCACAACCGTCCCGCACCTGATCCGCCTGAGCGCGCACCGCCTCCACCGCCGCGGACTGCCGCTCCGCGACCGGCACCAGCCCCAGATGCCGCGACGGCGTGGCGACGGCGGGCGCCCGCCGCAGCACACCCAGAACCGGCACCCCCGACTCCCCGAGCGCCTCCCGCAGCAGATGCTCGTGCCGGTCGGTCGCGACCTTGTTCAGGATCACCCCGCCGATCCGGACCTCCGGGTCCCACGAGGCGAACCCGTGCACGAGCGCCGCCACCGACCGCGACTGCGACGAGGCGTCCACGACCAGCACCACCGGCGCCTTCAGGAGCTTCGCGACCTGCGCCGTGGACGCCAGTTCGCCCTGGTCCGCGGCGCCGTCGTACAGGCCCATCACGCCCTCGACGACCGCCAGGTCGCAGCCGCGCGCCCCGTGCTCGAAGAGCGGCGCGATCAGCCCCGTACCGCACATGTACGCGTCGAGGTTGCGGCCCGGCCGGCCGGTGGCCAGCGCGTGATAGCCGGGATCGATGTAGTCCGGGCCGACCTTGTGCGGGGAGACCGCAAGGCCACGGCCGGCGAACGCGGCCATCAGACCGGTCGCGACCGTGGTCTTGCCCGCGCCGGAGGACGGCGCGGCGATGACGAGACGTGCTACCACTCGATGCCCCGCTGGCCCTTCTGACCCGCGTCCATCGGGTGCTTCACCTTCGACATGTCGGTCACCAGATCCGCGAAGTCCATCAGCTCCTGCGGGGCGTTGCGGCCGGTGATCACCACATGCTGCTGCCCGGGACGGTTCCTGAGCACCTCCACCACCTCGGCGGTGTCGATCCAGCCCCAGTGCAGCAGGTACGCGAACTCGTCGAGGACGTAGAACTTGTACGTCTCCGCGGCGAGATCCCGCTTGACCTGCTCCCAGCCCTCGCGCGCCTTGTCCTCGTGCGACTGCTCGCCCTCGGCGACCTCGCGCTGGATCCAGGACCAGCCCTCGCCCATCTTGTTCCAGGTGACGGTCCCGCCCTTGCCGGTCTCGCCGAGCGCCTTGAGGGCGTTCTCCTCGCCGACCTTCCACTTGGCGGACTTGACGAACTGGAACACCCCGACCGGCCAGCCCTGGTTCCAGGCGCGCAGCGCCATGCCGAAGGCGGCGGTCGACTTCCCCTTGCCGACACCGGTGTGCACCATCACCAGCGCACGGTTGCGGCGCTGACGGGTGGTGAGACCGTCGTCGGGTACGACGGTCGGCTGTCCCTGCGGCATTAAGCGGCCCTCCTCGTTGACTGTCCTGCTGCCTGTACGTCTCTGACGAGCCCGGCGATCGAGTCCGCGCGCAGCTCGTCCAAGGTCACGGCGGTGCCGCCGAGTTCACGTGCGAGGTCCCCCGCGAGGCCGAGCCGCACCGGCCCGGTCTCGCAGTCCACCACCACCGCCGCCGTGCCGTCGGCGGCGTGCAGCCGCGCGGCGCGGGCCGCGAGCGCCACCGGGTCGGCGCCGCCGCCGGTCGCCCGGCCGTCGGTCACGACGACCAGCAGGGGCCGGCGCGAAGGGTCGCGCAGCCGCTCGACGCGGAGCACGTCGTGGGCCTTGAGCAGCCCGGCCGACAGGGGCGTACGGCCACCCGTCGGGAGCTGTTCGAGCCGGGCCGCGGCCGCGTCCACCGAGGAGGTCGGCGGCAGCGCGACCTCGGCGTCCCGGCCGCGGAAGGTGACCAGGCCGACCTTGTCGCGCCGCTGGTAGGCGTCGAGGAGCAGCGAGAGCACGGCTCCCTTGACGGCGCTCATCCGCTGGCGGGCCGCCATCGAACCGGACGCGTCGACGGCGAAGAGCACCAGGTTCCCCTCGCGTCCCTCCCGCGTCGCCTGCCGCAGGTCGTCGCGTCGCACCACCAGGCCGGGGCCCGACCGCCCGCGCGCCTTCTGGTGCGGTGCGGCGGCCCGCACGGTCGCCGTGAGGTGCAGCTTGGTCAGCGACCCGCGCGGGCGTACGGCCCCCGTCGTCCTGCCGTGCTCGGTACGGGCCCGGGAACGGCGCCCGGCCGCGCCCTCGCCGAGCCCGGGCACGCTGAGCATCTTCGTACGGAAGGGCTCGGCGGCCTTGACGGCCGCGCGTTCACCGGCGCCGCCGGCACCGGGTGCGGGGGAGGGGGCCGGGGACTCGTCCGCCTCGGCGCTCTCCGCGGACCCGTCGGGTCCGTCGCCCTGCGGCGGCACACCGCCACCTCCACCGCCACCGGGGCCGCCGTCGCCCGGGCCGGGATCCGGGTCGTCGTCCGGCTCGTCCTCGCCCTTGAACTGCTCCAGGGTCTCGTCGAGCCTGTCCTCGTCGAGGCCGGGCGCGTCGAACGGGTTCCGGCGCCTGCGGTGGGGCAGCGCGAGCAGCGCCGCCTGCCGTACGTCGTCGGAGGTGACGTCCGTGCGCCCCGCCCAGGCGGCGAGCGCCGTCGCCGTACGGGCCATGACGATGTCGGCGCGCATGCCGTCCACCTCGAACGCGGCACAGGTCGCGGCGATCTGCAGCAGCGCCGGGTCGCCGAGCGTCACATTCGGCAGCAGGGCCCGCGCGGCCACGATCCGGTCCCGCAGCGCGCTCTCCTCGCCGGCCCAGCGGGCGGCGAAGGCGGCCGGGTCGTCGTCGTACGCCAGCCGGCGCCGTACGACCTCCACCCGCTGCTCGGGCTCGCGCGAGGCCGCCACCTCGACGGTGAGGCCGAAGCGGTCCAGCAACTGCGGCCGCAGCTCGCCCTCTTCGGGGTTCATCGTGCCGACGAGCAGGAAGCGGGCCGCGTGCCGTACGGAGACGCCTTCGCGCTCGACGTAGGACGAGCCCATGGCGGCGGCGTCCAGGAGCAGGTCGATCAGGTGGTCGTGGAGGAGGTTGACCTCGTCGACGTACAGGATTCCGCGGTGCGCGTCCGCGAGGAGCCCCGGCTCGAAGGCCTTCACCCCGTCCGCCAGCGCCTTCTCGATGTCGAGCGCGCCGACGAGCCGGTCCTCCGAGGCCCCGACGGGCAGCTCGACCATCCGCGCGGGCCGCGCCGCGGCGGATGCGGCCTCGTGCGGCCCGTCAGGGCAGCCGGGGTCGGGCGAGGCGGGGTCACAGCTGAACCGGCACCCGGCGACGACCGGTACCTCGGGCAGCAGATCCGCCAGCGCGCGCACGGCGGTGCTCTTGGCGGTGCCCTTCTCGCCGCGCACGAGGACACCGCCCACCGCCGGGCTGACGGCGTTCAGCAGCAACGCCAGCCGCAGGTCGTCCATCCCGACGACGGCGGTGAACGGATACCGGGTGCTCATGCGGTGGTCCTTCCTTCGAGTTCGCTTCGCTGATGCCCCGAGGGCACCCCTTCCGGGCCGCGCGTCGCGGCCCGCGCGGTGGTGTGGGGCCGGGGCCCGGACGTCCCGTCCCACGGCCGCCGATGAGGCACCGGGCCGCCGTCCGCGCGGGCCCGGACCAGCGGCTGCGCGCGCCCG
>NZ_JAGGOS010000101.1 GCF_018614205.1 Streptomyces sp. ISL-36 | reverse complement strand
CCCAGGCCCCCGGCGGCCCGGCCGGCCCCGACACCCAGGCCCCCGGCGGCCCGGCCGCCCCCGACACCCAGACCCCTGGCGGCCCCGCCCGCCCCGACGCCCCCGAGGGAGGTACCGCGTGATCCTCGCCGCGCAGAATCCCGGCTTCCTCTCGCCCTCCGGCGTCGAGATCGCCTTCCTCCTCGTCGGCCTCGTCACCCTCGGCGCCGCCGTCGTCACCGTCACCACCAGGCAGCTCGTCCACGCCGCCCTGTGGCTGGTCGTGACGCTCGGCGGCCTCGCCGTCGCGTACCTGCTCCTGACCGCCGAGTTCATCGCCTGGGTCCAGGTACTGATCTACGTCGGCTCCGTCGTCGTTCTCCTCCTCTTCGGGCTCATGCTCACCAAGGCCCCGATCGGCCGCTCCCCGGACGCCGACTCGGGCAACCGCCCGGTCGCCCTCGCGGTCGCGCTCGCCGCGGCCGCCGCGCTCGTCTGGGTGGTCGTCGACGCCTTCCGTACGACCTGGATCGACCTCGACGGACCGGCCCAGGGCTCCACCGAGGTGTCCGGCGAGATGCTCTTCCGCTACTGGGTGCTGCCCTTCGAGGCGCTCTCCGTCCTCCTGCTGGCCGCGCTGGTCGGCGCGATCGTCCTGTCCCGCAAGGACACCACCGGCACGAAGGACGGGAACTGATGCATCTCGCCTACCCCGCCGTCCTCGCCGCCCTGCTCTTCTGCGTCGGCCTCTACGGCGTCCTCGCCCGCCGCAACGCGATCCTGGTCCTGATGTCCGTCGAGCTGATGCTCAACGCCGTCAACCTCAACCTGGTCGCCTTCGACGTCTGGCTCCGCGACACCCTGCACGCGGGCCAGGCCCTCACCCTCTTCATCATCGCCATCGCCGCCGCCGAGATCGGCATCGGTCTCGCGATCGTCCTGATGGTCTACCGCAACCGCGGCAGCTCCGACGTCGACCGGCTCCGGGACACGGCGGAGACCGACGAGGCCGCGCCCGCGACCGGGGAAGCTCCCGCGTCCGACGAGAAGGCCGAGGCCACCGCGTGACCACCACGACCCTCGCCGTCCTCGTCCCCCTCCTTCCCTTCCTCGGTTCCGCCACCGGCCTCCTCCTCGGCCGGCGGGCGCCCGGCTTCGCCCGCCCGCTCGCCGTCCTGCCGACGCTGGCCGCGGCCGTCCTCGCGGTCCTCGTCGCCCTCCGCCAGGGCGGCGGGCGGACCGTCGAGGCCGCCACCCAGCTCACCCCCACCGGCTCCGTCCCCATCGACCTGGCCCTCCACATCGACGGCTTCGCCGCCCTGGCCGCCGTCCTGGTCGGCGTGGTCGCCACCTGCGTGCAGATCTACTCGACCGGCTATCTGCGCGACGACCCGCGCTACCCCTCCTACGCGGCGCTGGTCTCCCTCTTCACCTCCGCGATGCTGGTCGTCGTCTACTCCGGTGACCTGATGGTGCTCCTGGTCGGTTGGGAGATCATGGGCATCTGCTCGTACTTCCTCGTCGGCCACTACTGGGAGACCCCCGAGGCGCGCGCCGCCTCCCTCAAGGCCTTCCTGGTCACCAAGCTCGGCGACGTCCCCTTCCTGATCGGCCTGTTCGCGCTCGCCGCGGACGCGGGCACCTTCCGGATCGACGGGATCCTCGGCGCCGTCGCCGGCGACGGCCTCGACCACCCCACACTGATCGCGCTGCTGCTCCTCGCCGGAGTGGCGGGCAAGTCCGCGCAGTTCCCGCTGCACACCTGGCTCCCCGACGCGATGGCCGGCCCCACCCCTGTCTCGGCGCTGATCCACGCGGCGACGATGGTCGCCGCCGGTATCTACTTCGTGGCCCGGCTCCTTCCGGTCTTCGCCTCCTCCGCCGCCGCGCTGACCGTGCTCGCCGTGATGGCCGCGATCACCATGGTCGGCTCGGCGCTCGCCGCGCTCGCCCAGGACGACATCAAGCGGGTCCTCGCCTACTCGACCATCGGCCAGCTCGGCTACATGGCCGGCGCCCTGGCCGTCGGCGACCGGGGGGCCGCCGTCTTCCACCTCCTGTCCCACGGTGCGTTCAAGGCGCTGCTCTTCCTCGCCGCCGGCGCCGTCATCCACGCCGCCGGTACGAACTCGCTCTCGGCCATGTCCCGGACGAGCGGCCTGACCAAGCGGATCCCCGACGCGTACTGGACGATGACCGTCGCCCTGCTCGCACTCGCCGCCCTGCCGCCGTTCGCCGGCTTCTTCTCCAAGGAAGCCGTCCTCGTGGCCGCCGAGCACACCGCCCTCGGAGACCGGACCGTCGCCCCCGCCGGGGCCGGCTGGACCGTCCTCGTCGCGGGCCTGCTCACCGCCCTGCTCACCGCCGCCTACGCGACCCGGCTGTGGCTGCTCGCCTTCCGCGGCCGCGGCACCGAGGCCCCCGACCACGGCCGCCAGCCACTCGCCATGACCACCGTCCTGTGGGTGCTCGCCATCCCCTCCCTCGGCTTCGGTCTGAGCGTCACCTACCTCGACGACTGGTTCGACGGCCACGCGCTCACCCCGACCGTCACCACCGCCGTCCTCGGCACGGGCATCGCCGTCGTCGGCTCCCTGGTCACCTACGCCGTCTGGCAGCGCACCCGCGCCCTCGCCGCCCGGACCCCCCTCGGCGCCGTCGCCGCCCACCCCGAGGGCGACGCCGGTCTCGTCGAGGCCGAGGCCATCGCGAGCCACGCCCCCGCCTACGGCGACATCGCCTCGGCCCCGGACCCGGCCGACCCCGGCCGCGTCCTCCTCGGACCGCTGCACCGCCACGCCGCCACCGGCTTCCACCTGGACGCCGTCTACCGGACGCTCTTCGTCCGCCCCGTCCAGGCCGCCGCCTCCCTGGTCCGCTTCCTGGACCGCGAGGTCGTCGACACCTACGTCCGTGGCGCGGGCACCGGCACGAACTGGCTGGGATGGCTCGTCCGCCGCGCCCAGACCGGCAACGTGCAGACCTACCTCAGCGCCCTGCTGGCCGGCTCCGTCGTCCTGGCGATCGCCGCCGTCGTCCTCGCCAACGTCGCCGCCGGAGCGTGAGCCGTGATCGATATCAGCGAATCCGTGATGCAGTTCCTTCTCGCGTTGATCGTCCTCGGGCCGCTCGTCGGCGCCGCCGCGGCCCTCCTCCCGCCCCCGCCCGGGCTGAAGGGGAAGTCGCCCGACCAGGCCGTGCTCCGCCACGGCGTGATCGTCACCGGTGTCGTCCTCATCGCCGCGATCGTCCTCGCGCTCGGCTTCGACCACGACCAGCCGTCGAAGATGCAGGCGAGCACGGACATCACGTGGATCCCCGCACTCGACGTGCGGATCCACCTCGGCGTCGACGGCATTTCCCTCCCCCTCCTGGTCATGACCGCGCTGCTGACCTTCCTCAGCGCGCTCTACAGCTACTTCAAGATGCCTTCCGGCCCGTCCCCGAAGGCCTTCGTCGCCCTGCTCCTCGTCCTCGAGTCCGGCACCCTCGCCACCTTCGCCGTCCTCGACCTCGTGCTGTTCTTCCTGGCCTTCGAGATGGTCCTCATCCCGATGTACTTCCTCATCGCCCGCTGGGGCGGCGAGGGCCGGCAGGCCGCCGCCTGGAAGTTCATCCTCTTCACGCTGCTCGGCTCGGTCGTCATGCTGCTCGGCCTGCTCCTCATCGGCGTGAAGGCGGGCACGTTCGACATGGTGGCACTGGCCACTGACAACGGCCGTGGACTGACCACATCCGTGCAGGTCATCGCAGTTCTCGCGATCGGCATCGGCCTCGCCGTGAAGACTCCGATGTGGCCGCTGCACAGCTGGCTCCCGGACGCCCACACCGCGGCCCCGACCGTCGGCTCCGTCCTCCTCGCCGGCGTCCTGCTGAAGATGGGCACGTACGGGTTCGTCCGGATCGTCCTCCCGATCGCCCCCGACGGCATGCGGGTCTTCGCCCCGTACCTCGCCGCCTTCGCCGTCGCCGGCATCATCTACGGATCGCTCGCCTGTCTCGCCCTCGCGAAGACCGGCAACAAGGGCGACCTCAAGCGCCTGATCGCCTACTCCTCCGTCGGCCACATGGGCTTCGTGCTCCTCGGCATCGCGACCATGACCCCCACCGGAGTCAACGGCGCGCTCTTCGCCAACATCGCCCACGGCCTCATCACCGGCCTCCTCTTCTTCCTGGTCGGCGCCCTCAAGGACCGGTACGGCACCGCCGACCTCGACACCCTCGCGGGCGCCACCGGCGCGGCCCTCTACGGCCGCGCCCCGCGCCTGGGAGGACTGCTCGCGTTCGCCGCCGTCGCCTCCCTGGGGCTCCCCGGCCTCGCCGGCTTCTGGGGCGAGATGCTGGCCCTGTTCGGCGCCTTCGAGCCGGCCGAGGGCCTCAGCCGTCCCGCCTTCCTCACCTTCATGGCCATCGGCGCCTTCGGCACGCTGCTCACCGCCGCGTACCTGCTCGTCGTCGTCCGCCGGGTGTGCATGGGCGGCCCCCGCCCCGGCGGCGAGGAAGCGCTGGCAGACATCCAGGGGTACGAGTTCGCCGCCTGGACCCCGCTCGTCGCCCTGACCGTCCTCGCCGGACTGTGGCCCGCGGTCCTCCTCGGCCTCACCGACCCGGCCGTGCAGCAGCTCCTCGCCGGAGGCAAGCAGTGACCCCTACCGCCGCAAGCCTCGTCCAGTCCGTCGACTGGCTCGCGATCGCGCCGCCCACCCTCGCGGCGGTGGTCGCGCTCGCCGTGCTCTTCGCCGACCTGTTCGTCCCGGCCGGACGCAAGCAGCTCCTCGGCTGGACCGCGATCGCGGGGCTCGTCGCCTCGATCGTCCTCCTCGTCCCGCTGCGCGCCGGCGACCGTTCCACGTTCTGCCTCACGACGCAGCCCGCCGTGTGCAGCTACACCGCCGACCACTTCACCCTGGTCATCCAGTTCCTGGTGCTCGGCGGGGCGCTGCTCACCGCGCTGCTGTCGCTCGCCGACACCAAGGAGAAGCTGCCGGCGGGGGAGTACTGGTTCCTGCTGCTCTCCTCGGCCGCCGGCGCGGCCCTGCTGCCCGCCTCCCGCGACCTCGCGACCCTGGTCGTCGCCCTCGAAGTGGCCTCGCTGCCCGCCTTCGCGCTGGTCGGCCTGCGCCGCGGCGACCGCCGGTCCAGCGAGGCCGCGCTGAAGTTCTTCCTCTCCTCGGTCACCGCGACCGCCGTCACCCTGCTCGGCGTCAGCTTCGTGTACGCGGCGACCGGGAGCCTCCACCTCACCGAGATCGCCCAGCGCCTCGACGGCGTCCCCGGACAGCTGGAGACCCTCGCCCGGGCCGGCGTCGCCCTCACCCTGGTCGGCTTCGCCTTCAAGACGGCCGCCGTCCCCTTCCACTTCTGGGTCCCCGACACCTACGTCGGCGCCCCGCTGCCGGTCGCCGGCTACCTCTCCGTGGTCGGCAAGGCCGTCGGCTTCACCGGCCTCATCCTGGTCACCGTCGTCGCGTTCCCTTCGTACGCGGACGTCTGGGGCCCCGCGCTCGCCGTCCTTGCGGCGCTCACCATGACCGTGGGCAACGTGGCGGCCCTGCGCCAGGTCTCCACGCGCGCGTGGAGCGCCGTCCGGCTGCTCGCCTGGTCCTCCGTCGCCCAGGCCGGCTACCTCCTGGTGCCGATCGCCGCCGCCGCGTACTCCGGCAACGACCAGATCGGCGCCACCGTCGCGTACGCCCTGATGTACGCCGTCGTGAACCTCGGCGCCTTCGCGGTGGTCGTGCTGGTCTCCCGTACCCACCCGGAGAACCGTCTCGACGACTACCGCGGCCTGTACGCCACCCGGCCGCTCACCGCCCTCACCATGGGCTTCTTCCTGCTCAACCTGGCCGGTCTGCCCCCCGGTGTCATCGGCCTCTTCGCCAAGGTCACCGTCTTCTCGGCGGCGGTCGACGCGGGCCTCGGCTGGCTGGCCGTGATCATGGGCGTCAATGTCGTGATCGGCCTCTACTACTACCTGCGGTGGACGGCGGTGCTCTTCCGGGCGCCCCGGGCCGAGGCGGAGAGGGTCCACGCGCGCGTGCCCGCCGCGGTCACCCTGGCGATCGTGCTGGCCGCCGCCGTCGGCGTGGTGCTGTCGGGCTACCCGCAGTTCGCGCTCCGCTTCGCGGCGAACACCCTCTTCTGACGCCCACCCCCACGCTTCCCCCTCTCCCCTCCCCCCAGAACTTTCCCCCCAGAAATCCCCCACAGAAAAGCGCCAAGGAGCAACACCCGTGCTGAACGGCTTCAGGGACTTCATCCTCCGCGGGAACGTCATCTCGATGGCCATCGGTCTCGCCGTCGGCTCGGCGTTCACCGCCGTCGTCACCGGATTCAGCAAGGCGTTCATCACGCCGCTCATCGGTCTGGCCACCGGCTCGGTCGGCGACTTCAGCGAAGCCAGGTTCACCTTCCGCGGCACGGTCTTCCCGTACGGCCTGCTCATCGCCGCCACCATCGCCTTCGCGATCACCGCCGGGGTGCTGTACTTCCTCGTGGTCGTCCCCATGACGAAGATCCAGGAGAGGTTCGCCAAGGAGGAGACCGACATCAAGTCCGAGAAGCGCGACTGCCCCCGCTGCTTCACCGAGATCCCCGCCGTCGCCTCCCGCTGCGCCCACTGCACCAGCGAGGTCGAGCCGGTCGCCGCCGTCCTGGAGAAGGTCGGCGTCCCGGCAGCCCGCTAGAAGCTGCCCCGTCAGCCCGCCGACCAGGCCACTCCTTCGGCCTACATCGCCCCCGGTACGGCCCGGGGAACCCGCGCCTCCCGCCTGGCGTTGACCTGTACGGGAGGGTCCACTGGACGAGTGGACCACCACGAGCAAAGGGTTCCCCTGCCGCACCACCTGGAGGGCGTACCGTGCACCGCCGGCACAACGGGCTGAGGACCGCCGTACTCCTCGGAGGGCTCTCCGCCCTCATCATCGTCATCGGCAGCTTCTTCGGACGTACGGGTCTGATCGTCGCGCTCCTCGTGGCGCTCGGGACCAACGCGTACGCCTACTGGAACAGCGACAAGCTGGCGCTGCGGGCGATGCGGGCCCGTCCCGTCAGCGAGTTCGAGGCGCCCGAGCTCTACCGGATGGTGCGCGAGCTCTCCACCCAGGCCCGCCAGCCCATGCCCCGGCTCTACATCTCGCCGACCCAGGCCCCGAACGCCTTCGCGACCGGCCGCAACCCGCGCAACGCCGCCGTCTGCTGCACCGAGGGGATCCTGCGGATCCTCGACGAGCGCGAACTGCGCGGGGTCATCGGCCACGAGCTGAGCCACGTCTACAACCGGGACATCCTGATCTCCTCGGTCGCCGGAGCGCTCGCCTCCGTGATCATGTTCCTGGTCAACTTCGCCTGGCTGATCCCGGTCGGCCGCTCGAACGACGACGACGGCCCCGGCCTGCTCGGCATGCTCCTGATCATGATCCTCGGCCCGGTCGCCGCCTCGGTCATCCAGCTCGCGATCAGCCGCTCCCGGGAGTACGAGGCGGATGCCTCCGGCGCCCAGCTCACCGGCGACCCGCTCGCTCTCGCCAGTGCCCTGCGCAAGCTCGACGCGGGTACGAAGCAGCTGCCGTTGCCGGCCGAGCCCAGGATCGAGACCGCCAGTCACATGATGATCGCGAACCCCTTCCGTCCGGGCCAGGGGCTGTCCAGGATGTTCTCGACGCACCCGCCGATGGCGGAGCGCATCTCCCGACTCGAACAGATGGCAGGTCGCCGCCCGTGAAGACAATCCTCAACGTCGTCTGGCTGATCCTCTGCGGCCTCTGGATGTTCCTCAGCTATCTGCTGGCCGGCGTCCTGCTGTGCATCACGATCATCGGCATCCCCTTCGGCCTCGCCGCCTTCCGGATCGGCGTCTACGCCCTCTGGCCCTTCGGCTACACCGTCGTGGACCGGCGCGACGCCGGCGCGCCCTCCTGCGTCGGCAACGTGCTGTGGCTGATCCTCGCGGGCTGGTGGCTGGCGCTCGGCCACATCGTCACCGGCATCGCGCTCTGCGTCACGATCATCGGCATCCCGCTGGGCATCGCCAACTTCAAGCTGGTCCCCGTCTCGCTGCTGCCGCTGGGCAAGGAGATCGTCCCCACGGACCAGCCGTTCGGATACACCTCCCCGACCCGCTGATGCACTCCGCGAAGTACGCGCTGGTGCCCGGCCCGGGGGACAGCGGCCGTGCCCGGCGCGGGGGACAGCGGCCGGTACGCCCTGGCCCTCTGCAAGGACGTCGAGGGCCTCTTCGTCGAACCGGCGCTTCCGGTACGCGTCCGCTACGAGCTGCGCGGCTGCGAACCGCAGGGCGGACCGGCCAGGGCCGTCGCAGAGGCGGCCGTGGCGGGCACGGCGCCGCTCGGGACGCTGTACGTGGAGGCGTCGGGCACCCCGTGGATCCTGTCGGGCGTCCGCGTCCTCGGCGCGCGTGGTGACGTGGTGACGGTCGAGGCGACGGGCGAGGCACGGCGCATGTTCGGTGTCGGGCCCGACGCCTGCCGCTGCGCGGACCTCGTCCGCGTCTCGCCCCCGGAGCCGGAGGAGAAGACCCACACCGAGGTCACCTTCATCGGCTGCTCCCCGCGCGGCGAGCTCCGCGACGCCCTGGCGGCGGGCGCCGAGGAGTTCCGTGCGGTGCGCTACCAGGCCCTGACCTGGGTCGGCGCTGTCCATCACGAGGGCGACGCCGGCCGCATCACGCGCTGGGACACCTCCACCCGCCACCACGGCCTCGTCGACCTCACCGTGTGCTTTCCCCGCTCGGGGACGCTGCCGCCCGTGAGCCGGGAGATCTGGGACCTCTTCCGGCGGGACCGGCCCGCGAAGCCCGGCACCTGGCAGCGGTTCTCCGGCGCCGCCCGCGGAGAGTGGCTGACGCAGGCCGCCGCCCGTGGCCACGGTGCCCCGGAGATCGTCCCCGGCACCACGTACCACCTCGACGGCACCCACATCGTCGACGACGACTCGTTCCAGTGCGCCGTCGGGGAGGCCGTGTTCGGTCCGGGACGGTGCTTCCCCGCGGGAGCGCCGCGGGTGATCGGCGAGGAGCTCGCCGGCACCACCCTGGTCTGGCACGACGCCCACGTCGCCCGCACCTGCCTGGGTGTCCGCCCGTACGCAGGGAGACGCCCGGCCACCTTCCAGGAGATCGTCGACGCCCTCACGGACGCGGGCGTACGGGTCGTCCTCGAGTGACCGCGTACGCCACCGCCCCCGCCGCGAGGACCCCCGCCCCGGCCAGGACCGACGTCAGCGGCAGCGAGAAGGCGAGCACCGCGCAGCCGGCCAGGCCCAGCGCGGCGAGCGGCCGGTGGGAGCGGCCCAGGGTCCAGGCGGAGGCGTTGGCGATGCCGTAGTAGGCGAGGACACCGAAGGACGAGAACCCGATGGCGGCCCGCACGTCCGCCGTGGCCGCCACCACGGCCACCACCGCGCCCACCGCCAGCTCGGCCCGGTGCGGCACCTGGAAGCGCGGATGGACGGCGGCGAGCCCGGTCGGCAGATGCCCGTCCCGCGCCATCGCCAGGGTCGTCCGGGACACCCCGAGGATCAGCGACAGCAGGGAGCCCAGGGCCGCGACGGCCGCCCCGGCCGTGATCACCGGGACCAGCCAGCCGGCGTCCGCCGCCCGGGCCGCGTCCGCGAGCGGGGCGGGCGAGACGGCCAGGGCCCGTGGCCCCAGGACGGTGAGGACGCACAGCGCCACCGCCGCGTAGACGGCGAGCGCGATGCCGAGGGCGAGCGGGATCGCCCGGGGGATGGTCCGGGCCGGATCGCGCACCTCCTCGCCGAGCGTCGCGATCCGCGCGTACCCGGCGAACGCGAAGAACAGCAGCCCCGCCGCCTGCAGCACCCCGTCCGCCGACACGTCCGTCCCCAGTGCGAGCCGGCCGAGGTCCCCGGAACCGGAGGCGAAGGAGGCCACGACGGCCAGGGCGAGGACGGCGAGGACCAGGGCCACGACCACTCGCGTCAGGAGCGCCGACTTCTGGACGCCGGCGTAGTTCACGGCGGTCAGGACGACCACCGCGGCGACCGCCACCGCATGGGCCTGCCCCGGCCAGAGGTAGGCGCCGACCGTCAGCGCCATCGCCGCGCACGAGGCCGTCTTGCCGACGACGAAGGCCCAGCCCGCCAGGTACCCCCAGAACGGCCCGAGACGTTCGCGTCCGTACACATAGGTGCCGCCCGAGGCGGGATACAGGGCGGCGAGCCGTGCCGAGGCCATGGCGTTGCAGTACGCGACGATCGCGGCGATCCCGAGCGCCGGAAGCAGCCACGATCCGGCCGCCCTCGCCGCGGGCCCGAGCGCGACGAAGATCCCGGCCCCCACCATCGAGCCGAGCCCGACGACGACGGCGTCGAAGACCCCCAGCGAGCGGCGTAGTTGTGTCATGCGCCGCACATTAGTTCAGCCCGGCAACCGAGACCGGGGCGCCGGGCGTCCTTCCCGGCATGAGCATCATCAGCTGGATCGTTCTCGGACTGCTCGCGGGTGTCGTCGCCAAGATCCTGCTGCCCGGCAGGGACCCGGGCGGCCTCATCGGCACGACCCTGATCGGCGTCGCGGGCGCCTTCGTCGGCGGCTGGATCTCCGCGCGCTTCCTGGACCGTCCGATCACCACGCAGTTCTACGACGGTGCCACCTGGCTCTCGGCCATCGGCGGAGCGCTGGTGCTGCTGATCGCGTACCGGATCCTCTTCGGCCACTCGCGCTCGCGCTAGCGGCGTCGCCCGGACACGACCGGGAGCCCCGTCTGACGCAGCGTGATGTTCAGCCGGCCGGTGAGCCCGAGGTTCGGACCGGCGGTCCCCGGGTACACCTTGGGCACTCCGTGGTACGCGAGGCGCGAGGGGCCGCCGAAGACGAAGAGGTCGCCGGACTCCAACTCCACGTCGGTGTACGGCCTTCCCCGCGACTCGGTGTTCCCGAACCGGAACACGCAACGGTCGCCCAGGCTCAACGACACCACCGAAGCGCCGGACCGCTCCTCCTTGTCCTGGTGCATGCCCATCCGGGCGCCCGCGTCGTAGAAGTTGACCAGCGCGGTGTCGGGCACGAAGCCGCCGTCCTCCCCGTACACCTCGACGAGCGCCTCCCGCCCCAACGCGGCCAGCCAGCCCGGCAGTTCGACGCCCACCTCGTCGAGATACCGGTACGGCTCCCACCGCCGGCCCAGGCAGAGCGACCGCACGGACATCACTCCGCCACCGGGCAGCACGGTCTGCCGGTACGGAAGGGGCCCGCGCCCCCACTCCCGGCAGGCGGCGACCAACTCCCGCTGCCGCTCGGGCGGAAGCCACCCGGGCACGTGCACCGCGCCCGGCGCGACCTCGGCCCGCTCGCGGGGGAACAGCCCCTCGGTCACACGTGCGCGCCTTCGAGCCCGAGAAGCCGTTCCTTGCGCTCCAGGCCGGCCGCGTACCCGCGCAGAGCGCCGTCCGCCCCGACGACCCGGTGGCAGGGCCGCACCACGAGCAGCGGATTGCGCCCGATCGCCGTACCGACGGCCCGCACCCCGGCCCCGGAGGACCCCACCTGCCGGGCGATGTCCCCGTACGAGACGGTGGAGCCGTACGGGATGTCCTCCACGGCCCGCCAGACCCGCCGCTGGAACTCCGTACCGCCGGCCGTGTACGCGATGTCGAAGCGGTCCCGGCGGCCGGCGAAGTACTCGGCCAGCTGCCCGGCGATCCCCTCGAACGCCTCGGGCGCCCGCCGCCAGCCGTCCTCGACGGTGACGGCACCCTTCTGCCCGGGCAGCGAGAGCGAGGCGAGCTCCGTGGGGCCGCCCTCGACGGCCCGCCCGACCAGCAGCATCTCGCCCAGCGGCCCGTCGACGTACGCGTACACGGTCTGCTGCGTCATGGCTCGTTCCTCTCCTCGCACGCTCGATCCGTCATCCAGTGTGCGAGGGCCGCCGGCGCCGGGCTGGCGGTTTTCGGACATGCAGATCGACTACCGGTAGTTCACGAACTGGATCGCGAAGTCGAAGTCCTTGCCCTTGAGCAGCGCCTGCACGGCCTGCAGGTCGTCCCGGCTCTTCGAGCTGACCCGCAGCTCGTCGCCCTGGACCTGCGCCTTGACACCCTTGGGGCCCTCGTCGCGGATGGCCTTGGCGACCTTCTTGGCGTTCTCCTGGGAGATGCCCTCCTCGATCGTGGCGAAGATCTTGTACTCCTTGCCGGACAGCTGCGGCTCGCCCGCGTCCAGCGACTTCAGCGAGATCCCGCGCTTGATCAGCTTGGTCTCGAAGATGTCGAGGATCGCCTTCACGCGCTCCTCGCCGTTGGCCTGCATCAGGATCTTCTCGCCCTGCCAGGAGATCGAGGCGTCGGTGCCCTTGAAGTCGTAGCGCTGCGAGATCTCCTTCGCGGCCTGGTTGAGGGCGTTGTCGACCTCCTGCCGCTCGACCTTGGACACGATGTCGAAACTGGAGTCGGCCATGACGTGTGGCTCCTTGCGTCGAATGCGTTGCGGTTGCGTTGGCGTACAGCGCAAGCCTAGTCATCCGCGGCCACCCGATCCGCTGATCAATCCGGTGGCGGAGCACCCCTGGGCATCAGGTATCGTTTACGTCGTTGCCACGGAGCACCGCCGAAAAGCGGCTCCGAGCAGCGACATCCCATGGCGGTGTGCCCGAGTGGCCAATGGGAGCGGACTGTAAATCCGTCGGCTTAGCCTACCCAGGTTCGAATCCTGGCGCCGCCACGCGATAGAGAAGGTCCCCGGTGCGTGCACCGGGGACCTTCTTCGTTCTCCGGGGACGGTGCCGTGGCCGGTTCGGGGACGGGTTCAGTTGCCCGCTACGTCCTTCACCGCCACCGATACCGGGGTCGAGCCGCTGACCAGTTCCAGGGTCAGGCCCGCGGTGGCCGGGGTCTCCAGGAGTTCGGCCAGGACCGCCGCCACGTCGTCGCGGGGGATCGGGCCGCGGCCGGTCGAGGCCTCCAGGCGGACCAGGCCCGTGCCGGCGTCGTTCGTCAGCATGCCGGGGCGCAGGATCGTCCAGTCCAGGGCCTCGCGGGAGCGCACCGAGTCGTCCGCCGCGCCCTTGGCCCGCAGATAGGCGTCGAAGACCTCGTCGCCCGGGTGGCCGGCGTCGGCGCCCATCGAGGAGACGACGACATAGCGGCGTACGTGCGCCCGTTCGGCCGCGTCGGCGAAGAGGACCGCCGCGGCGCGGTCCACGGTGTCCTTGCGCTCCACGGAGCTGCCCGGGCCCGCGCCCGCCGCGAAGACCGCGGCGTCGGCGCCCTGCAGGACCGCCGCGACCATCTCCAGCGACGCCGACTCCAGATCCAGGACGACGGGTTCGGCGCCCGCCGCCCGCAGGTCGTCGGCCTGCTCCGGTCTGCGGATGAGCCCCGCGACCTCGTGTCCCGCCGCCGAGAGCAGCCGCTCCAGGCGCAGGGCGATCTGACCGTGTCCTCCAGCGATGACAATGCGCATACTCACGACCGTACGTCGGGATCGGCCGGGGGGCTTCCCGGCTCCGGGCGTTCCGGGCGGCCCTGGCGCGGCAGGTCGAGCGCCGCCGCCGAGTCGCAGTACTCGCGCACCGCGCTCGTCCGGGCCACCACCCGGCCCCGGTGCACCACGATCCGGCTGTACGCGAGGGACAGCACGCCCGTGAGGCGGTCGCCGCGCACCGCGAGCAGCTCCGCCGGGAACCCGGCCTCCACCCGTACCTCGGCCAGCCCCATCGCCGCCCGGGCCCCCGCGCTCACCGCCCCGTACGCGTCCTCGGCCGGCAGTCCGCCGAGCGAGGCCAGCAGGTAGGCGGCCTCCAACGGGTCCCCGCGCCCCACCGGGTTGGAGACATCGCGCAGCGCCCCGCCGCCCGCGGCGAGCCGCACGCCGGCCGCTCGCAGCAGCCG
>NZ_JAGGOS010000100.1 GCF_018614205.1 Streptomyces sp. ISL-36 | reverse complement strand
CGCCGGGGCCCTCGCCGGGCCGGCCCCTGGGCGCATCCGGCCCCCCGGCCCGAGCCGGCTCCGGCGCCCCGGCCGACACGCCCGGCGGCGTACCCGGTGCCGCAGTCGGTGGCACACCCGGCGCACTCGACGTATCCGGCGCACTGGACGCGCTCGGCGCACCTGGCGCCGCGCCCGGCACGCTGTCTTCCGGCTCCGGCGTTCTGTCGTTCGGTTCTTCGCCCGCCACAGTGACCCCCCGTGGTCCATGCACACGCCACGCGCGATCGCGCCCGTGTGTGACGCCGCCTCAACGGCGCACCCGTCCCCTACCCGCCACGGTCCCGTCCCAGCCGCTTCGCGTCAATGGACTATCCGGCCCACTAGAGTCGCGGGGTGCCGTACGACCACCGGAAGACCCTCGCCCTCACCCTGCTCGGATGCCTCGCGCTCGCGGGGTGCGGCGCCGCGACCGAGAGCGCGACGCAGCCCGCGCGGTCACCGCGGACCGTCGACGCGAAGGCCGACAGCTCCCCCACCTCCCCCGCTTCCGAGGCCTCTGAGTCCTCCGAGGTCTCCGAGTCCTCCGAGCCGACGAAGAGCCCGGCCCGCCCGCTCTCCGGGCGAACCGTCGTCATCGACCCCGGGCACAACCCCGGCAACTTCCGGCACTCCCGCGAAATCAACCGGAAGGTGGATATCGGGACCGCCCGGAAGGAATGCGACACCACCGGCACCTCCACCGAGGCCGGTTACACGGAAGCCGCATTCACCCTCGATGTTTCACACCGCCTGCGCGACCTCCTCAAGGCCCAGGGTGCGAAGGTCGTGTTCACCCATGACGCCGAGCGCCCCTACGGCCCCTGCATCGACGAGCGCGCCCGGACCGGCAACGCCGCCCGTGCCGACGCCGTCGTCTCCGTGCACGCCGACGGGTCCGCCACGGGCCACCGCGGCTTCCATGTGATCCTGCCCGCACTCGTCGGCTCAGGCGCCGCCGACACCACGAAGATCGTCGAGCCCTCCCGTACCCTCGGCGAGGGCATCGCCCGGCACTTCGCCCGCGCGACCGGCACCGCACCCGCCAACTACATCGGTTCGGGCACCGGGTTGGACGTACGCGGGGATCTCGGGGGACTCAATCTCTCAACTGTTCCCAAGGTCTTCGTCGAATGCGGCAATATGCGTGATCCGAAGGATGCCGCACTCCTCTCGGATGCGGCATGGCGCCAGAAAGCGGCGCAGGGGATCGCGGACGGCATCGGGACCTACCTCAAGGGGTAGGACCGGCGAGCGATAGATTCGCTCCGTACGATGGGGCCGCCCCCGTGCTTCGCGCCACCCCGACGAGACGACCCGACGAAGGACTCTTACGTGAATATCCGCTCCCTCACTCGAGGCGATGGCGTGGTGATCGGTGCAGCGGTGGTGCTGTTCATCGCCTCGTTCCTCGGTTACGTCAGCTGTGACGCCAGCGACGCGATCTGCGACTCGGTCGACATCCCGAACTCCTGGGAGATTTCGCCGCTCGGCTGGGGCTCCTTCTTCCTGGGTATCGCCGGTGCCGCGCTGGTCGTCCTCTCCCACGGTCTGCCGCAGCAGCGCAAGGTGGCCGGCCTGGAGCTCGGCCAGGTCGGTGCCGCGTTCACCATCGCCTCCGCGTGGACGCTGCTGATGTGGTTCTTCGAGTCGGAGAACGCCGGCATCGGCCTCATCCTCGGCCTGATCGCCGCGCTGGTCCTCGCCGGCGCCGTGGTCGCCGGTCCGCTGGTCCCGGCCCTGAAGGCTTCGCTCGTCGGCGCCCCGCGCCCGCAGGCGCCGCAGCCGTACGGCATGCAGCCGGGGCACCCCGGCCAGCCGGGCGTTCCCGGTGGCTATGGCTACCCGGGTGCGCAGCAGCAGCCCTACGGCGCCCAGCCCCAGCAGCCGTACGCGGGGCAGCCGCAGCCCGAGCCGCAGGCGGCCGCTCCGGCTCCGCAGCCGGCGCAGGCCCAGGCGCAGCCCCAGCAGCCGGCCGCCGACTTCACGCCGTTCTGGTTCGCGGTCCCCGTCGCCCGCCCGCTGTACGCGGAGGACGGTTCGCCGACCCCGATCGCCGAACTGGCCCCCGGCACCTGGTACCTGGCGGTCGAGCAGCGCGGTCCCGGCCTGGTCGCCCAGACCCAGGACGGCCGCCGCGGTGTCCTGCAGGACACCACCGGCATCCAACGCGGCTGAGCGAGCGCCCCAGCGGCCCCTCGTCCGGAATCACTTCCGGGCGGGGGGCCGTTGTCGTACAGTCCCACCGACACACTGTCTGACGATACGTCAGAAAGGTTGGTGGGGTGCCATGCGGCTCGGACTCGCCCTCGGGTACTGGGGGCGCGGCCCCTCCCCCGCCCACGTCGACCTCGCCCGCGAGGCCGAGCGGCTGGGGTACGACTCCGTGTGGACCGCCGAGGCGTGGGGCTCTGACGCGTTCACCGCGCTGACCTGGATCGCCGCGCACACCAGCCGGATCAGGCTCGGTACCGCCGTCGCGCAGATGGCCGCCAGGACGCCGACCGCCACCGCGATGCACGCGCTGACGCTCGACCACCTCTCCGGGGGCCGGACAATGCTCGGGCTCGGGCTGTCCGGGCCGCAGGTCGTGGAGGGCTGGTACGGCCGCCCCTTCCCGCGCTCCCCGCTGACCGCGACCCGCGAATACGTGGACGTGATCCGCCAGGTCATGCGCCGCGAGGGGCCCGTCGCGCTCGACGGGCGCTTCCACTCCCACCCGTACGCCGGGGAGGACGGCACCGGGCTCGGGAAGGCCCTCAAACCGATCACCCACCCGCTCCGGGCGGATCTGCCCATCCTGCTCGGCGCCGAGGGTCCGAAGAACATCGCCCAGACGCTCGCCATCGCCGACGGCTGGCTGCCGCTCTACTGGTCGCCGAGCCGCTGGGCCGAGGTGTACGCGCTGCCGGCGCGGCTCCCCGAGAACTTCCTCGTCGCGCCGATGGTCCGCGCCCAGCTCTGCGACGACCTCGCCGAGGGGCTGCTGCCGGTCAAGGCGATGCTCGGCTTCTACATCGGCGGCATGGGGCACGCGGCCCGCAACTTCCACGCCGACCTGATGGGACGCATGGGGTACGCGGCCGAGGCCCGGCGCATCCAGGAGCTGTTCGCGGCCGGCCGGCGCGAGGAGGCCGTGCTCGCCGTGCCGGACTCCTTCGCGGACGAGATCTCGCTCGTCGGGCCCCGGGAACGGATCGCCGAACGGCTGGAGCTGTGGCGCAAGGGCCCCGTCACCGACCTCCTGGTCACGGCCCCCGACCCGGCCACCCTCCGCCTGCTCGCGGAGCTCAATTCCTAACGTCGGCCGCCGGTTCGGGAAGCGCTCGGCATCCTGTCCGTCACCGGGGCACCCGCGCTGTCGCGTTCTGCTCGGGGGTGTGGCGTCAGCCTCGCCCCCGGCCCCGTGGCTCCGCCACTCGGGCAACTCCGCCTGGGCGAGGGGACCCGTTATGGACGCGCGGCCGGTGGCGAGGTCACCCCTCGGCCGCCGTAGCGCCGAACCGGGCCGCCCCGAGCCGTAGGTCGGGCGGCACGGCCCCCACCATCCGCGGCCGCCGCGCTGTGGCCCCGGCACACTGCCCTTGGCCCGTGACGGCGGAAGGTGCCGCCGGCACCCGGGCCGGCTCCAGGGGTCACCCTGAGAGACCGCCCGTCGTGTGATCGGCGCTCCTTGTGCCGGAACGCCGTCAGCCGGAAGCGTCTGAGGTCCGAAAACTCGTACGACGAGCGGCAGGAGGCCAGTCCGGCATGATTCCCATCGCTACGCACAGTGATGAGGACCTTTTCGTGGACCTGAGCCGCGAGGTGTTCGCCTCGCTGCGCAGAAGTGACCAGCGGCGCACCGCGGACCAGTACCTGCGCGGCATGCTCGCCGTGCCGGGTCGCAAGACAGCGCGGAACATCGCGACGTACGCCGGAGAGCCGGCGGCCGAGCAGCGCTTCCACCACTTCATCGCCAGCTCCGGCTGGGACTGGCTGCCGGTCCGCGAGGCGCTCGTCCGCTTCCTGGAGCGGACCGCCCCACCGGCGGCGTGGGTGGTGCGGCCGATCACCCTGCCGAAGACCGGGGAGCGGCTCGTGGGGGTCGACCGGCGTTACGTACCGGAGCTGGGGCGGATGGTGAACGGGCAGTTCGGCTACGGGTTGTGGCAGACCTCCGCGAGCGGTGAGATTCCCGTCAACTGGCACCTGGAACTGCCCGAGAGCCTGCTCGGCGACCCGGCCGAGCGGGCGCGGGCTGGAGTGCCGGCGGAGTACGTGGCGCCGGTCTCACCGGAGGACGCGGCGGTGACCACCGCCCTGGAGCTGCCACTCCGGCCGACGTCGGCATTCCGACCGGTCGTCGTCGACGCGCGGCGCGCGGGGCTTGTGACGCTGGTGCGCCGGTTCGACGCGGCGCGGGTGCCGCTGCTGGCCCGGATCAGCGGGGCCACCCGGCTGCTGGCCGGCGACAGCGGGCCGGCCGGGGTACGTCAGCAGCCCGTCATGGCGCGGCAACTGCTGTCCTCGACCGGGGTACGGCGGCCGGTGACCCGGGCCGACGGGTGCCGGATGGCGGTGGCCCTGCGGGTGAGCCTGCCGGCGGCGGTCGGGGAACGGGGGGATGGGTGGCGCCACGGGCAGAAGGAGGAACGGCTTCTGATCGGGGAGTGGTTCGGGCCGCAGGCGGCGCCGGACCGGTTGTGGCTGACCGATCTGACGACGGTGCCGCTGTCCGCCCTGCTGCGACTGACGGAGCTCGCGGGCAACGGCTCCACGATGCCGGTGTCGGGGCCCTCGCCGGAGAGTGGGTCGGCCGAGCGCTCAGGGCTGCACGACTACGGCGGCCGGTCCTTCTCCGGCTGGCACCGGCACATGACGATGGTGTCGGTGGCCCAGGCGGTGCGGGCGCTCATGACGCTGGAAGTGGTGCGGGGCGGCGGGGTCGGGGCCCCGGCGCCGGGCCGGCCGCCGGGGCAGCGCGTCGGCCCTCGGCCGGGTCGGCGCACCGCCGTGGCGGTCTGAGGCACCGCGTACCGCTGGGCGCCACGGTTCCGTGGGCCCCTGAGGCACCGCGTACCGCTGGGCGCCGGGGTTCCGTGGGCCGGCGCCCGGTCAGCGGGCCGTCGTGCCCGGGCAGGGTGCGAGGGATTCTCGTATCCGGTGGAGGCGCAGGGCGAGCTGGACGTCGAGGCCGGCGGTCAGGTCCTGCCACTGGGGGCCGAGGAGTTCGGTGATCCGGTCGAGTCGCCGGGAGACGGTGTTGGGGTGGATGTAGAGGCGGCGGGCGGCCCTGGTGGGGCTGCCTCCGGCCGCGTAGTACGCCTCGAGGGTGACGGCGAGTTCGGCGGAGCGCTGGGCGTCGAACTCCAGGACCGGGCCGATCGTGGCCCGTATGAAGCCGTCCACGTCACGGTCGTGGGCGAGCAGGGTCATCACCGGGCCGAGTTGCTGCGCGGAGGCCGCCTTGCCGGTGGCGCCGAGCGCCGTGAGGGTGCCCAGGCACCGTACGGCCCGGTCGTAGGTGGCGGGCAGGTCTCCCGGGCCCGCCGTCACCGGACCCGCGGCGCCCACGGTGGCCGGGCTGCCCAGGTCTCGGGCGAACGCCTCGACCGTACGGGCCGCTTCGGCGGGGTCCTCGCCCGGGAGCAGGAGGGCGAGGTGGTCGTCGATCCGGACCCGCAGCCCCCCGTTCTCGCGGGTGTACGCGGCGGCCCAGGCGAGGGCCCGGTCGGTGATCCCGGCGACGGGCCGGGCGACCACCACGACGAACGGCGCCGTGAAGTCGAGGCCTGCGGCCCGGCCGTGGGTGAGCAGCCGTTGCCCGATCCACTCGCCGCCGACCAGCAGGGCCTCGGCGAGCTCCTCGCGCAGAACGGTTTCGTCGGGGGCGGCGCCCGGTCGCACGAGGAGCGCCACGGCCCGGCCGCAGAGCCGCAGCAGGGCGGCGTCCTCGGCGGTCGGCGGCTCCTCCCGGTGCAGCACCAGGTAGCCGAGCCGGTCGTCTCCGCCAGGCACAGGAGTGAGCCACACCCCGGGCGCCGACCGCACCGGGGTGTCCGTGGACCGCGCCGCGAGGGCAGCCGCCATGAGCTCCGCCGGGGCCGCCTCGGCGGCGCCATGCCCCGCCACCGTACGGCCCGCCGCGTCGGCGAGCAGGACGCTCCCGCCCAGCAGGTCCCCCGCGGCCGCCAGGAGCTGCGGCAGTGAGCTGCCGTCCAGAGTGCGCTCCATCAGCGCGGCCTGTGCCTCGGCGAGACGGCGCATGGAGTGCAGCTCCTCGCCGAGCCGTACGGCCTCGGCCACGCGCGCGGTGGTCTCGGCCCTCAACTCGTCCAGGAGCCCCGCGATCCCCAGGGCCGCCGCCGCCATCTCGCCGAACGTCCCGAGCAACGCCACCTCGTCCGGGGAGAAGTGACGGACGGCGCGGTGTCCCGCGTACAGGATCCCGAAGTGGGAGCCGTCGCTGGACAGCGGGACGGCGATGATCGCGTGCAGCCCCTCCGCCCGTACCACCTCGTCGATGGAGGGGGAGTGCTCGATGCGGCTGTCGGCGAGGTAGTCCTGGGTCCACACGGGTGCCGCCCGCCGGGTGGCGGGGTTGCCGAGGCCCGCGCCCGGGGGCACCACGAAGCCCGGTGTCAGATCGGAGGAGTGGCCGTCGACGGCCTTGACGACGTGGCTGCCGGTCTTCTGGTCGTACAGGCAGAGGTACGCGATGTCGAGGCTGAGCAGCGTCCGCGCCCGGCGGCAGGTCAGCCGCAGCAGCGTGTCGACGCCATGGCTGCCGAGGAACTCGCGGGCCGCGTCGAGGAGGGCCGCGCTGCCCATGTCGCGGCGCTGCTGCCGCTCGAACTTCGCCCGGATGTCGCGGGCGAGCTGCCGTGCGCGGTCGGGGGTGGCTCCCTCGCCTTCGGTGGTGGTGTCCGGCCCCGGGGCCGCCGGGGCGTGGAGCAGCGGTTCGTCGAAGTGGGCGGCGGGCGCCTCGCGCGCGAGCAGCTCCAGGTACGCGAAAGCGTCGCGGGTGGCGGCGGCCGGCCCCTTGTCCACGGTTCCCCCAACGGGTGCGGCTCTACACATCACTACAGGTCAGGCGCCTCATGGTAGGGAAGTTCCGGTGAGGTCACGAATGTGTCTCAGCAGGCGTGCAACCGGGGTTCCGGGAATGGCCTGAACGTTTCGCCGGACCGGGTGGGTGGGAGAGAGTCGGAAGCTCCGCCACCCCGAGCGGCACCGCTCCATCCAGCCGAGGTTTCCGTGCGACAGACGCAGAGTTACGAACGATCGCTGGCCCGGTGCGCCGAATCGCGTACGCGAGCCGACCGCCCCCGGGTCTTCTCGATGCGGGGGTACGAGTGGGACCTCCTGGACGAGGTGTTCGCCCCCATCCACTCGCCCTCCACGGAGACCGCGCTCGACTTCCTGGGCATCAGCTCCCCCGGCGCCGCCGCCCCGGGTCCGGACTCGCCGGTCCGGCCGTCGGGCGGCTTCCTGGAGATCGGCTGCGGTGCGGGCGTGATCTCCGTGCTCGCCGCGTTCGCCGGCTGCGCCCCGGTCGTCGCGGCCGACATCAGCCCACAGGCCGTACGGAACACCGAACTGAACGCGGCCCGGCACGACGTGACCGGGCGGGTGCGCGTCGTGCACAGCGACCTGTTCTCCGCGCTGGGCCCGCAGGACCGGTACGACACGGTCTTCTGGAGCTCCAACTACGTCCTCGCGCCCGCCGGCTACCGCTACGGCAACGACCACGAGCGCGCCTACGTGGACCCGGGCTACACCGCCCACCGGCGCTACCTCGCCGAGGCACCGGGCCGCCTGACGCCCGGCGGGCGGGCGCTGCTGCACTTCAGCAGCCGGGGGAACCTGCCCAGGCTGCGCGCGCTCGCCGAGGAGTGCGGGCGCGAACTCCGCCAGTTGCGTTCGGCGGTCGTGGCGGAGGGCGACGGGCCGGTGGAGCACCTGCTCCTGGAGATCCGGGAGACTCCGTCGTCCGCGACCTGACGGACAACACGACCTGACGGACACCGGGACCTGACGGACACCGGGACCACTTGACGTCGTGCAGGCGCCGGCGTTGCCGTCGGCCGAGCCCCTTCAGGATGCTCGACCGGGCAGCGCGGGCCAGGCGCCGACGCCGGTCCGCGCGGACGCCCCGACCGAAGGGTTTATCCGCATGTTCCTGCAACGCATCGGCAACAAGGGCATCCGGCTGGGCACGGTCTTCGACCGCGCCGCCGCGCGCCACCCGGCGAATCCGGTCTACCTCGACCACGACCTGGACATCGCGCCCGGCCTGGGGCGTCGGCTCACCCTGACCGAGATCGCCGATCTCGTGGACGACTTCGCCTCCCGGCTGTCGGCCGCGCGCGTACGGCCCGGCCAACGGGTCGCCGTCTACAAGACGGACAACTTCGACATCTCCCTGCTCGCCTACGCGGTGGCCCGGGTCGGTGGCGTGCCGGTGCTTCTCTCTCCGAAGCTCGACGGCGAGACCGTGGCCCGGCTCCTGGAGCGGCTCGACCGGCCGGTCCTGCTGACCGACCCGGCGAAGCTGCAGGACGAGCTGCCCCAGGAGGTGTTCACGCTCGCCGAGCAGGTGGTGACGGCCGTCGGCGACTTCCCGGGGACGGTGGCCCTCGAAGGGCTCGCTGGCGTACCTCGGGTCGCCCCGGTGACCATGCCGCAGGACGGCCCGGCGCTGGTCACCCACACCTCGGGCACGACCGGACTGCCGAAGCTGGCGGTGCAGACAGGCATCACGATCCAGGCCCGCTGCCGCCCGCAGTCGACCGTCCTGGCGGCCGTGGGCCGGCACGAACCGCTCGCCCTGCACGTCTCCTTCGCACACTCGCGGATGATCAGCGGAGTCGCCCTGTTCGCGCTCCGCGGCCATCCCCTGATCGTGTTGCGGGACGACGATCCGGAGTCCGTGGCCGAGCTCTTCGCGCGGATACCGCCGGGAGTGATCGAGGCCCATCCCAACACGTTGCTCGCCTGGGAGGTCCTCGCGGACCATCCGGCCCGCCCCCTGGCCAGGGTCACCTGCTTCAGCAACACGTTCGACGCCATCCACCCGAGGACCGTCCGTACGCTGCTCCTCGCCTCGCGGCGCCGGGCGCCGTACTTCGCCCAGACGTACGGCCAGAGCGAGACGGGTGCCATCGCGGCCCGTACCTACACGCGCCGGCACCGTGCGGGCGCGGACGGCCGGTGCGTGGGGCGTCCCTTCCCCGGCATGACGCACGTTCGGGTGGTCAGCCGTGACGGACGACCGGTGACCCGTTCCTCTCCCGGGCACATCGAGGTCCGCAGCGGAGGACGGATTCTCACCTATCTGGGTGAGGAGGAGCGGTACGACGAGCAGGTCACGCCGGACGGCTGGTGGCGGATGGGCGACCTCGGCTACCGGACGAAGTACGGCTGTCTGCATCTGCTCGACCGCGAGGTGGACGAGATCCCGGGCATCAACAGCACGCTGGAGATCGAGGACCAGCTCTTCAGCCGTGTTCCCTCGCTGATCGAGGTCATCATCGTCCCGGGTCCCGACGGCAGGGCCGTCCCGGTGGTGTGCACGCGCGACGACAAGCCGCTGGACCCGCTCGAGTGGCGAAGGGCGGTCGCCGATATGCCGATGCTCGCCCCGCCGGTGCAGCGTCGGCTCGACGAGCTGCCGCACACGGCGACGACGAAGGTGAAGCGGCTGGAACTGGCCCGGCTGCTCGCGCAGGAGTGACGGTACGGGGGAGGGGAGGGGCGTCCGCTCGGCGCGGGTGCCCCTCCCCTCTTCCATGAACGACTAGTTCAAGCCACTTTCGGGACGGCCGCTTCAGGCCGCGTCCGGGACGACGCACTCCACGAGCACAGGCCGGTCGTGCACGGCGTGCGCCCGTTCGACGGAGGCGGCGAGGCCGGCCGGATCGGTGCGGTCGAGGGCGGAGCAGCCCATCGCCTCGGCCATGCCGCCGAGGTCGGCGACAGCCTCGCCCGCACCCCGCAGGACGAGGACCTTCAGCGGCACCTGGTTCAGTGCGGCTGTGACCAGCTCGCGCCCGGTGGCCAGGAAGCAACCGGGGTCCGTGACCGCCCAGACGTCACGGCCGGGCAGGCCCATCGCCGCGCCCAGGGCGGCGGGCAGGGCGTAGCCGGGGGTGCTCCACTGGTGGGAGGCGAGCGCCGTCTCGCCGCTGCCCCGCCACAGGTGGTGGAGTTCGCCGCCGAGGACGTGGAGGGTGTCGGGGCCGGTGGCGCGGGCCAGGGTGTCCAGAGCGGCAGCCATGGGGGTGGCGGTGCCCTGCGGAGTGTCCCGGGCCACCGCAGGGGCGGGCCTCGGGCGGGCCTGCGCGGGCTGGTACGCGAGGGCCGGTTGCCGCACCGGCCGCTGGAGCGCGTCCTTGGTGATGTCGACGACGACCGGGCCGGGGTGCTCGCCGCCCGCGATACGGAAGGCGTCCAGAACGCGCTCCGCGATCTCGGCAGGGTCGCTGACGAGGTAGCTGTGCCGGGTGACGGGCCGGGTGACGCCGCAGAAGTCGACCTCCTGGAAGGCGTCGGTGCCGACGAGTTCCTTGGGCACCTGACCGGTGATCACCACCAGGGGTACGTCGTTGACATGGGCGTCCGCGATGGCCGTGACCAGGTTGGTGGCTCCGGGCCCCGAGGTTGCCATGCAGACGCCGACCCGGCCGGTGGCCTGGGCGTATCCGGCGGCGGCGTGGCCGGCGCCCTGCTCGTGCCGGACAAGGACGTGCCGGATCGAGGGAGCGCCGAGGAGGGCGTCGTACGCGGGGAGGATCGCTCCGCCGGGCATGCCGAAGACGAGGTCCACTCCGGCGGCCTCCAGGGCGCGCATGAGGCTGTCGGCTCCGGTGATCTCGGGCACGTCGGCGGCGGCGTGCGCGTCGGGCACGTCAGGCGCGGCGTGCGCGTCGGGCACGTCGGGCGCGGCGGCGTTCCCGGGGGTGTCCATGGGGGCCGGTGCGGTGTTCGGTGCGACGGTCATCGTTCCCGTCCCTTTCACGAGCGCTTCGTCAGCAGGGCGCCGGCGCGGAGCCAGACGAGCGAGGCCAGGGCGAGAACCCCGCCGATCACGTAGACCAGCCAGACGCCGGTGGGCAGGGCGAGTCCGCCGATGACGGTGCCGAGGCCGATGCCGAGGTAGATGCCGGAGGAGTTGAGCGACACCACGAGGGCCGCCTCCTGCGGGGCGGCGGAGATCAGCCGGTGCTGCTGCGGGGGCGTCTGACACCAGCTGCTCGCTCCCCAGGCCAGGGCGAGCACTCCGACCAGTACGGGGAGGTCCGCGGAGGCTCCGGCGAGCCAGGCCAGGATGCCGAAGGCGGCGGCCATGACGGTGTAGCCGACGGTGAGCACGCGGACGGCGCCGACGCGGTCGGTGGCCTGTCCAGCGACGAAGTTGCCGACGACGGCGCCCACTCCGTACAGGAAGAGCATCAACACCACGCCGGACTGCGGCACACCGACGGCTTTCAGGGTGGGCACGCTGTAGGCGTACGCGGTGTAGCAGGCGGCCATACCGAGGACGGTCAGCGGCAGCACGGCGATCACTCCGGGCCTGCGCAGGACGGCGAGCCGCGTGGTCAGCGGGACGCGGGGGCCGCCGGGCAGGTGCGGCATGACGAGCAGGACGCCGAGCGCGCAGACCAGGCTGAGCGCGGCGACGGCACCGAGCGCGACCCGCCAACTCGTCCACTGGGAGGCGGCGTTGCCGAGGGGCACGCCGAGCGCGGTGGCGATGGTGAGGCCGCCGATGACGACGGCCAGGGCGCGGGCGCGCAGTTCGGGGCGGACGAGGGCGGCGCTGACGGCTCCGGCGTTGGGTGTGTACGCGGCGGCACCGGCTGCCGCCAGGACCCGGCTGATCAACAGGGTCGGGTAGTCGGGGGCGAGGGCGGAGAGCAGGTTGGCCAGGGCGAGGACGACCAGCGCCGACACGAGCAGGGTGCGTCGCGGGATGCGCGCGGTGAGGGTGGCGAGGACGGGCGAGAGGACGGCGTAGGCCGCCGCGAAGAGAGTGACGGACTGGCCTGCCGCGGAGGTGGACACGTGCAGCGACTGAGCCATGGAGGGCAGGAAGCCGGCCACGACGAAGGCATCGGTACCGACGGCGAAGGTGCCGAGCGCGAGGACGAAGGTGGGGCCGAGTCCACGGCCTCCGGCCTCCTGTTCCGTCGGATTCTCCGGCTCGCTCTTATTCAGGATAGTTTTCATCTCGAATCTCCCGCTGGGAGGGTCAGGGTCAGGGGGCGGCGGTGGGTCGGGCTCCGGACGGCCTGGCGAGCCCACGCCGGATAGTGCTGGCGAGACGTCAGGTGGAGATACGGTCGTAACTCCTGCGGATCCTGCGCGGCGTGGCGGCCGGGGCGGATGCCATCAGATCGGCGAGGGTCTGGCCGGCGAGTTCACGTCGCCACGCCATCTCGGCCCGGCGCATCGCGGTGGCGATGCCGCACGGCTGCAGGGACTCGGATGCGGGAATCTCCGCACCGCCCGCCCCCCGCTGCCTCAACTCCGAGCAGCGGAAGAGTTCGTCCCGGCCTTCCAGGGCCGAGACGATGTCCATGACAGTGATGGTTTCGGGGGCCCGTGCCAGGCGCACACCCCCGCGGGGTCCGGAGGTGGAGGTCAGAATCCCCGCCCGGACCAGGCGTTGCAAGCACTTGTTGAGATACGAGGGCGACAGATCGAACAGCGCCGCCAGCTTCGCCGACGGCGCCGGCTGCTTCTCGTCGAGCCAGGCCAGCGTCACACAGCAGTGCAGGCCCCACTCGACGACTTCACCCGTACGCATATCCTGGAGTCTAACTATCCAGGTTCTGTCGCGCCAGTCACCGGCGTTCGACGATGTCCTTGATGCGCCGGACCGTGGCCGCGAGGTCGCCGGCCACCTTCGTCTGCCATTCCGCGAAGAAACGCGCCCGAGTGGCCTCGTCCATTTCCGCGGTGATTCCCTTGATTCCCTCGGTGGGGTTCCCCATACGGAAATGATGGGTCAGAAGGCAGCCGGACCCGGACGGTTCGACGTCGAATCCCCAAACGCTGTCCTGGCGTTCTCCGGAACTGTTCCGCATCGACCACCGAAACGTCACTCCGGGTTCCGCCGCGACGACTTCGGCCTCCGTGTGCCAGGTCCCTCGCACCACGGGAGCCCAGGCCACGACCTCGGCGGCGCGCTGGTTCTCGCCCCGGAAGACGGATCCGACCGCGCCCGGCTCGCCGGAGATCCACTCGCCTCCGAGGCATTCCGGGCTCCACTCACCGCTGCGAGGGAGATCACTGACGACGGAATAGACAGCATGCGGCTCGGCGGAAATCACCACGGCCGAGCGCGCTTCGAGGAGCACACTCCGGGAGTTCTCTGTCTGAGGCATGTCCGGAGCGTCCTCCGGGCGACTGGCGCGCGTCAAAAAAACGCGGACCGGTGTGTCACGTCACGACAGCGGCGCCGACCGCCAGGAGCGACAGCCCCCGGTGACCACCGCGCCGCCGGCCCGGGTGAGGGCTGGTCGTCCGGCCCGGCGGCAACCTCCTTCCGTTCGGCGGCGACAGGGGGACGAACCATCCCCCACAGGAACGGAAACGACCGTGAGCGAGAACCGCACCAAGGCCCGACACCGCAGACGGAGGACGGCCCTGATCGTCGGCGTCCCCCTGGCCCTGAGCGCCGCAGGGGTCATGGCCTACGGCGCCGCCTTCGGCGTCTTCGGCGAGGACGCCGGGCCGAGGGCGTCGGCCGCCACCGTCCCCGCCTCGGCCACCACCGTCCCGGCCTGGGCCGCCACCGCCCCGGCCTGGGCCACCGACGTCGCCGACGGCTTCGCGTCGGTCGACGCCCTGGGCCAGAAGGGCACCTACGGGGGCCGGGACGGCCGGATCGTCACCGTGAAGACCCTCGCCGACCTGGAGAAGTACGCGACGGCCCCGGAGCCGTACGTCATCGTGGTCGCCGCGGCGATCACCATGAACCCGGTGGGCAAGGAGATCAAGGTCACCTCCGACAAGACGATCGTGGGCGCGGGGACGTCCGGGCACATCGTCGGCGGCGGCTTCTTCCTCGGCCAGGGCGTGCACAACGTGATCATCCGGAATCTGACGATCCGGGACGCCTATCAGGGAGTCTGGAACGACAAGGAGCACGACTTCGACGCCGTCCAGATGGACGGAGCCCATCACGTCTGGATCGACCACAACGATCTGCGCAACATGGCCGACGGGCTCATCGACGTCCGCAAGGACAGCACCTATGTGACGGTGTCCTGGAACAGGCTGAGCAACGACAACAAGGCGTTCGGCATCGGCTGGACCACAAACGTCGTCACCGACATCACGATCCACCACAACTGGATCCGCGAGACCGAACAGCGCAACCCGTCCACCGACAACGCGGCGCACGCGCACCTCTACAACAACCACCTCCAGGACGACCCGGGCACCGCCATCACGTCCTCGTACGGCAACTACGCCCGTGGCGCGACCAGGATGCTCCTGGAGAACAGCTACTTCCAGGGCGTGAACAACCCCGTCATCAAGGACGCGACGGCGAGCATCGTCCAGAAGGGCAACACCTTCGTCGGCACCAGGGGGCGCAACGAGAGCGGTGGCACCGCCTTCGACCCGAAGGCGTACTACGGCTACACGCTCGACGGGACGGCCGATGTGCCGGGCCTGCTCAAGTCCGGTGCGGGGCCGCGCGGTTCCGTCGGCACGCCGTCCAGCGCCGCGACCACGGCCGCCGCCGCGGCCACCCTGACCGTCGCCAAGGACGGCTCCGGCCAGTACCGGACCGTCCAGGCGGCTGTCGACGCCGTCCCCGCGAACACCCCCTCGCGGGTCGTGATCTCCGTGAAGCCGGGCACGTACCGCGAGACGGTCAAGGTCCCGGCGAACAAGCCGCACGTCACGATCCAGGGCGCGGGCAGCAGCCGCAAGGACACGGTCATCGTCTACGGCAACGCGGCCGGGATGCAGAAGCCGGACGGCTCCGGGACGTACGGCACGCCGGGCAGCGCCACCGTCTCCGTCCAGTCCGACGACTCGCAGGTCCGCAATCTGACGGTCACCAACGACTTCGACGAGGCGAGCCACCAGGACATCGCCAACCAGGCGGTGGCCCTGCTGACGTCCGCCGACAGGATCGTCCTGGACGGGGTGATCGTCAACGGCGACCAGGACACCCTGGAGCTGGAGACCGCCGCCAAGGACAAGCCCGGCCGCGTCCATGTCACCAACTCGTACATCACCGGCAACGTCGACTTCGTCTTCGGCCGGGCGACCGTCGTCATCGACAAGTCGGTCATCACCCTCAAGAAGCGGTGGAACGGCACCTCGGCCGGCTACATCACCGCGCCGAGCACCCCCGCGAACCGCAAGGGCATCCTGATCAACCGCTCCACCGTGAACGGCGACGTGCCGGCGGGCAGCTTCTTCCTCGGCCGCAACTGGCACCCCGGCGGCGACACGACCGTCGACCCGCAGGCCACGGTCCGCAACAGCACGCTCAGCTCCGCGATCAAGGCCACCCCCTGGACCGACATGGGCGGCTTCTCGTGGAAGGACGACCGGTTCGCCGAGTACCGCAACACCGGTCCGGGCTCGGGTACGGCGAGCGGAGACCGACCGCAGCTCACCGACGCCCAGGCCGCGGAGCAGGAGGTCGCGGACTGGCTCGGCGGCTGGAACCCCACCGCCGCCTGAGCCGGCGCGGAGCGCGGCACACAGCGCCCGTCGGCCGGGGGCGGCCGGACCGCCCCCGGCCGACCCCGCCCCGGCCGACCGCTCAGCCGCCGAGCTGGGAGGTCGTCGGCACCTTGTCGGTCACCTCGGCGCCCGCGCTCCTGCCCGCGTCCTTCACCTTGTTGATGACGTTCTCGAAGGCGCCGACGTCGGCCTCGCTCGCCTCGCCCTTCCTCAGCTTCGTACCGAGCTCCTTCAGCGAGTCGATGCCCGCCGTCAGCGGCGCCACCGCCTTCGAGAGCAGCGCGTCGCCCTTGGCGTTGTTCACCGCCGCCTTGAGCCGGTTGTACGCGAATGTGCCCGCGAGACCCGCCTTCACCAGGGCGAACGTCCGGCCGTCCGCACCCTTCTTGAACTTGCCCTCGCGGTACGGCTTGACGATCCACTGGTACGTGGCGCCGGCCGCGAGCCCCGCGTTGGCCACGAACCGGGTCTTGGCGAGCCGCTGCTGCTCGAAGGAGCTCGTGCTCGTCGGGGTCGCGCTGCCGCTCGCGCTCCCCTCGTCGTCACCGCCGCACGCGGCCGTGGTCGCGAGGAGCGCGCAGGACAGGAACAGGGCCACGACGGCGCGGCGCAGACGTATCGGGGCGGATGTGGGCACGGCGGGACCTTTCTGGGGGACTTGGCGCCAGCCTCACCCCCGGTCCGACACTCCGCCACCCGGGCGACTCCGAACGGGTTTCGAACGGCAACGCGCGGTAACACGGGCTGCATGACTTCCGGACGGAGTAACACCACGCAAGCGGCGAGGGTGATCAGCGTCGTCGCCGATGTCATGGCCGCGATCATCGGTCTCTGGATCCTGATGTACCTGCTGGACGCCAACCGGGCCAACGGGTTCGTGGAGTTCATCCGGGACCTGGCGAGCTGGCTGGCGGGCTGGTCGCACGACCTGTTCACCTTCGACGAGGCATGGGCACGGGTGGTGGCCGGCTACGGTCTCGCCGCCGTGGTGTATCTCGTCGTCGGCCACATGGTGGCGGGCCGCCTGCTGCGCCGCCACTGACGTCCGCCCCTGAAGCCGGGGCGCCCGAACGCCCGGGACGTCAGGCGCCGCAGCAGTCCGGTTCCAGGCCCCTCGGCAGTCGTTCGCCCCCGAACACCGCCCCGGTCGCCTCATCGCCGCCCAGCGCCGCCACGGCGAGGAGGAGCGAGCCCGCCGTCCAGGTGGTGAGCTCCTCGGGCCACACGGCCGTGCTGCCCTCGAAGACGTAGCCGGTCCAGTACATGCCGTTCTCGGCGCGCAGGTGCTGGATGGACTGCAGGATCTCCAGGGCCCGGTCCGACTCCCCCGTCACCCAGAGGGCGAGGGCGAGTTCGCAGCTCTCGCCGCCCGTCACCCACGGGTTGGGCAGGACGCAGCGCACGCCGAGCCCGGGGACGACGAAGTCGTCCCAGCCCGCGTCGATCCGGGCGGTGGCCGCGGCTCCCGTCAGAGCGCCGCCGAGGACCGGGTAGTACCAGTCCATGGAGTAGCGGGACTTGTCGAGGAAGCGTTCGGGGTGGCTGCGGATCGCATGGCCGAGAGCGCCCGCCGCCAGCTCCCAGTCGGGCTGGGGCTCCTCGCGTTCCTCGGCGATGGCGAGGGCGCAGCGCAGCGCCTGGTGGATCGACGAACTGCCGGTCAGCAGCGCGTCGGCGACCGGTGTCCCGTCCTCCTCGCGCTTCCAGCCGATCTGGCCGCCCGGCTGCTGCAGGGCGAGCACGAACTCGACGGCGGCGTAGACCATGGGCCACATCCGGTCGAGGAAGGCGTCGTCGCCGGTGGAGAGGTAGTGGTGCCAGACACCGACGGCGACGTACGCGACGAAGTTGGTCTCCCGGCCCCGGTCGGTGACGTCCGACGGGTCGCCGTCGTGATAGGCCGCGTACCAGGAGCCGTCGAGGTTCTGGTGCCGCGCCAGCCACTCGTAGGCCCGGGTCGCCGCCGCGCGTTCACCGGCCGTGTCCAGGGCCATGGCGGCCTCGATGTGGTCCCACGGGTCGAGGTGGTGGCCGCGGAACCAGGGGATGGCGCCGTCCTCGCGCTGGACGGCGAGTATCCCGGCGACGGTCTCGGCGGCCTCCTCGGCGGTGAGGACGCCGGGCAGGACCAGGTGCTCGGCGATCCGCTCCGGAGAGGTCACTTGGCGTCGGCCTTCGGCAGGTGGGGCTTGGTCGCGTACGCCACGAAACTCTTGCCGACGACCGGGTTGAGCAGCTGCTCGGCGACCCGGGTCAGGGCGGGCTTCTTCATGATGTCCCAGACCAGGAGCTTGTGGTACGCCCGTACCGGCAGGGCCTTGTCGTTGTCGACGCCGAAGGCGCACTTCAGCCACCAGTAGGGCGAGTGCAGAGCGTGGGCGTGGTGGGTGCCGTACGGCTTGAGGCCCGCCTGGCGGATCTTGGCGAGGAGCTCGTCGGCCTTGTAGATGCGGATGTGGCCGCCCTCGACCTCGTGGTAGGCGTCGGAGAGCGCCCAGCAGACCTTCTCGGGGCCGTAGCGCGGGACGGTGATGGCGATCCGGCCACCGGGCTTGAGGACCCGGACCATCTCGGCGAGCACACCCTTGTCGTCGGGGATGTGCTCCATCACCTCGGAGATGATCACGACGTCGAAGGACTCGTCGGGGAAGGGCAGGTTGAGCGCGTCGCCCTCCATCGCGGTCGCGGTCGCGCCGGCCGGGGCCTCGCCGGCCTCCTTCATCGCCGCGAACCACTTGGCGACCTCGCGGATCTCCTCGCCGTTCTGGTCGAGGGCCACGACCTGGGCGCCGCGCCGGTAGCACTCGAAGGCGTGCCGGCCCGCACCGCAGCCCAGATCGAGCACGCGGTCGCCGGGGGCGAGCGGGAAGCGGGTGAAGTCGACGGTCAGCACGGGGTCTGCCCTTCCGGAGGGGTGGCGGTACGGGGGTGGGGGTGGCAGGGAGGGGTGGACCCGGCCGTCACCCGGGGGTTCCTCGACGGGCTCCATGACCGGCTGCCTGGCGGGCGCCTTGACGGGCTCCCTGGCCGGCTGCCTGACGGACTCCTGGGCCGGCTGCCTGGCGGGCGATGGCCTCGCGGTAGAGCTCGGCCGTCCCCTGGGCCGCCCTGGCCCAGGTGAAGTTGGCCAGAACCCGTGCGCGTCCCGCGGCACCGAGCCGGGTGCGCAGGTCCGGGTCGCCGAGCAGCCGGGCGAGGGCCGAGGCGAGCGCGCCCGCGTCGCCGGGGGGCACGGCCAGGCAGGTCTCGCCGTCGGCACCGGCGACCTCGGGGATGGCGCCGCCGGTGGTGGCGACGAGCGGGGTCCCGGTCGCCATGGCCTCTGCGGCGGGCAGCGAGAACCCTTCGTACAAGGACGGTACGCAGGCGACCTGGGCGGAGCGCACGAGGTCGACGAGCTCCGCGTCCGAGATGCCCTTGACGAACTCGACCGCGTCCTGGAGTCCGTACCGCTCGATGGCCTGCGCGACGGGGCCGTCCTCGGCGCGCCTGCCGACGACGACGAGGTGCGCCGCCGGGTTCTCGGTGCGGAGCTTGGCGAGGGCCTCGACGAGGTGGATCAGGCCCTTGAGAGGGACGTCGGCGCTGGAGGTGGTGACGATCCGGCCGGGGATCTCGGCGACGGCCGGGTCCGGTGACCAGAGGTCGGTGTCGGCGCCGATGTGGACGACGCGGATGCGGTCGTCTCGTACGCCGAGGTGGTCGACGATCTCCTGCCGGGAGGTGCCGGAGACGGTCAGGACCGACGGCAGGCGGCGGGCGACCCGCTTCTGCATCCGGGTGAAGGCGTACCAGCGGCGTACCGAGGCGCGGCGCTTCCAGTCGGCGGCCGCGTCGAGTTCGAGCTGCCGGTCGACGGTGATGGGGTGGTGGATCGTGGTGACGAGCGGCGCGCCGAGGTCTCCGAGGAGGCCGTAGCCCAGCGTCTGGTTGTCGTGGACGACGTCGAAGTCGCCGCGGCGGGCGGCGAGCATGCGCCGGGCCCGCAGGGAGAAGGTGAGGGGTTCGGGGAAGCCGCCGGTCCACATCGTGGCGACCTCGAGGGCGTCGATCCAGTCCCGGTACTCGTCGCGCCCCGGCGTACGGAACGGGTCGGGCGAGCGGTAGAGGTCGAGGCTGGCGAGCTCGGTGAGCGGAACGCCTTCGTCCAGGGTGGGGTACGGCTGCGAGCCGACGACCTCGACCCGGTGGCCGAGGCGGGCGAGTTCGCGGGAGAGATGGCGTACGTAGACGCCCTGGCCGCCGCAGAACGGGTTCCCCTTGTACGTGAGGAGAGCGATCCGCAACGGACGGTCACCGTCCGCGGGGGCGGCCGGGGCGGCGCCCTGGCGGGGGCCTGCTTCTATGGCCTCAGCGGTCACTCGCGGCCCCCTTCGAGCTTGCGTTTCGCGGGAGCGTAACCGCTCGCGCTAATCTAGAACAAGTTTCAGACTTGATCGTTCTTGATCGTTCAAGGAGCACTGAATCTACCGGCAGGTAGCCCCGCCGTAAGAGCCGGATCAGGTGATTCGCGCCACGACGGTCGCCTCGCCATACTGTCGCTCCTCCACCGCACGGAACGGGACCTCATGACCGCGGAAGACAGACCGGCCTCGCCGCCCCTGACAGAGCGCCAGGAGGCGCGTCGCCGCCGCATCCTGCACGCCAGCGCGCAGCTGGCCGGGCGGGGCGGTTTCGACGCCGTACAGATGCGCGAGGTCGCCGAGGCGGCCGGGGTGGCCCTGGGCACGCTCTACCGCTACTTCCCCTCCAAGATCCATCTGCTGGTCGCGACGATGCAGGACCAGCTGCAGCACATGCACACGACGCTGCGCAAGCGCCCGCCGGCGGGCGACAACGCGGCGGAGCGCGTCGCCGAGACGCTGATGCGGGCGTTCCGGGCGCTCCAGCGGGAGCCGCAGCTCGCGGACGCGATGGTGCGGGCGCTGACGTTCGCGGACCGGAGCGTGAGCCCCGAGGTGGACACGGTCTCGCGGCTGACGACGGCGATCATCCTGGACGCGATGGGTCTGGAGCACCCGACGCCGCAGCAGCTGTCCGCGGTGCGGGTGATCGAGCACACCTGGCACTCGGCCCTCATCACCTGGCTGTCGGGGCGGGCCTCGATCGCTCAGGTGAAGATCGACATCGAGACCGTCTGCCGGCTGATCGATCTGACGGCGGCGAACGGGCCGGGCGGGCCCGGCGGGCCGACCGCGCCCGCGGTCCCGGAGGGACGCGGGCGGGTCTGAGCGCCCCGTCAGGGCTTCTTGTTCTTCTCCAGGTCGGCCCTGAACAGCGCCTCGCACTTCGCGGTCTTGTCCGTACCGATGAACATCACGATCGAGAATCCGGCGGCGCCGTGGCTGCTGGCCTTCAGCGACCAGGTGCCCTTGTTCAGCGTCTTGATCGTGGACCCGGACTGCTCCGTGCTCTGGCCCTCCTTCCAGCCGCCGCCGGACAGGGTCTTCACCGTGGCGTCGTAGGACTTCTTCGGGTCGGCCGCCTTCTCCGCGTCGGCCGTCCAGGACACCATGCAGTCCTTCAGCTCCGCCGGGACGTCCTCGCCCGAGGCGTCCTGCACGAAGCCCGCCGCCGTGGCCGCGGCCTCGATCTCCTTCTCCACCGCGGCGGCGTCCGGGCTGTCGCCGCCGCCCGCCTCCGAACCGCCACCGGCGGTGGAGCCGGCCGAGGAACCGGCGGACGAGCCGCCGTCGCGCTTGCCCGAGCCGCCCTCGCTGCCGCAGCCCGCGACCAGCAACACCACACCGGCGGCCGCGGCCACCCACTTCGCCTTGCGCACAACTCTCCCAAATCCGGGCGCACGCGGGCCCGTTGCCCCGTGATCAAGGGAGTAGTTTTGCACGTGGGAACGCCTCCGTGGCGCGCACACGCCCTCCGAGGGAGGTCACTCCTCGGGAGGGAAGACGGGCTCCCCGCTGTCGAGGAGCGTGATCAGGATCGCTTCCACCGGGCATCCCTCGGCCGCCGCGAGCACCCTCTCGTTCGCGTCCGCCTCCGGCCGACTGGGGTGCGACTGGCGGGCGGTGTCGAGCCGGAAGCCGTCCGGGGCGTGGTTGACGCACATGCCGGAGCCGATGCACACCCCCCGGTCGACCTCCACATGCCAGCGGTCACCCATCACGCGCCACCCGGCCCCTCGTACCCGGCCGGCAGGTGGATCATCTTGTGCTCCAGGTACTCGCCGAAGCCCTCGGGGCCGAACTCCCGCCCAAGACCCGAGTTCTTGTAGCCGCCGAACGGGCCGAGCATGTCCAGGCTGAAGGTGTTGACGTTGAAGGTGCCCGTCCGCACCTGCCGGGCGAAGTCGATGCCGTGCTCCACGTCGCCGGTCCAGACGCTGCCGCTCAGCCCGTAGTCGGAGTCGTCGGCGAGCGCGAGGGCCTCGCTCTCCTCCCCGTACGGAAGGAGGCAGATGACCGGCCCGAAGATCTCCTCGCGGGCGATGCGCATGGTGTTGTCGACCTCCCCGAAGAGGGTGGGTTCGACGTACCAGCCGCGCTCCAGGCCGGCCGGCCGGCCGCCGCCCGCGAGGACCTTGGCGCCCTCCTCCTGGCCGATCCGGATGTAGTCGAGCGAACGCTCCCGCTGACGCCGGGCCACCAGGGGGCCGACCTGGGTCGCGGGATCGAGCGGGTCGCCGACCACCAGCGCTCCGGCGGCCGCCGCGAACGCCTCGGCGATCTCCTCGTACCGGCTGCGCGGCGCGAGGATACGTGTCTGGGCGACGCACGCCTGGCCGTTGTTCATCCAGGCGGCCGGGACGATCCCGGCGACGGCCGTCTCCAGGTCGGCGTCGGGCAGGATCACGGCCGCGGACTTGCCGCCGAGTTCGAGGGTGACACGGGTGAGGTTGCGGGAGGCGACCTCCATCACGCGCTTTCCGGCCGCGACCGATCCGGTGAAGGACACCTTGTCCACCCCGGGGTGCCCCACCAGGTACTCGCTGACCTCGCGGTCGGCGGGCAGGATCGACAGAACGCCCTCGGGGAGCCCGGCCTCGGTCGCGATCTCGGCGAGGATGTACGCGTCGAGCGGGGTCTCGGGCGAGGGCTTGAGGACCACCGTGCAGCCGGCGAGGAGCGCGGGCCCGAGCTTGGCGGCGGCGGTGAACTGAGGCACGTTCCACGGCACGACCGCCGCGACCACCCCCACCGGCTCGCGCCGCACCAGGATCGGCCCGAGGACACCGGCGCGCTGCCCCTCGTAGGGAAAGTCGCGCGCGACGGTGATGGCCGCGTCCCAGACCATCATCGCGCCGAGCGCCTGGGCGAGGACGCTCCAGGAGTACGGGGAGCCGTTCTGCGCGCTGATCGAGCGGGCGATCTCCTCGTGGCGCACGGCCACGGCGTCCTTGATCCGCGAGACGACCTCGATCCGCTCCTCGACGCTCATCCGGGGCCAGGGCCCGTGGTCGAAGGCCTCACGGGCGGCGGCGACGGCCCGGTCGACATCGGCCTCGGAGGCGTGCGGCACACGGCCGATGACCTCCTCGGTGTGGGGCGAGACCACCTCGATGACGCCTGCGCCGAGCGGATCGGTCAACGCCCCGCCGATGTACAGCTTTCCGTGCTCCACAAGCTCGGTCATGACCGACTGCCTCCAGGAACCCGCGACGTTATCTGACTGTGTTTCAGAACTGATACCAGTTCTAGTTATACTTGGCCAGACGTAGGGCCAAATGGGCCCCCACCAGCAGATTTACCACCGGTGGGGGCCGTGATCATGCCGCCTGGGCCGCCTCTGGGCCGTCCGGCGCTCCGCCGACCGCTCGATACATGTCGTCGACGGCCTTACGAGTCCGGCTCTCGCTGCTCGGCATGAGGTGCGTGTAGACCCTCAGCGTGAAGCCCGGGGCGACGTGACCGAGGTAGCCGCTCAGCGCCTTGATGTTCTCGCCGGCGTCCAGGAGCACTGAGGCGTAGAAGTGCCTGAGGGCGTGCATGCCGTCCTCGCGCGACTCCTGGGGCCTCTCCCCCGGTTCGGGCTCCGGGATGAAACCAGCGACCACCGGAGCGGGCTTCCGCGTCACCGTGTTGAAGTAGTGCCGACCGACGGCCTTGCCCTCCTCAGTGGTGAACATCAGGCGCTTGGTTTCCTGAGGGGGGAACGCCTTCATGTGGGCAGCCGGCGCACGGCTCACATGCTCCGGCGGGGGACGTCACGCACCTTGCCGCGCTTCGGCGGGGCGAAGACGGGTCGACCAACGATGAGCTTCACCTGGAATCCGACGTACAACCAGCTGGCGAGGAAGCCGACTTCATCCACGGACAGTCCGAAAATCTCCCCTTGTCGCAGTCCGCAGCCGCCGCCCAGGTCGGCCATGGCACGGCAGTGGGCCGGGAGCGCCTGCCGAACGGCGAAGACGTGCTCGGCTGTCCAGGGGCGGACCCTGCTCGGCGTCGGGGCCGGCGCCTTAACGGAGGCGGCGCGGCAGGGGTTTCGGGAGATCGGCGTTCCTTGATGTCCTTGAGGAGCAGGGGCCTAGTCGTTGATCGGCCGCGTTCGCGACGCTGAACTGTCCGACAGCGCCCTGATCCGTTGGCCACGCAGCAAGCCCCATGACGATGCCACCGTGGTTTACGTCTACCCGTAGCGGGGGAGCCGGGCTGTGGACGTCGCCCTGGCGGTCGCACTGGGCGGGGACTGCCTCGCGGACGTCGCGATGCTGCGGTGTGAGCCGGCCGTCTTCGGCCCGGTCGCCTCCGACCCGACCATCTCCCGCCTGATCGACACCCTCGCCGCCTCCGGCGAGAAAGCCCTGCAGGCCATCCGGTCCGCACGCTCCGAAGTCCGCCAGCGTGCCTGGTCGTTGGCCGGCAGAACGCCCCAGGCGCCGACGGCCAGGTCACGGTCGATGTCGACGGCGCCCTCGTGATCGCCCACTCCGACAAGGAGGACGCGGCCGCGACCTGGAAGAAGACCTACGGCCATCACCCGTTGACGGTCTTCGTCGACCATGGACCGGGCGGAACCGGTGAGCCCGTTGCCGCCCTCCTCAGGCCGGGAAACGCGGGCTCGAACACGGCCGCCGACCACATCGCCACCGCCCAACTTGCCCTGGCTCAACTGCCGAAGCACCACCGGCGGGGGCGGCAGACCCTGATCCGCACGGACTCCGCCGGCTGCACCCAGGACTTCGTGTCCTGGCTCGCCAGGCGAGGACGGTGGCTGTCCTACTCGGTCGGCATGGTGATCACTGAAGCGATCCATGAACACGTGCTGAAGGTCCCCGCCTCAGCCTGGACCCCGGGCCGTCGAGACCGACGGTGAGGCCCGTGACGGGGCCTGGGTCGCCGAGCTCACCGGCAAGCTGCTTCACGGCTGACCCAAGGGCATGCGACTGATCGTCCGAAAGGAACGGCCCCATCCTGGCGACCAGTTGAGAATCACGGACGCGGACGGCATGCGGATCACATGCTTCGCGACCAACACCCCTGACCGGCCGATCGCCGCCCTCGAGCTCCGTCACCGGCTGCGGGCCCGGACCGAGGACCGGATCCGGGCCGCCCGCTCCACCGGCCTGCGTAACCTGCCGCTGCGCACAACAGCCCAGAACAAGGTCTGGCTCGAGATCGTCCAGATCGCCCTTGACCTGCTCGCCTGGATGCCCATGCTCGCCCTCACCGGCAAGGCCCGACTCTGGGAACCCCGCCGCCTGCGATTCCGCCTGTTCTCCGCGGCCGCTCAACTCGTCACCACCGGCCGACCCAGGATTCTCCGCCTTGCCCAGCACTGGCCCTGGACCGGCGAGATCACCGCCGCCCTCGAACGGCTCGCGCTCCTGGCCACCCCCGGCTGATCAGCAACTTTCCACCGCCCCGACGACAACAGCACCCGCCCGGGCAGTGGAACCCGGCGCCCACCCGACGCGACAACGGGGCCGCCGGCCTGCCCATCATCAGCTCCGGAAAGCGAAAGGGGCCACCGACTCCGTCTGCGGACCCTCGCGAAAGATCGAGGCTAAGGGCGCTCTCCTCGGTCTGTCTGTCACGCCGTTGGAAGCCGAAACGGCTGAGAGCTTCAGCTCCGTCGCGTCTGGGGTCGCTCACGACCTGATTGCGTGGGATGACGCCATAGAGACGCTGGACGGGGACCGGGACGAGCTGCGGCGGATCTTCTTTGCTCGAATGGAGGCCTTGCCGCACACAGTTGACATTTCATCGACATGACTCGTGGTTACCTTCAGACGCTGCAAGACGTAACTCCGGAGCGGCGTCGGCGGATCTGGCAGCGCCGCTCCGTCGTGTAGCGATCAGTGCCCGCAGTCGGGCTTGGAACACTCTTAAGCACTGAGGCCCTTTGCTGAGCTGACGGCAATCTGTGACGGCAACGTTGGTGCACCTAAGCGGCCATGTGCGCTCTTCAGCGCCCAGGGCGACACTTGACTGTGCGCATGGCTGCGAGGACGGGGGCGTGGCCGGGCGAACTTATAAAGCAGCGATCGGCACGCCGGAAGCTGTACAGCAGCGGAGTAGAGCAGCCACGGCGACCGCGGTCGACCTTAAGCTGACACCCGAGGGCCGAGTCGCCAGCCTGCCAGACCTCAGCGACCGCCCCGCCGGTAGTTCGCATCGAGGGTTTAAGGCCAGGCGCCCTCTAGCGGGCCCGGAGAACCGCTGACCGAGAGGAGCACTTAATCCGTTTCCCTCCGGTAGCAGTCTGGAGATTTGTTCGAGGAGTGGAACTTAGGCAGGTCATCGCGAAAAAAGAAGATCTGTCGTTGATCTGCACCGTGAATTTCATCGATGGCCTTCTTTGAAACGATCAGGCAGAATTTGTTGGTCAAAGGATCACGATTCCCCGACCGGCTCAACTGAAGCGATCCCTCATACTGGCCGGGTTGGAAGGTCCAGCTGTCAGCCCAGAACACGAGAGTGGGCTGCTGGGGTTTGTCCTGGCTGACGATAAATGGGGCGGGATCACTGCTCCAGCTATAGTTGACCTGGTCCGAATCGAAATCGTATACGTATGTCCCAGTTTCATGCCAGTAGAAAATTGGCTTCTTTGCAGACGAAATCGAGCCGACGGGAGTCAATTGCAGACGTGCATCACGGATCACCTCGACATCCTGGGTCTTGAACCTGGTGGATACCGTCGGCTGAATCTGGAAAACGGTTCCGTTGTCTACCGGTCCAGTCCGCAACAGGTGGGGAAGTGACACATCGATTCTGGGCTTCTTTTGGAATTCAGCGAAGTTGTAGATCGAGAAAGCAAGCGCGACAATAGCGGCTAGCGTGGCAGCCCACTTGTGCACATTGTCGAATCGCGCTCTTCGAGATTCCGCCGACCTCGCATCCGTTTCGTTCACACACCTACTCTCTCTGAGATCAGAGTCGTCGGTCTGCTGTGTTGCTCCATTTGGCCAGCACAACTAGCACCTGCCAGCGAACCGCTCACTCTCACACCCGCCGATGCCTGCAAGATCCGATCGCGCGGCGAATTTTTTGGTGATCACCAGCTCGATCGGCGAGGCCGTAGGCACCAAGCGGCAGTGAGCTCCTGAGGACTACCCGTGGACGGATGATGCTCGCTCAATGAGCCACGAAGCCCTGGCCAGCCATCTTGTTGAGGAGCGAAGCGGCCTCCGGAGCCGTGTCCGCCAGCATCATCATGGTCATCATCAACCCTGAATTCAGCAGTGCCCCGACGGAGAGCACCCGCGTCACGGCCGTGGTGGACGGTGCCAGTCTGGTCTTCGAGTGGGACGAGGACGCCCGCATCGAGGTCCGGGCCCTCGGGCGAGAGGTGGTCATTGAGGCGAATGCCGCGGGCCTCGGGACGCTTGCTGGGCAGCTGCTCGCGCTGGCCGGCGACGGTGTTCCCGACGGAGCCCACCTGCACCTCGAAAACGGCAACGGAGTGGAGGAAGGTTCCGTCGATTTGGTTCTGGAGCGCAGCGACGAGGAGTGAGAGCGCCAGTGCGCGGCTTGCGGGGAGCGATGGCTGGGCCGTCCCTGGGCCGTCCAGGGGGCCCGGTGACGGCCGACAACGACCAACCACGACGGCCCAACTGCTGATCAGCGACGGCCCGTAGGTGATTCACGCTGGCCACTCTGACGCCTCGTCAGTTCTAGTTATAGTGGGCAATGGTCGAGCGAGCGCCGCGCCGTCGCGAAGAGATGAGGCCCCATGAGCCAGGTGACCGACCACGGCGGAGGCGTCTGGTCCCTTCGGGTGCCCATTCCGGACAACCCGCTCGGGCACACCCTCGTCCACGTCCTCGACACCGACCGCGGCCCCGTGCTGATCGACACCGGCTGGGACGACCCGGCGTCCTGGAACGAGCTGGCCGGAGGGCTCGGCGCGCTCGGCATCCCCGTCGGCGACGTGCACGGCGTCGTGATCACCCACCACCACCCCGACCACCACGGCCTGTCCGGCCGCGTACGGGAGGAGTCCGGGGCCTGGATCGCGATGCACGCCGCCGACACCGCCGTCGTCCGCCGCACCCGGGCGTCCGAACCCGGCGCCTGGCTCGACTACCTCGCCCGCAAACTGGCCGCCGTCGGCGCCCCCGAGGAGCACACCGCACCGCTCCGCGCCGCCCGCTCCTCGGGCCGGATGCGCACGCTTCCGGGGCTGCGCTCGGCCCTCCCCGACCGCGAGATCGTCCCCGGGGAGCTCCTCGACCTCGCGGGGCGCCGGCTGCGCGCGATCTGGACGCCCGGCCACACGCCGGGCCATGTCTGCCTCCACCTGGAGGAGGAGCATCCCGCCCGACTGCCCGGCCACGGGCGCCTCTTCTCGGGCGACCATCTGCTGCCCGGGATCTCCCCGCACATCGGCCTCTACGAGGACCCCGACGACGCCACCGTCACCGACCCCCTCGGTGACTATCTGGACTCGCTGGAGCGGGTCGGCCGGCTCGGCGTCGCGGAGGTGCTCCCGGCCCACCAGCACCCCTTCACGGACGGGGCCGGCCGGGTACGGGAACTGCTCGACCACCACGAGGAACGGCTGGCCGGCCTCCTCGCCCTCCTCGCGAACCCGCTCACCCCCTGGCAGCTCGCCGAGCGGATGGAGTGGAACAGACCCTGGGAGCAGATCCCGTACGGCTCACGGAACATCGCTGTGAGCGAGGCCGAGGCCCATGTGCGCCGACTGGTGAAACAGGGACGCGCGGAGGCGATGGCGGGCACGGATCCGGTGACGTACGTGGCGGTGTGAGGCGGGCGGGGTGCGGGAGGCGCGCGCGACAAGCGGGCGGAGCGAGGGCGGGGAGCGGGCAGGGAGCGGGCGGAGTGAGGAAGCGGTCCGAGGGCCGGCGCAGCGGCGTGCCGGGCGGGTGTGACGCCGCTCCCATCCCCGGGGCGGCCCGCCTACGGGCCGGTAGAGTGTGCGAGTCGTCATCACACCCGTACGGGGGGAAGCCGGTGGAAATCCGGCACTGACCCGCAACCGTGAGCCACCTTCGGGTGGCGAGTCGGAATGCCCCGCCCGGGACGTGACCGCCGGCGCCGTCGAGGAATACGGAGCCGAGCCTGGTGCCTTGAGCGTGCCGGTGCCCGGCCGCAGGAGAGGCCACCAGCACGCATGACCACCGTCCGCCGCGGCGCCGCCGCGTTCGCAGCCGCCGCAGTGCTCTGCGCGGCACTGGCCCCGACCGCCTCCGCCGCGCCCTCCCCTTCGGCCACCCCGGCGCCCGTGATCCCCTCCGGGCTGTACGGCACCAAGGACCCGACGTACGACGGCGTCTGGCGCCAGTCGCTCGCCTTCATCGCCCAGCGGGTGAGCGGTGTGCAGCCCGCCGAGCAGGCCGTGACCTGGCTGCAGCGGCAGCAGTGCGAGAGCGGCGCCTTCACCTCGTACCGGCCTGACCCCGCCAAGCCCTGCGACCCGGCCACCATGCTGGACACGAACGCCACCGCCGTCGCCGTGCACGCCCTCGCCGCGGTCAAGCCGGAGAGCGCCGACCCCGAGGCCGTGTCCCATGCCGTCAAGGCCGGTGCGGGCTGGCTGAAGGGCGTTCAGAACAAGGACGGCGGCTGGGGCTACAATCCCGGCAGCCCCAGCGACGCCAACTCGACCTCCCTCGTGATCAGCACGCTCGCCGCACTGGGGCAGAAGCCGGGTGAGGTGAAGTCCGCCGAGGGCAGGACCCCGTACGACGCACTGCTCGGCTTCGCCGTGCCCTGCTCCGCCAAGGACGGGGCGGGCGCGTTCGCCTACCAGCCCGACAAGGCCGGCAAGCTGCTCGCGAACGCCGACGCGACCGCGGCCGCCACGCTCGCCGGTCTCGGCAAGGGCATCACCGCCCGCGGGGTGAAGCCCCAGCAGTCCCCCACCTGCACGGACCTGCCCAAGCCGACGGTCGAGCGGGCCGCGCTCAACGGCGCCTCCCACCTGGTCGGCGCGCTCGCCAAGAGCGGGCACCTGAACACCCCGCCGATGCCCGGCGCCGCCGACCCGGTCGAGCGGCCCGACTTCGGCAACACCGCCGACGCGGTCGTGGCGCTCGCCGCGACCGGTGCCACCAAGGAGGCGACCGGCGCGCTGACCTGGCTGGAGAAGAACTCCGCCGCCTGGGCCGAGGAGAACGGTCCCGCCGCGTACGCCCAGTTGATCCTCGCCGCGAACGCGATGGGCGTCGACCCGCGCGCCTTCGGTTCGGCCGACCTCGTCAAGGCGCTGAGCGCCACCGGCCCCGCGCCGCAGTCCACGCCGGCCCCTTCGGCGTCGGCGGGCGACAAGGCCGAGGGCGAGGGCTCCGGCTCCTTCGACCTCTGGTGGATCATCGGCATCGGCATGGTGGTCGGCGTCGGCATCGGATTCCTGATGAGCGGCCGCAAGAAGTGAGGCCCGCCCGGCCCTTGCGGGCCCCGGCGTCCGGCACGGGGTCCGGGGCGGTGTCCGGTCCTCGGTCCGTCACCGCGTCCGGACGTCGGCCCGTCCCGGCGTCCGGCACGGGGTCCGTCCCGGCATCCGGCACGGGGTCCGGCCCCGGGCCCGTCACCGCGTCCGGACGTCGGCCCGTCACCGCGTCCGGTCCTCGGTCCCTCGCGGCGGCCCTCTCCGCGTCCGTCGCGGCGGCCGTCGTCCTGACCCTGGCCGCCGCCGTCCCCGCGCAGGCGGACGGCTACCGCTACTGGTCGTTCTGGGAGAGCGACGGCGGCGGGAAGTGGGCGTACGCCACGCAGGGCCCGGCGACCGCCCGGCCCGCCGACGGTGACGCCATCGGCTTCCGCTTCGCCGTCAGCAGGGACGCGAGCGACGCCTCCCAGCCCGCGGCCGCCCCCGACTTCGCGGCGATCTGCGCCGGTACGGAGAAGAGGGCCGGCACCAAGCGGGTCGCGGTCGTCATCGACTTCGGTGGTCCGCTGGACGCCCCGCCGGGCGAGACTCCGCCGGACAAGCTCCTCAAGGTCGGCTGCCCGCAGCTGCGGGAGGACGCGACGGGCGCGGAGGCGCTCGCGGCGGTGGCCGAGCCGCTGCGCTACGACGGCGCGGCGCTGCTGTGCGGCATCGCCGGCTACCCGGCGAAGGGCTGCGGCGAGCAGGTGAGCGGGACGGAGACGCTGCCTTCCGGCCCAGCGTCCGGGACCGGGCCGTCGGGGACCGGGCCGTCCGCGCCGTCCGCGACCGGGCCGAAGACCGCCACCGGGCCGACGGCCTCGACCGTCAGTGGCCGCGGCGGGCCCTCCGTCGGTGTCCTCGCGGGCGGGGTCGCCGTACTCCTGCTCGGTGGCGCCGCCGTCTGGAAAGCCCGCCGCCGCGGATGAGCCGCGCATGATCCGCGCCCCCGAGGCGAACCGCTCCAACGCCCTGCACGCCGGCGCCTGGTGGCTCTGGGCGCTCGGCCTGGCCGTGGCCGCCTCCCGTACCACCCATCCGCTGCTCCTCGGCCTGATCGTGGGGGTCGCCGGATATGTCGTCGCGGCGCGCCGTACGGACGCTCCATGGGCGCGTTCGTACGGGGCGTTCGTGAAGCTGGGCCTGTTCGTGGTCGCCCTGCGGGTGGTCTTCTCGCTGGTCCTCGGCTCGTCGATCCCGGGCACCTACGAGGTGTTCACGCTGCCCGAGGTACCGCTGCCCGAGTGGGCCCAAGGAGTACGGATCGGAGGCCGGGTCACCGCCGAGCAGATCGTCTTCGCGGTGTACGACGGTGCCAAGCTGGCGACCCTGCTGATCTGCGTGGGCGCGGCGAACGCGCTCGCCAATCCGGCGCGGCTGCTCAAGTCCCTGCCGGGCGCGCTGTACGAGGTCGGGGTCGCCGTCGTCGTGGCGATGACCTTCGCGCCGAACATGGTGGCGGACGTGGTGCGGCTGCGTACCGCCCGGCGGCTGCGAGGGCGGCCGACGGGCGGGGTGCGGGCGGTGCTCCAGATCGGCCTGCCGGTCCTGGAGGGCGCGCTGGAGCGGTCGATCGCGGTGGCGGCCTCGATGGACGCGCGCGGCTACGGGCGTACGGCGCAGGTTCCGGCGGCCGTGCGGCGCGCGACGAACGCGCTGACCCTGGGCGGGCTGCTCGGGGTCTGCGCGGGATCGTACGGTCTGCTGGCGGCGCAGGGCGCGCGCTACGGGCTGCCGCTCGTCGTCGGCGGCCTTCTCGCGGCCATGGCCGGGCTGCGTCTCGGCGGGCGCCGGGCGGTACGCAGCCGGTACCGGCCCGACCGTTGGGGCGTGCGGGCGTGGCTGGTCGCCGCTTCCGGCGTCGCGGTGGCGGCGTTGATGGTGGCGGCGAACACCTCCGCGTACGAGGCGCTGCACCCCGGGGTCGTACCTCTGGTGGCGCCGGACCTGCCGCTGTGGCCCGCCCTCTCCGTACTGGTGGGCCTCGTGCCCGCGTTCGTCGCCCCTGTCCCCAAGGAGTCCTGAGTCTCGTGATCCGCTTCGAGAACGTCTCGGTGACGTACGGGGACGCGGGAGGCGTGCCCACGCTGCGGGACGTGGACCTGACCGTCCCCGAGGGCGAACTCGTCCTCCTCGTCGGCCCGTCGGGGGTCGGCAAGTCGACGCTGCTCGGCGCGGTGTCGGGGCTCGTCCCGCACTTCACGGGCGGCACGCTGAAGGGCCGGGTGACGGTCGCCGGCCGGGACACGCGGACGCACCGGCCCCGCGAACTGGCGGACGTGGTCGGCACGGTGGGCCAGGATCCACTGGCGCACTTCGTCACGGACACGGTCGAGGACGAGCTGGCGTACGGGATGGAGTCGCTGGGCCTGGCGCCGGCCGTGATGCGGCGCCGGGTGGAGGAGACCCTGGACCTGCTGGGTCTCGCGGAGCTCCGTGACCGGCCGATCGCCACGCTCTCCGGCGGTCAGCAGCAGCGGGTGGCGATCGGTTCGGTCCTGACCCCGCACCCGAGGGTCCTGGTCCTGGACGAACCGACGTCGGCGCTGGACCCGGCGGCGGCGGAGGACGTCCTGGCGGTGCTGCAGCGCCTGGTCCACGACCTCGGTACGACGGTCCTGATGGCCGAGCACCGGCTGGAGCGGGTGGTGCAGTACGCGGACCAGGTCCTGCTGCTGCCGGAGGGGGTCATGGGGCCGCCCGCCGACATCATGGCCGTCTCCCCCGTCCATCCCCCGGTGGTCGCCCTGGGCCGTCTGGCCGGCTGGAGCCCGCTGCCGCTGACGGTCCGCGACGCGCGGCGCGGGGCGGGGGACCTGCGGGAGCGCCTGGCGGGCCGGACACCCGGGAACGCGGCCCCGCCACCGGTCGACTCACCCCCGCCGGTCGACTCACCCCCGCTGGCCGCCCCGGCCCTGTCCGTCAAAGCAACCGCTCCGAGCGACGCGGGCGCCGCGCCGACCGGGGCCCCCTCGGCGTCCGAGGCTCGCTCGGCGTCCGGGGCTCCCTCGGCGTCCAGGGCCGGAACCCCCGGTCCGAGGAGGGGCCGGGGCGCAGGGACCCCCCTCTCCCGGTACCGGGGTGGGGCGATCTCCTTGTTCCGGCGGCGGCGCCCGGTCACCGGCGCCGTGCCGACCGACACCCTCGTCGCCGTCGACGCGCTCGGCGTCCGCCGGGGCCGCGTCGAGGCGCTGCGGAGCGTCCATCTCACCGTCACCCCCGGTGAGACCGTCGCCCTCATGGGCCGCAACGGCGCCGGGAAGTCCACCCTCCTCGGCAGCCTCGTCGGCATGGTCGAGCCGACCTCCGGGAGCGTGCTGGTGGGCGGGCGGGTGCCGCACAGGACCGATCCGCGCGAGCTGATCCGGCAGGTCGGTCTCGTACCGCAGGAACCGCGCGATCTGCTGTACGCGGACACGGTCGCCGCCGAGTGCGCCGCCGCCGACGCGGACGCGGGCGCCGCGCCCGGTACGTGCCGGGCACTCGTCTCCGAGCTGCTGCCGGGTGTGGCGGACGACACCCACCCGCGCGACCTGTCGGAGGGGCAGCGCCTCGCGCTGGCCCTGGCCGTCGTCCTCACCGGGCGCCCTCCGCTGCTGCTGCTCGACGAGCCGACCCGCGGTCTGGACTACGCCGCCAAGGCGCGTCTCGTGGCGCATCTGCGCGGCCTCGCCGCCGACGGGCACGCCATCGTGCTCGCCACCCACGACGTGGAGCTGGCCGCCGAACTGGCACACCGGGTGGTGATCCTGGCGGGCGGCGAGATCGTCGCGGACGGCCCGACGGCCGAGGTCGTCGTCTCCTCCCCGGCCTTCTCCCCGCAGGTCGCCAAGATCCTCGCCCCGCAGCCCTGGCTCACGGTCGAGCAGGTCAGGGAGGCTCTGTGAGCACCTCGGCGCGCCGCCCCCTCCGGCTCGGGCCCCGTTCGGTCACCGCGCTCGTCCTGATCTCCCTGATCGGGGTCATGGCCTTCGGCTGGCCGCTGCTCGCGGACTCCTCGGCGGCCGTCACCTCGCACTCCACCGACGCCCCCTGGCTCTTCGCCGCCCTGCTGCCCCTGCTCGTCGCCGTGGTGGTCGCGACGATCTCCGACAGCGGGATGGACGCGAAGGCGGTGGCGATGCTGGGGGTCCTGGCCGCGGTGGGGGCGGCGCTGCGGCCGCTCGGGGCGGGGACGGCCGGTCTGGAGCCGATGTTCTTCCTGATGGTGCTGAGCGGCCGGGTGCTCGGGCCGGGCTTCGGCTTCGTCCTCGGCGCGGTGACGATGTTCGCGTCGGCCCTGCTCACCGGCGGTGTGGGGCCCTGGATGCCGTTCCAGATGCTGTCGATGGGCTGGTTCACCATGGGCGCGGGGCTGCTGCCCGGGCCTGAGCGTCTGCGGGGCCGCGGCGAGCTGCTGATGCTGTCGGTGTACGGCTTCGTGGCGGCGTTCGCGTACGGAACGATCATGAACCTGTACGGGTGGACGATCGTGCCCGGTCCGGCCTCGGGCGTCTCCTTCGAGGCGGGCGCCCCGGTGCAGGAGAATGTGGCGCGGTTCGTCGCGTACGTGCTGGCGACCTCCCTCGGCTGGGACCTCGGCCGCGCCGCCCTCACCGTCGTCCTCACCCTGGCCGTCGGCGGCACCCTTCTGAAGGCGCTTCGACGGGCCACGAGGCGGGCCGACTTCGAGGCCCAGGTCACATTCGAGGCCCCTGGAGGGTCCCCTCACGGTGAGGCGCCCCACAGGACCTACGTCACGTACGACCCGGAATAGGAGTGGAACAGGACGGGTCAAATCATCCCATAACGGGGCGTGACCTGCGGAAACTCGCGTAAGGGACCACGGGACTTCCACGCCGGGTGCGAAAGACGCTAGTACAGGCGGTCGTTGCATCGGGCTTCCTGCCCTGCTTGTCTGGTGGACGTCGCCAGGCAGCCGCCGCTCAGCGCAGCGCCTCGGGCAGGCCGATTCCCCACCGATCCGGGACCCCCCGGGCTCTGGTTCCGGCTTGCCGAAAACGTCTGGTGCGCCCCTTGTCCCCGACGTTAGGTCGCTTCGTGTTCCGCTCGCTCTCCACTCGTGTCTCGTCCCGCAAGAAGACCTTCGCCGCCTCCGCAGCCGTGCTGCTGGGCGCCTCGGGTGCGGTGCTCGGCACGACGTCCACGGCTTCGGCCGCGACTCCGCAGGAGATCGCCAAGCAGATCGTTCCGGCTTCGCAGTACCAGTCCTTCAGCAAGATCGTCTCCCACGAGTCCGGCTGGAACCACACCGCCACCAACTCGTCCAGCGGCGCCTACGGCCTCGTCCAGGCGCTCCCGGCCTCGAAGATGTCCTCGGCCGGCTCCGACTGGAAGACGAACCCGGCCACCCAGATCAAGTGGGGCCTGAACTACATGAACGAGCGCTACGGCAGCCCGAACGCCGCCTGGGCGTTCTGGCAGGCCAACGGCTGGTACTAAGAGGTCCGGGAGGATCCCCGACCGGCAGCCGCGCACAGCCACGCACAGCCACGCAAGGCCCCGCCCTCCTTCCGGAGGGGCGGGGCCTGCCACGTTCCGGCTCCGCCCCCGGAGCGCCACGGCGGCACCGACGGCACCAGCGGCATCGGCGGCATCGGGGCGTGCGAGGCCCTGGCCTTCGCCTACAGCCGCTGGATGATGGTGCCGGTGGCCAGCGCCCCACCCGCGCACATCGTGATCAGCGCGAACTCCTTGTCGGCGCGTTCCAGTTCGTGCAGGGCGGTGGTGATGAGCCGGGCGCCGGTGGCGCCGACGGGGTGGCCGAGCGCGATCGCTCCCCCGTTCACGTTGACCTTCTCAAGGTCCTGCTCGAAGACCTGTGCCCAGCTCAGGACGACCGAGGCGAAGGCCTCGTTGATCTCGACGAGGTCGATGTCCTTCAGCGACATCCCGGCCTTGCCGAGCACCGCCCGGGTGGCGTCGATCGGCCCGTCGAGGTGGAAGTGAGGATCTGAGCCGACCAGGGCCTGGGCGACGATCCGGGCGCGGGGGCGCAGTTTGAGGGCGCGGGCCATGCGTTTGGACGCCCACATGAGCGCGCAGGCGCCGTCGGAGATCTGGGAGGAGTTCCCCGCGGTGTGGACGGCGGTCGGCATCACGGGCTTGAGCCGGGCGAGCGCCTCCATGCTGGTGTCGCGCAGCCCCTCGTCGTGGTCGACGAGCCGCCACATGCCCTGTCCGGCGGCCTGCTCCTCCTCGGTGGTGGGGACCTGGACGGCGAAGGTCTCGCGCTTGAAGCGCTCCTCGGACCAGGCGTTGGCGGCCCGTTCCTGGGAGAGCAGGCCGAGGGAGTCGACCCGTTCGCGGGTGAGCCCGCGGCGCCGGGCGATGCGTTCGGCGGCCTCGAACTGGTTGGGCAGGTCGACGTTCCACTCGTCCGGCCAGGGCTTTCCGGGGCCGTGCTTGGAGCCGGAGCCGAGCGGGACGCGGGACATCGCCTCGACGCCGCAGCTGATGCCGATGTCGACGACCCCGGCGGAGATCATGTTGGCGACCATGTGGCTCGCCTGCTGCGAGGAGCCGCACTGGCAGTCGACGGTGGTGGCGGCGGTCTCGTAGGGCAGTCCCATGGTGAGCCAGGCGTTGCGCGCCGGGTTCATGGACTGTTCGCCGGCGTGGGTGACGGTACCGCCGACGATCTGCTCGACGCAGTCGGCGGGGATGCCGGTGCGGCCGAGGAGTTCGCGGTAGGTCTCGCCCAGGAGGTAGGCGGGGTGGAGGTTGGCGAGCGCGCCTCCGCGCTTGCCGATGGGGGTGCGTACTGCTTCGACGATGACGGGTTCCGCGGCCATGAGCTCGTCCTCTCCTCGCCCGGGCGGGATGTCCCGGCACCCCGCCACGGGGAACTAGTACGCGTTCTAGTTCTGCATGCAGTCTTATGACTGCTACCGCCGGTACGCAAGGGTTGTGCATCGACCCGCGTGCGCCGACCCCCGGCAACAGTTCCCGCCATGGGCCTTGCGACTTGTAGAACTCGTTACTACCTTTCGGGCACCTCGCACCTTCTGATGGTCCGTCAGACAGCGCGGTCAGACAGCGCGTCTCAGACATGGAGTGTGTTGCCGATGCCCTGCCCTCACCTCCCCGAAGGGTTCGACGCCACCGACCCCGATCTGCTCCAGAGCCGCATCCCCTTCCCGGAGTTCGCGCAGCTGCGGCAGACCGCGCCCGTCTGGTGGTGCCCCCAGCCGCGCGGCGTCACGGGCTTCGACGACGAGGGCTACTGGGCCGTCACCCGGCACGCGGACGTCAAGTACGTCTCCACGCATCCCGAGTTGTTCTCCTCCAGCGAGAACACGGCCGTCATCCGCTTCAACGAGCACATCACCCGGGACCAGATCGAGGTCCAGAAGCTGATCATGCTCAACATGGACCCTCCCGAGCACACCCGGGTCCGTCAGATCGTCCAGCGCGGCTTCACGCCCCGCGCGATACGGACCCTGACGACCGCCCTGCGCGAGAGGGCGCGGAAGATCGTCGAGGAGGCGAAGCGGAACGCCGGCGCGGACGGCTCCTTCGACTTCGTCACCCAGGTCGCCGTCGAGCTGCCGCTCCAGGCGATCGCCGAACTCATCGGCGTACCGCAGGAGGACCGCTCCCGGATCTTCGACTGGTCGAACAAGATGGTGGCGTACGACGATCCCGAGTACGCCATCACCGAGGAGATCGGCGCCGAGTCCGCCATGGAGCTCATCGGGTACTCGATGAACCTGGCCGCCGCCCGCAAGGAGTGCCCGGCCAAGGACATCGTGACCCAGCTCGTCGCCGCCGAGGGCCAGGGCAACCTCTCCTCGGACGAGTTCGGCTTCTTCGTGCTGCTGCTCGCGGTGGCCGGAAACGAGACCACGCGCAACGCCATCAGCCACGGTATGCACGCCTTCCTCACCCACCCCGAGGAGTGGGAGCTGTTCAAGCGGGAACGGCCGGCGACCGCCGCCGAGGAGATCGTGCGCTGGGCGACCCCGGTGGTCTCCTTCCAGCGGACGGCGACCCAGGACACCGAGGTCGGCGGCCAAAAGATCCGCCGGGGCGACCGGATCGGACTCTTCTACTCCTCCGCCAACAACGACCCCGAGGTCTTCGGGAACCCCGAGGTCTTCGACATCACCCGCGACCCGAACCCGCACCTCGGCTTCGGCGGCGGAGGTCCACACTTCTGCCTCGGCAAGTCCCTCGCCATCAACGAGATCGAGCTGATCTTCAACGCACTCGCGGACGTGCTGCCCGATCTCACGCTCGTCGGCGAGCCGCGCCGACTGCGCGCGGCCTGGCTGAACGGGATCAAGGAACTCCGGGTCCGCGTGGCCGGCTGACGGGGAAGGCGGGGGCCGCCCCCTACGCCCGGCCCCCGCCTCTCCCGCTCTCCCCCTCTCCCGCTCCTCCCGTCCGACCGCCCGACCGCCCGACCGGGGCGATGTGTTCCTACGCGCAGAACCGGATCTTCGCGGAACCGGTTCTGCGGCGCTCGCGTCTGACCCCGCATGCGGGGGATGCAGAGACTTCTGGCCATGCTCGTCGCGCTGTTCGCGCTCCAGCTGGGCTCACTCGTCGCGTCGGCCCACGCGTGCGGCTGCGGGGCCATGATCCCGGACCGGTCGCAGCGGATCGGCGTCGACCGGGAGACCTCGGCCGTGCGCTGGGACGGCCGTACGGAGCAGATCGTCATGCGCTTCACCGTGCGCGGAAACGCCGAGCGGGCCGCCTGGATCATGCCCGTTCCCACCCGGGCGGACGTCGAGCTCGGCGACCCCGAACTCTTCGACGAACTCGACCGGCTGACCCGGCCCGCCTACCGGGACCGGCACCATTTCTGGCCACGCGGCGACGACTGGCCCTTCGCCGGCGGCGCAGGGGACGGCGCCGCCGCCGCGCCTCCCGGCGACGCGGGCGCGGACGTCGGGGTCGTCGGGCGCGAGCGGCTCGGGCCCTTCGACGTGGCGCGGCTGACGGCGACCGACCCCGGGGCACTGAGCGGCTGGCTGGAGAAGAACGGCTTCGAGCTCTCCGACCGGCTGGCCGGCGAACTGGAGCCGTACGTCGAGCAGAAATGGGAGTACGTCGCGGTCCGCCTCGCCCCCGACCAGAAGGCGACGGGCGCGGAAGGTGCCGAGGGCACGGGCACCGACGGGACGGACACCGACGGGACAGGTAACGACGGGACGGGCGCCGGAGGCAGGGGCACCGAGGGCGCGCGGGCCGTGCTGAGAGGCGACCTCGACCCGCTGAGGATCAGCTTCGCGAGCGACCGGCTCGTCTACCCGATGCGGCTCTCCCGGCTCGCGCCGACCCCGCAGTCCCTCGGTCTGTACGTCCTCGCCGACCACCGCATGGAGCCTCGGGGCGACATCGGCGGGGCGAAGCCCGAGGTCACGTTCGCGGGCGAGATCACCGAGCCCGCGGGCCCGGTCGCGGCGCTCACCGGCGGACGGCCGGTCTACCTCACCGCCCTCGACCAGGAGTTCCCCGAACCGTCGCGGATCGACGGCGACCACGAACTGAGGACGGTCGCCGACACCCCGTACCAGGAGGTCATCTACACCGACCGCCTGCTCACGATCGGCGGCGGCATCCCGGTCTGGCTGCTCACGGTGTCCGGCGTCCTCGCGGTGGTGGCCGGAACGGTCGGCGCGCTCGTGGCGGTACGGCGGCGGGGACCGCGCGGCGCGGTACGTTCGGCCCCATGACCAACGACCAATGGACCACCGTCGACCGCTACATCACCGACCTGCTCGCCCCGGCCGACGACGCACTCGCCGCCACCCTCGCCGACTCCACGGCCGCCGGGCTTCCCGAGATCGCGGTCGCCCCCAACCAGGGCAAGCTGCTGAACCTGCTCGTCGCGATGCAGGGCGCGCGGACGGTCCTGGAGATCGGCACGCTCGGCGGCTACAGCACGATCTGGATGGCCAGGGCGCTGCCCGCCGACGGCCGGCTGATCACGCTGGAGTACAACCCGAGCCACGCCGACGTGGCCCGCGCCAACATCGCCCGGGCCGGCCTCGACAAGATCGTCGAGGTCCGTACGGGCGCGGCCCTGGACACCCTGCCGCAGCTGGAGGAAGAGGGCGCGGGCCCGTTCGACCTCGTCTTCGTCGACGCCGACAAGGTGAACAACCCGCGCTATGTGGAATGGGCGCTGAAGCTCTCCCGGCCCGGCACCGTGATCATCGTGGACAACGTCGTACGCGGTGGCCGGATCGCCGCCCCGCACCCGGACGACGCGGCGATCACCGGGACCCGCGCGATGTTCGAACTGGTCTCGCGCGAGCCGCGGTTGGACGCCACCGCCTTCCAGACGGTGGGGACGAAGGGTTACGACGGGCTGCTGCTCGCCCGCGTCGTGGAGTAGGGCGGCGCGCCGGACTTCCAGCCGGCGAAGAGCGGCACCTCTCCGGAGCCGTCGAGCACGACCACGCCGAAGGGCCGGTCGAAGGCGATCCGCTCGACGACCTCATGCCGGGGTGGGGCGGCGCCGCGGGTCATCGCGACGGCGGTGACCGCGGCGGCCTCCACGCCCGCTTCGGCGACCTCGACGAGGGCCTCCTGCACGGCGGCGGAGATCCACAGCGGCCGCTCGGCCGAGAGCCCGGTGAAGTCCGCCTCCGGCCGGGCGGCCACGTCGACGCCGAGCACGCCGAGCAGGGCGTGCACATCGGTCCGCGTACGGAGCGAGAAACGCGGCAGCGCGAGATCGACGGCCTCGGCGGCGAGGGGTTCTCGCCCTGCGGCGGGCGCCCAGGCGGCGGGCAGCACTTCGGCGGGTCCCGCGCCCCTCGGCCCGAGGACGAAACGGACCAGCGCCCCCGGCTCGCCCTCGCAGGGCAGCTCCACCACGGTGGCCGCGCCCACGGTCCAGGCCCAGTGGGCAGGCAGCCGCTGACGCATCGTCGGTACGGGGACGGTGTCGCCCGAGGCGTCCGTGAAGGGCTCGTCGCGGGTCAGGGCCGGTGCGAACGGCGCGCGCCACGAGGCCTTCAGCGCGAGGGCGTTGACCAGGACGAGCGCCTCGGAGCCGTCCAGGGCGAGCGGCAGCCGGTCGATCCGGCCTCGGGTGGCCTCCCGTACCCATGCGTCGAGCCACACCTGGGCGTCCCGGCCCAGCGGTCCCGAGCCGACGTCCGGCAGCGCTCCGGTCCAGGACGCCAGCAGCGGACTCCGGCTCCACACACCCGTCGCCACGTCCAGCGCGTCCGTCCCGGCCAGCTCGTGCGCCATGGCCGTCACCGCGTCGGCCGCCTCCGCGCCGGCGGCTCCGAGCAGCCCCCGCAGCTCCTCGGCGGTCTCCGCCCGTGCTCCGGCGGCGACCGCACCGAGCGCCAGCCACAGCCCGGCGGGCGAGCAGACGAAGTCCCGCCCGCCGCCTGCCTTCTCGCCTGCCTGATGGCCCGCCTCCGCGCCGGCCTTCTCGCCCGCCTCCGCGCCGGCCTTCTCACCGGCTTCCGCGCCGGCCTTCTCGTCGGCGCCCTCCGCCTGCGCGGCGAGGGCCGTCACCCAGCGTTCACCGATCGCGCGGATCGCGCCCGCGCGCGTGCTCAGTTCGGTCCCACCCATATCCTGCCCTCCATGAGCATCGTGAAGATCAACGTACTGACCGTCCCGGCCGAACAGCGCGAGGTTCTCGAGCAGCGCTTCGCGTCCCGTGCCGGGGCCGTGGAAGGCTCCGACGGTTTCGAGTGGTTCGAACTGCTGCGCCCCCTGGAGGGTACGGACCAGTACCTGGTCTACACCCGCTGGCGCAGCGAGGAGGACTTCCAGAACTGGATGAGCGGTTCCATGAAGGCCGCCCACCAGGGCACCTCGGGAGGCGCCGAGGGCGAAGGCGGCGGCCGGCCGAAGCCCGCTGCGACCGGCTCCACCCTGTGGTCGTTCGAGGTCGTGCAGCAGGCGTCCCCGAAGTGAGCGCCTGGACCTTCCATGCCGAGGGCTACGACGGCCCCGACGCCACCGCCCTGCGCCGTGACTACTACGACGAGGTCGCGAGCCGGTACTGGAAGCGGCCCGCGACGCAGGCCGAGATCGACGAGGGGCTGACCAACGACGGGGTGGAACTGCTGACCCCGCCGACCGGCCAGTTCCTGGTGGCCCGGTTCGAGGGCAGGCCGGCCGGCTGCGGCGGCGTCCTGATGCTGGACGGGGAGCGGGCGGAGCTGACGCGGGTGTTCCTGCGTCCGGCGTTCCGGGGGCTCGGCGGCGCCGGCGCCCTGCTGCGGACCCTGGAGGACGCGGCCGGCGAGCTGGGCGCGCAGCGGATGGTCCTGAACACCCGCCTGGACCTCGTCGAGGCCCGTGCGCTCTACACCCGCCACGGGTACGCCGAGATCCCGGCCTACTGCGAGGGCCCGTACATGGACATCTGGTACGGCAAGAAGCTCGCGGCGCTGTAGATGTTCCGGGCGCTCCAGATTCTTCGGGCCCTCTAGAGGCTGTGGGGCTAGAGGCTCTGGGGGGCTCTAGGTGTATTGCCCTGTGAGGTTGGGGACGCGGCTGGCGGGTGTTTTGCCTGCGAGTGCGGTGTGTCCGCGGTGGTGATTGTAGGTGTGCAGCCAGCCGGGGTAGGCGTCGCGTCGTTCCTGTTCTGAGCGGTAGGGCTGTGCGTAGGCCCATTCGTCGAGGAGGGTGCGGTTGAGGCGTTCGACCTTGCCGTTGGTCTGGGGGCGGTAGGGCCGGGTTCGCTTGTGTGTGATCC
>NZ_JAGGOS010000099.1 GCF_018614205.1 Streptomyces sp. ISL-36 | reverse complement strand
GCGCAGGCCCGGCGGCGGGGCTCCGGCCCGGGGCTCCGGTTTCGCCGGCCCCGCGACCGGCGGCATCCCGACGGTCGGCGGCGCCTCGATCGCGGCCACCCCGGCGGGCGGTACGCCGATGTTCCTGAACACGCCGCCGCAGGACGAGGCCGCGTACGGCCCGGACGGCGACCCCTACTTCGGGGGCGGTCCGCAGGCCCCCAGCGGCCCGACGAGCGGCCCCGTCACCGGCAGCAGCCCGATCGGCTCCGGTCCCGCGGGACCCGGACCCGTGGGCTCCGGTCCTGCGGGCTCCGGTCCTGCGGGCGGCAGGCCGCCCGGCGGCGGTGCCCCCGGCGGCGGTCCCTTCGGGGGCGATCCCTTCCGTGCGCCCCGCATGTCCGACGACACGGCCGTCCTGACGCCGCAGAGCCCCGGCCCGGTCGCCCCCGCCCCGCCGGCCGGCGGTCACGTCTCCGGTGACACGCTCACCAGCGGCATCCCCGTCGTTCCCTCCGGGCCCACGGGCGGCCCCGACCTGAACCCGAGGCGCCAGGAGGGGTTCTCGACCCCCGAGTTCGTCGGAGGGCAGCCGGCTCCGGCCCCCGGGCCCCGCCGTCCCGCTCCCACCTCCTCCGCCCCGGCGAAGAAGGGCCGCTCCAAGCTCCTCCTCGCGGGCGTCGGCGTGTTCGTCCTCGCCGGCATCGCCTACGGAGCGGGCCTCCTGCTCAACCACTCCGACGTCCCCAAGGGCACGACGGTCCTCGGAGTCGACATCGGCGGCGGTACGAAGGAAGAGGCGGTCAACAAGCTGGAGGCCGCACTCGGGAAGCGGGCCCACGCCCCGCTCCAGCTCAGCGTCGACGGGAAGCGGGTCGCGCTCTCCCCGGACAAGGCCGGCCTCTCCCTCGACAGCCAGGAGACCGTCCGCGCCGCAGCGGGCAGCGACTACAACCCCGTCTCCGTGATCGGCTCGCTCTTCGGCGGCGAGCGCGTCGCCGAGCCGAAGTTCCCGATCGACGAGGAGAAGCTGGCCGTCGCCCTGAGGGACGTGTCCGGCACGTCCGGCTCGGCGACCGAGGGCACGATCGTGTTCTCCCCGGGCAAGGCCACCGCCGTGGAGGGCAAGCCGGGCAAGGGCCTGGACGTCGGCCGTTCGATGATCTTCGTCAGGGACGCGTACCGCGCCCAGGTCGAGACCGGACAGACCAAGGCCGTCGAGCTGCCCGTCGTCACCCGCGAGCCGACGATCACCAAGGCAGAGCTGGACCGGGCGATGAACGAGTTCGCCAAGCCGGCCATGTCCGACCTGATCACGATCAAGGCGGGCACGAAGGAGATCAAGTTCGGCCCGGCGAGGTCCCTGCCGAAGATCCTCTCCATGAAGGCGGTCAACGGCCGCCTGGTGGAGGTCTACGACAAGAAGGCGATCGACGAGCTCCTCGACGGCGTCTTCGACGGCATCATGATCACCAAGGCCGACGGCAAGAAGCACCAGGTCTCCGCCGACGACGTCGCCTTCGTGATGCACGACGCCCTGAAGGGCAGGACCACGGCCGAGCGGACGAAGGTCATCGACCTGGACGGCCAGGGCTGACGCTCCCCGACCCTGCGCGAAGCCCCCACCCCGAAGGACCGGGTGGGGGCTTCCGCGTGGACGGATCACCCACGGAGTCCGATCACCACGTGCCCCCGTACCGCTGCCGCTTCGCCCGCAGCCACTCCTGGATCTCCTTGGTCTCGCGGGGCGAGGCCGGGCGCAGATCCGCGGCGCGCACCGTCGCCACGAAGTGCACGAACCGCACCCGCCGGTGGATGCCGTCCGCTCCGATGACCTTGCCGGGGCCGTAGACGTCGGTGCCCGTATGGGCGACGTACGTGCCCGGGCCGTAGGCGGTGTTCAATCCCGTACCTTTCGCTCTGCGTAGGGAGCCGGTCACACAGTGGCGTGGGTCACGTTACGCGCGGGACGGGCCGGGGGCTCCGAGCCTCCCCGCCCGCACCTGGTCGGTTCCCGCGGGCGCTCGAACTCCACCCGGTCGCGGTGTCGGTGACGTGGGGTTGAATCGGCGCCATGACCGAAACCGCGGCGCCGGCCGATGCCTGGGTGGACCTCGGGGCGGTGACCGCCCCGTCCGGGGTCCTCGTCCTCTGCATGGCCGGCTGGATCGACCACTGGCCGGAGGTGGGCCGACCCCTCTCCGAGCGTGCGCGGGAGGCGGCCACGCACGGCGGCGGCCACCTGTACGGGCCCGAGGGCACGGACAGCCGGCCGGAGGCCTGGACGTGCGAGGCGATCGCCGTCCCGGCGGCCGCCGACCGCGTGCTGCCGGTACGGGCCCGGACCTCCCCGTCCCCGTTCGACGGCGAACCGACCGTCTCCGTCCTGGAGGTGGATCTCGGCCTGCCCCGGCCCGAGGGCCGAGGCCCCGAGCCGGTGCTCCTGGGGGACCTGCCGGTCGACCGGTGCGGCATGGTCCTCGGCGACGCCCGGGCCCTGGACTCCTTCGTCGGCCTCGGCGGCCCGTCCCTCGACGGACTGGCCGATCTCACCTACTGGGGCAGGCACGAGGAAGAGGCGCACGCCGAGTTCGGCGGCGAGCGCATCCCGCAGACCTCCTGGGGTGATGGGCCGTACGGCCGGCTCGATCTCCCGCTGGCCGAGGCCGAGGCGATGGCCGAGCGTCTGGAGGCCTGGCTGGACGCGGGGCCGGGCAAGGGCCTCGTGTGGTCGGTCGAGCCGCACACCCACCTCTACCGGCTCCAGCGCGCCGGATGGCCCCGCCCCCTCCTCGACGGCCTGATCGACCTCGCCGGCTGCCGGGTGCTGGGCCTCGGCTGGGACGCCGGAGATCACTCCGTACGCCACCATGCCGAACGGGCCGGCGGCGGGGTCTTCCCGGCGACCCTGGAGGCCCATGCGGGCACCACGGTCCTGCGCTGGACCATCCCGCCCTGGTCCGACGACGACGAGGAGTGAGCCTCACGGGAGGCCGGGTTGCGCCCTGCCGGTCCCGCCGGGTTTCCGGCGTCCGGGTCCGGCCCAGCCCGCTGGGATCCGATCCGATCGGCCTGTTCAGACCTGTTCAGACCTGTTCTCGCCTGATCAGGCCTGATCGGGTCTGAACCGAAAGAGCACGTCCTAGTTCAGCAGCGCGCGTGCCGCCTGCGCACGGTTCCTGATCGTGGCCGCCGCGCTCGGTTCGACGGCGTCGACGACCGAGGCGTACGCCTCCATCTCCGCCGCCCCCGCCAGGAACTCGCCCCGCTGCACCAGCAGCTCCGCGTGCTCGTAGCGCAGCCGCGCCGGGTGGGAGGGCAGCAGCAGGGACAGTTCCACCGCCCACAGCGCGACGCCCGAGCGCTCCGGCCGCGGTGAGGCCCAGCCGCGGATGTTGTTCAGGATGCGCAGGACGATCTCCAGCGGGCTCGCCGGGCGCAGCATCGAGGGCTCCAGGGGCTCGCCCGTCGCGCCCGCCACCAGCAGCTCCGCGTCCATGCCCGTCATCGCCCGGCCGCCCGCGAACGGGTCCGAGAGGAGCTGGTCCGCCGGGTCGCCGAAACCCACGACGAAGTGCCCCGGGAGGCCGAGCCCGTACACCGGCGCACCGGCCCGGCGGGCCACCTCCATCCAGACGACCGAGAGCAGGATCGGCAGGCCCCGCCGGCGGCGCAGGACCTCGTGCAGCAGCGAGGACTCCAGGCGCAGGTAGTCGGCCGGTGTGCCGTGGAAGCCGTACCGCCCGCCGAGCAGCCGGGCGAGTGCCGTCATCCAGCCCGCCGGATCCCGGACGCCGTACGGCAGTTCGCCGGCGAGCCGGTCCAGTTCGATCTCCGCCGCGTCCAGGTCCGCCCGGGTCACCGACGGATCCGCCTCCGCGCCGATCAGCAGGCAGAGCCGCGCCAGGTCCGGCCGCTCCGCCCGGGCCTCCTCCGCGAACTCCTGCCGCCAGTCGGTCGCGTCGGTCACCTCGCTCACGCCTCCGCCGCTCGGTAGTGGTGGTAGTGGTGATGGACCGCGAAGTCCATGCCCTCGTACAGCGCCCGCGCCCCGCCGTTGTCCGTCTCCACCTGGAGCCAGGCCGCCGAGGCGCCCTCGTCGAGGGCGCGCCGGGCGAGCGCCGTCATGACGGCCGAGGCCAGCCCCTGGCGCCGGTACGCCGGGTCGACCTCCACCGCCATGAAGCCGGCCCAGCGGCCGTCCACCACACAGCGTCCGATGGCGGCCGGTATGTCACCCGTGCCCGGTACGGATGCGAACCACACACTCGGCCCGCTTTCCAGGACCTTGAGCACATGGGGTCCGGGCACACCCGCGCGGTTGTAGCGCCGTAGCCAGGACTCGTCCAGGGAGCGGGACAGCCGTACCCGGTCCACGTCCGCGTCCAGGTCGCCGATCGGGGCGAGGCCCGCGATCCGTACCTCCGCCGTGACCTCGCTCCGCCAGCCCCGGCGCTCCAGCTCCGCGCAGAGGAGTTCCTGCGTGCCCTCGGCGCCGGTCGCCGTCTGCACGTACGCCGGAAGACCCCGTACGGCGTACCACTCCCGCACCCGGTCGAGGGCGGAGTCCAGCGGCAGGCCGGGGTCGCCCAGCGGAAGCACCGAGTTCGCCCGCCGGGTGAATCCGGCGGCCGCCCGCAGCGTCCACCCGCCGAGCGGCTCGCTCTCCACCGGCTCCCAGGCGCGCGCGGTGGCCCGGGCCAGCTCCTCGAAGGAGGCCGCGGGACCGCGCCTGCGGGCCGGCGCGGCGGGGACGGCCTTGCCCGCGACCAGGGCGGATTCCGCGATCCGGACGCTCTGACCGTCGCGGCGTGTGATCAGCAGCACACCTTCGTCCCAGGATGTGAGAACGCCGACCGCGTCGGTGAACCTCCCGCCCGGATCGGCCGCCTCCGTCACGTACCGAACTGAGACACGTTTCCCCACGTCAGCGCGGGTGATGCGCACCTCAAGGCGCCCTCCGGCGGTGAATTCCACAGCTTGTCCGCCCCTCCTGTTCGGATCGTCCCCAAGAACGGAGATACTAGGGGCGGGCATCGACGACGCCGCGCTCCCGCGCAGACCAGCCCTACCGAGGAGGAACGACAGCGTGACCTACGTCATCGCGCAGCCTTGTGTCGACGTCAAGGACAAGGCATGCATCGAGGAGTGCCCCGTCGACTGCATCTACGAGGGCTCCCGGTCCTTGTACATCCACCCGGACGAATGCGTCGACTGTGGTGCTTGTGAGCCGGTCTGCCCGGTCGAGGCCATCTTCTACGAGGACGACACCCCGGAGGAGTGGAAGGACTACTACAAGGCGAACGTCGAGTTCTTCGACGAGCTCGGTTCGCCCGGTGGTGCCTCCAAGCTCGGCCTGATCGAGCGCGACCACCCCTTCATCGCCGCTCTGCCGCCGCAGAACGGCTGATCAACCGCCCTCGGTCCCGTACGGCCTCGCCCGCTGTACGGGACCGACGCGTTTTCCGTACGTACGAGGAAGTGAGCCAACTCGTGAGCGCAGTCTCGGGCGCCGTCTCTTCGCGCCTGCCCGTCTTCCCCTGGGACAAGCTGGAGCCGTACAAGAAGACGGCCGCCGCCCACCCGGACGGCATCGTGGACCTCTCCGTGGGCACGCCGGTCGACCCGGTTCCCGAGCTGATCCAGCGGGCGCTCGTCGCGGCCGCCGACTCGCCGGGCTATCCCACGGTGTGGGGGACCACCGCGCTGCGGGACGCGCTCACGGGCTGGTGCGAGCGGCGCCTGGGCGCGGTCGGCTTCGGCCACCGGAACGTGCTGCCGGTGGTCGGCTCCAAGGAGCTGGTGGCCTGGCTGCCGACCCAGCTGGGGCTGGTCGCCGGGGACCGGGTCGCCTACCCGCGCCTCGCCTACCCGACGTACGAGGTCGGCGCCCGGCTCTGCGGCGCCACCCCCGTCGTCTACGACGACCCCACGGAGCTGGACCCCAGCGGCCTGAAGCTGCTCTGGCTCAACTCGCCCTCCAACCCCACGGGCAAGGTCCTGGGCAGGGACGAGCTGACCCGGATCGTGGCCTGGGCGCGCGAGCACGGCGTCCTCGTCTTCTCCGACGAGTGCTACCTGGAGCTGGGCTGGGAGGCCGACCCGGTCTCCGTGCTCCACCCGGACGTCTGCGGCGGTTCGTACGAGGGCATCGTCGCCGTCCACTCGCTCTCCAAGCGCTCCAACCTGGCCGGCTACCGCGCCGCCTTCGTCGCGGGCGACGCGGACGTCCTGGCGGAGCTGCTGCTGATCCGCAAGCACGGCGGCATGATGACGCCCGCGCCCGTGCAGGCCGCCACCGTCGCGGCCCTCGGTGACGACGCGCACGTGGCCGAGCAGCGCGAGCGGTACGCGACCCGGCGCACGGCGCTGCGGGCGGCCCTGGAGGCGCACGGCTTCCGGATCGAGCACAGCGAGGCCAGCCTCTACCTGTGGGCGACCCGGGACGAGCCGTGCTGGGAGACGGTGGCCCACCTGGCCGAGAAGGGCATCCTGGTCGCGCCCGGGGACTTCTACGGGGAGGCGGGGGAGCGGTTCGTGCGCGTGGCCTTCACCGCGACCGACGAGCGCGTCGAGGCGGTGGTCAAGCGGCTCGGCTGACGGCGTGGACGCGCGAGGGCCCGGGGAGCGGACGCTCCCCGGGCCCTCGCACGTGGACGGTGGCGGTCAGCCGCCGATGGGCAGGCCGCCCAGCGACGCCACGCCCTGGGTCGGCAGGGCCTCGCCGACGGCGTCCGTCGCCGGGGCCCCGGCGGTCTCGGTGGCCTTCTTGCTCAGCTTGCCGACGGTCTTGCCGGCGACCGGCGCGGCCTTGCCGACGACCTTGCCACCGGCGTCGCCGGCGACACCGGGGGCAGCCTGCGACGCGCTGCCGACGACCTTGCCGACAGCGGCGCCGTCGAGCGAGCTGATGCCGGAGAGCGCGCCGGTGGGCGCGAGGCTGTGGTCCAGGGCGCTTGCGGAGCCGGCCGCACCGACCACGGGGGCTGCGCCGGCCGCGACGAGGAGGGCGGCGCGGGCGATCCGACGGGTCAGGGGGAGGGACATGGTGCTCCTTCGACGGAGAGGACATTGCGGTGTCCGGCGTTCGGACGCAGTGACAACCGCCGTGAGGGCGGGGGAGGTTGCGGCGACCGAAGGTAAAGAGTTGGCAATGCGTCGTATTGTCGGGCGGGGAGGAAGGCGGACGGAGACGCCGGTCCGCGGTCCGTTGCCGAACCGTCACTTCCCTTGCCCCACAACGGATCTGCCGTGGCCCGACAGGTCGGTGGGAGACCGGGTCGAAGCGGTGTCGCATGCTCCGGCCCGGGTTTACGACGTCTGACGCGACCGGGTGAATTCCCGTACGGGTGCTCGACCGTTGTGCGAGTCGCGTGCGAAGGACCGCGGCGCTTCACCGCGCCTTCCTCGGCTGCCGAGGCTTCCGCGACCGCCGGACCGACCGTGCCTAGCGCGCGAGGCGCATCCGGACGGTTCCGTCGCCCCCGTCGGCCGCGTTCATCCAGTTCCCCGAGGCATCACCCGCACGCCAGACCTTGTCCGCGTACGAGACCTCCACGATCCGCAGCTCGTCCGCCCGCGCCACCGCCCAGTGAGCGAGCTCCCAGCCCCGCTGCGCGTCCGTGCCCGTGGTCGCGCGGACGGGCACGGACAGGACGACCGAGGAGCCGCTCGCGTGCGCCCCGGCGCTGCCGGCCGTCGTCGCCGACGCCTTGGGGGCGGCCTTCTCGCCGAAGGCGCGGACCAGCTCCGCCCTGACCTTCGCCGGATCGCCCGGCCGTCCTTCCCGCGCCGCGCTCGTCGTACAGCGCAGGGCGGCCGCCGAGCGGCCCGTCAGCGCCGCCGAGAGCAGCACCGCGTCCGGCTCGTGCTTGGCGTACGCCTGCGGGAAACCACTGCGCTGCACCTTCTGCGCCGCCACGGTCAGCGGGAGCCGCGAATAGCCGGGGACCTTCGCCAGACCCTCGTAGAACTTCCCCGAGGAGTACACCGGGTCCAGGATCTGCTCCGGGGTGCCCCAGCCCTGCGAGGGGCGCTGCTGGAAGAGCCCGAGCGAATCACGGTCGCCGTGCTCGATGTTGCGCAGCGCCGACTCCTGGAGCGCCGTCGCCAGTGCGATGGTCACCGCCCGCTCCGGCATCCGGCGGGTGGTGCCCACGGCCGAGATCGTGGCGGCGTTCGAGGCCTGCTCCGGGGTGAACTCGTACGTGTTCTCGCCACTGCCCACACTGCACCCGGGAGCACCCTTGGAACCCGTGATGTAGTGCACGGCCACATAGGCGGCCAGGCCGAGGAGCACGGCGAAGGCGGCCGTGAACCTGGCGAGGCGGGCGCGGGGGGCGGGGCGCATGGGCTCGGACACGCGCCCCACCGTACTGGAGCCCGCGTTAGGGTCGGCACATGGCTGACTTCGCTCCTCTCGACACCCCGCTCGACCTCACGCTGGACGGTCCGGCGCTCACCGCCGCGCTCATCGACTTCCCCTCCGTCAGCGGGACCGAGAAGCCGCTCGCCGACGCGATCGAGCAGGCGCTGCGCCTCCTGCCGCACCTCACCGTCGACCGGTACGGCAACAACGTCGTGGCCCGGACGAACCTCGGCCGCGCGGAGCGCGTCGTCCTCGCCGGACACATCGACACCGTCCCGATCGCCGACAACGTGCCCTCGCGCCTCGACGAGAACGGCATCCTGTGGGGCTGCGGCACCTCCGACATGAAGTCGGGCGTCGCCGTCCAGCTCCGCGTCGCCGCCACCGTCCCCGAGCCCAACCGCGACCTCACCTTCGTCTTCTACGACAACGAGGAGGTCGCCGCCCACCTCAACGGCCTCGGGAAGGTCGCCGAGGCGCACCCGGACTGGCTGGAGGCCGACTTCGCCGTGCTCCTCGAACCCTCCGACGCCCAGGTCGAGGGAGGCTGCCAGGGCACCCTGCGGGTCCTCCTGCGCACGGAGGGCGAGCGCGCCCACTCCGCCCGCTCCTGGATGGGCTCCAACGCCATCCACGCGGCGGCCCCCATCCTGGCCAGGCTCGCCGCCTACGAGCCGCGCAGGCCCGTCATCGACGGCCTGGAGTACCACGAGGGCCTCAACGCGGTACGGATCGAGGGCGGCGTAGCCAACAACGTCATCCCCGACGCCTGCACGGTCGTCGTCAACTACCGCTACGCCCCCGACCGCTCGCCGGCCGAGGCCCTGGCCCACGTCCACGAGGTCTTCGCCGACTGCGGTGTCGCCGAGTTCGTGGTCGACGACGAGAGCGGCGGCGCCCTGCCCGGCCTCTCCCACCCGGCGGCCGCCGCCTTCATGAAGGCCGTCGGCGGCACCGCCCAGCCCAAGTTCGGCTGGACCGACGTCGCCCGCTTCAGCGCCCTCGGGGTGCCCGCCGTCAACTACGGCCCCGGTGACCCGTTGTACGCGCACAAGCGCGACGAGCACGTGAGCGTCGACAGGATCAGCCACTGCGAGGCGCGGCTCCGCGACTGGCTCACCGCCTGACAGCCGTCATTTCGCTCTTTGTCACGTCAATGGACCTACCCTGACCGGACCGGAAGATCAGTGGATCGCTGGAGGGAGCAGGGCATGGGTAATCCCGAGGGAGCGTCGAAGCCGGAGGAGCAGCGTTTGGGACCGGTGTTGAGGCGCCGGGACCAGATCCAGCCGGGCACCACGGATCAGCGTCTGCTGGACACCGAGGGCGACTCGGAGTGGGTGCACACCGACCCCTGGCGGGTCATGCGGATCCAGTCCGAGTTCGTGGAGGGCTTCGGCGCGCTCGCCGAACTGCCGAGCGCGATCAGCGTCTTCGGCTCGGCCCGCACCAAGCCGGACTCGCCCGAGTACGACGCGGGCGTGCGCCTCGGCCGCGCGCTGGTCCAGGCCGGCTTCGCGGTGATCACGGGCGGCGGCCCCGGCGCGATGGAGGCGGCGAACAAGGGCGCGCGGGAGGCCAAGGGCATCTCGGTGGGCCTGGGCATCGAGCTCCCCTTCGAGCAGGGGCTCAACCCGCACGTCGACATCGGCGTGAACTTCCGCTACTTCTTCGTCCGCAAGACGATGTTCGTGAAGTACGCCCAGGGGTTCGTGGTGCTCCCCGGCGGCCTCGGCACCCTGGACGAACTCTTCGAGGCCCTCACCCTCGTCCAGACCCGCAAGGTGACCCGCTTCCCGATCGTCCTGTTCGGCTCGGAGTACTGGAAGGGCCTGGTCGACTGGCTCCGCGACTCGGTGGTGGCGGGCGGCAAGGCGTCGGAACGGGACCTCCTGCTGTTCCACGTGACGGACGACGTGGACGAGGCGGTGGCGCTGGTGTCGAAGGAGACCGGGCGGTAGCTGCCGGGCGCGGGGCGCCCGGCGCCCCGCGCTACGCCAGCCCTCGGCGCGCCACAGCCGGCGGGCGGTGGCCCGCGATGGACGCCACCATGTCGAGCACCTGGCGCGTCTCCGCCACCTCGTGCACCCGGTACACCCGCGCACCGAGCCACGCGGACACGGCCGTCGTCGCCAGCGTCCCGAGGACGCGCTCCTTCACCGGCCGGTCCAGGGTCTCCCCGACGAAGTCCTTGTTGGACAGGGAGACGAGCACCGGCCACCCCGTCTCCGCCATCTCCCCGAGCCGCCGGGTCGCCTCCAGGCTGTGCCGGGTGTTCTTCCCGAAGTCGTGACCCGGGTCGATCATGATGCCGTCCCGCCGCACCCCCAGCCCGACCGCCCGCTCGGCCAGCCCCAGGGTCACCCGGAGGATGTCGGCCATCACGTCCTCGTACGCGACCCGGTGCGGCCGCGTCCGGGGCTCCGCGCCGCCGGCGTGGGTGCACACGAGCCCCGCGCCGTAGCGGGCCGCCACCTCGGCGAGGCGGGGGTCCACCCCTCCCCAGGCGTCGTTCAGAACGTCCGCACCGGCCTCGCAGACCGCCTCCCCGACATCGGCGCGCCAGGTGTCGACGCTGATGACGACGTCCGGATGGCGCCGTCGTACCTCCGCCACGAAACCGACCGTGCGGCGCGCCTCCTCCTGGGCCGTCACCTCCTCGCCGGGTCCGGCCTTGACCCCGCCGATGTCGATGATGGCGGCGCCCTCGGCCACCGCCTGCTCGACACGGGCCAGAGCGGGCTCGTCGCGGAAGGTGGCGCCCTGGTCGTAGAAGGAATCCGGCGTCCGGTTCACGATCGCCATGATCACCGGCTCGTGCGGCCCGAATTCACGCCGTCCCAAGCGCAGCATCCCTTATGTCCTCCCTCGCGTCCGTTCGCCTGCGACCCTAACTGTCGGTGGCACGTGGCACGATCGGCACGGGACGATTTCCACTCCGGGGAGAGGCGCGCTGTGTTCTGGTTCTTGCTGATCGCGATGGTCGTGGTCGTCGCGGCCGTCACCCTCGCGGTGGTCGGCGGTGGTGACAGTGAGGTGCTGCCCGAGGTGGCACCGGAGCAGTTGGTGGACCCCCTCCCGATGAACCGCCCGGTCGACCGCGCCGACGTCGAGGCGCTCCGCCTGCCGGTGGCGCCGCGCGGCTACCGCATGGCGGACGTGGACGACGTCCTCGGCCGCCTGGGCGCCGAGATCGAGGAGCGGGACGCGCGGATCGCCGAGCTGCAGGCCGCCCTCGCGGGCGGACGCCAGGAGCCGGACCCGTCGCCGCGGACGGACGAGGACCGATGACCGGCGCGGCGATCCCCGGCCCGGACGGCCTGCTGCGCTGCCCGTGGGGCCTGTCCGCCCCGGACTACGTCACGTACCACGACGAGGAGTGGGGCCGGCCCGTCCACGGCGACGACGCGCTGTTCGAGCGGCTGTGCCTGGAGGCGTTCCAGTCCGGACTGTCGTGGATCACGATCCTGCGCCGTCGCGAAGGTTTCCGCCGGGCCTTCGCCGACTTCAAGATCGCCTCGGTGGCGGAGTTCGGCGAGCGGGACCGGGAGCGTCTGCTCGCGGACGAGGGCATCATCCGCAACCGGGCGAAGATCGACGCGACCATGGCGAACGCGAAGGCGCTCGTGGAGTGGGCACCGGGTGAACTGGACGCGCTGATCTGGTCCTACGCCCCGGACCCGGCGACCCGCCAGGCCCCGCCGACGACGGCGGACGTCCCCGCGGTGACGGACGAGTCGACGGCCCTGTCCAAGGCGCTGAAGCAGCGCGGCCTGCGGTTCATCGGCCCGACGACCGCCTACGCACTGATGCAGGCGTGCGGTCTGGTCGACGACCATGTGCAGGGCTGCGTGGCGAGACGCCCGTCCCGCTAGCCGCCCGCGCCGGATGCCCGGCGTCCGGACGCCCCGGGCCGGGGCGCCGCCCTGCGCGCGGGCCCGGCCCGATCGAGGAGACGGCCTTCCAGAGGGCGCCTCGCCGATCTTGCCGGGCTCGCTGATCCGGCCCGATCGACGAGAGAGCCCTCTAGCGGCCCACGTACTTCGGGCGCTCCTTCGCCAGGAACGCCTGGACCGCGATCGTGTGGTCCTCCGAGGCGCCCGCCTTCGTCTGGAGCTCGTCCTCCTTCTCCAGCGCCTCCGCCAGCGAGTGGTCCGCCCCGAACGCCAGCGACTCCTTCAGCGCCGCGTACGCCACCGTCGGGCCCTCGGCCAGCGCGCGGGCCACGGCCTTCGCCTCGGTGGCCAGATCGGCGGCGGGGACCAGCTTGTTCACGATGCCCAGCTCGTACGCCTCCTGCGCGGTGATCGAGCGCGGGAAGAGCAGCAGGTCCGATGCCCGGCTCGCCCCGATCAGCCGCGGCAGCGTCCACGACATGCCCGAGTCCGCGGTCAACGCGACACCCGCGAAGGAGGTGTTGAACTTGACCGTGTCGGCGACCACCCGGTAGTCCGCCGCCAGCGCGAAGCCGAAGCCCGCCCCCGCCGCCACCCCGTTCACGCCGGCCACGACCGGCTTCTTCATACCGGTCAGCGCCTTGACGATCGGGTTGTAGTGGTCCCGGACCGTGTTCATGGTGGCCTGGGTGCCGGACTCCTTGTCCGTCATCAGCAGCCCCACGTGCTCCTTGAGATCCTGGCCCACGCAGAAGGCCCGATCGCCCGCGGCCGTCAGCAGCACCGCCCGAACGGCCGTGTCCGCCGCGGCCGCCTCCACCGCGTCCCGAAGCGCGACTTTCGCCTCGACGTTCATCGCGTTCATGGCCTCGGGCCGGTTGAGCGTGATCGTGGCGAGCCCGTCGCTCACTTCGTACAGCACGGTGTCGGCCATCGCGGCTTCCCTTCGCGTCTTTGCGTCCCTGACCCTCCCCCAGCTTCGCGGAGGGACCCCCAGCATGGCGGAGATCACGCACCCCGTGCATGTGACCTGCGTCAAAGGCAGGCCGTGAAGTGGGGGCGAAGTGGCGGCGAAGTATCGCAGCCCGATCGCCGAAATAGACGGTTTTGCGGGAGCGCGTTGCGCAAGCGATGCCTACCGATGTTGGTCATCGGGTCCTGTGATGCGGGATAATGACCTGGAAGCAATGTGTTCGATGCCGGTGACGTGTGCTCCTCATCAGGGGCCGTCGGCTGACGATGAGCTGGTTTCAGGAAGGGGAACGAGCATGGCGGCCATGAAGCCGCGGACGGGCGACGGCCCGCTCGAGGTGACAAAGGAGGGGCGGGGCATCGTCATGCGCGTTCCGCTCGAAGGCGGCGGTCGGCTTGTCGTCGAGCTGACGCCGGACGAGGCCGAAGCCCTCGGCGACGCCCTGAAGCAGGTAGTCGGCTGACGCGACAAGCCAGGATTGTCCACTCCTGCCCCGGCACGGTACGCACCGTGCCGGGGCAGGAGTGTGTAAAGGCTCGGGACGTGGCCCAGAACTGCGTTGCACGGGCCGTACGGCCCTTTGAGGCCCTTGGGGCCCGTGTGGCGGCAGGGCCCCCGTCCGGGCCCCGTGGACCCCGTCAGCCGAGCCGCACCGCACACAGCAGGCCGTCGCCCACCGGCAGCAGTGACGGCAGCAGCTCCTGGCTCTCCCGGACCGCGCGCAGCAGCTCCCGTACCCGCAGCACCTCCGCGGGCTGCGCCGCCCCGTCGACCGTGCGGCCCTCCGAGAAGACGCCCTCGAAGCAGACCAGACCTCCCGGTCGCAGCAGGCGCAACGATTCAGCGAGATAGTCCAGGGACTCCAGCCGGTCGCCGTCGCAGAACACCAGGTCGTATCCGCCGTCCGCGAGCCGGGGCAGTACGTCCAGGGCGCGGCCGGGGATGAAACGCGCCCGGTTCCCGGCGAAGCCGGCCGCCCGGAACGCCGTCTTGGCGAACTGCTGGCGCTCCGGCTCCAGGTCCACCGTCGTCAGGACCCCGTCCGGCCGCATCCCGTTCAGCAGATAGATGCCGGACACGCCCGTGCCGGTACCGATCTCGGCCACCGCTTTCGCGTCCGCCGCGGCCGCCAGCAGGCGCAGAGCGGCGCCGGTGCCCGGTGACACCGAGGGCACCCCTGCCTCCCGGGCCCGGTCACGGGCCCAGCGCAGCGCTTCGTCCTCGGCGACAAAGGCGTCGGCGAACGCCCAGCTCGTCTGCCGGTTGGCGGTAATGGCCCTCTCCTGTCCCCATAGTTGGCGCAACGGTGACTGTATCCGCTGCACGCGGGAACCCGCAGATGGGACCGCGCGTTCACAGAGGGCAGGACGCGACACGCGGCGCCGTTGGCCCGGCCCAAATTCGCGTAAAGATTCTTATCCGGAGCTAACGGGCGAGGTGGCTATGGTAGGGGCTCCACTGGACACCACCAGAGCCGACAGGGGAGGTGCGGCTGCGCCTGTGGATCGGAGAGGAGTGCTGCGGCGCCTTCTCGGGTCGGCGGGTGAGCCGAAATCCGTGACCGACACCGCTGACCGTTTCCACACCGCCGACTCCGCTCCCACCACGGCGACCTTCGCATCGGATGCGGAATCGCAGGCGTGGACTCCGCCCACATGGGAGGAGATCGTCAGCACGCACAGTGGCCGGGTCTATCGCCTCGCCTACCGGCTGACCGGCAACCAGCACGACGCCGAGGACCTCACCCAGGAGGTCTTCGTCCGCGTCTTCCGCTCGCTGTCGACGTACACGCCGGGCACCTTCGAGGGCTGGCTGCACCGCATCACCACCAACCTCTTCCTCGACATGGTCCGCCGCAAGCAGCGGATCCGGTTCGACGCGCTCGCCGACGACGCCGCCGAGCGGCTCCCGAGCCGCGAGCCCTCGCCGCAGCAGGTGTTCAACGACACCCACTTCGACGCCGACGTCCAGCAGGCCCTCGACACGCTCGCGCCCGAGTTCCGGGCCGCGGTCGTCCTCTGCGACATCGAGGGACTCTCCTACGAGGAGATCGCCGCCACCCTCGGCGTGAAGCTCGGCACGGTCCGCAGCCGTATCCACCGGGGTCGTTCGCATCTGCGCAAGGCGTTGAAGCACCGTTCGCCCGAGGCCCGGGCGGAGCGCGCGCTGGCCGCAGTCGGCTGGGAGGGCGGAACGGCGTGAGCACCACTCCTGCCGGCCCGACCCCTGCGGAGCAGCACCTCGGGGACCGGCTCGCCGCGCTGGTCGACGGGGAGCTCGGCCACGACGCCCGCGAGCGGGTCCTCGCGCACCTCGCGACCTGCGCCAAATGCAAGGCGGAGGCCGACGCCCAGCGCACGCTGAAGAGCGTCTTCGCCTCCACCGCACCCCCTCCGCCCTCGGAGGGGCTGCTCGCCCGTCTCCAGGGGCTGCCCGGGGGGCCCGGTGGTCCGGGGGGTGACGATCGACGGGGGGGACCCTTCGACGACCTCTTCGGGCTGGGCCCGGCGGGCGGGGTGAAGTCCGACGGCTTCGCCACGGCTGCGGTCTCCCCGCACACCGGCTTCCGTATCCACGACGTCGGACGGCCCGACCACGACCGCTCCTCCTGGCGCGGTCGGCGCTTCGGCATCGCCGCGGCCAGCGCGGTCTCCTTCGCCGCCATCGCTCTCGGCGGCGCCCTGCCGCTGGAGTCGACGGTGAGCGCGGGCGCCCGAGGCGAAGGCACGGGCAGCAATGTGACCCCGCTGCGGGCCGCGGCCACCGGCGGCGGTACCGGTGGCCTTTCGGGTCAGGGTGCGGGTACGGGCGCGAACGTGGGCACGTCCACCGGGCGGGGCCAGCGATCGGGGGACCGGGCGGTCTCCGACACCTCGGGGACCCCGATCGGCGTGGGCTCGACGCCCGGCACCGTGGTGCCCGGACCCCTCGTGCCCGGTGTGGCGACGCCCGCCGTGGCCGTCCGGCTCCAGGGTCCGGTCCCGCACTCGCTGCTGGCGTTCTCTCCCTTCATACGCCCCACGGGACCCGCACTCCAGCTGGGCCTCACACCCGGGGCGAGCACGTTCGGCGGGCATGCGACCGGGCCGGCGCCGACCCAGCGCACGGCTCCGAGCTCGTCGGCGATGCCGCTCACCTCCCAACGCTGACCGCGGACCTGGTTGAATCCTGGTCACGGGCGCCCGACGCAGGGGCGCGGACCGGCCAGCTGTTGCGGGGAGAGCATGAACGACGGGAAGCCCACCGGCCAGAAGCCGAAGTGGTGGAGCCGGCCTACGAGTACGCCGCCGGCTGGGGGTGCCCCCGGGCGGAGCCCGGGGCCGATAGCGGGGCCGCCGGTCGTGGACGAGGGAGACTTCACCCTGGCCGCGCCCGTGGCACCCGACACCCCGCCCGGCGCCCCCGAGGGGGCGCAGGCTCCCGAGCTCCCCGAGGCGGCGGAGGGTCCCGAGGCCGCGGGGGCCGCCGAGGCCCCTGAGGCCCAGGTCCCGGCCCCCGCTCCCGTACCGCAGCAGCAGTCGCAGGCGCAGCCGCTTCACGAGCCCGACGAGTACCGGACCCCGCCCTACGGTGGGCCCGGCCCGTGGGCGCCCGCCCCACCCGTGCAGCGGCCGGTGGCCGCGTCGGCCCACGGTGCCCCCGTGCCCCCGCAGCCCGTGGCGCCCGCGCAGTGGGTGCAGTACGACCCCTGGGGGGCGCCGGGTGCCCCGCTGACCCTCGCGGCCGAGTCGCCCGCCAAGCCCCGCCGGTCGCGGCGCGGGCTGGTGCTCGCCGGCGCGCTGGCCTTCGCCCTCGTCACGGGCGGCCTCGGCGGCGCCGTCGGCGCGTACGTCGAGCGCAACGGCGGCATCACCACCATCGAGCTGCCCCAGGCCGGTCCCGAGGACTCCGGCCGCGCACCCGACAGCGTCGCCGGGATCGCGGCCAGCGCGCTGCCCAGCGTGGTCACCCTCCACGTCAGCGGCGGCGGTGCCTCCGGCACCGGTACCGGCTTCGTCCTGGACACCCAGGGCCACATCCTGACCAACCATCACGTGGTGGACGCGGCGGCCGCCTCCGGCGACATCTCGGTCACCTTCAGCAGCGGCGAGACGGCGAGCGCCAAGCTGGTCGGCAAGGACAGCGGCTACGACCTGGCCGTCGTCCGGGTCACCGGGGTCTCCAACCTCAAGCCCCTGCCGCTCGGCAACTCCGACAACGTCCGGGTCGGTGATCCGGTCGTCGCCATCGGCGCCCCCTTCGACCTCCAGAACACCGTCACCTCCGGCATCATCAGCGCCAAGGAACGGCCCATCACGGCCGGCGGCGAGAAGGGCGACGGCAGTGACGTCAGCTATGTCGACGCCCTGCAGACCGACGCACCGATAAACCCGGGCAATTCGGGCGGGCCGTTGGTCGATTCCAAGGCCCGGGTGATCGGGATCAACAGCGCCATCCGCGCCGCAGGTGACGGCTCGGGCGGCGAGGGCGGCGGCCAGTCCGGTTCCATCGGGCTGGGTTTCGCCATCCCCATCAACCAGGGCAAGCGCGTCGCCGAGGAGCTCATCAACACCGGCAAGGCCACGCACCCCGTCATCGGTGTGAGCCTCGACATGCAGTTCAACGGCGACGGCGCCCGCGTCGGTGAGAAGGGCAAGGACGGCACCGCCTCGGTCACCCCCGGCGGCCCGGCCGCCCAGGCGGGCATCCGGCCCGGCGACGTGATCACCAAGGTCGACGGCCAGCGGGTCCACAGCGGCGAGGAGCTGATCGTGAAGATCCGCGCCCATCGCCCGGGCGACAAGCTGGAGCTGACGCTGTTGCGCGGAGGCAAAGAGCAGACCAAGACGTTGACGCTGGGTTCCTCGCAGGGCACCTGAGTGCCATGTGGGAGACGCCGCAAGGTACCCGCCCGGCTGTTTCGGCGGGTACCGTGGAGCGGGCCCCGGACCCGGTGTAAGGAGCAGCAAGGTGTTCAACGACCTAGGCATACTCGAGCTCGTGACGCTCGTGGTCCTCGCCGTGCTCATTTTCGGCCCGGAGAAGCTGCCGAAGGTCATTCAGGACGTCTCGCGCTTCGTCCGCAAGGTCCGCGACTTCTCGGAGAGCGCGAAGCACGACATCCGCACCGAGTTGGGGCCGGAGTTCAAGGACTTCGAGTTCGAGGACCTCAACCCGAAGACGTTCCTCCGCAAGCAGCTGGAGGGGAACGAGGACCTCAAGGAGCTGAAGGAGCTGCGCAGCAGCTTCGACCTCAAGAAGGAGATGAACGAGGTCGCCGACGCGGTGCACGGCCGTGACGCCGAATCCGCCGTGTCCTCCGCGCCCGCAGTGTCCTCCGTTCCGGCGGCCGTCGGGGGCACCTCCGGTGCCGAAGGCCACGGGGGAGGCTCGCCCGACCTGCTCAAGAAGCAGGACAAGCCGGCCGCCGGCGAGCGGCCGCCGTACGACTCCGACGCGACCTGACGACCTGGGCTGACACGACCTGACGGGGGTCGGTGGCTATCCTCCATCTGTTGTCCGCCGACGCGGGCACGACGGAACGAGGAGGCGGCCGAGATGGAGACGACGAGTCGGGTGGAGGGACTGCCCGCAGCCCGGCGTACGGCCGAGGGCTATCTGCGCGCACCCTTCGCCTGGTACGGACTCGACGAGGCGTTCACCGGCGCCCGCTGGCTGATGCAGGTGGGCACGGCGGCGGACGGGACCGTCCAGCACGGGTCGATGGGGCACGGCGACGAGCCGTCCATAAAGTCCGACGCGAGTGCGGCCGAGAAGGAGCGCTTCGCCGTCGTCGTGACCGTCGCGGCGAGCCCGATGCGGCGTACGGGTGACGGCACGGGCGTGCTGGACGCCACCACCGTCTCCTCCGCCGCCTGGCTGGCCGGCTCGGGGCTCCTGGCGTACACGTGGCCCGCGCAGCTGGACCACGCGCTGCGGGACGACTGGCTGGACCAGCAGACCGAGACCGCGTTCGAGCTCGCGGACGACCTGGAGGGCCCTGAGTGGTCCACGCTGTCGCTTCCGGTGGACGGGGTGCCGATGCCCTTCCACTACCGGGAGTCGGAGTTCGGCTGGGTCCTGGCGGGGGCGACGCAGGCGGGCGTCCACATCGGGGCGTACGGGCGGGGGATGAGCGCGTACGGGCTCGGCTTCGCCGTGGTCGAGGATCTCGGGCTGTACACCTGACGGCATGAGGAAGGGCGCCGCTCGTCGTGAGCGGCGCCCTTTCCCGTACTCAGAACTTGTTGCGCGGGGTGATGCCCAGGCTCATGCCCGAGAGGCCCCTCGCCCGACCGCCGAGCTTGCCCGCGATGGAGCGGAGGGCCGAGCCCGCCGGGGACTCGGGGTCGGTCAGGACGACCGGCCTGCCCTCGTCGCCGCCCTCCCGGAGGCGGACGTCGATCGGGATCGAGCCGAGGACCGGAACCGTCGCGCCCGTGGTCCTCGTCAGGCCGTCGGCGACCCTCTGGCCGCCGCCCGAGCCGAAGACGTCGACCATCTCGTCACAGTGCGGGCACGGCAGGCCCGACATGTTCTCGACGACACCGACGATCTTCTGGTGGGTCTGGACGGCGATCGAGCCGGCCCGCTCGGCGACCTCGGCCGCCGCCTGCTGCGGGGTGGTGACGACGAGGATCTCCGCGTTCGGGACCAGCTGGGCCACCGAGATCGCGATGTCGCCGGTGCCCGGGGGCAGGTCGAGCAGCAGGACGTCCAGGTCGCCCCAGTACACGTCCGCGAGGAACTGCTGGAGCGCGCGGTGGAGCATCGGACCGCGCCAGACGACCGGGGCGTTGCCGGGGGTGAACATACCGATCGAGATGACCTTCACGCCGTGCGCCGACGGCGGCATGATCATGTTCTCGACCTGGGTCGGACGGCCGTCCGCGCCCAGCATCCGCGGCACGCTGTGGCCGTAGATGTCGGCGTCGACCACACCGACCTTCAGGCCGTCCGCGGCCATCGCCGCGGCGAGGTTCACGGTCACGGAGGACTTGCCCACGCCGCCCTTGCCGGACGCGACCGCGTACACGCGGGTCAGCGAGCCCGGCTTGGCGAAGGGGACCTCGCGCTCGGCGGTCGTGCCCCGCAGGGCGGCGGCCAGCTCCTTGCGCTGTTCGTCGCTCATCACGTCGAGTGTGACGTCGACGCCGGTGACGCCCTCCACCCGGGAGACGGCGTCGGTGACGCGCTGGGTGATCGTGTCGCGCATCGGGCAGCCGGAGACGGTGAGGTAGACCGTGACGGCGACCGTGCCGTCGGATCCGATCTCCACCGATTTGACCATGCCGAGCTCAGTGATCGGTTTGTTGATCTCGGGGTCGTTCACCGTCGCCAGTGCTTCGCGCACCGCGTCTTCCGTAGCCATACCGACGATGGTACGGCGCGAACCACCCGGCCCGGAAAGACCCGTCAGCGGTCGGGTACGTCACTTCCGCGATCGTCACCGGAAGGGAATAGATCGCGGTGGTCGCGGTGGCCGTCCCGGCGCTCCTCCATCTCCTTCATCAGGTCCTGGAGCTCCGAACGGATCCAGTCGCGCGTCGCCACCTCGCCCAGGCCCATCCGCAGCGCCGCGATCTCCCGGGTCAGGTACTCGGTGTCGGCGATCGACCGCTCGTTCTGCTTCCGGTCCTGCTCCAGATTGACCCGGTCCCGGTCGTCCTGCCGGTTCTGGGCGAGGAGGATCAGCGGGGCCGCGTAGGAGGCCTGCAGCGACAGGGCGAGCGTCAGGAAGATGAACGGGTACTCGTCGAACTTCAGCGACGGCGGGGCGAAGACGTTCCACAGCACCCAGACGATGACCGTCAGGGTCATCCAGACGAGAAAGCGCCCCGTCCCCAGGAACCGGGCGATCCGCTCCGAGAGCCGCCCGAACGCCTCGGGGTCGTACTCCGGCAGCAGCCGGGCGCGGCGCTCACGCGGCAGGTCGAGCCGGATCCGGGGCATGGACCGCTCCCGCTCCCGCTCGCGGTCCTGGATGCGCTCAGCCGCCATTCGCAGCCCCCTCCTCGTGGAACTCCGTCTCCCGCCAGTCCTCCGGCAGCAGGTGGTCCAGTACGTCGTCGACGGTGACGGCCCCCAGCAGCGACCCGCTCTCGTCCACGACCGGCGCCGCGACCATGTTGTACGCGGCGAGATAGCTGGTGACGGCGGGCAGCGGGGTGCCCGGCGCGAGTGGCGGCAGATCGCTGTCCACCAGCGAACTGACCAGCGTGAACGGCGGGTCCCTGAGCAGCCGCTGGAAGTGGACCATCCCCAGGTACTTGCCCGTCGGCGTCTCGTCCGGCGGCCGGCACACGTACACCTGCGCCGCGAGCGCCGGGGAGAGGTCCTGCTGCCGTACGCGGGCCAGCGCGTCCGCGACCGTGGCGTCCGGCCGCAGCACGATCGGCTCGGTGGTCATCAGACCGCCCGCGGTCCGCTCCTCGTACGCCAGCAGCCGGCGCACGTCGGCCGCGTCGTCCGGGCGCATCAGGGTGAGCAGGCGCTCCTTGTCCTCCTCCGGCAGTTCGGAGAGCAGGTCGGCCGCGTCGTCGGGGTCCATCGCCTCCAGGACGTCCGCGGCCCGCTCCTCCTTCAGCTTGCCGAGGATCTCGATCTGGTCGTCCTCCGGAAGCTCCTCCAGGACGTCGGCGAGCCGGTCGTCGTCGAGGGCGGCGGCGACCTCGGCCCGTCGCTTGGGGGAGAGGTGGTGCAACACGTTGGCCAGGTCGGCGGGGCGCAGCCGCTCGAAGGTGGCGACCAGGTTCTCGGCGCCCTGGCCGTGCTCCTCCAGCGAGAATCCGGTCACGGCCGACCACTCGACGGTCAGCGTCTCCCCCTTGCGGCGCAGCGCCCCGCCCTTGCCACGCCGTACGAAGACCTTGTCGATCTCCCAGTCGCGGCGGGCCGGCAGCTGCTGGATGGCCACGTCGAGGACGGTGACCTCCTCGTCCGACTCGACGAGGCGGACCCGGCGGTCGAGCAGCTCGCCGAGGACGAGCCGCTCGGTCGGGCGCTGCTCGAAGCGGCGCATGTTCACCACGCCGGTGGTGATGACCTGACCGGACTCGACACCGGTGATCCGCGTCATCGGGACGAAGACCCGGCGGCGGCTGAGCACCTCGACCACCATGCCGAGGAGCCGGGGCGGGCGACGGCCCACCCGGAGCATGGCGACGAGGTCGCTGACCCGGCCGACCTGGTCGCCGTTGGGATCGAAGACGGGGACACCGGCGAGGTGGGAGACGAAGATCCGGGGGGCGCCTGCCGCCATGCCACGCGCCTCCTGGGTGCCGCACGATTCGGGTCATTGCTGAGGTATGCCGGGTTCAGGCTAGCCGGTGCCCTTGCCCGGCGCCCCGGCAGAGCCCCCGTACGGCTGCCCGCACCGCTGTGCGTACGGGCGGCCGGGTGTGCGGCTGCCTGCGGAGGCGGCTCCCGGCCCGGGTACGCTGCGGACTGCCCCGTTCCCCCACTCCGACACGAGAGGCAGCGCAGGTGACCGCTCTTCCCCCGTCATCGCGTATCCGCAGGGCCGTCCTGCCCGTGGCGTTCTGCACCGGCCTGACGGCGGTGCTGAGCGGCTGCGCCGCGGATCCGGACGAGGGGACCAACGGGGTCGGGAAGCTCTCCCCGACCGCCATCGAGCAGAAGGCGCAGTCCGCGGCGGACTCGGCGAAGGCGGTCCGTCTCGCCGGGACGCTGGTCAGCAAGGGCGGCACGTACAAGCTGAACATGCGGCTCAAGCAGGACGGCGCGAGCGGCTCGGTGACGACGAAGAACAGCACCTTCGAGCTGCTGCGGATCGGTGACGCGCTCTATCTCAAGGCCGACGCGGGCTTCTGGGCGCACGACGACAAGCCGTCGCAGGCGTCGAGCGACGCCGACGCCGACAGCGAGGCGGCCGACAAGCTCGACGACAAGTACGTCAAGGTGCCCCAGGACGACCCCTCGTACAAGCAGCTGCGCGGCTTCACCGACATGAACCTGCTCCTCGACGGGCTCCTCGGCCTGCACGGCGAGGCCGTCAAGGGCGACCGCGACCGGATCGGCGGCATCCGCACCGTCAAGGTCAAGGGCGGCGAGGACGGCGAGGGCGGCACCCTGGATGTCGCGCTCGAGGGGACGCCCTTCCCGCTCCGGTTCGCGCGGGGCGGCGGAGCGGGCGTGGTGGTCCTCTCCGAGTGGGACAAGGACTTTCCGCTGCGGGAGCCGTCCGCGGGCCAGACCCTCGACTACGGCAAGCAGCTCCCGCGGACCTGACGGCTCGGCTCAGCGCTTGCGGCGCTTGAACAGCAGGCGGGGGAGCGCCGCCGGAACGGCGCGCCGGGTGGTCGCGTCCGAGGCGCGCGGGACCGCCGCGAGGGACCCGTCGGGCAGGTCGGTCGTCGAGTCGCGGGGTTCCAGCCTGAGCACCCGGCACTCGCGCGCCCACCGCTCCGGCATCGCCTCGCCGTCCGTCGCGTTCAGGCGCTTGCCCTTCAGCTCTGCGACCGCGGCGTCCCACTCCTGCGTACCCGGGGCCAGCTCGGTGACCGCGGCCGTCCAGGCGACGATCCGGCCGCCCTTGTCCTTGCTGCGGACCGTCACCTCGGCCGTGGAGCCGGCGACGAGCCCCGGGAGCGGCTGTTCGCCCGGGCCGTCGCCCACGACATGGGCGGCGCCCTCGTGCCAGACGTGCCACAGCGCCCGGGCGGCCGGGGCGTCGCCCCGGACCCAGATGAGACCGGACTTCTTCGTGGCCTCCTCGACGAGCGCGGGGCCGAACAGCGTTTCCGTCATACCCCTGAGCCTATCCGGACAGCTCTAGAGCCAGCCGTTGCGCTTCAGAGTGCGGTGGATGGTGAAACAGATCGCCGTGATGCCGAGGAGTACCATCGGATAGCCGTACTTCCAGTGCAGCTCCGGCATGTGGTCGAAGTTCATGCCGTACACACCGCAGACCGCCGTCGGGACAGCCACGATCGCCGCCCAGGAAGTGATCTTGCGCATGTCCTCGTTCTGCGCGACGGTCGCCTGCGCCAGGTTGGCCTGGAGGATCGAGTTGAGCAGCTCGTCGAAGCCGACGACCTGCTCCTGCACGCGCGCGAGGTGGTCGGCGACGTCACGGAAGTACTTCTGGATGTCCGGGTCCACCAGCCGCATCGGGCGCTCGCTGAGCAGCTGCATGGGGCGCATCAGCGGGGTGACCGCCCGCTTGAACTCCAGTACCTCGCGCTTGAGCTGGTAGATCCGGCCGGTGTCGGCGCCGCGCGTGGAGCCTTTGGCGGGCGGCGAGAAGACGTCGATCTCGATCTGGTCGATGTCGAGTTCGACCGCGTCGGCGACCGCGATGTAGCCGTCGACGACATGGTCGGCGATGGCGTGCAGGACCGCGGAGGGGCCCTTGACCAGCAGCTCGGGCTCCCCCTGGAGGCGGTGGCGGAGGTTGCGGAGCGAGCCCTGCCCGCCGTGCCGGACCGTGATGACGAAGTCGGGGCCGGTGAAGCACATCACCTCGCCGGTCTCGACGACCTCGCTGGTGGCGGTGAGCGCGGCGTGCTCGACGTAGTGGATCGTCTTGAAGACGGTGAAGAGCGTGTCGTCGTACCGCTCCAGCTTGGGCCGCTGGTGGGCGTGGACGGCGTCCTCGACGGCGAGCGGGTGGAGCCCGAACTCCGCGGCGATACCGGCGAATTCGGCCTCGGTCGGCTCGTGCAGACCGATCCAGGCGAAGCCGCCGCTCTCCCGCACCTGGTGCATCGCGCCGCGCGGCGTCAGACAGTCGCGGTCGTCCACCCGACGGCCGTCGCGGTAGACGGCGCAGTCGACGACCGCGCTCGACGCGGAGGGGTCGCGGGTCGGGTCGTACGCGGTGTAGACGGTGGGGGTCTTGCGCAGGGAGGGCCGCAGGGACGGGCGGACCGCGGCGCGCAGGTCACGGATCATCGACATTTGGCATGCTCCTTCACGGAGAAGCCGCCGGCGAGGCGTGGCACAGCCCGGAATGGGGGCGTGGACCTGATGTCCTACGTCCGCAAAGCGGGCGGCACCGCGAGATCGCGGTGACGGCGTTCGCTACAGACAGGCAAAGGCGAAGTGCTCTTCCGTCGTGCGAGATGCCGGATGACGGGACCGGGTGGGGAAGGTCTCAGTTCACCGGGAGGAACGCACCGGGCTCGGGTGCGGGGCGGAAGAGCGGTTGGTACTGCCCGATCGACTTCGATCCACGCAGCCCCACCTCCTCCAGCCGGTCCCCCTTGGGGGATGACGAGTAGTCGGGAGTCCCGACCAGCGGCCAAGACTATCAGCCGACTGAGGGTCAATCCCTTCCTTTGCCCCTTCCCCACGCGCTTTATGCTCACCGCATGGGACAAGTTCTTGCTCTGGTCGAGGCCCGGCTGCGTACGGCGCTCGGTGAACCGGACGCGCGCGCCGCGGTGACGTTTCTCGGCACGGAGCGGATCGAAGTGCTCCGCTTCATCGACGGCGAGGTGGTCCGGTACGCGACGCTAGGCATGTCCGCCCACCCCATGACCGATCCGACGGCGGCTCTGGCCGACCCCGTGAAGGGGCCGCGCGCGGAACTGCTGCTCTCGGTACGGGCCGGGGTCGCCGACACCGACAAGGTGTTGCGCCCGCTCGCCGTGCTCGCCTCGACCCCGCAGGTCGAGGGCGTGGTGGTGGCCGCCGGTGCCTCCCTCGACGTGGGCGAACCCCTGTGGCCGGGAGCCCCGTTCACCTCGGTGCTCGTCGCCGAGCCGGGCGGTCTGGTGGAGGACCTGGAGCTCGACGACCCGATGGATCCGGTGAGCTTCCTGCCGCTGCTTCCGATGACGTCGAACGAGGCGGCCTGGAAGCGGGTCCACGGGGCGCAGGCCCTGGAGGAGCGCTGGCTGACGAACGGCACGGACCTGCGCGATCCGCTGCGCAGGTCCGTACCGCTGGACTGACGACCGCTGGACTGACGACCGCGCCCGGCGCGGCCGGGTGCGCCCTACCTCGCGAAGACCGCGACGCCGTCCTCCGCTGCGTGCCGCGGCGCCAGTTCCCCGGCCTCGTGCGTGAGCGCGGCCCGGCGTACCCGGACGATCGCCGCACCGACGAGCGCCGCGAGGCCCGCGACCACGAACGGCATGTGGACGTCGCTCCACTCCTCGATCTTCGGAGCGAGATACGGCGCGGCGGCGGCCGCGAACCAGCGCACGAAGTTGTAGCCCGCGCTGGCGACCGGACGGGGAGCGTCGGAGACGCCGAGCGCCAGCTCCGTGAAGACCGTGTTGTTGACGCCGATGAACGCGCCGGACAGGACCGTGCAGACGATCGCGGTCGGGTGGTTCCCGTAACCGAGCACCACCACGTCCACCGCGAGCAGGATCAGCGAACCGCCCAGCACCCGCAGCGAACCGAAGCGCTTCTGCAGCCGCGGCGCGACCAGGACCGAGAACACCGCGAGCAGCACGCCCCACGCGAAGAAGACGGCACCGGACTTGTACGGCGTCATGTCGAGCACGAACGGAGTGAAGGCGAGCACGGTGAAGAACGCGTAGTTGTAGAAGAACGCGGAGGCGGCCGCCGAGGCGAGCCCGCCGTGACCGAGCGCCTTGATCGGGTCCAGCAGGGACGTCTTCCGGGCCGGCCTGGGCTGCTCCTTGAGGAAGACCGTGATGCACAGGAAGCCGACCGCCATCAGCGCCGCCGTGCCGAAGAACGGGTAGCGCCAGCTCGCGTCGCCGAGGACGGCGCCGAGCAGCGGGCCGCACGCCATGCCGAGGCCGAGCGCCGACTCGTAGAGCAGGATCGCCGCCGCGCTCCCGCCGGCCGCTGCGCCGACGATCACGGCGAGGGAGGTCGAGACGAAGAGCGCGTTGCCGAGTCCCCAGCCGGCCCGGAAGCCGACCAGTTCGCCGACCGAGCCGGAGGTGCCGGCGAGCGCGGCGAAGACGACGACGAGGGCGAGACCGGCGAGGAGGGTCTTCCTGCCGCCGATGCGGCTGGAGACGAAGCCGGTGACGAGCATCGCGACGGCGGTGATGAGGAAGTACGAGGTGAAGAGCAGCGAGACCTGGCTGGGTGTGGCCCGCAGGCCCTGGGCGATCGACGGCAGGATCGGGTCGACGAGGCCGATGCCCATGAACGCCACCACCGAGGCGCCCGCCGTGGCCCAGACCGCCGGTGGCTGCCTCAGGAGGGTGCCGCCGCTCGGTTCTTCGAAGAGGTCTTCTCGCTCCATGACCGCTGCTCCTCCACGTCTAAATGGTTGCTCTATACACAGAATAAGTTAGACAGGCTAATGAGTGCAAGATGCATCTACCGCGCAGGGTGAAACGGTCGGTCCGGACGGGTGATCGTCCTTGACGCGGGGGCCCAGCGGTAGGACCGTTGGGCTCTATGAGGGGCGAACCCAGTTGCCCGAAGTGCGGTGGCCGGGTCAGGGCGCCCGGTCTTTTTGCCGACTCCTGGCAGTGCGACGCGCACGGCTCGGTGCACCCGCTGCAACCCGTGATCCCGCCCAGCGTCGAGGCCCTCGGTGTCGTGGTGCACCGGGCCCAGGTGCCGGTGTGGATGCCGTGGCCCCTGCCGGTCGGCTGGCTCTTCACCGGGGTCGCGTACGCCGGTGACGATCGCAGCGGCGGACGCGCGACGGCCGTCGCCTGCTCGGGCCCCGGGCCGCTCGGCGGGATCGGAGAGCTGCTGCTCATCGCCGAGGAGCTCGGCGTCGGACTCGGCGCGCGGTACGCGGGGATCGACGGCCCCGACCCCGGCGCCGGGCTGTCCATCGACAAGCCCGCCCAGACCAAGGTGCTCGCCGCCGGACGCCCGACACCGCTGTGGCATGTGAACGGCGCCCCGCACGACCGCGCCGTCTTCGCCGGAGAAGCGCGCGGGCTGTGGCTGTGGGCGATCGTGTGGCCGGAGCAGTCCGGGCTGCTGATGTACGACGAGCTGGTCCTCACCGACCTGCGGGACGCGGGTGCGGAGGTCGAGCTCCTGCCCTGCGGGGCGCTGACGCCGCGTCTGCTGTCCTGACGGGGCTCCGGGCCCGGGCCGCTCGGCGGGGCGGGGGTGTTTGGCGGGGCGGGGGTGTTCGATTCGCCCGTTATGCTGGAGCGTCCCCTTCGTCCGCCCCGAGCCCCTGGAGTACCGCGTCGTGCGCATCGACCTGCACACCCACTCCACCGCCTCGGACGGTACGGACACCCCGGCGGAGCTGGTACGCAACGCCGCCGCGGCGGGCCTCGACGTCGTCGCCCTCACCGACCACGACACGACGCGCGGGTACGCCGAGGCGATCGCGGCGCTCCCCGAAGGGCTGACCCTCGTCACCGGGGCCGAGCTGTCCTGCCGGATCGACGGGGTCGGTCTGCACATGCTCGCCTACCTCTTCGACCCCGAGGAGCCCGACCTGGCCGCCGAGCGCGAGCTGGTCAGGGACGACCGCGTGCCGCGCGCCCGGGCAATGGTCACCAGGCTTCAGGAGCTCGGCGTCCCGGTCACCTGGGAGCAGGTCGCCCGGATCGCCGGGGACGGCTCGGTCGGGCGCCCGCACGTCGCGGAGGCGCTGGTCGAACTCGGAGTCGTATCGGACGTGTCCGGCGCCTTCACCCCGCAGTGGCTCGCCGACGGCGGCCGTGCGCATGTGCAGAAGCACGAACTGGACCCCTTCGACGCGATCCGCCTGGTCAAGGCGGCCGGCGGCGTCACCGTCTTCGCGCACCCGCTCGCCGTCAAGCGCGGCGAGGTCGTGCCCGAGGCCGCGATAGCCCGGCTCGCCGCGGCCGGCCTCGACGGCATCGAGGTCGACCACATGGACCACGACGAGGCGACGCGGGCGCGGCTGCGGGGGCTCGCCAAGGAGCTCGGACTGCTCCCCACGGGCTCCAGCGACTACCACGGCAGCCGCAAGACCTGCGCCCTCGGCGACTTCACGACCGACCCCGAGATCTACGGCGAGATCACCCGGCGTGCGACGGGGGCCTTCCCGGTCCCCGGCACCGGGGGACGCGTCTAGGGCCTGATCCCGGAGGCAGACTCCGGGCCGTGCCTGCGGATCGCGTCCGGGGTGCCCCCGTGGCGCCGCCGTGTGCCGCACGCGGGGCTCGGCCGTGGCCGACTTCTGCGGTGTTCGCCGGCTCGGGCCGACGGGCAGGCCGCCGGCCCGGGTCCGTGCACGGGTGAATCCACCGGTCGCCACCGGTTCGCCCGTGCGGTGTGTCCGGGGCCTGCCTCTGGCGGCTGTGGGGCGCCCACGGTTGTCGCCGGTTCGCCCGGGGCCCTGCCCGGGGCGGTGCCTCTGGCAGCCAGGGGGCGGCCCGCGCCGCTGGATCGCTGCCGAGTGGGCCTTGTCCCCGGTCGGCGCCTCGTCGGGCGGGGACCGGTGGCAGGCGTCATCGGGGCGCGGACCGGCGGCTCCCCGTGGCACGCACGCGCCCGGTGGGGAGCGCCGCCTTCCCGGCCCCGGCCGTCGAGGGCACACCGCGTCCCGCCCCGCCCCGCCCCGCCCGGACCCCGGATCACGCCCCTCCCGTACCACCCACACCCCTCTGTTCAACCCTCTCCCGCAAGGCTCACCGTGTTCGACGTCGCCGTCTTCGGCTCGCTCTTCCTGACCCTCTTCGTGATCATGGATCCCCCCGGGATCACCCCGATCTTCCTCGCCCTCACCTCCGGCCGCGCCGCCAAGGTCCAGCGCCGGATGGCCTGGCAGGCCGTCGCCGTGGCCTTCGGCGTCATCACCGTCTTCGGCATCCTCGGGCAGCAGATCCTGGCCTACCTGCACGTCTCCGTCCCCGCGCTGATGATCGCCGGTGGTCTGCTCCTGCTGCTGATCGCGCTCGACCTGCTCACCGGCAAGACCGACGAGCCCAAGCAGACCAAGGATGTCAACGTCGCCCTCGTCCCCCTCGGCATGCCGCTGCTCGCCGGGCCGGGCGCGATCGTCTCGGTGATCCTGGCCGTCCAGCACGCCGACGGCGCCGGAGCGCAGATCTCGGTGTGGGCCGCGATCGTCGCCATGCACGTGGTCCTGTGGCTGACCATGCGCTACTCGCTGCTGATCATTCGCGTCATCAAGGACGGCGGCGTCGTGCTGGTGACCCGGCTCGCCGGCATGATGCTGTCGGCCATCGCCGTGCAGCAGATCATCAACGGCGTGACCCAGGTCATCCAGGGCGCCTGAGCCCCACCCGCGGCCCCCGCGACCACACCACTGCGCCCCCGTACGGATTCCGGTTCACGGAGTCCATGCGGGGGCGCGGTGCTTGCGTCGGTGCCTTACGGCGTTATGAGGCCGAGGTCTCGGCCGGGCGGATCCAGATGCGCTGGCCGATCGAAGCGGCCTGCTGCACGATCCGGTTGACGGAGGCGGCGTCCACGACGGTCCGGTCGACGGGCGAACCGTCGATGTCGTCGAGTCGCAGGATTTCGAAGCGCATGGGCTTCTCCCTTCGTCTGAGTTGATCCTCCTGGTGGAGAACTGCGTGACGTAGTGCTTCAACGGCATGCATCCGGCAAACATTCCCTACGCTAAGGAAATTTTTTGGATGCCTAACTACTACCGGGTAGGGGACATTGGCGGCAGGGCCGGTACCGGCGGAGAATGAGCCCCGTATGAACGACGCAGAGATCCCTCAGACGACGCCCGCCGACCCGGTCCGTGAGCTCGGCACCCGCCTGGAGCGCACCAATGAGCTCCTCCAGCGGATGCTGGCCGAGGTGGCCAAGACTCCTTCTACCCACGCCATCTTCGTCGACGCAGGTTACGTCTATGCTGCGGCCGGGTTGCTGGTCGCGGGCACCGAGGACCGGCGCTCCTTCGACCTCGACGCCGAGGGCATCATCGAGGCCTTCATCGACAAGGCCCGCACGATCTTCGCGGACAGCCGACTGCTGCGCGTGTACTGGTACGACGGCGCCCGACGCCGCATCCACACCCCCGAACAGCAGGCGATCGCCGGGCTCCCCGACGTCAAGGTCCGCCTCGGCAACCTCAACGCCAACAACCAGCAGAAGGGCGTCGACTCCCTCATCCGCACCGATCTGGAGTCCCTCGCCCGCCACCGCGCCATCAGCGACGCCGCCCTCGTCGGCGGCGACGAGGACCTCGTCTCGGCCGTCGAGGCGGCCCAGGGCTACGGCGCCCGCGTCCACCTCTGGGGCATCGAGGCCGCCGAGGGCCGCAACCAGGCCGAGCCGCTGCTCTGGGAGGTCGACAGCCAGCGCACCTTCGACCTCGACTTCTGCCGCCCGTACGTCACCCGGCGGCCCGTCACGACCTACGAGAACGAGGGCGAGCCGCCGCCCTCGCGCGACGAGGTCCGCTTCATCGGCGCCCAGATCGCCGCGACCTGGCTCGGCGAGCGCGGCCGCGACACGATGGCCGAGCTGCTCCCCGGACACCCCTACCTGCCGGGACCGGTCGACCAGGATCTGCTCATCGAGGCCGAGAAACTCCTCAGCCGCTCCCTGCGCGGACACGCGGCGCTGCGCCGGGCGCTGCGCGACGGCTTCTGGCAGCACCTCCAGGCCCAGTACTGACCCCGGGGGCACCCGGCCCTAGCAGCGCTCCCAGAAGGCGGTCAGCCGGTCCGCCAGCTCCTGCGGGTGCGAGACGTTGGGGGAGTGGCCCGCGCCCACGACCACCGTGTGGTGGGCTCCGGTCCGCAGGGCCACCGCCGCGAGCCCCGCCACCGGCCAGACCATCTCCCCGTCGCCGTACGCGATGTGCAGCGGCACGGTCAGCTGGGCGAGTTGGTCCGTACCGTCCCGTTCGCGGCGCAACAGCCGCCCGGCCGCGGAGAGTTGGACGATCCGGGTGAGCATCCAGCGACGCCGCAGAAAGCTCACGATCTCCGGCGGGTCCGTCACTCCCGGCTCCTCGCCGCGACTGTCCAGCCAGCGCGTGGCACGCCACACCCGCTCCTTGGGCAGCAGCGCGAGCGCACCCCGCAGCATCCGGACCCGGATGCGCTGCGGCCGGGCGACACGGCCGGGACCGGACGAGAGCAGCGTCAGCGAGCGGAACGCCTCCGGCGCCAGCCAGGCCGCCGAGCGGGCCACCAGGCCGCCGAAGGAATGCCCCAGCAGATGCACCGGGCCGTCGTCGAGCGCGTCCGCCTGGGCGATCACGTCGAGTGCGAGCGCCCGCCGGCTGTACGCGGTCCGGTGCCGCGGTCCGAAGGTCTCGTGCTGACCCCGGCCGTCGACCGCGACCGCCCGGTACCCGGCGTGGCTCAGCGGTCCGAGCAGCGCGAGGAAGTCCTCCTTGCTGCCGGTGTAGCCGGGCAGCAGCAGCACCGTGCCGCGCGCCTCGCCCTCGGGTGCGGTGTCCAGTACGGCGAAGCCCCCGCGCGCGGTCACGAGCCGGTAGGCACGGGTGCGGGGCGGCAGCGCCAGGGACCGGGGCTTGCTCATGGAGGGACTGTAACCGCTGTTCAGAGGTGGTCGAACGACACAGCGGCCCGGCCCCTGGGAAGGGACCGGGCCGCTGTGGGGCGGTGCGGTGGGGCGTCAGCTCTCCGGCTGGGCGACCGCGGCCTTCTTCGTCGTACGGCGGCGCGGGGCCTTGGGGGCCTCGGTCGCCTCGACGGCCTCCGCCGGAGCGGCGACCGCCTTCTTGGTCGTACGGCGGCGCGGGGCCGCCTTCGGCTCCTGCGGCTCCGACGCGTCGGGGGCCTCGGCGGCGACGGCCTTCTTGGCCGCGCGACGGCGGGGAGCCTTGGGGGCCTCCTCGACGACCTCGACGGCCGGGGCGGCCACGGCCTCGGTGGCGACCGGCGCCTCGGCGGCGACGGCCTTCTTGGCCGTACGACGGCGGGGAACCTTGGGAGCGGCCTCGGCCACCTCGGCGGCCGGTGCCTCGGCGGTCACGGGGGCCGTCTCGACGACCTCGGCGACAGCCTTCTTGGCCGTGCGGCGGCGAGGAGGCGCCTTCTTGGGCTCCTCGACCGTCTCGACCGGTGCGACCGGGGTGACGGTCGCCGCGGCTGCTGCTGCCGCCGTCTCCACCGTCTGGAAGGTCACGGTCTCGGCCTCGGGCCGTGCGACACGGGCTCGGCGGCGGCGCGGCTTGGGCGCCTCCTCGGCGACCGGAGCCACGGGAGCCACCGGGGCAGCCGCGACGGCGACAGCCGCGGCCGGGGCCGGGGCGGTCTCCACGGCCGGGGTGACGGCCCTCTCCACGATCGGCGCGCTCGACGCGCCACCGGTACGGGTACGGCGACGGCGACGCGGCGTACGCGGCTCCGCGGGGGCGTCCTCCGCCACCGCGGCCACCGGGGCCGAGGCAGGGGTGGAAGAAGCCGGGGCCGCCGAGGTCACGCCCTCGTCCAGCGTGCTCCCGCCCCGCGTACGGCGACGCTGGCGCGGGGTGCGGGCCGGACGCTCCTCGACCGCCGGAGCGGCCTTCTTGCGCCCACGGCCACCGGGCTCGCCCAGGTCCTCGAGCTCCTCGGCGCCCAGACCCGCACGGGTCCGCTCGGCGCGGGGCAGGACGCCCTTGGTGCCGGCCGGGATGTCCAGCTCCTCGAAGAGGTGCGGGGAGGTGGAGTACGTCTCCGGCGGGTCCGGGAAACCGAGGTCCAGCGTCTTGTTGATCAGCTGCCAGCGCGGGATGTCGTCCCAGTCGACGAGGGTGACGGCGATGCCCTTCGCCCCCGCGCGGCCGGTGCGGCCGATGCGGTGGAGGTAGGTCTTCTCGTCCTCGGGCGACTGGTAGTTGATCACGTGCGTGACGCCGTCGACATCGATTCCACGGGCGGCGACGTCGGTGCAGACGAGCACGTCGACCTTGCCGTTGCGGAACGCGCGCAGCGCCTGCTCGCGGGCGCCCTGGCCGAGGTCGCCGTGGACCGCGCCCGAGGCGAAGCCGCGCTGGGCGAGCTGGTCGGCGATGTCGGCCGCCGTGCGCTTCGTACGGCAGAAGATCATCGCGAGCCCGCGGCCGTTGGCCTGCAGGATGCGGGAGACCATCTCCGGCTTGTCCATGGAGTGCGCGCGGTAGACGCGCTGCGTGGTGTTGCGCACGGTCGCGCCCTCGTCGTCCGGCGAGGTGGCGTTGATGTGCGTGGGCTGCGACATGTAGCGACGGGCCAGGCCGATGACCGCACCCGGCATGGTCGCCGAGAAGAGCATGGTCTGACGCTTCACCGGAAGCATCTTGATGATCTTCTCGACGTCGGGCAGGAAGCCCAGGTCGAGCATCTCGTCCGCCTCGTCGAGCACCAGGGCCTTGACGTGGGACAGGTCGAGCTTGCGCTGGCCGGCCAGGTCGAGCAGGCGGCCGGGGGTGCCGACGATCACGTCGACGCCCTTCTTGAGCGCCTCGACCTGGGGCTCGTACGCGCGGCCGCCGTAGATGGCGAGGACGCGGACGTTGCGGACCTTGCCGGCGGTCAGCAGGTCGTTGGTGACCTGCGTGCACAGCTCACGGGTGGGGACGACCACCAGGGCCTGCGGCGCGTCGGTCAGCTGCTCGGGCTGGGCCCGGCCGGCCTCGACGTCCGCGGGGACGGTGACGCGCTCCAGGATCGGCAGACCGAAGCCGAGCGTCTTGCCGGTGCCGGTCTTGGCCTGGCCGATGACGTCGGAACCGGAGAGCGCGACCGGAAGGGTCATCTCCTGGATGGGAAAGGGGGACACGATGCCGACGGCTTCGAGCGCCTCGGCCGTCTCGGGAAGGATCCCGAGCTCTCGGAAAGTCGTAGTCAGGGTGCTGCCTCTTCTGTGAGACGCGGCGCGAGGCGAACGCTGGGGGTCGTACCGTGCCGAATCACTTCCGGCCGGATCGACGAATGGATCACAGCCGGGTGGCGCGGGACCACTGCCGTCGCTCGAGCGTCGTGCCGCTGAGGGTCCCTCCTGCGGGTACGCGGGGAGGGCTGTCGGGTCGGAGCCAGTCGGGCCACCGACCGGGCATCCTCATTCATGAGATGGCCCACCGGGTACGTCCGAACGTGCGAAAGCATGTCCGCATACTCAGCAGGCGCTTTACCACTGTACCCCGGATTCGCGCATGTGTGTCGGGAGAATTCGTGATGAGGGCGCGGTCACAGTGACTGACCAGGGCCTTCCTTGGGTCGGAGAGCGGGCTATTGTGCGCTTCATGGAGACGCCTGACAACGCCACAGCAGCCGAAGAGCCCACCGGGATCGCCGCCCAGGACTGGGCCACGGCATCCGCCGAGCCCCAGTACCGCGCCGCGGTCGTCGACCTGCTCGGCGCGCTGGCCTACGGCGAGCTGGCGGCCTTCGAGCGGCTCGCCGAGGACGCCAAGCTCGCGCCGACGCTCGCGGACAAGGCGGAGCTGGCGAAGATGGCCTCCGCCGAGTTCCACCACTTCGAGCAGCTGCGCGACCGGCTGGCCGCCGTGGACGCCGAGCCGACGGCCGCCATGGAGCCGTTCGCGAAGGCGCTGGACGACTTCCACCGCCAGACCGCCCCGTCGGACTGGCTGGAGGGCCTGGTCAAGGCCTATGTCGGCGACTCGATCGCCAGCGACTTCTACCGCGAGGTCGCGGCCCGTCTCGACTCCGACACGCGTGCGCTCGTGCTCTCCGTGCTCGACGACACGGGCCACGGCAACTTCGCCGTGGAGAAGGTCCGCGCCGCGATCGAGGCCGACCCGCGGGTCGGCGGGCGGCTCGCGCTGTGGGCCCGCCGACTGATGGGCGAGGCTCTCTCCCAGGCCCAGCGGGTGGTCGCCGAGCGCGACGCCCTGTCGACCATGCTGGTCGGCGGCGTGGCGGACGGCTTCGACCTCGCCGAGGTCGGCCGGATGTTCTCCCGGATCACCGAGGCCCACACCAAGCGCATGGCGGCGCTCGGCCTGGCGGCGTAGCCGCCCCGGGCGCGCCCGGGGGACCGGTCGGCGGCGGGTCACACCGCCGGTGATCGCCGCAGACGGCGGGAGGCCGGGCGGAGCAGCAGCGAAAGCAGGACCGCCGCGATCGTGAGAGCGCCGATCAGCGTCGCCAGGACATGGCCGGGGCCCAGGGCCCCGTGGGTCACCAGGGCGCCGAAGACGGCGCCGAGCGAGCCCGCCGTGAGGACCACCCCACGTGCGGGAAGGCGGTCGGGCAGCCGGTGCAGGGCCGCCCAGGCCAGGGCCAGTCCGAGCAGGGCGGAGCCGAAGGCTTCCAGGAACACGGGATCACCTCGCGTGCGGTGCGGGGCGGGCAATTCGGTCGTAGGCCGTCCTACCCGGACCGCCCGGAACGCAATCCTCCCCAGCCGTCCTCACCTGGGCCGACGGCACCGGGAAAGGCGGAAGGCCCGGCGGATTCGATCCGTCGGGCCTTCCCCCGGATGGACGTACGTACGTCTCAGAGCGCGCCGAAACCGACCCGGCGGACCGCCGGCTCGCCGATCTCCACGTACGCGATCCTCTCCGCCGGGATCAAGACCCTGCGGCCCTTCTCGTCCGTGAGGCTGAGCAGCTGCGCCTTGCCGGCCAGCGCGTCGGCCACCGCGCGCTCGACCTCCTCGGCGGACTGCCCGCTCTCCAGAACGATCTCCCGGGGCGCGTGCTGCACGCCGATCTTGACCTCCACGGCTATGTCCCTCCGAACGGTCAGCGTTGCGCGGTCCCCCGCGCCGTACGCTGCACACATTAGCCCGGTGAGGGGACACGCACGGCGCAGCGGCAAAACGCCAGGAGCGAACAGAAGGCGGGAGGCCGCTGAGGGTCAGTGGCCCTCGGCGCTCAGCTGTCCGTCCGTGGGATGCAGCGGGAAGCCCGCGATACCGCGCCACGCCAGCGAGGTCAGCAGTGCCACCGCCTTGTCGCGCGGGATGGCGGACTCGCTGGAGAGCCAGTAGCGCGCCACGACCTGCGAGACACCGCCCAGGCCCACGGCGAGCAGCATCGACTCGTCCTTGGACAGACCGGTGTCCTCGGCGATCACGTCGGAGATCGCCTCGGCGCACTGCAGGCTGACCCGGTCCACGCGCTCGCGCACGGCCGGCTCGTTCGTCAGGTCGGACTCGAAGACGAGACGGAACGCGCCGCCCTCGTCCTCCACGTACGCGAAGTACGCGTCCATCGTCGCCTCGACCCGGAGCTTGTTGTCCGTGGTCGAGGCCAGCGCGGTACGCACGGCCTGGAGCAGCGCCTCGCAGTGCTGGTCCAGAAGGGCGAGGTAGAGCTCCAGCTTGCCCGGGAAGTGCTGGTAGAGCACCGGCTTGCTGACACCCGCACGCTCGGCGATGTCGTCCATCGCGGCGGAGTGGTACCCCTGGGCGACGAACACCTCCTGGGCCGCACCCAGCAGCTGGTTCCGTCGGGCTCGGCGCGGCAGGCGCGTGCCCCGAGGGCGTGCTGCCTCTGTCTGCTCGATGGCTGTCACGCCGCCTCCCAAAAATCGATCCATGCGCGCTGTGGCGCCGCGCCGCCATCGTACTTTTGGGTAACCCGGCTGTGCGCCGTGCGGACGCAGAATTTCACGGACCGGACGCCCGGGGCGGTCGGCGATTCAACGTTAAACAGAACAAATCAGCGGTAGTCGTCTTCGTCCAGGGCAACCACGCGTGCCTGTTCGGAGGCGTCGGCCTCGTTCGCCGACTCCTGTTCCAGATGGGTGTGCGGCTCGTCCTCGCGCTGCTGCACTTCGGTGTGCTGCTCGGCCGCGTCGGCCTCGGGGATTTCCTCGTCGAGCACTACGGCCTCTTCCTCGGCGAATGTGTCCGGCTCGTTCGGATCGACAGTCATGCGGTTCCTCTCCGGCATGCGGTTCCTCTCCGATGACCCTCCCTTCGAGCGTAGGAGCACACTCCGCGCGGCGCACCCGAACCTGTGACGCCCCACACACGCACCCCCGCGTGATCGTCTCGTAATATTGCGGCCATGTCGTCGACCGAGCCGCCGGAAACCCGGACCGCCGCCGCACCGCCCTCGTCGCGGACCCGCGCCGTACGGGTCGCCGACGGCGAGGAGTTGCGCTCCGTCGCGCTCCCCGGCCTCACGCTCACCGTGCGCGCCCGCCCGGGCGACCGGCCGGGCCTGGCGCCCGCGCTCTACGTCCACGGGCTCGCCGGCTCGTCCCAGAACTGGTCGGCGTTGATGCCGCTGCTCGGGGACCTCGTCGACGGCGAGGCCGTCGACCTGCCCGGCTTCGGCGACTCCCCGCCGCCCGACGACGGCAACTACTCGGTCACCGGCCACGCCCGCGCCGTCATCCGGCTGCTCGACGCGGAGGGACGCGGACCGGTCCATCTGATCGGCAACTCGCTCGGCGGCGCCATCTCCACCCGCGTCGCCGCCGTCCGCCCCGACCTGGTCCGCACCCTGACCCTGATCTCCCCGGCCCTGCCCGAGCTGCGCGCCCAGCGCAACGCCTGGCCGACCGCGCTGATGGCCCTGCCGGGTGTCTCGTCGCTCTTCGCGCGAATCACCAAGGACTGGACCCCTGAGCAGCGTGTCCGTGGGGTCATGGCCCTCTGTTACGGAGATCCCGGCCGGGTCACGGACGAGGGCTTCCGGCACGCCGTGGAGGAGATGGAGCGGCGCCTGGAGCTCCCGTACTTCTGGGACGCCATGGCCCGCTCCTCGCGCGGCATCGTCGACGCCTACACGCTGGGCGGTCAACATGGGTTGTGGCGGCAGGCGGAACGAGTGCTCGCGCCGACGCTGCTCGTCTACGGCGGCCGTGACCAGCTCGTTTCCTTCCGGATGGCGCGCAAGGCGGCCGCCGCGTTCCACGGCGCGCGGCTCCTTACGCTCCCGGACGCCGGACATGTGGCGATGATGGAGTACCCCGAGACGGTCGCGCAGGCCGTCCGGGAACTGATCGAGGACAGCGGCGCCGACGGCGGGAGCGGCGGCGACGGCAACACCGACAACAGCAACAGCAACAGCGACACCAGTAACAGCGGCAGCAAAAACGGCGACAACAGCGGCGACAGTGGCGGGAGCTGATCCGGGGCGTGGGACGACATAGTCGGAAGGGCTCGGCGCCCGCGCCCGCCGCCCCCGTCGATACGGGGCAGCGGGAGGGCGGTGTCGGGCCCGGGACGGGGCGCCGCAGGCGGGCGCCGGGCGAGGACGCCCATCCGCCGAGGGACGCGAGCGCGTACGGGCGGGGTGCCGGACGTCCGGTCTGGGACACGCCGATGCACGGCACGCCGGTGTACGCCTCGCCTCCCGACACCTCCGTACGGAGCGGGCATCCGGAGCACGCCGAGGACGTCCCGCGGCCCGAGCGGTACGGCGACCGGCAGGGCGCACACCGTTCGGCCGGGCACGCCGCCGCCTCGTTCATCCCCGCCCCGCGACGGGAGAGCGTCCCCGAGGATCCTCCCGAGGACCTTCCCGAGCGGCCGCCGGCCAGGCCCGCAGGCAAGGGCCGCACCCTCACCGGCATCGCGGCCGCCGCCATCACCACCGTCCTCGCCGTCGTCGTGGCGGGCCAGGTCGCCGACCGGGACTCCGGCGCCCCCCTCGCCCGCTCGGCCGAAGGCTCCGCCGACCGGGCCGTGGGCGACGGCACCGCCTCCCGCTCCGACGCCCGGCCGGCCCCGGCCGCGCCTCCCGTGCAGGTCGCGCCCGCCGCGCCGCTCAGCTACGAGCAGTTGATGACCCGCCAGTTCCCCATCGACCCCGAGCTGAAGGGGTCGGGCGAGTTCGAGGCCGTGCCCGGCTTCGACAGGGCGCCCGGCAAGGGGCGCAAGATCCGCTACCGGGTCGACGTGGAGAAGGGCCTCGGCCTCGACGCGCGGCTCTTCGCGCGAGCCGTGCAGGAGACCCTGAACGACGAGCGGAGCTGGGCCGGCCAGGGCGAGATGACCTTCGAGCGGATCTCCAGCGGCGAGCCGGAGTTCGTGATCACCCTCGCCAGTCCCGGCACCACCGGCGTCTGGTGCGCCAAGTCGGGCCTGGACACCACCGTCGACAACGTCTCCTGCGACTCCGCCGCCACCTCCCGGGTGATGATCAACGCCTTCCGCTGGGCGCAGGGCTCGGAGACCTTCGGCGACAAGGCCATGCACGCCTATCGCCAGATGCTCATCAACCACGAGGTCGGGCACCGGCTCGGACACAGCCATGTGAGCTGCCGTACGCCCGGCGCCCTCGCGCCCGTCATGCAGCAGCAGACCAAGTCGCTCGACGTGGACGGCATCGCCTGCCGCCCCAACCCATGGGTGCACCCGGGTCGTTGACGGCCGCTTCGGCGCCGCCGTCGCCACGCGCGCGGGCGCCCGGGCCGGCCGCCAGGGGATGGCCTCGGCCTGACGCTCCGTGAGCGGACAGCCCCGTACCGCGACGGAACGCGACCGGGGCGGGAAAGTTACGTGCATTCACCCCTTCCGGTGGCGCGACGGACAACCGTCCATCGCGCCACCCTCATATCCGCTTACGTTCTTCCCGCTGAGAGTCGCCGGTCCACGGCGACCGTCCACCGACGGAGACCGGGGGTGTGCCCATGCGGATCGGACTGCTTACGGAGGGTGGCTACCCGTACGCGACGGGTGAGTCCAGGCTCTGGTGCGACCGGCTCGTGCGCGGGCTCACGGCGCACGAGTTCGACCTGTACGCCCTCAGCCGCAGCGCCCGCCAGGAGGACGGCGGCTGGGTCGAGCTGCCCCCGCACGTCCGACGCGTCCGCACCGCCCCGCTCTGGGCTCCCGAGGACGACGGCCATACCTACGGAAGGCGCGAACGGCGGCACTTCGCCGGCCACTTCCGCGCCCTGTCGACGGGCATGTGCGCGGAAGGCGATGACGAGGAGGCGGCGGACCTCTTCGCCGAAGGACTCCACGGACTCGCCGAACTCGCCCGGGAGCGCGGCGGACTCTACGCCGCCCTCCGCTCCGAAGTCGCCGTCCGCACCCTGGAGTCCGCCTGCCGCGCCCCGGGCGCACGCCGGGGCGCGGCCGCCGCCACCGTTCCCGACCACCTCGCCGTCGTCGACCGGCTGGAGCGCGCCCTGCGCCCGCTCTCCCTCGACTGGTACGACGAGGACGGGCTCGGCGCCGTCGACCTCTGCCACGCCGCGTCCGGTGGATCGGCGGCGCTGTCCGGCCTGTTGGCCAAACGCTTCTTCGGAACCCCGCTGCTGGTCACCGAGTACGGCGTCCACCTGCGCGCGCACTACCTCGCCGCCACCGAGGCGCCCGACTCCGACCCGGTACGCGCCCTGCTGGCCGCCTTCCACGGCCGGCTCGCCGGCGAGGTCTACCGGCAGGCCGCGCTCCTGACCCCCGGCAACACCCACGCCCGCCGCTGGCAGGAGAGGTGCGGTGCCGACCGGGGCAAGCTGCGCACGGTCTACCCCGGTATGGAGTCCGAGCGGTTCACCGAGGTCGGCGAGGACGAGGAGAGCGGCGACCCGGCCACCCTCGTCTGGGTCGGCAGGGTCGAACCGGCCAAGGACCTCATCGCACTGCTCCACGCCTTCGCGGAGGTGCGCAAGGCCCAGCCCGACGTCCGGCTGCGGATCATCGCCGCGCCGGTGCGCGAGTCCGGCGCGGAGGCGTATCTCGCCCACTGCAGGGCGCTCGCGGCCCAGCTGTTCCCCGACGAGGCTTCGGGCGCGCACGAGGTCGGGGAGAACCCGGTCGCCTTCGAGGAGATCGGCGGACCGGAGGCGCCGACGCTCGCGGAGGCGTACGCGGCCGGTGCGGTCGTGGTCCTGTCGAGCGTCGTCGAGGGCTTCCCGATCAGCCTGGTCGAGGCGATGTTCTGCGCCCGGGCGACCGTCTCGACGGACGTGGGCGCGGTCGTGGAGGTCATCGGCGGCACCGGGCTCGTCGTCCCCCCGCGCAATCCGCGGGCGCTCGCCGACGCGTGCCTGGCGCTGTTGCGCGACCCCGAGCGCCGCTACCGGCTGGGCGCCGCCGCGCGCGCCCGCGCGCTCGAACTCTTCACCGTCGAACAGAACCTCGCGGCATTTCGCGGCATCTACCTGGAACTCCTCTCCCACACGCCGGTGCGGCGGCGTGCCGCCGAGGGCGTGCCCTTCGCCCACCCGGCTGAGGCGTACGTCCCCGGCATCTGGGCGGACCAGCCGGTGAGCGCCGCAGCGGGCGCCGCCGCCGGATCGGGAGACGCCGATGCCTGAAGGAGGCACCCCCATGCGCGGCCCCGCCGCCCCCACGAGCCCCGGCCCTTGGGACTCCCACTCCGAGGCGCTGCTGGAGACCCCGGCGCTGACGGCCGAGGCGCCGCCGGCCGCGAAGGAAACCGCCGCCTGGCCCGACGCCTGGCGCGCCGCCGAGCCCGCGATCGCCCCGGGAGGCAAGCCGGCCACGACGCTCCGGCCGGGAGATGCCGCCGGGCCGCAGGCGGAACCGGACGCCGGCACGGTCGCCGTCTCCTGGCCGTCGGCCGAGGACGTACGGCCGACGTCGGCGACGGTGTCCGCCGCCCTGGAGACGGCTCTGGAGCTGGCCCTGGAGACGGGGCTGAAGCCGGAGCCGGGCCCGGAGTCGGGGGCGGGGGAGCTGTGGTCGGGGTCGGGGCCGGAGTCGGCCCCGGTGCCTGCGCCGGACGGCGAGGGCGCCCGAGTGCCGGCTGTCTCCCCCCGGTCCGCTCGGGACGGCGAGGCCGCCCAGCCGCCGGCCGACTCCCCGGCGCCTGCGCCGGACGGCGAGGGTGCCCGAGTGCCGGCTGTCTCCCCCTGGTCCGCTCGGGGCGGCGAGGCCGCCCAGCCGTCGGCTGGCTCCCCGGTGCCTGCGCCGGACGGCGAGGGTGCCCGAGTGCCGGCCGTCTCC
>NZ_JAGGOS010000009.1 GCF_018614205.1 Streptomyces sp. ISL-36 | reverse complement strand
CGCGTCGGCAGCGGCCGCCGACGCGCCCGCCGCGGCCGCCTGCCGGCGGGGGCGGGTGCGCTCCTGCGGCCGGGCAGCAGGCGGCTGGCGGCCTTCGTGGGAGGTGGGATGCTCCGTCACGCGTGGGATTCCGTCCGTCCGGGCCGGTGGTGCGATGCACTCGCTCTTCTCGCCGATGCCGCGCCTTCACCGGGGATAAACCCCTGGCGAGCGGTGGATGTGAATGCCTCGCGAGCAGCGGCTACGACAGGGGTCGGCACACCCGGGCACACGTCCGGCACTGCTCTCCCCCTCATGAATGACTTGTGGTCAGGTCCTGCGCTGTGCTCAGTGGTTGACGGCTCGTTCGGTGGATCATCGTCTTGCGGAGGACGATCCTACGTTTGCACCCCGGGGGCGCATCAAGGGTCTCACGGTGCTGTGTGCGCCGGGGTGCGATCCCAGTCCGCCGGCAGCTCGGGCACGGTCCAGCCCGGATCGGGCCGCCAGTCCTCCCATCCGTCCGAGAACGGCGCGCCCCACGCCCGGATCACCTCGACCGCCGCGCTCCCCGCGGCCCGGACCCGTGCGGCCTGCGCCGCGTCCATCAGCCCGGCCCGCTGGGCCTGCGCGAACTCGTCCTCGTCCCGCCACAGCCAGCTGCGGTCCGGGTAGACGGAGATGTCGAGGAAATGATCCTCGGAGTCGATGCCGCCGGACCACCGGGTCCGCGGCTCCTCGAGGTTCACGTACCAGCTGCGGAAACGCCAGCCGCGCTCCCAGAACAGCCAGACCGACCAGGGGTCCCCGGGCCGGGCCAGCTTCAGTACGCCCGTGCCGAACCACTGGGAACGCGCCGTCGTGCGCGGGGCGGTGTAGCGGGTGGCGAGCGGCTCCTCGTGTACGGGAGTCCCGTCGGCGAGCACCGGACGGACGCACTCGGTGCCCGGCGCCATCCAGACGGCGAGGAGCTCGGCCGTGTCCTGGACGACGGTCACCGGCCGGCAGATGTGCACGTCGCCGGAGCCGTTGCCGCGGTAGCGCCAGAGGATGTGCTCCCCCGGCGCCCAGTGCTGAGGGCCGCCCGATCCTGTCATGCGCAGATCTTAGGGGCGTGCCCCCGCGACCGCTGCGGTATAGGTCACGGATCAGTCAGCCGCGAACACGCCCGGCGGGCACACCCGGGGGCACGCCGCGGGCGCGCCGCCGAACACGCCGGGTACGTACCCCGAAGACGCCAGGGAACACGCCCGGAGCGCGCCGGGCACACGCCGGGGGCGCGTCAGGGATGGGTCATACGAAGCACGTCGAGGGCCTCGTCGAGCTGCTCCACGGTCAGGTCGCCGCGCTCGACGTAGCCGGAGTCCAGCACCACCTCGCGGATCGTCCGCCGCTCGGCCAGCGACTTCTTGGCCACCTTGGCCGCCTCCTCGTAGCCGATGTACTTGTTCAGCGGCGTGACGACGGACGGCGAGGACTCGGCGTACTCCCTGGCCCGTTCGACGTTGGCGATGATCCCGTCGACCGTGCGGTCCGCGAGGAGACGCGAGGCGTTGGAGAGCAGCCGCACGGACTCCAGGAGGTTCTTGGCGATCACCGGGAGCATCACGTTGAGCTCGAAGTTCCCGGCCGCGCCCGCCACCGCCACCGTGGTGTCGTTCCCGGTCACCTGCGCGGCGACCATCAGGACCGCCTCGGGAATGACCGGATTCACCTTGCCCGGCATGATCGACGAGCCGGGCTGGAGGTCGGGGAGGTTGATTTCGGCCAGGCCCGTGCGCGGGCCGCTCGCCATCCAGCGCAGATCGTTGGAGATCTTCGTCAGGGAGACGGCGATCGTCCTGAGCTGGCCGGACGTCTCCACCAGGCCGTCACGCGCGCCCTGCGCCTCGAAGTGGTCGCGGGCCTCGGTGAGCGGCAGGCCGGTCGCGTCGACGATCTCGGCGATGACCGCGGCGGAGAAGCCGGGCGGCGTGTTGATGCCGGTTCCCACCGCCGTACCGCCCAGGGGGAGTTCGGCGAGCCGGGGCAGCGAGGCGCGCAGCCGCTCGATCCCGTAGCGGACCTGGGCCGCGTAGCCGCCGAACTCCTGACCCAGGGTCACGGGTGTGGCGTCCATCAGATGCGTACGGCCGGACTTCACCACGTCCGAGAATTCGGCCGATTTCCGCTCCAGCGAGACGGCCAGGTGCTCCAGCGCGGGGACGAGGTCGCCGAGGACGGCGGCCGTGGCGGCGATGTGGATCGAGGACGGGAAGACGTCGTTGGACGACTGGGAGGCGTTCACATGGTCGTTGGGGTGGACCGGCCGGCCCTCGGGAAGCCGCTCGGTGGCCAGGGTGGCGAGGACCTCGTTCATGTTCATGTTGGACGAGGTACCGGAGCCGGTCTGGAAGACGTCGACCGGGAAGTGCTCGTCCCAGCGGCCGTCGGCGACCTCGGCGGCGGCGTCCGCGATCGCGTCCGCGATGTCCTGGTCGACCACGCCGAGCGCGGCGTTGACCTTGGCGGCGGCGGCCTTGATCCGGGCGAGGGCCTCGATGTGGCTGCGCTCCAGACGCTGGCCGGAGACGGGGAAGTTCTGCACCGCCCGTTGGGTCTGGGCGCGCCATTTGGCGCGGGCGGGGACCCGCACCTCGCCCATCGAGTCGTGCTCGACGCGGTACTCGGTCGTCTCGGTCGTCTGGTCGGTCATGTCGTCAACCTCCATGAAAAGTTGAGCACTTGTCTTGTTCTGCCTATTCCCATCGCGCCTACTCGCCAGTAAAAACCGTGGGTAACCCCACTTCCAGGAGGCGCAATGAGGCGCACCGGGCACAGACTCCGCTGGACGATCGCGGCCACGGCCGCGGCCGCCGCGGCCTTCGGCACCATGGCAGCCGCGGCACCCGCCGGCGCGGCCGACACGAGGACGAGCACGGCCGGAATCTCCTCCGTACCGCTCTCGCCGGAGCTGGAGGCCATCCGTGCCGCCGAGGCCACCAAGCTCTACGGCGACCCGGCCGAGCGGCCGCTCGCCGACCGCAGGACCGGCCTCATCTCACTCGGCGACAGCGAGATCTCGGGCGAGGGCGTCGGCACCTACGAGCCGCCCACCAACGGCCCCACCAACTGGTGCCACCGCTCGCCCGACGCCGCCATCCACCGCACCGGCATCCCCGCGGACCTCACGTTCAACGTGTCCTGCTCCGGCGCCTACAGCGGCAACATCAGGATCGGCGGCTCGAAGCAGTACGCCGACGAACTCGTCCAGAGCGACAACCTCGCCATCAAGGCCCGCAACACCCGTATCAAGATGGTGCTGCTCGTCGCCGGAGCCAACGACGACCTGCAGTTCGGGCCCGTCATGACCGACTGCGTCACCCGCTACCTCACCCTCCAGGGCCCCTGCGAGCCGAAGTACGCCCCCGGCTGGCAGGCCCGCGTCGACGCCCTCGTCCCCAAGGTCGAGCAGACCGTGCGCGACCTGAAGACCGTGATGCGCGACGCCGGCTACGCCGACAGCGACTACAAGCTCGTCGTCATGGGCTACCCCAGCCCGATCGGCCCGGACTTCCAGGACAACCCGAACTTCCCCGGCAAGCTCTCCTGCGGTGGACTCGGCTACGACTCCGACACCGTCTGGGGCCGCAACACCGCCGTCCCCGCCTTCGAACGCGGCATGCGGCGGGCCGCCGCGAACACCGGGGCGGTCTACCTCGACAACTCGCGTCTCTTCCACGGCCACGAGGTCTGTATGGAGGACCCCTGGGCCCGCGGTCTCTACATCGACCTCTCCAAGCCCGGCACCCCCGACGAGAACTCCGTCCGGCAGTCCTTCCACCCCAACGCGCGCGGCCACGCCGCCTTCGCGTCCTGTCTCACCCAGATCTACGGTTCCGGTCTGCGCGAGGCCAGTTGCGCGGACGTCGACTCCTCCGGGAAGCCGACCCTCTTCCCGTACGCCTGGGACGACGTCTACAAGCCGCTGAAGAACGGGGCGACGGGCAACTGCGCGGACGTCGAGGCGGCTTCCTCGAAGAACGGCACCGCCGTCTTCGGCTGGGACTGCCACGGCGGGCGCAACCAGGGCTGGTGGTACGACTCCGGCCGCGGGACGTTCCATACCCAGCTCACCCAGGACCGCTGCCTGGACGTCCCGGGCGCCCGCTACCAGGCGGGCACCGCGGTGATCGTCTGGAACTGCTCGGGCGCGGCGAACCAGAAGTTCGTCCGTGACGGGGCCACGATCCGGCCGAAGGCCGCGACGGGGCTGTGCCTGACGCAGGCGGCGGCGAAGGAGCCGCTGCGGCTGCAGAGCTGCGACGGCTCGGCGAACCAGCGGTTCGTGTAGGAGGGGGGCGGACGGCGTGGCCCCCGCCCGGTGCGGGGTGGGGCCACGCCGTCCGGGCGTTCCCGGCTCGGAGCACCCTCACGCCGTCCCGCTCGGAGCACCCTCACGCCGTCCCGCTCGCAGCGCCCTCACGCCGTCCCGCTCGGAGCGCCCTCACGCCGTCCCGCTCGGAGCGCCTCGCGCCGTCTCGCTCAGAGTGCGCTGACGCTGTCGCGGGCCAGTTCGTACGCGGGGAGCATCTCCCGGTGCTCCTGTGTGTCGAGCCCGCCGAGGTGGACGATCACCACACCGCGGGAGGTGGAGACGGCGAACGCCCGCTCCTCCTTGGACTCCTCCATGACCTGGTTGTAGACCGTGTACGTCACCTCGGTGGCGGGCAGCGCGCCTGCCTTCGTCTCCTTGTAGACGACCTTGGAAGTGTTCTTCTCGGCCTTCACGAACCCTTCGAGCGCCGTGCGGGCCGCGCCCGCACCCGCGCTCCAGACGCGCAGATAGCCGATGTTGCCGGCCGGCTTCGCGTCGATCTCGCAGACCATCGTCGCCGGACCCTGCTTGCCGAGCGCGGCGAAGACCTCGTCGTCGGAGGCCTCGACGGCCTTCGGCTTCCACTGCGCGGCGAGGTCGAAGGAGACCGGGAGCGCACAGGCGGTGCCGGGGGCACCGAGGGACTGCGCCTTCGGGGCTTTCGGGGCCTTCACCGGCGGCCTCGGGGCGGAGTCCTCGGCCACGTGCAGCGGTTCGGGGTCCGCGGCGCAGCCGGTGACCAGGGCCCCGGCCGTGATCAGCGCGGCGAGGGACGGGGCAAGGGCCCGTATCGGATGTCTCATGCGCGTCAGGTTAGCTTCGGCCCGACGCGCGCTCGGACGAAGGAGCGGTCGTGCGACCGGGCGGGCGGACCCGCGGTGGTCGTCGGAGAATGGGACGTGGGCCAGGGGGGAGATCCACCATCCCACGGGAGGCAGCACATGTCCCGCAGCTTCAGGAGGATCGGGGCGCTCGGCGCCTGTGTGATCGCGGCCGCGGCCTTCAACGTCCCGGTCTCCGCCACCACCGCCCAGGCCCAGGACCTCGATTTCACCGTCTACGCCAAGGAGGTCCCGGGTCAGGACGAAGGCCAGGGAGAGAGCGAACGGCCGCCCGCGGTCGGGGACGGGTTCTCCTTCACCGAGGACATCTACCGCACCAAGGGCGGCGAGAAGGTCGGCCGGGACGGCATCACCTGCACCGTGGTGCGCGCCGGGAACCCGAGTGACCTGCTGTGCGTGGGCACCTTCGTCCTGTCCGGCGACCCCCGCGGACAGCTGACCGCTCAGGCGCTGGTCGCGTTCGACCCGTCGGACGAGCAGCCGGCCCCGTTCGACGTCGCCCTCACCGGCGGAACCGGCGACTTCGAGGCCGCGCGCGGCACCGTCCACTCGACCCCTGACGGGGATTACCAGCGACTGGATTTCCACGTCATCCGCTGAACGCGGTGGTCGGAGGGGCCCGGGATCGGGCCCCTCCGACCGGCGGACCGGATCAGCCGAGACCCGGGCCGCGCACCGGGATGTGGGTGAAGGTCGGCTCCGGGGCGGGGTTCTGGAAGAAGTCGTTGCCCTTGTCGTCCACGACGATGAACGCGGGGAAGTCCTCGACCTCGATCTTCCAGACCGCCTCCATGCCGAGCTCCTCGTACTCGACGACCTCGACCTTCTTGATGCAGTCCTGCGCGAGACGCGCCGCGGGGCCGCCGATCGAGCCGAGGTAGAAGCCGCCGTGGCTGCCGCAGGCGTCCGTGACCTGCTTCGAGCGGTTGCCCTTGGCCAGCATGACCTTGGAGCCGCCCGCCGCCTGGAACTGCTCGACGTACGAGTCCATGCGGCCGGCCGTCGTCGGGCCGAAGGAACCGGAGGCGTACCCCTCGGGGGTCTTCGCCGGACCGGCGTAGTACACCGGGTGGTCCTTGAGGTACTGCGGCATCTCCTCGCCCGCGTCGAGGCGTTCCTTGATCTTGGCGTGCGCGATGTCGCGGGCGACGACCAGCGGGCCGGTCAGCGACAGGCGGGTCTTCACCGGGTACTTCGTCAGCTCGGCGAGGATCTCGTCCATCGGCTGGTTCAGGTCGATCTTCACGACGTCGCCCTCGGTCTCGAGGTGCTCGTCGGTGGTCTCGGGCAGGAAGCGCGCCGGGTCGGTCTCCAGCTGCTCCAGGAAGACGCCCTCGGCGGTGATCTTCGCGACGGCCTGGCGGTCGGCGGAGCAGGACACGGCGATGGCGACGGGGAGCGAGGCGCCGTGGCGGGGCAGGCGCACGACGCGGACGTCGTGGCAGAAGTACTTGCCGCCGAACTGGGCGCCGATCCCGATCTTCTGGGTCAGCTCGAAGACCTTGTCCTCCAGCTCCTTGTCCCGGAAGCCGTGACCGAGCTCGGATCCCTCGGCGGGCAGCTCGTCCAGGTAGTGCGCCGAGGCGTACTTCGCGGTCTTCAGCGCGAACTCGGCGGAGGTGCCGCCGACGACGATCGCCAGGTGGTACGGCGGGCAGGCGGCCGTGCCGAGCGAGCGGATCTTCTCCTCCAGGAACTTCATCATGCTCGCCTCGTTGAGCACGGCCTTCGTCTCCTGGTAGAGGAAGGACTTGTTGGCGCTGCCGCCGCCCTTGGCCATGAAGAGGAACTTGTACGCGCCGCCGTCGGTCGCGTACAGCTCGATCTGCGCGGGCAGGTTCGAGCCGGTGTTCTTCTCCTCCCACATGGTCAGGGGGGCCATCTGGGAGTAGCGCAGGTTCAGCTGGGTGTACGCGTCGTAGATGCCGCGGCTCAGGGCCTCCTCGTCGCCGCCCTGGGTGAGCACGTTCTGGCCGCGCTTGCCCATGACGATCGCCGTGCCGGTGTCCTGGCACATGGGCAGGACACCCGCGGCGGCGATGTTCGCGTTCTTCAGGAGGTCCAGCGCGACGAACTTGTCGTTGCTCGACGCCTCGGGGTCGTCGATGATGCGGCGCAGCTGGGCCAGGTGCGCGGGGCGCAGGTAGTGCTGGATGTCGTGGATCGCCTCGGCGGCGAGCTTGCGCAGCGCCTCCGGCTCGACCTTGAGGAACGTACGGCCGTCGGCCTCGAAGGTGGAGACACCCTCGGCGGTCACCAGGCGATAGGGCGTGGTGTCCTCTCCCAGGGGGAGCAGATCGGAGTACGCAAACTCTGGCATGGGACGGGCCATTCCTCACTCGGCAGACAGCAGCGCCCCCTCCGTTGGAGGCGCGCCCTCCAGCGTAGAGCGCGGGCGCGGCGCCGATCCTGTGAGGTAAGGCTCACTTCCCGTTCAGGGGGTCGGCAGCGGGGTCCGGTGCAGGGAGATCAGCAGCCGCCAGGTGCGGCTCGCGATGTCCTCGGGGGCGGCCTCGATCAGGCCGTGCAGCCAGTCCGCGAGCAGCCCCGCGAAGGCCCCCGACACCGCCGATGCGACGAGTCCCGGGTCGGGGGCGCCGGCGAGCTCGCGCTCGCGGCGGCTGTATTCGCGCAGCTCGCGGTGGAGCAGCTCGCCGAGCGGGCCGCCGCCACCGGGCCGGAGCAGGCGCCGGTAGAGCGGCGCGTGCGGGGCGATCTCGGCGAAGAAGGCGGTCAGGGCCCGGGGCGGGCTGTCCGGGTCGGGCGTCCCGCGCCAGGCGTGCAGCGCGTCGACCGCGTCGCGTACGACATCGGCGCAGGCGTCGACGGCGAGGGCCTGGAGGTCGGTGTAGTGCAGGTAGAAGGTGGCGCGGCCGACCCCGGCCCGGCGCACCAGCGCCGCGACGCCGACCTCGTCGAGGGGGCGCTCGGCGCACTCCTCCAGGAGGGCGGCGCGCAACTTGGCGCGGGTGCGGGCGGCGCGGGGGTCCTCGGTCGTGCTGGTCACCCGGCCCACAGTACGGCGGCCAGTGCGAGGGCCCCGGGCAGGGCCTGGGCGAACAGGATCCGGCGGTTGGCGGTGAGCGCTCCGTACACCCCGGCGATCACCGCGCAGCAGAGGAAGAAGACCTGGACGCGGGACCCGGTGGGGTCGGCGGCGATCAGGCCCCAGATCAGGCCGGCGGCGAGGAAACCGTTGTAGAGGCCCTGGTTCGCGGCGAGGGGCGCGGTCGCGCGCGCCGTCTCGGCGTCGAATCCGGAGAGCCGGCGGCCGGGGCGGGCCTCCCAGAAGAACATCTCCAGAACCAGGATGTATGCGTGCAGGGCGGCCACGAGGCCGACGGCGAGGTGCGCGAGAGTGATGGACACCTGTCCAGAATGCATGGGCAGGTGTCCAGGACGCCGGGTGACGGTCGCGCCCCCTAGTCGCGATCTATCGCGTTTCGCTACGCTGAGGCCGTGGACCTCGAAAAGCAGCCCCAGAAGCCGGTCGCCCCCGCCGAGCCCGCTCCCTTCGCCCCCGCCGAGCCGGCCCCCGCGCCCGGCGCGCCGGGCGACTCCCTCCGGGCCTCCGACGCCGACCGGGACCGGATCGCGGACATCCTCAGGGACGCCCTGGCCGAGGGGCGGCTCGACCCGGAGGAGCATTCGGAGCGCATCGACGCGGTCTACCGCGCCAAGACGGTGGGCGAGCTGGAGCCGATCGTCCGCGATCTGCCCGCCGGGGCCCGGCCGCGCCAGGAGCCCGGGTCGGCCTACGCGTACGGCCCCGAGGACACCTCGGACCCCACCGACAACCTCGTCGCCGTCTTCTCCAGCACCACCCGCAAGGGCCGCTGGCGGGTGGGACGCAGGACCAACGCCTTCTCCCTCTTCGGCAACATCGAGATCGACCTTACCGAGGCGCTCTTCGCCCAGCGGCTGACCACCATCAACGCCACCTCGATCTTCGGCAACGTGGAGGTGCGGGTCCCCGAGAACATCAGCCTTCGGGGCAACGGCACCGGGATCTTCGGCAACTTCGAGGTCGTGACCATGGAGGCGGCCGACCCGCAGGCCCCGGTGGTCGTGATCAACGGCTACTCGGTCTTCGGCAACGTGGAGGCCAGGCCCAAGCGCGGCAAGTGGATCACCGACCTCCAGAACCGCATGCGCAAGCACCTCGGCCACTGAGGGGCCCGCGCCGACCGTTCCCGCACGGGAGGCCTGGCGCTCGGGTGACCGGATTCCGCCCCTGAGGTTCCGCACTCCGGAACTCGGCGGCACGCAGTGCATAGGCGCGCTCACAGTCGGGTAGGGCTGCTGCATCGTCTCTCGCTCGCGAAGCCGTCGTCAGGAGTAGACCGTGCTGCAACTGCCGCATCAGCCCCTCCAGGTCGCCGCCGTCCCTCCCCAGCGTGCCCCCGCTCGGGAGGACGAGGCCGGCCCCTGGCACACGGAGGCGGTGTGCCGTCGGGACGAAGCCGGACTGTTCTTCGCCCCCTCCAAGGAGCCGACCGCCGCCCGGCTCTCCCGTGAGGAGGCCGCGAAACGGGTCTGCGCCCGCTGCCCGGTGATGGTCGAGTGCCGGGAGCACGCGCTGCTCCAGCCCGAGCCGTACGGAGTGTGGGGCGGACTCACCGCGGCCGAGCGCCGTGTCGTGCTCGCCCGGCGCCGGCGGCGCGAGGTGGAGCTCAAGAAGGCGGCGACGACGACGGACCGGATCGCCGCGGCGGGCTGAGCCGGCGGCCGACGGTCTCTTCCGCCCGTACGAAGAGGGGCGCCCCCACCGCACATGGGGGCGCCCCTCTTCGTACCGTCGTCCGCGGGTGGTGCTACTTCGCGCGGTCGAAGTCGATCTTGCTGTACGCGCGCAGCTTCGAGAGCCGGTGCGTGGAGTCGATCTGCCGGATCGTGCCGGACTTCGAGCGCATCACCAGGGACGAGGTGGTCGCGGTCTCCGAGCGGTAGCGGACGCCGCGCAGCAGCTCGCCGTCCGTGATGCCGGTGGCGACGAAGAACACGTTGTCTCCGCTGACCAGGTCGTTGGTGGAGAGCACCCGGTCCAGGTCGTGCCCCGCGTCGAGCGCCTTCTGGCGCTCCGCCTCGTCCTTGGGCCAGAGCTTGCCCTGGATGACGCCGCCGAGGCACTTGATGGCGCAGGCCGAGATGATGCCCTCGGGCGTACCGCCGATGCCGAGGAGCAGGTCGACGCCGGTGCCCTCGCGGACGGCCATGATCGAACCGGCGACGTCGCCGTCCGAGATGAACTTGATCCGGGCGCCGGTCTCGCGGATCTCCTTGACGATGCCCTCGTGACGGGGGCGGTCCAGGATGACGACCGTGACGTCCTCGGGCGCCATGTTCTTGGCCTTGGCGACCCGGCGGATGTTGACCGGGACCGGGGCGTCGATGTCGACGAAGTCGGCCGCCTCGGGGCCGGTGACCAGCTTGTCCATGTAGAACACCGCGGACGGGTCGAACATGGTGCCGCGGTCGGCGGCGGCCAGGACGGCGATGGCGTTCGGCATGCCCTTGGCGTTGAGCGTGGTGCCGTCGATCGGGTCCACGGCGATGTCGCACTCGGCGCCGGTCCCGTCGCCGACGCGCTCGCCGTTGAAGAGCATGGGGGCTTCGTCCTTCTCCCCCTCGCCGATGACGACGACGCCGTTCATCGAGACGGTGGAGATCAGGGTCCGCATGGCGTTGACCGCCGCGCCGTCCGCGCCGATCTTGTCGCCGCGGCCGACCCAGCGGCCGGCGGCCATGGCGGCGGCCTCGGTGACACGCACCAGCTCCAGGGCCAGGTTGCGGTCGGGGGCCTCGGGAGAGACCTCGAGCTCGGACGGCAAGTGATGCTCGGTCATCGGAGCGCACCTTTCTGTACGGCGACGGCCGGAAGTGAAGAGGGTCCTGCGACTCTATCGGTACGTCGACATATTGAGCAGAGGGCCCCACGGATGAGCACAACACCATGATGCGACCATGGGGGGCGTGGCAGGTATGCGAGGCAGGCAGACGGTCCGCGGGATGTTCCAGTCCCTGGCGGTGATCATGGTGGCGGCGGGCGTGATGTATTTCTTCATCCCGCACGACGAGCACGCGGACCCGGTGAAGGCGAAGGACTACCGCGTCGAGCTCATCACGGCCCAGCGGGCGGCGCCGTACCCGGTGCTGGCCCCCGAGGGGCTCGGGGAGGGCTGGAAGGCGACCGTGGTCTCGTACAAGCGCGAGAACGCCGACGCGTGGCAGCTGGGTTTCCTCGACCCGGACACGCAGTACGTGGCGATCCACCAGTCGACGGCGGAGCCGAAGAAGTACGTCCCCGACGTCACCCAGCAGGCCAAGAACTCCGGGAAGACCCAGACGGTGGCGGGTCAGGTCTGGCAGCGCTGGGAGGGACCGAAGTACGACGCCCTGGTGCGCACCGAGGGCGGGGCGACGACCGTGGTGACGGGTACGGCCTCGTTCGAGCGGCTGGCGGAGATGGCCGGCGCGCTGAGGCCCCACAAGGCCTGAGCGCGGAGGGGCGGATCCCGGCACAGGCGCGGATCCCGGCACAGGCGCGGATCCCGGCACGAGCAGGGATGGCGCAGGCGTGGATACGGAGAAGACCCCCGGCACCGAGGTGCGCGGGGGTCTTCTCGCGTCGTGGCTCAGACGGTGGTGACGACCTCGTCGTAGGCCAGGCGCGGGGAGCGGGGGAACCAGGCGTCCTCGCCCGGCTTGCCGATGTTGACGACCATGAGCGGGGTGTGGTCGTCGTCCAGGAACTCCTTCTGGACGCCGGCGAAGTCGAGGCCGGTCATCGGGCCGGCGGCGAGGCCGGCGGCGCGGACGCCGATGATGAAGTACGCGGCCTGGAGGGAGGCGTTGAGGAGCGCGGCGCTCTCGCGGACCGGGCGCTCGGCGAAGAACGCGTCCTTGGCCTGCGGGAAGTGCGGGAACAGGGCCGGGAGCTCCTCGTGGAACTCGTTGTCGGCGGAGAGGATCGCGACCAGCGGGGCGGCGGCGGTCTTCGGCTGGTTGCCCTCGGCCATGTGCTTCACCAGGCGCTCGCGGGCCTCGGCGGAGCGGACCAGCGTGATGCGCAGCGGCGACTGGTTGAAGGCGGTGGGGCCGAACTTCACCAGGTCGTAGATCGCCTGGACCTGCTCGTCGGTCACCGGCTCGTCGGTGAAGGTGTTGGCGGTACGGGCCTCACGGAAGAGGAGGTCCTGGGCGGCGGGGTCAAGGGCGAGGGACATGCTGCGTACCTTCCGGACTGCAAGGGGATCAAGCGATGCCCTCACCGTACGGCGGCGATTGGTTAATTTTCAACTATCTCAACCGGATAGTGATCCGGTTCACATCTCCCGGTGTCCGCCCCTCCCGCCCTACTCGTCCTCTTCGGCCTCGGCCGTCGAGATGGCGGCGTCCAGGCGGGCCCGCGCACCCTCCAGCCAACGCCGGCAGACCTTCGCCAATTCCTCTCCGCGCTCCCAGAGCGCGAGCGACTCCTCCAGAGTCGTCCCGCCCGTCTCAAGGCGTCGAACGACCTCGATCAACTCGTCGCGTGCCTGCTCGTACCCGAGCGCCTCTTCCGTGGTGGCTGCCATGGAAACCACCCTATGCGCCGGGCCCGACAACGCGCCGCACCGCGAACTCGCCCGCAGCGACCCTGGCCCGCAGCTCCTCGTCGACCGCGACCTCCTCAGGGGAACGCACGACCGTCCCGTCGGCCCGCTGGAGCACCGCGTACCCGCGCTCCATCGTCGCCGCGGGCGACAGCGCCCGGACCCGGGCCCGGGTGTGCGACAGCTCCGAGTCGGCCCGGTCGAGCAGGTGCCCCAGGGTCCGGCGGCTGCGCGCGAGCAGCGCGTCGAGCTCGTCCTCGCGCAGCTCCACCATCCGCTGCGGATGCTCCATGACGGGCCGCGCGAGCGCGTGCGCCAGCCCCCGCTCCTCCCGGTCGAGCAGCCCCCGCACGGTCCGCAGCGCCCGCTCCCGCAACCCCTGGACCCGGTCCAGCTCCTCCCCGACATCCGGTACGACCTTCTTGGCGGCGTCCGTCGGCGTGGAGGCCCGCAGGTCGGCGACCAGGTCGAGCAGTGGCGCGTCGGGTTCGTGGCCGATCGCGGAGACCACCGGCGTACGGCAGCCGGCGACCGCCCGGATCAGCTGCTCGTCCGAGAACGGCAGCAGATCCTCCACGCTGCCGCCCCCCCGGGCCACGATGATCACGTCCACCCCGTCGTGCTCGTCCAGCTCCTTCACGGCCTGGACGACCTGGGGCACCGCCTTCACCCCCTGGACGGCGACATTGCGCACCTCGAACCGGACGGCGGGCCAGCGGCGCCGCGCGTTCTCCAGGACGTCCCGCTCGGCGGCGGAGGCGCGTCCGCAGACCAGGCCGACGAGCTGGGGGAGGAAGGGCAGCGGCTTCTTGCGGTCGAGCGCGAACAGGCCTTCGGCGCCCAGGCTCCGCTTCAGCTGCTCCAGGCGGGCGAGCAGCTCCCCGATGCCGACCGGCTTGATCTCCACCGCCCGCAGGGACAGCTGCCCGCGCGGCGCGTACCACTCGGGCTTGGCGTGCACAACGACCCGGGCGCCCTCGGAGACGATGTCGGCGACGGCGTCGAAGACCTGGCGGTAGCAGGTGACACCGATGGAGATGTCGTACGACGGATCCCGGAGCGTCAGGAACACGACCCCGGCACCGGGCCGCCGCGAGAGCTGCGTGATCTGCCCCTCGACCCACACGGCTCCGAGCCGGTCGATCCACCCCCCGATGAGCCGGGAGACCTCTCCGACGGGCAGCGGCGCTTCGGCGGACGTAGTGAGACCCATGCGCCGAGCGTAGTGGCCGGGTGGGACAACCGGGGGCGCCTGGGGACGTACGCCCACCGAGGGGGACCCACCCGCACTGCCGGTAGGGGCCGGGGGCCGGGAGGGCACCGGCCTCTGTCCCGACCGGACCGCACCCGCAGGGCACCGGCCGGCCCTGACAGGGCCGCGCGCCGCCCGGACCTAGGCGCGCCCGGATCGGACCGCCCGGATCGGACCGCCCGGATCGGACCGCCCGGATCGGACCGCCCGGATCGGACCGCCCGGACCGGACCGCCCGGGCCGGGGCGCCCGGCCCTGACCGACCGGCAGATGCCCGGCAGGGCGCCGTCTCACGCCCGCCTGGTCGTGCCCTGCACCGCCAGCACCACGAGACCCACCCCGAGCCACACCACGCCCACGATCTGTGCCGACGTCGCCGCCTCCACGATCACCGCCACCAGGATCACCGCCCCCACCACAGGCATGACCACATGCCGCAGCCAGTGCGGCGGCCCCTCCATCCTCCGTACCGCGAACCACCCCACCACGCTCGCGTGCAGCAGCACGAACGCCGTCAGCGCCCCGATGTCGACCACCGAGACCAGGTGGTCGAGGCCGTCGTCCCGCTGCGCCGCCCACACCGCCGCCACCATCGTCACCGCCGCGGCGAGCAGCAGGGCGAGCCGCGGCACGCCCGAGTCCGTACGGGCCAGCACATGCGGCATCCGCCGCTCCCTGGCCATGGCGAAGAGCAGCCGGCCCGCGGCCGCCTGCCCCGCCAGCGCGGCGAAGGCCGCGCCGATCGCCTTGGACACCGCGACCAGATCGTGCAGCCAGGTCCCCACCGACACGTCCACCGCGTCGTAGAACGCGGAGCCCTGCTTCGCCGGATCGGCCGCCAGCTCCGCCGACGACAGCGGTTCGAGGAGCGCCACCAGATAGGTCTGGGCCACGAAGAGCACGCCCGCGAGCGCCAGACAGAACAGCACCGCCCGGGCCACCTTCGCCGACCCCCCGGTGACCTCCTCCGCGAACGAGGCGATCGCGTCGAAGCCCAGGTACGACAGCACGGCCACCGACACCGCGCCCACCACGGCCGCCGTCGAGAACGAGGTGTCGCCGGTCAGCGGCGACCACCAGTCGCGCCGCGCCCCGTCCCGTACGAGAACGACCACCGCCGAGACCATGAAGGTCAGCAGCACCACGATCTCCATGGCGAGCACCGCGAATCCGACCCGCGCCGCCGCCCGTACACCCCACAGGTTGAGCAGGGTCGTGATCACCACCGCGATCCCGGTCCACACCCACCGGTCCACCGCCGGGATCAGCGCCTCCATCGCGATCCCCGAGAAGAGGTACGCCACGGCCGGGATCAGCATGTAGTCGAGCATCGCCATCCACCCGGCGATGAACCCCGGGCCGTCGCCGAGACCCTTGCGGGCGTAGGTGAAGACGGAGCCCGCCAGCGGGGCGACCCGTACCATCTGCGCATAGCTGTACGCCGTGAACGCCATCGCGACCGTGGCGACGACGTACACCAGCGCCACCGCGCCGTGCGACTTCGCGTCCAGGGTGCCGAAGACACCGACGGGTGCCATGGGCGCGATGAAGAGCAGCCCGTAGACGACAAGATCGCGGAACCCAAGGTTCCGTCGCAGTCCGGTGTGCTCCGCCACCTGTGCTTCCTCGGCCATGCGCTCAGTCTCGGCCACGGTGCGGATCATCCGCCCGAGCGACGCGGCCGCAGACGGCCGTAGGGTGACGCGGCCTTACGATGGGACGCATGACTGCTACGCCCGCGTCGACGCCCGCGACCCCCCGTCCGAAGCGTGTCCTGCTCGCCGCTCCCCGTGGCTACTGCGCGGGCGTGGACCGTGCCGTGATCGCCGTGGAGAAGGCCCTGGAACAGTACGGCGCGCCGATCTACGTCCGCCACGAGATCGTGCACAACAAGTACGTCGTACAGACCCTGGAGCGGAAGGGCGCCATCTTCGTCGACCAGGCGACCGAGGTTCCCCCGGGCAACATCGTGATGTTCTCGGCGCACGGCGTGGCCCCCACCGTCCACGAGGAGGCCCGGCAGGGCCGTCTGGCGACCATCGACGCGACCTGCCCGCTGGTCACCAAGGTGCACAAGGAGGCCGTGCGGTACGCCGAGGCGGACTTCGACATCCTGCTGATCGGCCACGAGGGCCACGAGGAGGTCATCGGCACCTCCGGCGAGGCCCCCGACCACATCCAGCTGGTCGACGGCCCGGAGGACGTGGCCGCGGTCGAGGTGCGCGACCCCTCCAAGGTCGTCTGGCTCTCCCAGACGACGCTCTCGGTCGACGAGACCATGGAGACGGTGGACGCGCTGCAGGAGAAGTTCCCGCAGCTGATCTCCCCGCCGTCCAGCGACATCTGCTACGCCACCCAGAACCGCCAGACGGCCATCAAGGAGCTCGCGGGCGAGGCCGAGCTGGTGATCGTCGTCGGCTCGAAGAACTCCTCGAACTCGATCCGTATGGTCGAGGTCGCCAAGCAGGCCGGCGTACCGGCCGCGTACCTGGTCGACTTCGCGAGCGAGATCGACGAGGCCTGGCTGGAGGGCGTCACGACCGTCGGTCTCTCCTCCGGAGCTTCCGTCCCGGACGTCCTGGTCGAGGAAGTGCTGGCCTGGCTCTCCGAGCGCGGCTACGGAGACGTGGAGATCGTCAAGACCGCCGACGAGTCCCTGACGTTCTCGCTCCCCAAGGAGCTCCGCAACAAGGATCTGCGCGCCGAGGCGGCGGCACTCCTCGAGAAGTGACTTTCGGCCGGCGTTTCCCCCTACCGTTGGGTCCATGAACGTCTTCGGAGTGGACATCGGCGGCTCGGGAATCAAAGGCGCTCCCGTGGATCTGGAGCGAGGCGACCTGACCGAGACGCGCCACAAGGTACTGACCCCGCAGCCCGCCACACCCGACGGTGTGGCGGGCTGTGTCGCGGAGGTGGTGGAGAACTTCGGCTGGCAGGGCCCGGTCGGGGTGACCTTCCCCGGTGTGGTCACCGGCTCGACGATCCGTACGGCGGCCAACGTCGACAAGGGCTGGATCGGCGTCGACGCGGGCAAGCTGCTCGGCGACCGCCTGGGCGGCCTGCCGGTGACGGTCCTGAACGACGCGGACGCGGCCGGCGTCGCCGAGATGACCTTCGGGGCGGGCCGGGGCCGCAAGGGCACGGTGATCCTGCTGACGCTGGGGACGGGCATCGGCTCGGCCCTCTTCGTCGACGGCCGGCTCGTGCCCAACACGGAGCTGGGCCACCTGGAGCTGAAGGGGCACGACGCGGAGAAGCGGGCCTCCACCAAGGCGAAGGAGGACGAGGACCTCACCTGGGAGCACTGGGCGACGCGACGCGTGCAGAAGTACCTGGCCCATGTGGAGATGCTGTTCTCGCCGGAGCTGTTCATCATCGGCGGGGGAGTGAGCCGCAAGGCGGACCGGTTCCTGCCGCTGATCGAGGGGATCAGGGCGGAGATCGTCCCGGCGGAGCTGCAGAACAACGCGGGCATCGTGGGCGCGGCGATGGCGGCGGCGGCGCGTTAGGTCGTGTCCGACGGGGCACGGCGACTGGGGGCCTGGGAGCAGCGGGGCTCCGTCTAAGGGGCGGGGCGGCGGGCGGCCTGCCGACCGGGGGCGGAACGGTCCGTCTACTAGGGAGCGGGGCGGCGGGCCGCCTGGCCGCGCAGAGCGGCGGCACGCTGTCGGCGCCCCATGTCCCGTACCTTGCGGACGCTGGCGATCAGCCCGGCGACGAGCGTGCCGCCGTAGAGCCAGCCTGCGTGGACGGCGAGGGCGGTGACGACGGCCATCGCCTGTCCGCCGAAGCCCGCTGTGCCGCCGGAGATGGGCACCACGCCGACGGCGAAGGCGATCGGGACGCTGATCGGTGCCGTGACGAGGTCGGCCGTGCGGACCCAGAGCGCGGTCAGGGCGCTGACCGGCAGGAACAGCAGGCCGTAGACGATCGGCTGGCCGTCGAGGATCAGCCAGTCGAGGAAGCCGAGCACCAGCATCGTGGCGGAGGCGAAGAGCCCAGCGCCGAGGCCGGTCAGCCGCGGGTTGGGCAGCCGCCGCACGGCGAGGACGACGGGCGGCACGGGCCGTGCCCGTACGGGGCGTACGGGCACGGCCCGCTCGACCCGACCGCGGCCCGGCTGCCCGGTACGGGCGGCGACGCGATAGACGGAGGCGCCTTCGACGAGTGCACCGGGCGGCGTGAGAGGGGTTTGCGGCCGCCGGCGGCCTTGGGGCTGACTTGTCCTGTGCTGCTCCACCCCACCAACGTAGGTCGGGATGGGGCGGCGTACCGGCCCGGGACACGCCCTTTGGGTGACGTTGCCGCCCACTTCGGCCGAAGACCGCCGTTGAGAGCGCGTCGTCGGCCGGTTCGCACCGCCCGTAAACTGGGGGATCGGCCCACCATCCACACCCCCTCCACACCGCTAGGGAAGTCGCCAACGTGTCGCTCACGATCGGAATCGTCGGTCTGCCGAATGTCGGCAAGTCGACCCTGTTCAACGCCCTGACCAAGAACGACGTGCTGGCGGCCAACTACCCGTTCGCCACGATCGAGCCCAACGTCGGTGTCGTCGGGGTCCCCGACGCCCGCCTGACGAAGCTGGCCGAGATCTTCGGCTCGCAGCGGATCCTCCCGGCGACGGTCGACTTCGTGGACATCGCGGGCATCGTCCGCGGCGCGAGCGAGGGCGAGGGCCTGGGCAACAAGTTCCTGGCGAACATCCGTGAGTCGGACGCGATCTGCCAGGTCATCCGCGCCTTCAAGGACGAGAACGTCGTGCACGTCGACGGCAAGGTCTCGCCGAAGGACGACATCGAGACGATCAACACCGAGCTGATCCTCGCCGACCTGCAGACGATCGAGAAGGTCCTGCCGCGTCTGGCGAAGGAGGCCCGGATCAAGAAGGACGTGGGCCCGAAGGTCGCGGCGGTCGAAGCGGCCAAGGAGATCCTGGAGAAGGGCGACACCCTCTTCTCGCAGGGCATCCTCCAGGGCTCGGAGAAGGCCGAGCTCCTGCACGACCTGCACCTGCTGACGACGAAGCCCTTCCTCTACGTCTTCAACGTGGACGAGGACGAGCTGACCGACGACTCCTTCAAGGACGAGCAGCGCGCGCTGGTCGCCCCGGCCGAGGCGATCTTCCTCAACGCCAAGCTGGAGCAGGACCTCGCCGAGCTCGACGAGGAGGACGCCATGGAGCTCCTCCAGTCCGTCGGCGCCGAGGAGCCGGGCCTGGCGACCCTGGCCCGCGTCGGCTTCGACACCCTGGGCCTGCAGACCTACCTCACGGCAGGCCCGAAGGAGTCCCGCGCCTGGACGATCAAGAAGGGCGCGACGGCCCCGGAGGCGGCCGGCGTGATCCACACCGACTTCCAGAAGGGCTTCATCAAGGCGGAGGTCATCTCCTTCGCCGACCTGGTGGAGACCGGCTCGGTGGCGGAGGCCCGCGCGGCGGGCAAGGCGCGCATGGAGGGCAAGGAGTACGTGATGCAGGACGGCGACGTGGTGGAGTTCCGCTTCAACGTGTGACGTCTCGTCAAGAACTGTGCCCGACCCGCCTGTTGGTGGGTCGGGCACAGGCGTCTGTCCGTGTGGAGTCCTTGCCCGCGATGTGGGGCGGCGGCAGGTCTGGTCGGCGTGAGGCAGCCTCAGACCTTGACGACCTCCACGGAAGGGCGGCAAAGGAGTGTCAGATCCTCGGGGTCGGACGTGAGGAGAGTGACCGGCCGGGGTGCGTTGCGGGCGATGACGGCGAAGGCGGCATCGATGGCGTACTTGTGGCCGTGCAGGTGATGGGCGCGCAGGAGCGCGGCGGCCTGGTCGGTGATCTCCTTGGTGACGTCGTGAACGTCGATACGGGAGAGGACCCACTTGATGCGGGCCGGGTGGATGCGCTCGTAGTCGGCCTCTAGCGTGGTCATGGCGCTCGTGGCGACGCGGACGCCCTCCTCCGACGCCGCCTGGACCAGAGCCGCGACGGTGCGGTCCTTGCGGTAGAGCTTCGAGAGTCCTTCGCTGTCGAGCAGGAGGGTTCCGGGCATCAGGCGGCGGCCCCGCCGGCCTGCCGGTGGTCGTGGCGCAGCAGCGCCCGGGCCGCCTCGACCTCCTCGCGGGTGAGGGCTTCGTTGTCGGTCTCGAAGTCGGCGACGATCTCCCGCAGCTTGTCCATGGCGACCTTCTGTTCGAGAGCCTCGGCGACGTAGGCGGAGAAACCGCCGGGCCCGACATGGGCGCGTACGGCCTCGGCGAGATCCTCGGGCAGGCTGATCGAATACTTCCTACTACCGCTCATGGTGCCGATCCTACCGGCGGTCGCAAGTCCGAGGGTGTGAATGACCGAGCCGGGGTTCGGTCGGTCCGCAGGGAGCTGCGAACGCCCGTCGAGGCCGGGGGCGGTGGGAGGATGCGGGGAGGGCCGGAGAGGGGCGGGAAGCGTGGGGCGTGGCGAGCGGGACACGGTCGAGAGGGGAGCGCGACTGTACGAGGCGGCGCAGACAGTGGTCGGTGACCACGGAAGGGCAGTGGGGGCGGTAAGGGCAGCACTGAAACCGCTCCACGATGCGGCGGTGAAGCGGGAGCTCGACGCCCTTCCCGTCGCCCGGCTGCAGGACGTCACCGAAGGGCGGCTGCGGCTGGGGAGCGTCGAGAAGAGCGGACTGCGCACCCTGGGCAGTGTTCTTGAAGCGGGCCCCTACCAGCTGCGGCAGATTCCCGGTGTCGGGCAGCGCACCGTCGACCAGATGCTCGCCGCCGCCCGCCGGCTTTCCGTGGCCGTGCACGAGACCGTGGCCGTCCACATCGACGTGGACCGGCCGGAACCGCGCACCACCGCGCTCGTCATGGCCCCGCACGTACTGGTGGAGGCCGGCCCGGAGGCCCGGCGTGCGGTCGACAAGGCCACCGCCCTGACGGAACGGCTCGGTCCGTTGCTGGCCGACGCGAGGCCGGCCGCCGGAAGGGTCCGTATGCTTCTGGCCGGCCGGGAGAAGAGGGCTCGCGCGTGGGCGGCGGTCGCCGCGACCCGGTCGCTGGTGGACGAGGCGGAGCAGGCCGGCCTGCCCGAGCTGCTCGCCCAGGCGTCGGTGGACCTGCTCCGGGGTCCTTCGTCCGACGTTGCGGCCTGGGTGGACTTCGAACTCCGCTCCGCCGAGTACTACAGCCTGCTCGCCGAGATCTCCGGACGGCCGCCGGACGCGGCTGCCGCAGAGGGGTTTTTGCCGGACGAGGTTGCAGAGCGGGTACGGACCCAGCACCTCGACGACACGCACCGGCGGGTCTCCCTGCGCGGCTACCAGGCGTTCGGCGCACGGTTCGCGCTTGCGCAGCGCAAGGTGATACTCGGCGACGAGATGGGCCTCGGGAAAACCATCCAGGCGATCGCCGTCCTCGCCCACCTGGCCGCCGAGGGACAGAGTCACTTCATGGTCGTCTGCCCCGCGAGCGTCCTCGTGAACTGGACACGGGAGATCGAGGCCCGCAGCGCCCTGCGCGTCATGGTGCTCCACGGTCCCGACCGGCACTACGCGTTCGCCGACTGGAAGGGGCGGGGTGGCGTCGGGGTGACCACGTTCGACGCGCTGCGCGGCTTTCCCGCTCCGGGCGGTGGGGAGGTCGGGCTGCTGGTGGTCGACGAAGCGCACTCCGTGAAGAACCCGAAGGCCAAGCGGTCCCAGGCGGTCGGCCTGTGGGCGGAGCGTTGCGAGCGCACCCTTTTCATGACCGGAACCCCGATGGAGAACAGGGTCGTGGAGTTCCGCAACTTGGTCCGGATGCTCGACGGCGACGTCGCGGACTCCCTCGGTGAACGGGACGCGTTGGCCGGATCGGTCGCCTTTCGCAAGGCTGTGGCCCCGGTCTACCTGCGGCGCAACCAGGAGGACGTGCTGACGGAACTCCCGAGCCTTCAGCAGACCGACGAGTGGGAGGAGCTGAGTGCTTCGGACGAGGAGGCGTACCGCGAAGCCGTGCGCGCGGGCAACTTCATGGCCATGCGCAGGGCCGCGTACATGCGCCCCGAGAAGTCGGCCAAGCTGGAACGGCTTCGGGAGATCGTTCAGGAGGCCGGCGAGAACGGGCAGAAGACGGTGGTCTTCTCCACCTTCAAGGACGTACTGGCCGTGGTGAAGGAGGCCCTCGCGGCCGAAACCGCCAGGGCCGCTCCCGTGTTCGGTCCGTTGACCGGCGGCGTCCCGGCCCAGCGCCGCCAGGAGATCGTCGACGACTTCGCCGGTGTCCAGGGCCCGGCGGTGCTCCTGGGGCAGATCCAGGCAGCGGGCGTCGGCCTCAACATGCAGGCCGCTTCCGTCGTCGTCATCTGCGAACCCCAGATCAAGCCGACCATCGAACATCAGGCGGTGGCCCGGGCCCACCGTATGGGCCAGGTCAGGCCGGTTCGCGTGCACCGTCTCCTCGCCACCGGAGGCGTGGACGAACGCATGGTGAAGATGCTGGAAACCAAGACGCGCCTGTTCGATGCCTATGCCCGCCGCAGCGCCGTGGCCGAAGCCACCCCGGACGCGGTCGACGTGTCGGACACGGAGCTGGCACGTCGGATCGTCGAGGAGGAACAGGCTCGTCTGGGTATGACGGACGAGAGGCCCACGTCATCCGAGTGAGGGTGTCCCACGGTCCGCAGACAGTCCGCGGGACACCCGTGAACAGCTGTCTGGAGTCAACGCGTGCCAACGAGGAAACCCCAGGTCAGAGCCCCGAGTGAGGCTCCGTCGCAGGTCAGGATCGGCTCGCAGGCATTCCGCTTCAATGTGTAGTCGTTTCGATACTGCGCGCTAAGTGATTCGTCAAGCATGCAGGTCAGAAGGGGTCGACTCCTCCCGGAGTCGGCCCCTTTGTCGTCACCGTGCTGGATGGGTGCTGGATATTCTGACGCCAGTCAGTCGGCGTCAGGTGTCGTAAACGGTGGAGCGACGCCCGACGTGTACGACCCACACCACGAGTTCCCCGTTGTCGATCGTGTAGACGACGCGGTAGTCGCCGACTCGCAGTCGACGGCGTTCCGGCTGCGACACGAGCGCGGTGGTGTTGAAGCCGAGGGGGTCGCTCTCCAGGTCGGTCAGCTTGGCCAGGATGCGCAGCGCCATGTCGCGTGGGATCTTCCGAAGTTCGGCCTGCGCCTCTGGCCGGAAGACGGTTCGGTACTCACTTCGGTACTCACTCACCTCGCGCCAGCGTCTCCCTCATGATGTCCTCGATCGGGATGCCGGGAGCCGGGTTGGCCATGCGCTCGTCGATGATCCGGTTGATCTCGCGTTCTTCCCACTCCTGGTACTTGCGCAGCACCTCGATGGAGACGACGGCGGCGACTTCCTTGCCTCGGCGCGTGATCACTGTGGGTACGTCGTCGCGATCCGCGCGCTCCACGACCTCAGCCAGGTGTGCGCGCACGTCGCGGATGGACTCTATGGGCAGCGGCTGTGTCATGCGCTCAAGTGTACCGAGTGTGCCATGTGTACACCATCTTGGTCAGGCCGCCTGGTGCTGGATGTGCTGGATGAACTCGCACCGTGCTGGATTCCTGTCGTCCGTGGCGGGGTGATGACAGCGCCGCGTAATGCCAGGTGAGCTTCCAGATCGTCGCGTGCTGCCTTTCGGCGGGTGGTGGAAGGGCTTGCGGCCAAATGTGGTGCAGCCGCACGTTGTGTTTGGCCCAGGCGAGTCGGAACTCGTCGTCGCGGATGACCAGTTCGCCGATCAAGGTGGTGAGTTCCGCGTCGTGCGGCGCGTCCGGCTTCCGTCCGTAACGGCGAGACGGTGGTGTTCAGGGAGGCTTCCCAGTCGGGGAAGAAATCCCGGCTCGTGGGGTCGAGAAACTGGAACCGGGCGATGTTGACCGGGCGCGGGGCGGCCGTGAGGAACAGCGGGGTGTACAGGGCCCTGCCGACCCGGTTGGACGCGCCGGCTTCGCCATCGAGCTGCTGGACGAGTCGCTCGATGTGGGAGGTCATGACGCCGGGTGGTCGCGGCGCCAGAAGGTGGGGAGCCACCAGCAGAGCACCGAGCGGTCGTCGGGCCACGGGGCGCGGTCGTCGGCTTCCCAGTCCTCGAAGGAGTCGCGCGTCAGGTCGATGGGGCGCCAGGCAGGGTCGAGCGGCTCGTCCTCGGCCGGAGGGCGGACGTACCGTCGGCCGTGCTGGTCGCAGGCACCGAAGTCCTGATAGTTGCGCTGGGCCTCGATGAGGGAGACCTTGTTCGCCCCGCCGTCCATGGTCGGCCAGCGGAACTGGACCCCATCGTCCTCCCAGAAGCAGACGGGGCAGATCTCGTACGAGCCGGGCATCTCGTCCAGCACGCGGTGCCCGCAGCAGGGACAGGGGTAGCGGTCGCTCACCTGCGCAGTCTCGTTGCAGGTCCGGCCGTGCGCCATGGATTTCTCTGCCTCCGCACGCCGGCCAGTCCGCGTTCAGTCCGCAGGACAGTCGTACACAGTCATCGGAAGGGGTCCGGCCTTTCGGGGTGGGCCGCTGATTTTCCCGTGCTGGGATGGCATGGGGTGGGACCGTGCCTTGCTCGGGCCCGGTGGCGGTCCGCGTGTCGCCGCGCATGCCCGCCGCGGTGGCGGGTACGACCCCTCCCGTACTGGAGTCGCGGAAGCGGCCGAAGAGTGAGGGGTGTCGGAAGTGATTCGAAAGCTGCAGGCGGTCGCGCTGGACTGCGCTGAACCGGTACGGCTTGCGGAGTTCTACGCGGATCTGCTCGGTGGCCGGGTGGTCGCGGACCCGGAGGATGCCGACTGGGTCGAGGTGCACGGGTTCGAGGGCACCCCGCTGGCCTTCCAGCGGGTGGACGGCTACCGACCGCCCGAATGGCCCGGCCACGAGCGCCCGCAGCAGCTCCACCTGGACTTCGACGTGGACGATCTCGACGGAGAGGAGAAGCGGGCGCTCGCCCTCGGTGCGACCGTGCTGGAGCGGACGGACCAGCTCCGCCCGGGGGCCAACTGGCGGGTCTACGCGGACCCGGCCGGCCATCCGTTCTGCCTCTGCTTCCACTGAGCCCGTCGGGCCTACTGTCCCGGCTCAATGGCTGCCGCCAGCACAGGCGCTACGAGGGCAAAGTCGAGCACTTCCTGGCGTTCGTCGGGCAAGTGAGCCGGCCTCCTATTCGGTTGCCGAAGGCCGGCCCGGTCGGATAGGAAGCCTGCATGCTGAAGGGCAACAAGGTCGGGCTGAGGGCCCGGCACGAGGACGACATCCCGGTCCTGCGGGCCGAGCTCTACGACGACGTGGTCAATGCCTCGCGGGCCGAAGGCGGCCCGTGGCGGCCGATCACGCCCGGCTCGAAGGATCCGCGGCTCGTGGTGGACGACAAGGAGCAGGGGCACGTCCCGTTCTCCGTGGTGGAGCTGGACGGCGGCACGCTGGTCGGCACCGCGACGCTGTGGGGCATCGACAATCACAACCGGTCCGCGCACATCGGGCTGGGGCTGCTGCCGTCCTCGCGCGGCAAGGGCTACGGCACCGACGTGGTCGGGGCGCTGTGCCACTACGGTTTCGTCGTGCGCGGCCTGCAGCGGCTGCAGATCGAGACGCTGTCGGACAACGCCGCGATGCTGCGCTCCGCCGAGCACAACGGCTTCGTCCGCGAGGGCGTGCTGCGCTCCTCGGCCTGGGTGATGGGCGAGTTCCTGGACGAGGTGCTGCTCGGGCTCCTCGCCCAGGACTGGAAGCCGGACTCGAAGGGCTAGGTGTTCTGTCCTGAACCGTCAGGAGATCTTCGGCTCAGGACAGCTCAGGACAGTAGATCGGAGCGTCGTCGTCCGACCGATTGGTCGGCCCCTAATCTCCGGGCATGGGATCGGACGACGGCCAGGAACGACGGCGGCGCCAGGGCAGTCTCGCGGAACGCTTCGACCGGCTGACCGGGCGCAGTCTCCCCTCTAAGGTCGTACTCTTCGCCGCCGGGCTGGTAACCGCGATCAGCACCCTCACGACTGCTGTCGTGTCGGTTGTCGAATGGAGAGCCAAGGACGACTGGCGGTCGATCGAGTACGCCAAGCTGGGGCGACTGCGCGCCGGCCACACACTGGAAAGCTTCCGAGCGGTCCTCGGGGCGCCGTTGTACCGCCGTACGCCCAACGGCGGAGATCTCACCTACAGCACGTTCTCGCCCAGGCCGGAATATTGGGTCGATGTCGTAGCTGACAGTGACGGCGCGAGTGTGGCGTTCGCTGTCACCTCGTGCTACGAGGACTTCCGCCCGACCTTCACATTCCGCAATGGGTCTGCCCATTCCCGCGTTACGCTCCGCGCGACCCGGTTCCAGGACGTGGAACAGAGCCCCGCCGTGAATGTGAAGGCTTCTCGGGGAGGGACGTCATCCAGTTATGCCTTTCATGTCTTCTACGGCGGCAACCCTACGAGCTACCGAAGTCTGGCGTGGGGGGTCAACGACACGTGCGCCGCGCTTACGGAGGACCAGACGGAAGAGGCCCTCGAACCGTGGGCCGAATGGCACAACAGAACCCGACAGTTCCTGGAAGTCGTCCGTCCTTGGCAGGAGCTGGGCCCATCGGACCGTCAGCGCCTCGGTCGGGTAGTTGTGAACACGTACGCGGAGACCGACCCCTTCACTGAGTTCAGCAAGGTGTATCCGAAGCAGATCGACGTCGACCGGATCACGGTCCGCCCGTAGCTGGAGATCTTCTCGCTGCGGCATGGCGGTGCTGGACGTGCTTGGTGGGGAAAGGGGTCGGGCCGTCCGGTCCGGGCCCTTCCTGGTTTCTCCGGTCGGTCTCGCGGGTCCAGGTGGAGTGACCTGCGTCACGTGATGTCACAGGGATCCGTCATGCGGTGTCTTGAGGCCGAACCCCTGCAATCGGAGGAGACACCATGACCGAGAACACCGATGTCGTCGTCATCGGCGGCGGATACGCCGGTGTCATGGCCGCCAATCGCCTGACGCAGCGTGGCGATGTGACCGTGACGTTGATCAACCCGCGCCCGAAGTTCGTCGAGCGGATCCGCCTGCACCAGCTGGTGGGCGGGTCCGACGACGCCGTCGTCGACTACCGGGACGTCCTGGGCCAGGGGGTCCGGCTGGTGGTCGACACCGTGACGCGGATCGACGCGGACGGGCGCGGTGTGACGCTGGCGGCCGGCGGCGCGGTCCGTTACGACTACCTGATCTACGCGGTGGGCAGCGGCAGCGCCGACCCGAGCGTGCCCGGAGCGGCCGAGTTCGCCTACCCGATCGCCACCCTCGAGGATGCGCAGCGGCTTCGGCCGGTCCTCGACGCGGTGCCCGGGGAGGCGGCGGTGACGGTGGTCGGCGCCGGTCCGACCGGCATCGAGACCGCCGCCGAGCTGGCGGAGGCCGGACACGCGGTGACCCTGGTGTGCGGCGGCGTTCTCGGCCCGTACCTGCACACCCGCGGCCGCCGCTCCGTCGCCAGGCGGCTGGCCAAGCTCGGTGTGACGGTCATCGACGGCTCCGGCACGAAGGTGACGGCGGTGACCCGCGATGCCGTGCGGCTCGGCGACGGCCGCGAGCTGCCGAGCGCCGTGACCGTCTGGACCGCGGGGTTCGGCGTGCCGGACCTGGCCGCGCGCAGCGGGCTGACCACCGACGCCCTGGGCCGCCTCGTCACGGACGAGACGCTGACCAGCGTGGACGACGCGCGCATCGTCGCGGCCGGCGACTCGGCCGCACCGTCGAACCTGCCGGCGCGGATGAGCTGCCAGGCCGCGATGCCCCTGGGCGCGCGGGCCGCCGACACGGTGCTCAGCCGGATTGCGGGAGAGCAGCCCTCGACCCTCAACCAGGTGTTCGCCGGTCAGTGCATCAGCCTGGGCCGGGGCGCCGGTATCTTCCAGTTCGCCCACAGGAACGACGTCGCCCTGTGGTTCCACATCGACGGTCGCCCGGGCGCGAAGCTCAAGGAGTTCGTGTGCAAGGGCACCGTCAAGCACCTGGCCGACGAGGCGGGCAAGCCCGGTTCGTACGGCTTGCACCGCGTTTCAGGAGGCGACCAGCGCCAGCGGCTGCTGCAGGGCGAGCGCGGCGAGGCCCCGGCCCTCGCCGAACCGGCAGCATAGCGAGGCACACGTGGTCGGGTGCCCCTCTCGATCGCACCGAACTGGCGGGTCGCTTAGAACCGCCGAAGACGAAAAGGAATCTGCCGTGGATCCACGACCGAAGGCCTCCGACCACGACGCCACCGACCCGGCGACCGAGACTTTCGTCGCCCACCGCAACCTGCTCTTCACCGTCGCCTACGAGATGCTCGGATCGGCCGCCGACGCCGAGGACGTCCTCCAGGAGACCTGGCTGCGGTGGGTCAAGGTCGACCTGGAGCAGGTGCGCGACCACCGTGCCTACCTCGTCCGGATCACGACCCGCCAGTCGCTCAACCGGCTGCGCTCGATGAAGCGCCGCAAGGAGGCGTACGTCGGGCAGTGGCTGCCCGAGCCGCTGCTCACGGCGCCGGACGTGGCCGAGGACGTCGAGCTCGCCGAGAGCGTGTCGATGGCGATGATGCTCGTCCTCGAGACGCTGTCCCCGACGGAACGCGCCGTCTTCGTGCTGCGTGAGGCCTTCGACGTCAGCTACGACGAGATAGCGGCCGCCGTCGACAAGAGCCCCGTGGCGGTACGGCAGATCGCGCACCGCGCACGCCAGCATGTCGATGCCCGCCGCCCCCGCCGGGTGGTCTCCGCGAGCGAGACCCGGGCGGCTCTGGAGTCGTTCCAGCGCGCCCTCGCGACCGGGGACCCGCAGAGTCTCCTCGACGTGCTCGCCCCCGAGGTCGTCCTCATGAGCGACGGCGGTGGCCTCAAGAAGGCCGCGCCGCGGCCGATCTCCGGCGCCGACAAGGTGGCCCGCTTCATGCTCGGCGGTCTCGGCAGGAACGAACTCCCGATCACCGTCGCTCCCACCGTGGTCAATGGCAACCCGGCACTCCTCGTACACCTGGACGGGGAGATGGACGGCGTCATGGCGGCCTGTGTCGAGGACGCCCGGATCACCGGCCTCTACTACGTCCGCAACCCGGAGAAGCTGAACCGAGTGGAATTCGAGACGTCGCTCACCCTGGGATCGGACGTCCGCGGCTGATGCCGGGGAGTCAGGTGAGCGCCAGCGGGGTCTCCGGGGTGAGTGCGGCCGCGATGCGCCGGGCGACCTGTTCGGCCATGTTGCCCTCGGGGGTGTCCGCGGTCTGGGTGGCGGAGACGGCGATGGCGAGGCGTTCGGACGGGAGATACGCCTGGATCGCCGCGTAGCCGAGAACCACGGGTTCTGCAGCACCCAGCCGTTGATCACGATGACACCGAGGCCGAAGTGCCTGGCCTCGGTCTGCCGGAGGCAGATCGTGGCGGGGCAGGTGGCGGTCGCCTGGCCGAGGCCGACCGTGCCCGGGTTCAGCAGAGTGCGGTAGGAGCGGGGCGAGAGGAGTTCGCCGCTGCCGATGGCCTGCGCCGAGCGGGCCAGGTCACAGATGTGGGTGGTGATGACCGCTCCGGGCGCGGTGGTCCACGACGGGTTCCAGAAGGTGCCCGCACTATCACCGCAAGATTGTTGCCTACCGGGATAAAACACCCTGCCATCGCGGTGGCCCGCCCATGTGGGGCAAGCGGACCGCGTCCGGCGGCGCCGTTCAGGTGGCGGCCCCAGGCAGCGGGTCGAGGCGCGCAGGGCATACCTCGTCCGGACCGAACGTGACGGAGGTACGGACCCTTGAAGCTTGCCGAGGCGCTGGCGCTGCGTGCGGACGCGGCCCGTCGGGTGGAGCAGCTGCGGGCCCGCGTGGTCGGCAACGCCCGGTACCAGGAGGGCGAAGCGCCGGCGGAGGACGCGGCCCGGCTGCTGGCCGAGGCCGGGGAGGTGCTGGACGACCTCGAAGCGTTGATCCGGCGGATCAACCGGACCAACGCCCAGGCGGTCATCGACGGCGGCGGCACCCTCACGGACGCGCTGGCACGGAGGGACGTGCTGCGGTTGCGGCACGCCGTGATCAACGCGGCGGCCGACGCGGCCGCCGGGCGGGATCAGCACGGCATGGTCCGGCAGCTGCGGTCCGAGCTGAAGATGCTCTCGGCGCTCCCCGTCGCGGAGCTGCGCGCGCAGGCGGATGTGCTGGCCCGGGAGATCCGCGAGATCGACGTACTGATCCAGCGGTCGAACTGGGAGGTCGATCTGCTGGACTGAGCACTGGACCGAGCAGCGTGCTCGATGGGGAGCAGGTAGTCGTCACGGAGGCGTGCACAAGCCGTGGACCGGCGGTCAATCCGGTCCTGCCTGGCGCGTGGAGAGCAGCGCAGGGGTTCGATTCCCCGATCACACAGCCGCTCAGCACAGCGCACAGGTGACGGTGCACAGCGCACGGTTCACCACCATGTGCAGATCCGGGACGGTGAGGGCGGGATCGGGGTATCTCCATCGCGGTGGCCAGTCCGCGCCACGTTCGCGGGACCGGCGGAGCAGCGGTGGCCGGTCCCACCACTTCGCAGGCAGGCGGAGCAGCGCCGTTCCTCCCCGGGGGCGCCTCCGGGCAGGAACCGGCGCGGTCGAGCCATGCCTCCGGGGAGGAACCGGCGTGGCCGGGGCCTATGCCTCCGGGAGCAGGCCCAGCTGGCCCAGGAACTCCATCTGGTCGAAGTAGAGCCGGTAGCTCACGATCCGACCGTCCGCGACCTGGGCGAGATCGACGCCCCGGATGCGGATCTCCTTGCCGGTGGCGGGCAGGGTCTCGCCGGTCGGGAACTGGATCGGGCCCGTGTTCCGGCCGCTGAAGACGCCTTCGTCGATGGCCGTGTCATCGGTTTCGAAGCTGTACAGCGTCGTGAACGTGGCCTCCGGTATCGCTTCGGTCATCGTGCGCCAGTACGCGACGATGGCCTCGCGTCCCTCCATCTCGCCGCCGTCCGGGGTGACCGCCACGGCATCCTCGGCGAAGAGGTCGGCGATGGCCTCCAGGTCCGGTTTCGTGGTCAGCGCCTCGGTCAGGCGGTCCATGACCTCGCGTGCCTCTCCCATGATCCACCTCCGTGGTTCGGATCCGGGTGGTGTGCTGCTGTTGTCCGGTTCTCCCATTTTCTCATCGGGGAGTCATGGCCGAGAGTCGATGACGACGAACGGAGATCACCATGTCCTACCCCGAAGCCCGCTACCACGGCGAGAAGGGCGAGATCAGCGCCTCCTTCCGGCCCGCCGACGCCCCCGCCGAGCTCACCGTCGCCAACGGGACGCAGACGCACTATCTGGCCACCACCGCCTCGACCGGCGGCGAGTTCGGCCTCTACCGGGTCGACATGACCCCCAGGGCCGGTGGCCCCTCCACCCACTTCCACAAGACGATCTCCGAGAGCTTCTTCATCCTCGACGGGACCGTCCGGCTCTACGACGGCGACCGGTGGGTCGACGCGAAGAAGGGGGACTTCCTCTACGTGCCGACCGGAGGGCTGCACGCCTTCCACAACGAATCCGACGATCCCGCGTCGTTTCTGATCCTCTTCGCGCCGGGAGCGCCCCGCGAGGAGTACTTCGAGAAGGTCGGGACGGTCGCGCAGATGACCGACGAGGAGCGGACCGCGTTCTTCCTCAAGCACGATACGTACTGGACGGACTGAGGCCCGTCTTGGCGCCCGCCCCGCACAGCGGTACGACGGTCAGGCCCGGCTGCGGCGCCGCGCGTACGGCAGCCCAGCAGGCCACCCCCGTCGACTCGACGAACAGTCCGCGGCGGGCCAGGTCCCGTTGGGCGGCCCGGAGCTGATCCTCCGTCACGGTCAGGAAGGTCCCGCCCGACCCGCGTACCGCCCGCAGGATCTGGCGGGCGCGGGGCGGATTCGGGATCGCGATGCCCTCGGCGAGGGTGGGGCGGGCGGCTGCCGGCGCGAGGAGCTCGTCGGCACCCGCGTGGAAGGCCGCGGCCAGCGGCGAGACCGCCTCGGCCTGTACGGCGACCAGCGGCGGGCGCCTGTCGACGAGCCCGTGGCCGTACAGCTCGTCCACCGCCAGCGCGGCCCCCAGCAGCAGCGTGCCGTTGCCCACCGGGACCACGATCGTGTCCGGGAGCCGGCCGCCGAGCTCCTCCCAGAGCTCATAGACGTACGTCTTCGTGCCGTGCAGGAAGTGCGGGTTGTACACGTGCGAGGCGTAGAAGGTGCCGGGCTCGTCGGCGGCCGCCCGGGCCGCCCGCGCGGTGGCCTCCCGGTCGCCGGGGACGAGGGTCGGGCGGGCTCCGTGCGCGCGGATCTGCTCCAGCTTCTTGGGTGAGGTGCTTTCCGGTACGTAGACCGCGCAGTCGAGGCCCGCCCGCGCGCAGTACGCGGCGATCGCCGTTCCCGCGTTGCCGCTGCTGTCGGCGAGTACGCGGCGCACGCCGCCCCCGCCCTTCGCGAGACGGCGGGCGAGCTCGGCGAGCATGACCGCGCCGCGGTCCTTGAAGGACAACGTCGGCATGAGGAAGTCGAGTTTGGCCGAAACCGATCCGGTGGCCGTGGCGTCGAGCGGGACGAGGGGCGTGCGGCCCTCGCCGAGCGTCACATGGGGGATCTCGGTCGCCAGCGGCAGCGCCTCCTCGTAACGCCACAATGAATTCACACGTGACGCAAGGGACGTGAGTGACATCGGCGCACTGGTGAAATCCAGGTCCCAGGGGCCGCGGCACTGCGGACAACACCAGGTGAGGGCATCCGCCGGGGCGTGAACACCGCATCGGGGACACACATAGGCCGTCATGGACGTCAGCATGGCAGCGGGGTGGCGTGAGTGTTGCGGAACGCTCGTGACTCTTGTGCGATTCCTATGGATCCGCCAATCTTTCGCTCGGCAGCCGGACGTTCGAAACGGCGTGGACACCTCACGCTGCTTTGACATGCCCCTGCCTACCCCCACAGCAACGCACCACCAATGAGGAGGATCCCTCACATGTCAGTGATGCGTGACTCGCGGCGCAGACTCGCCGTGGCCAGTGCCATAGCCGTCGCCGCCATGGCTCTCGGCGCCGCCTCCGCCCTCCCGGCCACCGCGGCCGAGGCCGCCCCGGAAGGTGTCATCCAGAACGCCGGAGCCCCCGGAACGATCGCGGGCAGCTACATCGTCACCCTCGACGAGTCCGCCCAGGCGGAGACCTCGAAGGGCCGGGCGGTCGCGGCCGAGTACGGCGCGAAGATCAAGAAGACGTACACCTCGGCGCTCAACGGCTACTCCGTGGAGCTCTCCGAGGCGCAGGCGAAGAAGCTCGCCGCCGACCCGGCGGTCGAGTCCGTCGTGCAGAACCGCGTCTTCAAGATCAGCGGCACGCAGCCCTCGCCGCCGTCCTGGGGCCTGGACCGGATCGACCAGAAGGCTCTTCCGCTCAACCAGAGCTACACCTACCCGGACACCGCCGGCCAGGGCGTGACGGCGTACATCATCGACACCGGTGTACGGATCTCCCACAGCGACTTCGGCGGGCGGGCCGCCAACGGCTACGACGCCATCGACAACGACAACACCGCGCAGGACGGCCACGGCCACGGCACGCACGTCGCCGGCACCGTCGCCGGATCCTCCTACGGTGTCGCCAAGAAGGCCAAGATCGTCGGCGTCCGCGTCCTCGACAACTCGGGCTCCGGCACCACCGAGCAGGTCGTCGCCGGCATCGACTGGGTGACCCGCAACGCCGTCAAGCCGGCCGTCGCCAACATGAGCCTCGGCGGAGGCATCGACTCCGCCCTCGACACGGCCGTCCGCAACTCGATCGCCTCGGGCGTCACGTACGCCGTCGCGGCGGGCAACGACAGCTCCAACGCCTCCAACTACTCGCCGGCGCGGGTCTCCGAGGCCATCACGGTCGGCTCGACCACCAGCTCCGACGCCCGCTCCAGCTTCTCCAACTACGGCAGCGTCCTGGACATCTTCGCCCCCGGCTCCTCCATCACCTCGGCCTGGAACTCCAGCGACTCGGCCACCAACACCATCTCCGGTACGTCGATGGCCACCCCGCACGTCGCCGGCGCCGCCGCGGTCTACCTCGGCGACAACCCGACGGCCACCCCGGCCCAGGTCTCGACCGCGCTGACCAACGCCGCCACCCCGAACGTGGTGACCAGCCCGGGCACCGGTTCCCCGAACAAGCTGCTCTTCGTCGGAGGCGGCACCACCCCGCCGCCCGGCAAGAAGTTCGAGAACACCGCCGACTACGCCATCGCCGACAACGCGACCGTCGAGTCCCCGGTCACCGTCAGCGGCATCACCGGCAACGCGCCCTCCGCCCTGCAGGTGCCTGTGAACATCGTTCACACCTACATCGGTGACCTCCAGGTCCAGCTGATCGCCCCCGACGGCACGGCGTACACGCTGAAGGGCTACGGCACCGGCGGCAGCGCCGACAACATCAACACCACGTACACGGTCAACGCCTCCTCCGAGGTCGCGAACGGCACGTGGAAGCTGCGGGTCAGCGACAACGCGAACTACGACACCGGGAAGATCGACTCCTGGGCGCTGCAGTTCTGAGCGAGTGAGCAAGTGAGTGAGTGAGTCAGTCAGTGAGTAAGTGAGTGAGTGAGTGAGTGAGCGAATCACTGACTGAGTGTCAGTGGAGCGGGGGGCGGTCGCCGGCGGGCGACCGCCCCCCGTCATGTGTCACCCAGGTCAGGCCGCGTCGTCGTCCTCGAAGACGTACTCCACCGGCTCGGCCACCCACCCCGCCGTCAGCACCAGCCGTGAGGTGCGGTGCACGGTCAGGAAGCCGAAAGGCCGGTCGAAGTCGAGGTCGATGCTCCGGGTCACGTACGGCAGGTCCGGTATGCCGCCCGCGACCGCCTCCATCGCCGTCACCGAAGCCGCCTCGAAGCCCGTCGCGTCGAACCGGGCCAGCGCCGTCTGGCGGGCGGAAGCGATCGCGAGGGGAAAGCCGCTGACACCGGGGAAGTGACCGTACCCGTCGTCCATGGCCGCGGTGAGCCCGAAGAGCCCGGCGTTCGCCAGCAGATCGTGGTCGGCGGTCAGAGAGAAGGGGGAGGTGGTGACCGAGAGGGTGGGCTCGCGGTGGGAGCTGCGCATGTTACGGACGTTCAGACCCGGGCCGGGCTCGCCGAGGGGGAGGAGGTCGCCCGGCACGGTCGGGCAGCCGCCCGCAAGGGCGTCCAGCCCGCCCCGCAGGACCGCGCCCGGCGGTGTCTCCTCCTCTCCGAGGAGGAGGTGGACGTCGACGCCCGTGTCGCCGAGCACCTTGAGGACGGTGAGTGGGCCGGCAGCCGTACGAGCCACCCCGACCCGGTCCAGGAGTGAGGTCCCGCGCCGCAGACCGGCCAGACAGCGGCCGGCCCAAGGGCCGTACTCCGGCGCCATGTCGCTCTCCACGAAGGGCTGCAGCCAGCGCGTCCGCACGGCCTGGGCGGCGGCCAGCACCAGCTTCGTGCCCGCGTCCACGACGACGGGCATCACCGGGACCAGCCCGCCCGTACGCTCCGAGGCCCAGGCATCCAGGATCTGCCCGTCCTTCTGCGCGTCGCCGGTGAACCGGCCCAGGGTTGCCTCCGGGAGGCCCGTCACCCACCGCTCGTGCAGAGCGAGATCGGGCCCCGCCCACAGGCCGATCGCGGACGCCGAACCGCGCATCGCGCCCAGCGCCCCGAGCAGCCCGCGCGCCCCCTCCGCCGCCTCGGCCGCCCGCATGCCGAGGGCGTCCTCCAGCTCGGTGCGCGCCGGGCCGGCCGCGCCGTCCGCGAGGAAGGCGAGCAGCGGCCAGACGCCGGTCGCGGACAGGACGCCGCCCTCACCGGCGAGCGTGCCGGCCCATCGCGCGGTCAGCCCGTTCACCGCCCGAATCGTCGGGGTTGCCACCCGCATACCGTCCCCGTCCCCTCACCGCGTACGATGCGCGCGCCCGTTCGCATGTTCGTACCGCCCGCCCCCAACAGGAGCACCGTACTCGTGGAGCCCACGCCACCGCCTCAGGATTCCCAGCCGCCGCAGCAGGGCTGGCCCGCTCCCGGGCCAGGGCCGTACAACCCCGGCCCCTACGCCCCGTACGGCCCTGGAGCCGGTCTCGGACCAGGCCTCGGCCCGGGGCCCTACGGGACCCCGCCGCGGACCACCAACGGACTGGCGATCGCCTCCCTGGTCTCCGGCGTCGTCTGCTGTCTCCCACCCCTCGGCCTGGTCTTCGGGCTGATCGCGCTGCCGCAGATCCGGAAGAAGAACCAGACCGGCAAGGGACTGGCGATCGCGGGCATCGTCCTGTCCTCGATCAGCTGTCTCCTGTTGGTCGTCGGCCTGGTGACCGGTGGTTTCGGCGAGGCGTGGAAGAGTTTCAGGAAGGGCATGGACGAGGCGTCCCGCTCGTCGTCCGCCTTCTCTCTGCGTACCGGCGACTGCTACGACGTCGACGGCGAACTGGAGGCCGTCACCTCGGACGTCGAGGTCGTCGACTGCGTGAAGCCGCACGAGGGCGAGGTCACCGGCACCTTCCTGATCACCCTCTACGACAAGTGGCCGGGCGAGGACCGGATCGACGACATCGCGGAGGACCGCTGCGAGGAGATCGGCAACGCGTACGCGCTGGACACCTGGGCGATCCCCGACGACGTCTGGACCTACTACTTCCTGCCGACCAGCCAGAGTTGGCGGGCCGGTGACCGCACGGTGACCTGCTCGTACGTCGTCGACGGCGGTGAGCCGATCAAGGGCTCGCTGCGCAGCGACGGGTCGAAGCTCGGCGCCGACCAGGTGCGCTTCCTGAAGGCCGTCAACCCGATCGAGATCGCCGTGACGGCGGAGCCCGAGGAGGACGTCGACGCGGATCCGGCCGCCAACAAGGCGTGGGCGACGGAGGTCCACGCGTCGGTCGAGCAGGCCGGCAAGGACCTTCGGGCGCATCACTGGACCGGCGCGTCCGCCGCTCCGGTCGCCGAGTTGCTCAAGGAGCTGGACGCCGCCGCCAAGGAGTGGAAGGCGCTGGCCCAAGCCGCTGACGCCGACGCCTACTGGGAGCACTACGACACGGCGTTCGAGGTCCTGCGCGCCGACCTCGGGGCCGACGTGCGCGAGGCGCTCGGGCTCACGGCGCAGCGCTCGGGGTCCTCGGACGGTGGCCCAGCGGAGGGTGGCCCCTCGGGGGACGGCACCTCGGTCTGAGTCACCTCGCGGGTGTGCGACGCGGCCGGGGCCGGGTCTCCTGGGGGAGGCCCGGCCCCGGGCCGTGTCACGGCACGTCAGAGGTCACGCGCCTCAGCGGCGGCCGAGACCCCGGTCGACGGTGAGGTCACGCGCCTCAGCGGCGGCCGAGACCCCGGTCGACGGTGAGGTCACGCGCCTCAGCGGCGGCCGAGACCCCGGTCGACGGCCGTGATCAGTTCGCCGTCCGGGGTGTCCCCGTCCAGCGACCAGAACATCGCGCCGCCGAGCCCCTTGGCCCGTACGTACGCCGACTTCGTCCGCAGTACCTGCGGATCGTCGTACGTCCACAGGGTCGTGCCGTCGAAGAGCCAGGCGTGCCCGTTCCGCCGGTCGCGGTGCACGGCGTACGAGCCAGAGTCGGCGAGCTTCTTGAGCGCCTTGTAGTCCTCGTAGCCGTTGGCCCAGGTGGCCGGGGCCGGACCGGTGGCGGGCCGGCCGAGGCCGTCGCCGCCGCCCGTGACGCCCGTCCAGCCCTGCCCGTAGAACGGCATGCCGACCACGAGCTTGCGGGCCGGAGCGCCGCGCCGCAGCCAGTCGCCGACGGTCTGGTCGACGCTGAAGTCGTCCCGCGCGAACAGGGCGGACTGCTGGGCCGTGGTGGACTCCCAGGAGCCGTGGAAGTCGTACCCCTGCAGATTGACGAAGTCCAGGTCCCGCATGATCTTGCGGACCTCGAAGCCCGCGTCGATCTTGGCGGGGGCGGTCGGGACGAAGGCGGTCAGCTCGTAGTGCTTGCGCTCGCCACCGCCGTTCCGCCGCCCGGTCTTCGCGTACGCGTCGAGCTGGATGCGGAACTCCCGTACGAGAGCGGTGAAGTTCTGCTTGTCCTCCGGCCGGAAGACGGTGTCGGCGTCACCGGCGGACGCGGGCCACTCCCAGTCGAGGTCGATGCCGTCGAAGAGCCCGGCGGCGGCTCCCGCGCCGCCCCTGGCGCCGTCGACGGGCAGGTTGCCCTTGATGTAGAGGTCGATGCAGGAGGAGACGAACGCCTTGCGGGAGGCGGCGGTGCGGGCGGCATCCGAGAAGTGGGTGGACCAGCTCCAACCTCCCAGCGAGATCATGACCTTCAGGCCGGGGTGCTTGGCCTTGAGCTCGCGCAGCTGGTTGAAGTTGCCGGCGAGGGGCTGGTCGGCGGTGTCGGCGACGCCGTCCACCGAGCCGGCCGCGTCGAGGGGGCGGGCGTAGTCGGCCCAGGCGTCGGCTTCACCGGGGATGTTGCCGGTGAAGCATGTGCCCTGCGGACTCACGTTGCCGAAGGCGTAGTTGATGTGGGTGAGCTTCGCCGCGGTGCCGCTGGTCTCCAGGTCCTTGACCTGGAAGTTCCGCCCGTAGACGCCCCATTGGGTGAAGTAGCCGACGCGCTTGTACGGCGCGCGTCCCTGGTCGCCGGCCTGTGCGGCGCCGTCGGCGCGGGAGGCGGCTCCGGCGGCGCGGCTGGCGGTGGGTCCGGCGGCCGGGTCGGCGCCGGCGGAGGGGGCGAGGGCGGCCACGAGGCCGAGGGAGACCGCGGCGATCGTCAGCCGGGAAAGGGTTCGTCGACGCATGAGGCTCGTTCCTGTGCGGGTGCCGGAAGGGAGCTGTGCTCACAGGAAAGTATTGGTCTGGACCATTACGGTCAAGGCTTCGGCTGCGAGTTCGGCGGCTATACCTGCGGTAAGAGCTGACGTACAGGCAACTCATCACTTCGAGTGAAACTTTGGCCCATGCTTGCGGGTGGCGACCGACGGTTGTCAATCTGTAGCTGTCCGTCAACCTGAGGGGAGTGTCCAGTGACGTTCGGTGAGCAGCCCGCCTATCTGCGTGTGGCGAGCGATCTCCGGGAGAAGATCGCCAACGGCTCGCTGCCGCCGCACACCCGCCTCCCCTCGCAGGCCCGCATCCGCGAGGAGTACGGGGTCTCGGACACGGTGGCGCTGGAGGCCCGCAAGGTCCTGATGGCCGAGGGGCTCGTCGAGGGCCGCTCGGGCTCGGGGACGTATGTACGGGAGAGGCCGGTGCCGCGCCGGATCGCGCGCTCCGGATACCGCCCGCCGACCGGGGCCAACCCCTTCCGGCAGGAGCAGGCGGCCGACGGGGCGCGGGGCACCTGGGAGTCCAGCAGCGAGCAGGAACCGGCCAGCGCCGTCGTGGCCTCCCGGCTCGGCATCGAGCCGGGGGAGCGGGTGATGCGCACGCGGTACGTCTACCGGGACGCGGGTGAGCCGATGATGCTCTCCACCTCCTGGGAGCCGCTCTCGGTCACCGGCCGCACGCCGGTGATGCTCCCCGAGGAGGGGCCGCTGGGCGGCTGCGGGGTCGTCGAGCGGATGGCGGCCATCGATGTCGTCGTCGACAACGTGGTGGAGGAGGTCGGCGCCCGCCCCGGCCTCGCGGAAGAGCTCCTGGCGCTCGGGGGCGTACCCGGCCATGTGGTGATGGTGGTCGAGCGGACGTACTACGCCTCGGGGAGGGCGGTGGAGACCGCCGACGTGGTCGTCCCCGCCGACCGCTACCGCATCGCCTATCACCTGCCGGTGCGGTGACCGCTGGGCGCTACGGGTACGCCCGAGCCGTGTGATCCGGGGGTCATGGTGCGCCCACGCCCGACACCCTGAGGCGATCCCGGACTGCGGTGCACCGCCCTGCCCCCGTGCGACGTGACGGCGTCTCAGGTCCGCGAGGCCTGCCCGACGGCGAAGGGACGTCCGGGCATCGCCGACCCCGTCCTGGTGTCGGTCCCGGCCGCGCCCAAGGCCGCCTCCGGGGCCCGCCCTTCGGCCTCCCTCCGTCGTTTCCCAGCCGGATCCGTACCTCTTTGTGAAAATCCGTATCCGCTGTGTAAAGGTCAGGCGTAAGCTCCGGCATATGCGCATCGCGGTTTCCTGGAGATCGTTGGAGATGCCCGTACCGGCGGAGGGAGAAGCCTGATGACCGACAGTGGCCCTGTCCTGCCCTGGCTGGTCATACGGCAGGACGACAACGGCAACCGCTATCGGGTCGGGCGGTACGCGACAAAGGACGAGGCCCAGAAGGTCGCCGACAGTCTCGACGACCGCGGACACAAGCAGCTCTACTGGGTGGAGCGCATCGGCCAGCCCGCGCTCTGACCCGCGCGGGTTACGCTCCGGTCCATGACAGATCGCAGCGCTGACCACGTCGTCGTGGTCGCCGGAGCCGTGTACGACCGGGGGCGCCTGCTGGCCGCGCGCCGCAGCGCCCCCGCCGAGCTCGCGGGCCGCTGGGAGCTGCCCGGCGGCAAGCTGGAGCCGGGCGAGAGCGCCGAGGGAGCCCTGGTCCGGGAGTTGCGTGAGGAACTCGGCGTGGAGACCGAGCCGCTGGAGCGGATCCCCGGCGAGTGGCCCCTCAAGCCCGGCTATGTCCTCCAGGTGTGGACCGCCCGACTGCTCTCCGGCGAGCCGCGCCCGCTGCAGGACCACGACGAACTGCGCTGGCTGTCCCGGCACGAGCTGGACTCCGTCGACTGGCTCGACCAGGACCGGCCCGCCGTGGCCGAGGCCGGCCTGCGACTGCCGGCCGTCCCGGTGGACGGAGTGCGCGGCTGAAGGCGTACGCCGTTCGTGCCACCGTGCGCCCCTCCTTCCCTCCCAGCGATATCCCGCCCTGAATATCGGGTATGTCCTGATTAACCCCACGAAATAGGACGCGGGCCTATCTGCTGGTGCTCGGCTGGGAAGTGATCGGGCGTGATCGACACCGAAGGCGACTGCGCCGAGTGGAACTTCCCGGCGGAGGCCAATGCCGTACGCACGGCACGTCACGTGGTGCGCGACACTCTCCGGGAGTGGAAGATCGACGCCGCCGTGGGGGACGTCACCGTTCTGCTGGTGAGCGAGCTGGTGACCAATTCCCTGCGCTATGCCTCCGGCCCGATCGGGGTCCGGCTGGTCCACCTCCAGCCCGAGGGGGGCGACACCGCCCACCGCCCCGCCCTGCTCGTGGAGATCTCCGATCCGCTTCCGGATCCGCCCACCGAACGCGCCGCCGGACCCGATGACGAGGGGGGCCGCGGACTCCAGCTGGTGGCTTGTTCCGCACGCCGCTGGGGAACGCGCAAAGGCAGAACGGGCAAGACGGTGTGGTTCGAGCTGGCCCTCCCTGGTGAGTAAAGGAAGGTAAGGACGATCACCACGGGCTCGGCTTGAAATGAACGAGACCACCCTGTGATCGTGAACGTCGTGCCGTCGGGGGCCGTAGTGCTGAATACTGCGGGCATGGCCGGTCCGGTGCGGTGAGCTGGAGGGGACGGTCGCGTGAGCGAGATACCTGAGTCGGCGAGCGGCGTCGTGTGGCAGAGCAGCCCGCCCGGCTCGATCTATGACTACATCCGTGTCGCCTCCTTCTCGATAGGGCCCGACGGGCTCGTCGACCAGTGGAGCCGACGGGCCGTCGACCTCTTCGGTGTGCCCGCCCAGGAGGCGATGGGCAAGGACCCGGTCGAGGCCTTCATGCCTCCCGACCTGCGCGAGCGTGGCCGCCGCCAGGTCGCGGAGATCCTCGACGGCAAGGAATGGACGGGCCTCGTCCCCTTCAGCATCCCGGGCCAGACCCGGCGCGAGGGGATCGCCGAGATGTACGTCATGCCGAGCGAGACACCGGCAGGCGAGCGGGCCGCGCTGTGCATCGTCGTGGACGTACGCGCCCTGCGGCGCATCGAGACCGACCTCGCCGCCTCGCAGGCCATTTTCGGCCAATCGCCCTTCGGGTTTCTCCTCTTCGGTACCGACCTCACCGTGCAGCGCGCCAACCAGCGCTTCGCCACCGTCTTCGGCGGCTCGGCCGACGACCACCGGGGCCGCACCGTCCACGACTACCTCGCGCGCCCCGAGGCCGAGCGGATGACCGCCGCCCTCCAGCGCGTCCTGGAGACCGGCGACGCCGTCACCGAGCTCCAGATCGTCGGCGCCCCGCCCGGCTCCCACGACCGGCGCCACTGGTCGATCAACCTCTACCGCGTGCACAGCGGCACCGGCCGGCCCATCGGCGTCGCCGGACTCGGCATCGACGTGACCCGCCGCCACAACGCCGCCCGCGAGGCCGCCAACGCCCGCCGCAACCTGGCACTGCTCAACGAGGCGGGCGCCCGCATCGGCAACTCCCTCGACCTGGAGGCCACCGCCCGCGAACTCCTCGACGTCGCCGTCCCCGGCTTCTGCGACCTCGCCTCCGTCGACCTCTACCAGGGCCTGCTCACCGGCGACGAGGCCCCGCCCGGACGCTGGGGGAGCTCCCACGACGTGGGCTACGGAGCGGGCAGCGCCGAACTCCGCCGGGTCGCCTTCGCGAGCGCCGTCTCCGACACCCCGCTCAGGAACCCGGGCACCCCCACGGTCCCCGGCTCCGACGACAGCTGTTGCGGCACCGGCCCCACCGGCACCGGCCCCGTCGAGGTCGGGTCCGTCCACCGCTATCCCTTCAACTCCCCCTGCGCCGGAGCGCTGCGCACCGGACGCGTACGGACGGTGCCGGGCGCCGACGGCAGCCTCGTCCAGTCCACCCTCGTCGTCCCGATGGTCGCCCACGACACCGTCGTCGGCCTCGTCCAGTTCTCCCGCACCAAGGGCAGCGAGCCCTTCGGCGAGCGGGACCGGGCCCTCGCCGTCGAACTGGCCGCCCGCGCCGCGGTCTGCATCGACAACGCCCGCCTCTACCGCCGCGAGCACGAGCGGGCCCTCATCCTGCAGCGCAGCCTGCTCCCGCCCGGCGACCCCGAGGCGGCCGGCCTGGACATCGCCTGCCGCTATCTCCCCGGCACCACGGCCACCGAGGTCGGCGGCGACTGGTTCGACGTCATCGAACTCCCCGGCCACCGCACCGCGCTCGTCATCGGCGACGTCATGGGCCGCGGGCTGCGCGCCGCCGTCGCCATGGGCGAACTGCGCACCGCCGTCCGCACCCTCGCCCAGCTCGACCTCGAACCCGCCGAGGTCCTCTCCCACCTGGACGAGATCGCCCGCGGCCTCGGCGCCCCCGCGGGCGCCCAGCAGAGCGCCCGCGCCCACAAGGCCCGAGGACCGGAACTCTCCGAGGTCTACCTCGCCACCTGCGTCTACGCCGTCTACGACCCCGTCACCCGGCGCTGCACCTTCGCCAACGCCGGCCATCTGCCGCCGGTCCTCGTCGAACCCGGCGAACAGGCCCTCCTCCTCGACGTGCCGCCCGGGATGCCGCTCGGCGTCGGCGGCGAACCCTTCGAGGAGGTGGAGGTCGAGCTGCCCGAGGGCTCGCTGCTCGCCCTCTACACCGACGGACTGGTCGAGTCCCGCGACCACCCCCTCGACGAGGGACTGAGCGCGTTCCGCAGCGCGCTCACCGACCCCGCCCGCCCCCTGGAGGACGTCTGTGACCACGTCCTGACCACCCTCGACACCCAGCACGGCGAGGACGACATCGCCCTGCTCATGGCCCGCATCCAGGGGCTTCCCTGCGACGCGGTGGGGGACTGGCGGCTGCCGAGGGAACCCCGCTCGGTCGGCCGGGCCCGTGAACTGGCCCGCGCCCAGCTCACCGCCTGGGACCTCGAACCGCTGGTGGACACGGTCGAACTGCTCGTCAGCGAACTGGTCACCAACGCCCTGCGCTACGGCGAGGGTGAGATACGGCTGCGGCTGCTGCGCGACCGCACCCTGGTCTGCGAGGTCTGGGACGCCGGACTGGTCCAGCCCAGGCGCCGCCGGGCCCGGGACACCGACGAGGGCGGACGCGGACTGCAGTTGGTCGGGCTCCTCAGCGCCGCCTGGGGCTCGCGCCGCACCCCCCGCGGCAAGACCGTCTGGTTCGAACTGCCCCTGCCGGACGGCGACGGCAGCACCGAACCGACCGTGGAACAGCTGCTGAGCATGTTCTGACCACCGCCGCACCACCCCGCGGGCCCGGCCGAGCACCGTCGCAGCCCGGGCCCGCGGGGAGGGCCGCGGGGCGCCTACCCCTTGAGCGCCGCGAGCCGGGCCTCGACCTCCGCGCTGTCGCCGAGGGCGTCCAACTGCTCGAACTGGGCGTCCAGCGAGGAGGCCGCCAGCTCCTGCTTGCCCATCGCCCTCGCCTCCTCGCGCCGCACCTTGTCCTCGAACCGGCTCAGCTCGCTCGTCGGGTCCAGGACGTCGATGTTCTTCACCGCGTCCATCATCTGGTTCTGCGCCTGCGCGGACTTGGCCCGCGCCACCAGCTCGTCGCGCTTCGCCTTCAGCTCGCCCAGCTTGGTCCTCATCTGGTCCAGGCCGCTCTTGAGCTTCTCCACGACCTCCGTCTGCGAGGCGATCGTCGGTTCCGCCGCCTTCGCCTCCTTCTCCGACTGGAGCTGGCGCCCCAGCGCCACCTTCGCCAGGTTGTCGAACCGGTCCGCGTCCGCCGTCTGCCCACCGGCCCGCAAGCCGTCCGCCTTCCGGCTCGCGGCCAGGGCCTTGACACCCCACTCCTCGGCCGCGTCCACGTCCTCCCGGTGGTCCTGCTCCATCAGCCGCAGATTGCCGATGGTCGTCGCCACCGCCTGCTCCGCCTCCGCGATGTTGTTCGTGTAGTCGCGGATCAGCTGGTCGAGCATCTTCTGCGGGTCCTCTGCCTGGTCCAGCAGGGCGTTGATGTTGGCCCTCGCCAGCTGGGCGACACGGCCGAGGACGGTCTGCTTGGTCATGCTTCTTCTCCTTGAACGCGAAGGGCCTGTCAGGGTCAGAAACGGCCGCCGCCGCCCAGCCGGCCGCGGGTCCCCCCGCCGCCGAAACTGCCGGGTCCGCCGCCCCCGCCGAACCCGCCGCCCCCGAATCCGCCACCGCCGCCGAAACCCCCACCGAACCCCCCGCCATGGCCGCCTCCCCTTCCGCCGCCGAACAGTCCGCCGAGGATGATGCCGCCGAGCACCGCACCGCCGAGCCCGCCGCCACCTCCTCCTCCCACCCCTGTTACACCGCCCATGCCGTTCGGGTTCCCATACGTCCGTACGTCCTGCTCGGCGAGGTCCTGCGCCCGCCGGGCCAGCGCGTCCGCCTGCCGGGCCTCGGCCAGCGCCCCCTGCGGGTCCTCGGCGGCGGCGAGCGCTTCCGCCTCCTCCAGCCGGCGCCGGCCCTCGGCCAGGCGGGTACGGGCCTCGCTGCCGACGGCCCCGCGATGCGTCGTGATGTAGTCGGTTGCCGCGCCGATCGCCGAACGGGCCGTCAGCATCGCCTGGTCGAGGAGCGCACGCGCTCGCCGCGTGCCCGACTCGCGCTCCCGTGCGCCCTCCAGGGCCTCGTCGAGCGCGCCGTCCGCCTCCTCGACCCGGCGCAGCGCGTCGATCGGGTCGTAGCGGCCCGCGTCCACGGTCCTGCGGACATCGGCCACGACGGCCTCCGCCCGGGCGATACGGCCCTGGAGATCGGCGGTGGGGACCCCCTCGGCCGTGCCCTGGAGCAGCCCGCGCGCATCGGCGAGGTCGGCCTCGGTCTCGCTGAGCGCGGTCGGCAGCCTGCCGACCGCCTCGGCGAGCTCCCGGGCCCGCCGGTCCACGGCCTCGCTGAGCCGGGCCGCCTGGTCGACGGCGCCCTCGGCGGCCCGGATGTGGACGGCCGCGGCGCCGTTGTCGCCCGCGTCGACGCTCTGCCGCGCCCGGTCGAGATGGGTCGTCGCGAAGACCAGCCGGTCCTTGGCCTGTTCCACGTCGCTCGCGACGGGTGACGCCGCGGACTCGGCGTACCGCCCCCGCATCGCGGCCAGCGTCGCCTCCGCCGTGCCGACCCGACCGGTCTGTTCGCGGAACGCGGCCTCGGCCGCGGTCAGCGCCTCCGGGGCATTGCGCTCAAGCGCCCGCAACCGGTCGAAGTCCTCCGCCTCCGCGTCCAGCCGCGCGTTCGCCGCGCCGCACCGCCTGACGATCTCGTCGAGCATCGAGCGGCGGGTGGCGTCGTCCTCAGGGAAGGCGTCGTCGAGCTGCTGCCGCAGCCGGAACGCGGCCGTCAGCTCCGCCTGCGCGAACCCGACCGCCTCCGTGAACGGCTTCACCGCCTCCTCGCCGAACTGGGCGGTCGCGAAGCCGAGTTCCTCCTGACTGGTACGGACGGCGTCGTCCGTGGTCACCAGCTCCTGCCGGGCCCGTCCGTCCAGCTCGCCCAGCGGGGGGAGCGCGGGCTCCTTCGGCGCGCCCCAGCCCTGTCCGCCACCCGGTGTGGTGCGGGTCTCGGTCCGCCGGCGCCGTCGGGTGTACGCGTACGCCGCCACGGCCCCCGCCCCGCCGACGAGGACGACCGGAAGGATGAAGTCCGTCGCCGAGCTTCCCCCGTCGCCCGCGCCGCCGGGGTCCGCGGCGCCGGGTGTGATCGTGGGAACGGGCACCGGCAGGCCGGCGAGGACGGCGTCGACGCCGTTCGCCGCCCCGATCGCGGCACCGGCCCAGTCGTTCTGCCGCAGCGCGGGCTCGATCGCGGTCCGGGCCACGTCGTCGAGCTGAGCCTGCGTGAACCGCGAGGCGGGATCGGCCGAATAGCCGTACTGACGGTCGTGGGTGGCCACCGCGAGCAGGACGTCGTTGGTGCCCAGACCGTTGCGCTCGGCCGTGGCGTCGGCCCAGCTCTGGCCCGATCGCCCGGAGAAGTCCCGTACGTAGACGACGAAGAGCTGGACCCGCCGGTCGTCGTAGAGCCGGTCCAGAGCCTGGGTGACCGCGCTGCGGCGGTCGCCCAGCGCACCCACCCTGTCCGTGACCTGCCCCTCGCGGGAGAGCACGACGGGGTCGTCGGCATGGGCGCTGTGAACGGCGGGCCCGGCCGGCCACCACGCCGCCACCAGCACCGCGAGAAGGACCCGGAGAGGGGCTCGGGTGGCTGTTCGCGTCACATGGGGAGGTTATGTCCCGATCTGTTCACTCGCGACCGGGCGGAACCCCTGTACAGGTCCCCGGCGTCACTGTCGGTGGCCGCCTCTACGGTGGGGATCACGACGACGGAGAACGTGGGGGCTCGGGTGAACGCACGCGTACGGGGCTGGTGGCGGCGGGGGCGGTGGGTCGCTCTCGGCCTCGTCCTTCTCCTGGTCGTGCCGCCGGCCGGCAGCGCCCTCGCCCTGCGGGTGAACTACGCGGGGGATCTCCGCGAAGGGACGAAGACCCGCGGGAAGGACGCCATCTGGCTCGGCCACGCCTGGGTGGACGGCCGGAAGAAGGACGCCGACCTCACCGCCTTCGCGGCCCGGATCAAGGGGACCGGGATACGCGACCTCTACGTCCACGCGGGCCCGCTGGAGCACGACGGAACGCTCCCCGCGACGCGCTACCCGCGCGCGAAGTGGCTGATCGAGACCGTGCACCGGACGATGCCGGGGATACGGGTGCACGCGTGGCTGGGAGACATCCTGGCCACCGAGGGCCCGGACGGACTGCGCCTGGAGAACGCCGCGTCCCGGGCGGCCGTCGTGGTCTCCGCCCGGCAGATCCTGGACGCCGGCTTCGACGGCGTCCACTTTGACCTGGAGCCCCTCCACTCGGACGACCGCCACTACCTCTCCCTCCTCGACGACCTGGGAGAGCTGACGAGGGCCCGCAGGGCGCCGCTCTCCGTCGCCGCCCACCAGATCGACCCGCTGCCGGGCGCGCACTCGGCCCTCGGCGCGGTGAGCGACAGCGAGAAGTGGTGGTCCCAGGAGTTCTTCGGGCAGGTCGCCCGCCGCGTGGACCAGATCGCCGTGATGTCGTACGACACCTGGATGCCGCTGGAGAGCCTGTATGGCGGCTATGTCGCCCAACAGACCAGCCTCGCCCTCGAAGTCACGCCCGAGTCCACCGACCTGTTGATGGGGCTGCCGTTCTTCCACGAGGACGACCTCGGCCACCACGAGTCGGCGGAGACGGTCGCGGCCGCCGTCCGCGGCACCCGGCTGGGCCTGGGCCGCACGGACCCCGCACGCGAACGCTTCGGCGTCGCGCTCTACGTCGACTTCGCCGCGAAGGAGGGGGACTGGCAGGCCTACCGCGAGGGCTGGCACTGACCGGCCGGCCCCGCCTGCACGCCGGTTCACACGCCCTGCCCGCGCGCCCGGTCTACACGCCGCGCCTACGCGCCCGGTTCACACGCCCCGCCTCCGGATCTTGTTCCCCAGCCACACCAGCGGGTCGTACTTCCGGTCCACGGCCCGCTCCTTCAGCGGGATCAGCGCGTTGTCGGTGATCTTGATGCCCTCCGGGCACACCTCCGTACAGCACTTCGTGATGTTGCAGTACCCGAGCCCGTGCTCCTCCTGCGCCGTCCGCTTCCGGTCGAGGCCCGCCTCCGCGGCCGCGTCCAGGGGGTGCATGTCCAGCTCCGCCACCCGCATCAGGAAACGCGGCCCGGCGAACGCCGTCTTGTTCTCCTCGTGGTCCCGCACCACATGACAGGTGTCCTGACACAGGAAGCACTCGATGCACTTGCGGAACTCCTGCGAGCGCTCCACGTCCCGCTGACCCATCCGGTACTCGCCCGGGGCGAGCCCCTCCGGCGGCACGAACGCCGGGACCTCCCGCGCCTTCGCGTAGTTGAAGGACACGTCCGTCACCAGATCGCGCACCACGGGAAAGGCCCGCAGCGGGGTCACGGTGATCGTCTCCGCCCGGTCGAAGACCGACATCCGGGTCATGCACAGCAGTCGCGGCCGCCCGTTGATCTCGGCCGAGCACGAACCGCACTTGCCCGCCTTGCAGTTCCAGCGCACCGCCAGATCCGGAGCCTGTGTGGCCTGCAACCGGTGGATGATGTCGAGGACGACCTCGCCGTCGTTCACCTCGACCGTGAAGTCCCTGAGTCCGCCGCCGTCCGTGTCGCCCCGCCACACCTTGAAGGCGGCCTGATAGCTGCTCACTCGTAGAGCTCCTCTTCGGCGAGGTATTTGACCAGCTCCTCCTTCTCGAAGAGGGCGAGCAGGTCCGGACGGATGGGGTCGGTACGCGTCCGTTCCAGGACGACACCGTCGTCCCCCGCGCGGCACAGCAGATTCACCGGACGCCAGGCCCGGTCCATCGAGGGACAGTCCTCACGGGTGTGTCCGCCCCGGCTCTCGGTGCGCTCCAGCGCCGCCAGCGCCACGCACTCGCTCACCAGCAGCATGTTCCGCAGGTCCAGTGCCAGGTGCCAGCCGGGATTGAACTGCCGGTGCCCCTCGACCCCGGCCCGCCGCGCCCGCCGGCGCAGCTCGGCGATCCGTTCCAGGGCCTCGGTCATCTCGCCCTCGCGCCGGATGATGCCGACGAGGTCGTGCATGGTCTGCTGCAGCTCCTGGTGGAGGGTGTACGGGTTCTCCACGGGGCCCTCGGCCACGGCCGCCTCACCCGCCCCGAAGGGGGCCAGCGCCTCGGCCGCCGCCGCGTCCACCGCGGCCGGGGAGACCGCCGGGCGCCCCGCCCCCGCCGCGTACTCGGCGGCGTGGAGCCCCGCCCGCCGCCCGAAGACCAACAGGTCGGAGAGCGAGTTGCCGCCGAGCCGGTTGGAGCCGTGCATGCCGCCCGCGACCTCACCGGCCGCGAAGAGCCCCGGCACGCCGACCGTCGCCGCCGTGTCCGAGTCGACCGCGACACCGCCCATCACGTAGTGGCAGGTCGGCCCGACCTCCATCGCCTCCGCCGTGATGTCCACGTCCGCCAGCTCCTTGAACTGGTGGTACATCGACGGAAGCCGCCGCTTGATCACCTCGGCCGGCATCCGTGTCGACACGTCGAGGAACACCCCGCCGTGCGGCGATCCCCGCCCCGCCTTCACCTCGGCGTTGATGGCCCGCGCCACCTCGTCGCGCGGCAGCAGCTCGGGCGGGCGCCGGTTGTTGTCCGGGTCCTCGTACCAGCGGTCGCCCTCCTCCTCCGTCTGCGCGTACTTGTCCTTGAAGACGTCGGGGACGTAGTCGAACATGAACCGCTTGCCCTCGGAGTTCCGCAGCACGCCGCCGTCGCCGCGTACGGACTCGGTGACCAGGATCCCCTTCACGGACGGCGGCCAGACCATGCCGGTCGGATGGAACTGGACGAACTCCATGTTCACCAGCGGCGCGCCCGCCAGCAGCGCCAGCGCGTGCCCGTCGCCGGTGTACTCCCACGAGTTCGACGTCACCTTGAAGGACTTGCCGATCCCGCCGGTCGCGAGGATGACCGCGGGGGCCTCCAGGACGAAGAAGCGCCCGGTCTCCCGCTCGTAGCAGAAGACCCCGCTCACCCGGCCCGCTTCGTCCTTCAGGACGCGCGTGACCGTGCACTCCTGGAAGACCTTCAGGCCGGAGTCGTACTCCCCGGTCTCGTGGAAGTCCTCCTGCTGCAGGGCGACGGTCTTCTGCTGGAGGGTGCGGATCAGCTCCAGGCCCGTCCGGTCGCCGACATGGGCGAGCCGCGGGTACTCGTGTCCACCGAAGTTGCGCTGGGAGATCCGGCCGTCGGCCGTACGGTCGAAGAGGGCGCCCCAGGTCTCCAGCTCCCACACCCGGTCCGGGGCCTCGCGCGCGTGCAGCTCCGCCATCCGCCACTGGTTGAGGAACTTCCCGCCGCGCATGGTGTCGCGGAAGTGGATCTGCCAGGTGTCGTGAGGATTGGCGTTGGCCATGGAGGCGGCGATGCCGCCCTCGGCCATCACCGTATGGGCCTTGCCGAAGAGGGACTTGCAGATCACGGCCGTACGGGCGCCCCGCTCGCGCGCCTCGATCGCGGCCCGCAGCCCCGCGCCGCCCGCGCCGACCACGACCACGTCCCACTGCTGCCGTTCGACCTGCGTCATGTCAGAAGATCCTCGGGTCGTCGAAGGTACCGGTGGCGAGCAGATACACGTACAGGTCGCAGAGCGCGACGCTGATCAACGAGGACCAGGCGAGGAGCATATGACGGGCGTTCAGCCGCCCGACGAGGCTCCACATCCGGTAGCGCACGGGATGGCGGGAGAAGTTCCGCAGCCGGCCGCCGACGATGTGCCGGCAGGAGTGGCAGGAGAGGGTGTACGCCCAGATCAGCACGATGTTGACGAGGAAGACGACCGTGCCGAGCCCCGCGTGGCCCCAGGCGTAGGAGGCGTCCCGGAACGCAAGCACCGTGTCGTAGGTGAGGATCGCGGCGACCGGGAGGGCGGCGTAGAAGAAGTAGCGGTGGAGGTTCTGCAGGATCAGCGGGAAGCGCGTCTCGCCGGTGTAGGCGGAGTGCGGTTCGGCGACCGCGCAGGCCGGGGGCGAGGCCCAGAAGCCGCGGTAGTACGCCTTGCGGTAGTAGTAACAGGTCAGCCGGAAGCCGAGCGGGAAGACCAGGATCAGCAGAGCGGGGGAGAGGCCCCACCAGCTGCCGAAGATCTCCCAGTTGGGCCCGTCCTTCATCGGGACGCAGTTCTCCGCCAGGCACGGCGAGTAGAACGGCGAGACGTAGGGCGCGGCGTAATAGTCGCTGTTGGCGAAGGCGCGCCAGGTGGAGTAGGCGATGAAGGCGAGCAGTCCGGCGGCGGTGGCGGCGGGAGCCAGCCACCAGCGGTCGGTCCGCAGATGGCGGGGGGCGATGGCCGCACGGGTGGGGGAGTGGACCCCGGAGGCGGACACCCCCCTTCCGGTGGAGGGTGGTTCGGTTCCTGTGGCCAACGAGGTCTCCTAGGGCGCGTGCCGGTCGCGTGCTCCCAGACCCTCGTCATCCGTGTCGGTCCACAGCCCGCTGTCGTAGGGCGTGTCGGGGATCGTCACGAGATTCTCGGGCCGGCTCGTGGTCGGCGACGAGGGGACGACGCCCCCTTCCGCCGTGATGCTGCGTTCCAGTTGTCCGACCGTGCGGACCAGGTCCTCGAGGCAGCGCTTGACGGCCGCCAGATCGTCCTGAAGGGACATCGATTGCCCTCACTTCCGCGATTGCGGGTGGCGAACACGCGCTGGGGGTCCCCCTCGGCCGAGCGAAGCCGACCTTGGGGGAGAGTGTTGCGCGTCACATCCCGCTTGTGAAGCCATGTGCACGGATTCCACCCGTCCGGGGCGCCCGCCGTCCGCCGGTTCGGCCGCATGGGTGGCGTTTCTCCGCCGTGCCGCCGTGTCGCCGTCGCCGGGCCCGCTTCTTCCTTTTCAGTGTATGAGCAATAGGTGTGATCATCGCCATATGCCATAAAACTGGACGAAGGGGTACAAGTCATGGCCCAGGTCGGCGCCCCTCGCGGGAGGACATGCTCCAGGAGCCCCCGCTCCCGCACGCTCCGCTCCGCCGCCACCCTCACCAGCGCGGTGCTCGCCGTCTCCGTCCTGGCCGGCTGCAGCTCCGCGGACGGAGCCGACGAGGCCCCGGCCGCCGGGCCGGACCACGCGCCCGCCGCGCGGGACAGGGTCGCCGACGGCGGCACGCTGCGCTGGGCGATGGACGCGATGCCCACCACCCTGAACGCCTTCCAGGCCGACGCCGACGGATCCACCTCCCGCGTCGCCGGAGCCGTACTCCCTTCGCTCTACACCCTCGACGGGCGCGGGCGGCCGCAGCGCAACCCGGACTACCTGGAGTCCGCCCAGGTGGTCGAGACCGAGCCCAAGCAGGTCGTCCTCTACAAGCTCAACCAGCAGGCGGTCTGGAGCGACGGCCGCGAGATCGGCGCCCCCGACTTCGTCGCGCAGTGGCGGGCGCTGAACGGCCGGGACACCGCCTACTGGACCGCGCGCAACGCCGGCTACGAGCGGATCGAGAAGATCGAGCGCGGCAAGAACGACCTGGAGGTACGGGTCACCTTCGCCAAGCCCTACGCCGACTGGCAGTCCCTCTTCACCCCTCTCTACCCGAAGGAGGTGATGGGGGCCCCGAACAGCTTCAACGACGGCGCGCGCACCACGCTGAAGTCGACCGCAGGACCGTTCCTCCTCAAGGCGGCCGATCGCAAGGCCGGCACCGTCACGCTGGCCCGCAACCCGCGGTGGTGGGGTCAGCCCGCCAAGCTCGACGAGCTCGTCCTCAGGGCGGTGCCTCGCGCCGACCGGGTCGCCGCGCTCGCCGCCGGCACCCTCGATCTGGCCGAGATCGACCGGGCCGCCGCGGAGCGCATCGCGCTCGCGGTACGGGACGCCCGCGCCGGAAAAAGCGGCGGACAGGCGCTCGCACACGGCCCCGGCGCGGCGATCACCCCCTCGGCGGCGCTCAGGTCGTGGGCCTTGGCGTACGGGTCCGACGAGGAGCGGGCGGAGGTCGTCCGGGCCGCCCGGGAGAAGAACCAGCAGGCCATCGCGCGGTACGCGACCGAGCAGAGCGGGCTCGGGAGGCTCGTGGTGCGCAAGTCGCTGGAGCCCGCGTACACCCAGCTCTCGCTCAACGGAGAGTCCGGTCCGCTGGCCGACGAGCGGGTGCGCAGGGCGGTGGCCCGGGCCATCGACCGGCAGGAATTGGCCGAATCCGTACTCAAGCCGCTCGGGCTGCCGGCCAAGCCGCCGGGCAGCCATCTGGCGCTGGCCGGACAGGCGGCGTACGCGGACAGCAGCGACGCTCTCGGCGACCAGGACACCGAGGAGGCGCGGGCGCTGCTCGCGGACGCGGGGTGGGTGCCGGGCGGCGCGAACAAGAAGCCGGCCGGGACGAAGGCCGGCAGTGAGGCGGGGAAGCAGGCCGCCGAGAAGGAGGCGGCCGAGAAGAAGGCCGCCGAGAAGCAGGGCGCCGAGACGGCCGCCGACAAGAAGGAGACGGCCGAGAAGAAGGGGACGGCCGAGAAGAAGCCCGCGGGCACGTCCGACAAGGCCGGGAAGCCTGAGGCCGACGTCGCCTCGAACGACGGCCTCTACATCGTCGGCGACGACAAGCCGGGCGGTACCGCCGCCCGCGTGGACGGCAAGGCCGGCGAGCCCGCCATCGGCCCCGCGGGCCCCGAGAGCGGCACCACCATCCTCGCCCCGGCCCCCGGCGCCGCGCTCCAGAACGTGGCCCTGCTCCGCCAGGCGGCCTCCCTCGACACCGACCGCGGTGCCGCCATGGAGGCCAAGGCCCCGGACGCGGGCCTGTCCGACCGCGGCGTCGCCGGCGCCTACGCCCCCCGCGGCACCGCCGCCCCCGCCGTCCCGGCCGCCGCCCCCCAGGGCCTGGGCAAGGACGGCAAGCCGCTCAGCCTGCGCTTCGTCCTTCCCTCGGGCCCCGGCTCGGAGTCGCTCCGGGCGGTCGGGGACAGGATCGTCCGGATGCTCGACGCGGTCGGCATCCAGACCGAGATCACCAAGGTCGCCGACGACAGCTTCTTCAAGGACCACATCGCCTCCGGCGACTACGACCTGGCCCTCTACTCCTGGCCGGCCACCGCCTTCCCCGCGACCGACGCGCGGCCGATCTACGCCAAGCCCGAGCCGGCCTCGGACGGCTCCCTCCTGGTCGAGCAGAACTACTCGCGGGTCGGCACCGACCGTATCGATCAACTGTTCGAACAGGCGGTGGTCGCGCTCGACGAGGAGGAGGCCCGCGATCTCGTCCGCCAGGCGGACGCCCGGATCTGGGCCGCCGCCGGATCGATTCCCCTCTATCAGCGCCCCCAGCTGGTGGCCGCCAAGCCCGAAGTGGTGAACGCGGGCGCCTGGGGCTTCGCGGCCCCCCGCTACCAGGACATCGGGTTCAAGAAGCCCGAAACGGCCAAGGGCGCGGAGCGCAACACCGAGAAATAACGGAAAGAGCAGGTCACAACCTCAGATGCAGCTCAAGTTCCTTGCCCGCCGGTGATCCCGGCGGGCAGGATCACGTCCGGCCCCTTGACCCGGCTGGTTTCTCCGCGCGACCCCCAGCGCATCGCACCACCGAGGCATCCCAAAGCCTCCACCGAGGCATCCCAAAACCTCCAGTAGACCCTCTCGAATCCGGGTGGGGAAGCCCCTTGCGCGGCAGCCCCGTACCATAGGACGTAGCCGTGGCGCGTCCGCCCGGCGGGCGTAAGAGGAACTGACGCCGCATCCCACGATCCGAGAGAAGCGCAAGCACCCATGCCCACGCGCCACGACATCCGTAACGTCGCCATCGTCGCCCACGTCGACCATGGCAAGACGACCATCGTCGACGCCATGCTCAAGCAGGCCGGTGCCTTCGCCGCCCACCAGCACCTCGACGACCGCATGATGGACTCGAACGACCTGGAGCGTGAGAAGGGCATCACGATCCTCGCCAAGAACACGGCGGTGAAGTACCACCCCAAGGACGGCGGGGCCCCGATCACGATCAACATCATCGACACCCCCGGCCACGCCGACTTCGGTGGCGAGGTCGAGCGCGGTCTGTCGATGGTGGACGCGGTCGTCCTTCTCGTCGACGCCTCCGAGGGCCCGCTTCCGCAGACTCGCTTCGTGCTCCGCAAGGCGCTCCAGCAGCGCCTGCCCGTCATCCTCTGCATCAACAAGACCGACCGTCCGGACTCCCGGATCGACGAGGTCGTCAACGAGACCTACGACCTCTTCCTCGACCTGGACGCGGACGAGGACCAGATCGAGTTCCCGATCGTCTACGCCTGCGGCCGTGACGGCGTCGCCTCGCTGACCAAGCCGGAGGACGGCACGGTCCCGGCGGACTCCACCAACCTGGAGCCGTTCTTCTCCACCATCCTCGAGCACGTCCCGGCCCCGGTGTACGACGAGGCCGCGCCGCTCCAGGCCCACGTCACCAACCTCGACGCCGACAACTTCCTCGGCCGTATCGCACTGCTCCGCGTCGAGCAGGGCGAGCTGCGCAAGGGCCAGACGGTCGCGTGGATCAAGCGGGACGGCACGATCTCCAACGTCCGCATCACCGAGCTGATGATGACCGAGGCGCTCACCCGCAAGCCGGCCGAGGTGGCCGGCCCCGGTGACATCTGCGCCGTCGCCGGTATCCCCGACATCATGATCGGTGAGACGCTGGCCGACCCGGAGAACCCGATCGCGCTGCCGCTGATCACGGTCGACCAGCCCGCCATCTCGATGACCATCGGTACGAACACCTCGCCGCTCGTCGGCCGCGGTGGCACCGGCAAGGGCGCGGACGCCAAGTCCGCGGTCAAGGACCGCAAGGTCACCGCCCGCCAGGTGAAGGACCGCCTGGACCGCGAGCTCATCGGTAACGTCTCGCTGCGTGTCCTCGACACCGAGCGGCCGGACGCCTGGGAGGTCCAGGGCCGTGGTGAGCTCGCGCTCGCCATCCTGGTCGAGCAGATGCGCCGCGAGGGCTTCGAGCTGACCATCGGCAAGCCGCAGGTCGTCACCAAGGAGGTCGACGGCAAGGTCCACGAGCCGGTCGAGCGTCTGACGGTCGACGTGCCCGAGGAGCACATGGGCGCGGTCACGCAGCTCATGGGTGTCCGCAAGGGCCGCATGGACAACATGTCCAACCACGGCTCCGGCTGGGTCCGCATGGAGTTCGTCGTCCCGTCCCGTGGCCTGATCGGCTTCCGTACGGAGTTCCTGACCAACACCCGCGGTACGGGCATCGCCCACTCGATCCACGAGGGTCACGAGCCGTGGTTCGGCACCCTGACCACCCGTAACAACGGCTCCCTGGTCGCCGACCGGGCCGGCGCGGTCACCGGTTTCGCGATGACCAACCTGCAGGAGCGCGGCGTGCTGTTCGTCGACCCCGGCACCGAGGTGTACGAGGGCATGATCGTCGGCGAGAACTCCCGCGCCGACGACATGGACGTCAACATCACCAAGGAGAAGAAGCTCACCAACATGCGCTCCTCCTCCGCCGACTCCTTCGAGGCGATCGTCCCGCCGCGCAAGCTGTCGCTGGAGCAGTCGCTGGAGTTCTGCCGCGACGACGAGTGCGTCGAGGTGACCCCGGAGGCCGTGCGTATCCGCAAGGTCGTCCTGGACCAGAAGGAGCGCGGCCGTACGGCCTCGCGCGCCAAGAACAACTGAGGTCACTCGCGCGCGGCCGATCGGTGATCTCCGCCGCATCGAGCTGACGTAGTGTCAGGACAGGGCCCGGGCCCCCACAGTCACTGTGGGGGCCCGGGCCTTTCGTCAAATCCATTTCATGGGCGGGCTGTCCGGATATCGGTCGTCGCTCTCCGGAACGTGTGTTAACGGTCCGTTTCGGGGGTGTCTGTCTGTGATCAGTTTGTCCGGATTTCGGTTTTAGGGCCCCTGGTGATGTTGCCAAAACGAGACCACTTAAGTGTGGTTTACAGCCCGGACGTACTTAATAGTTGGCTCCATTGAGCTCGGGTCAATGGGTCACGCACTGTGGGGAGTGCCGACTCACGAGCACACTCGGGGCACTTGAGTGCATCGCCGTCAGGGGTGTCGGCAGACTCGAAGTGCCCCTCTTGTAGTGACAAGTGGACTCATGAGGAGGAACCCATGCGCGGTGCCAAGAGCGCCAAGTGGGTAGTGGGCGCGATCGTCGTCGCCCTGGCAGCGACCGCCTGTGGCGGGGGTAACGGCGGCGGCAGCGACGCCAAGGGTGAGGTTGACCCGAACGGGATCTTCTCGATCGAGGTGGGCGAGCCGGAGAAGCTCCTGCACCCGGCCGACACGATGGAGTCCAACGGCTCGATCGTCCTGTCCGGTCTGTTCTCGCAGCTGGTGGACTACACCGCCGACGGCAAGCTCACCATGGTGAACGCCGAGTCGGTGGAGACCACGGACAGCAAGCTGTGGACCGTCAAGCTCAAGAAGGGCTGGACCTTCCACGACGGCACCCCGGTGACCGCCAAGTCCTACGTGGACGCGTGGAACTGGGCCGCCAACGTCAACAACCAGCAGGGCAACGCCTCCTGGTTCTCCGACATCAAGGGCTCCGAGGCCCTGCTGCCGGAGAAGGAGGGCGCCAAGCCCACCGCCGACAAGCTCACCGGCCTGAAGATCGTCGACGACTCGACCTTCACCATCGAGCTCAAGGGCGCGGTCCCGTACTTCGCCTACAAGCTCGGCTACGAGGTCTTCTCGCCGCTGCCGGAGTCCTTCTACAAGAACCCGAAGGCTGCGGGCGAGAAGCCGGTCGGCAACGGTCCCTACAAGTTCGAGTCGTGGGACCACAAGAAGCAGATCAAGATCGTCCGTTACGACGCCTACAAGGGTGAGAACAAGGCGAAGAACGGCGGTGTGATCTTCAAGAACTACACCGGCCTCGAGCCCGCCTACGAGGACCTGAAGTCCGGCAACCTCGACGTCATCCGTCAGGTCGGCCCGAAGGACCTCCCGGTCTACCACCAGGACCTCGGTGACCGTGCCGTGGACGCCGACCAGTCGGCGATCCAGTCCATCGCGGTCGCGTTCTACGCCGACCAGTGGAAGAAGCCCAAGAAGGTCGACCCGAAGGTCATCCAGGGCCTCTCGATGGCGATCGACCGCGCCACCATCACCAAGACGGTGCTGCAGGGTACGCGTGAGCCGGCGACCGGCTGGGTCGCCAAGGGCGTCCTCGGCTTCCAGCCGAACGCCGCGGGCGACATCACCAAGTTCGACCCGGCCAAGGCCAAGGAGCTCATCAAGGCCGGCGGTGGCGTTCCCAACAACGCCATCACCATCCAGTTCAACGCGGACGGCGGCCACAAGGAGTGGGTCGACGCCGTCTGCAACAGCATCACCCAGTCCACCGGCGTGAAGTGTGTCGGTGACAGCAAGGCCGACTTCCAGGCCGACCTGGCCGCCCGCAAGGCGAAGCAGGTCAAGTCCCTGTACCGCTCGGCCTGGACGCTCGACTACCCGGTGAACGCCAACTTCCTCCGTGACCTGTTCAAGACGGGCGCGTCCGGCAACCAGGGTGACTTCTCCAACCCGGCGCTCGACGCGAAGATCGCGGCGGCCGACTCCGCGGCCTCCCTCGAGGAGTCGGTGAAGGCCTACCAGGAGGTGGAGAAGGAGCTCGTCAACCTGATGCCCTCCATCCCGCTCTGGTACTACAAGGTCAACGCGGGCTACTCCGAGAACGTCAACGGCGTCCGCTACGCGCAGGACGGCGACCCGGTTCTCGAAGAGATCACGGTCAACAAGAAGTAATCACCCAAGCGTAGTCCGCTAGCCGTAAGGCGAGGGGCCGACGGCCACACACCGTCCGCCGGCCCCCGCCGAAGGCGATACGCAGTGGCTGGGGGGCCCTTCCACGACATCCGCGTACCCACAGGGGCGCGGTTGCCGGGGGAGGGCCCATAGCGCTGCGGCTGTCACATCTCAACGGAGGCATGATGGGGCGCTATGTCGTACGACGACTGCTCCAGATGATCCCGGTCTTCATCGGGACAACCCTGCTGATCTTCCTCATGGTCTACAGCCTGCCCGGCGACCCCGTGGCGGGTCTGTTCGGCGACAAGGCTGCCAACCCGGCGACCGTGGCCAAGATCAGACACGAACTGGGGCTGGATCAGCCGATCCTGCAGCAGTACGCCAATTACATGTGGAACATCATCGCTCACTTCGACTTCGGCAACCAGATCCGCAACGGTCGCCCGGTCACCGAGGTCCTGGGCGACGCGTTCCCGGTCACGCTTCAACTCGCCGCGCTGGCCTTCGCGTTCGAGCTGATCTTCGGCATCACGCTCGGCGTCGTCGCCGGTCTGCGCGCCGGCCGCATGGCCGACAACGCGGTCCTGATCTTCACGCTGCTGATCATCTCGGTACCGGTCTTCGTCCTCGCCTTCATCATCAAGATGGTCTTCGCGTTCGAGCTCGGCTGGATCGCGCCGAACGTCAGCAACGATCAGCTGCTGTCCGAGATGATCGCGCCCGCCATCGTCCTCGGTGGTCTGTCGCTGGCGTACGTGGCCCGGCTGACCCGTACCTCCATGGCGGAGAACCTGCGCGCCGACTACATGCGCACCGCCGTGGCCAAGGGCCTGCCCAAGCGCCGGATCATCGGTGTCCACCTGATGCGCAACTCGATGATCCCCGTCGTCACCTTCCTCGGTACCGACATCGGCGCCCTGATGGGCGGTGCGGTCGTCACCGAAGGCATCTTCAACGTCAAGGGCGTCGGCGGCCTGATCTACGAGTCGATCATCCGCCGCGAGGGCACCACACTGGTTGGCCTCGTGACGATCCTGGTGCTCGTCTACCTCGCCACCAGCCTGATCATCGACCTGCTGTACGCGGTCCTGGACCCGAGGATCCGTTATGCCTGACGTGACCAAGACCGCCGTGACCGCCGTCGAGGACGCCATCGCGCCCCCCTCCGCGGCGGAGCCCGCAGCTCCGGAGCAGAAGAAGGAAAAGGCTCGCAGCCTCTGGGGCGACGCCTGGGTGGACCTGCGCCGCAACCCGTACTTCCTCGTCTCGTCGGTGCTGATCTTCATCCTGCTGGTCATCACCGCGCTCCCCACCCTCTTCACGGGGGCCTCGCCCACCACCGGCGACCTGGTCCACCACTACCTGGGCCAGCCGGAGCTGGGCAAGATCGGCTCCGAGGGCTGGCTCGGTTACGACGGCCAGGGCCGCTCCGTGTACGCCCGCCTGATCCACGGCACCCGTGCCTCGGTCATCGTCGGCATCTGCGTCACCGCGATCGTCACCGTCATCGGCGGCATCATGGGCATGATCGCCGGCTACTTCGGCGGCATCACGGACGCGATCCTCTCCCGGGTCACCGACATCTTCTTCGGTATCCCGTTCCTGCTCGGCGCCATGGTCGTCCTGCAGTCCTTCACCGAGCGCACCGTGTGGGTCGTCGTCTTCGCCCTCGCGTTCCTCGGCTGGACGCAGATCACCCGCGTCATGCGCGGTGCGGTGATCACCGTCAAGCAGGCGGACTACGTCCACGCGGCGAAGGCGCTCGGCGCCGGCACGACCCGGATCCTCTTCCGGCACATCCTGCCGAACGCCATGGCCCCGGTGATCGTCGTCGCGACCATCGCGCTCGGCGGCTACATCTCGGCCGAGGCGACCCTGTCGTACCTGGGTCTGGGTCTCTCCGCGCCGACCATCTCGTGGGGTGTCGACATCTCCGCCGGTGTCCAGCAGATCCGTACGGCACAGCACATCCTGCTGTACCCGTCGATCATGCTGAGCATCACCGTTCTGGCGTTCATCATGCTCGGCGAAGCCGTCCGCAACGCCCTCGACCCCAAGCTGCGCTGAGGAGGGCGTAAGACGTGAGCATCATCGACAAGACCGCGACCGTTCCCGCGCCGCGCGACGGCGACGACTACAACGGTCCCCTGCTCGAAGTCCGTGACCTGCATGTGGAGTTCCACACCCGAGACGGTGTGGCCAAGGCGGTCAACGGTGTCAACTACAGCGTGAACGCGGGGGAGACGCTCGCCGTGCTCGGCGAGTCCGGCTCGGGCAAGTCCGTCACCGCGCAGGCCATCATGGGCATCCTCGACATGCCGCCGGGCAAGATCCCGCAGGGCGAGATCTTCTTCCGCGGCGAGGACATGCTCAAGATGTCCTACGAGGAGCGCCGGAGGATCCGCGGCCGCAAGATCGCGATGATCTTCCAGGACGCGCTGTCCTCCCTCAACCCGGTCCTCACCGTCGGCTACCAGCTCGGCGAGATGTTCCGGGTGCACCACGGCCTCTCCAAGAAGGAGGCCAAGCTCAAGGCCGTCGAGCTGATGGACAAGGTCAAGATCCCGGCCGCCGCGGCCCGGGTCGACGACTACCCCCACCAGTTCTCCGGCGGTATGCGCCAGCGCATCATGATCGCCATGGCGCTCGCCCTGGAGCCCGACCTGATCATCGCGGACGAGCCCACCACGGCGCTCGACGTGACGGTCCAGGCCCAGGTCATGGACCTCCTCGCGGAGCTCCAGCAGGAATACAACATGGGCCTGATCCTGATCACCCACGACCTCGGTGTCGTCGCCGACGTCGCGGACAAGATCGCGGTCATGTACGCGGGCCGGATCGTCGAGACCGCCCCCGTCCACGAGCTGTACAAGCGCCCGGCCCACCCGTACACCCGGGGTCTGCTCGACTCGATCCCGCGCCTGGACCAGAAGGGCCAGGAGCTGTACGCGATCAAGGGTCTGCCGCCCAACCTGCTCCGGGTGCCGACCGGCTGCGCCTTCAATCCGCGCTGCCCGAAGGCCGACGACATCTGCCGCACGGAGATCCCGGCGCTCGCGCCGGTCGCCGAGCAGGACGGCACGGAGCTGCCCGGCCGCGGCAGCGCCTGCCACTTCTGGAAGGAGACGATCCATGGCTGAGCTCAGCAAGGCTGCACCTTCGGCCGAGGGCCCGGCCGCGGACGCGACTCCGAACGTCACCGAGGTGGAGACGGTCGAAGCGGCCACCGAGGCGGAGGCCGTAGCCGCCCTCGAGGCACCGGTCGAGCGCGGGGAGCCGATCCTCCAGGTGCGCAACCTGGTCAAGCACTTCCCGCTGACCCAGGGCATCCTGTTCAAGAAGCAGGTCGGCGCGGTCAAGGCCGTGGACGGGGTCTCCTTCGACCTCTACCAGGGCGAGACCCTCGGCATCGTGGGCGAGTCCGGCTGTGGCAAGTCCACGGTCGCCAAGCTGCTGATGAACCTGGAGCGGGCGACCGCGGGCGAGGTCTTCTACAAGGGCCAGGACATCACCCGGCTGTCCGGCCGTGCCCTGAAGGCCGTTCGCCGCAACATCCAGATGGTGTTCCAGGACCCGTACACCTCGCTCAACCCGCGTATGACGGTGGGCGACATCATCGGCGAGCCCTTCGACATCCACCCCGAGGTGGCCCCGAAGGGCGACCGGCGCCGCAAGGTGCAGGAGCTGCTCGATGTGGTCGGTCTGAACCCCGAGTACATCAACCGCTACCCGCACCAGTTCTCCGGCGGTCAGCGCCAGCGCATCGGCATCGCCCGAGGCCTCGCGCTCAACCCGGAGATCATCATCTGCGACGAGCCGGTCTCGGCCCTGGACGTCTCCGTCCAGGCGCAGGTCATCAACCTGATGGAGAAGCTGCAGGACGAGTTCAACCTCTCCTACGTCTTCATCGCGCACGACCTGTCGATCGTCCGGCACATCTCCGACCGGGTCGGCGTCATGTACCTCGGCAAGATGGCCGAGATCGGTACGGACACGCAGATCTACGACCACCCGACGCACCCCTACACCCAGGCGCTGCTGTCGGCGGTCCCGGTTCCGGACCCCGAGGCCCGTGAGGGCCGCGAGCGGATCATCCTCACCGGTGACGTCCCCTCGCCGGCCAACCCGCCGTCGGGCTGCCGCTTCCGCACCCGGTGCTGGAAGGCCGAGGAGAAGTGCTCCACCGAGGTTCCGCTCCTCGCGATCCCGGAGCGCTTCCAGGGCCAGGACACCCCGGCCGCGCACGAGTCGGCGTGCCACTTCGCCGAGGAGAAGGACGTCGTCCACGCGGCGTAGTTCTCCCCGCTGTCGATGACGAGGGCGCTCGGACCACATCGGTCCGGGCGCCCTCGCCGTGTGTCCGGGCCGGAAATCCGGACTCGTACGGGCGTCAATGACGTGCATTCCACCCCATAACTGGTGATATTGAACTCTCAGTCATGGTTGGGACACTCAGGAGGCACCTGATGCGCGGAGCCACGCACGCCAAGTGGGCGGCCACGGCCGTCGCGGTCGCCCTCGCGGCGACCGCTTGCGGCGGTGGCGACGACAGCGGCGGCAGTGGCGCCGACGGGATCGTGAGCTCCTCCTGGGGTGATCCGCAGAACCCGCTGGAGCCGGCGAACACCAACGAGGTCCAGGGCGGCAAGGTCCTCGCCATGATCTTCCGCGGCCTCAAGCAGTACGACCCGAAGACCGGCGAGGCCAAGGACATGCTCGCCGAGAAGATCGAGACGACCGACTCGACCAACTTCAGGATCACCCTCAAGAACGGCTGGACCTTCTCCAACGGCGAGAAGGTGACCGCCAAGTCCTTCGTCGACGCTTGGAACTACGGCGCCCATCTGAAGAACAACCAGAAGAACGCCTTCTTCTTCGGCCAGATCGAGGGGTACGACCAGGTCCACCCGGAGGAGGGCCAGGCCAAGGCCGAGACCATGTCCGGCCTGAAGGTCGTGGACGACAGGACCTTCACGGTCAAGCTCTCCCAGAAGTTCTCCACCTGGCCCGAGACGCTCGGCTACGCCGCTTTCGCCCCGCTGCCCAAGGCGTTCTTCGACGACCACGCCGCCTGGCTCTCCAAGCCCGTCGGCAACGGCCCGTACACCGTCGACTCGTACTCCAAGGGCTCGCAGATGGCCCTGAAGCGGTGGGACGGCTACCCCGGTGAGGACAAGGCGCAGAACGGCGGCGTGACCCTCAAGGTGTACACCGACAACAACACCGCCTACACCGACCTGACGGCCGGAAACCTCGACCTCGTCGACGACGTGCCCGCCTCCCAGCTCAAGAACGTCCAGGCGGACCTGGGCGATCGGTACATCAACGTCCCCGCCGGCATCATCCAGACCCTGTCCATCCCGTTCTACGACAAGGCATGGGACACCCCCGAGGGGGACAAGGTCCGCAAGGGCATCTCCCGGGCGATCAACCGCGAGCAGATCACCGAGACGATCTTCCAGAAGACCCGGACCCCCGCCGTCGACTGGACCTCCCCGGTCCTGGGCGAGGAGGGCGGCTACAAGGACATCTGCGGAGACTTCTGCAAGTACGACGCGGCCGAGGCGAAGAAGCTGGTCGCCGAGGGCGGCGGCATCCCCGGCGGCACGATGAAGATCTCCTACAACGCCGACACCGGCTCCCACAAGGAGTGGGTGGACGCCGTCTGCAACTCCATCAACAACGCCCTCGGCAACAACAGGGCCTGCGTCGGCAACCCCGTCGGCACCTTCGCCGACTACCGCAACCAGGTCACCACCCAGAAGATGACCGGGCCGTTCCGGGCCGGCTGGCAGATGGACTACCCGCTCATCCAGAACTTCCTCCAGCCGCTGTACTACACCAACGCCTCCTCCAACGACGGCAAGTGGACGAACCCCGAGTTCGACAAGCTCATCGACCAGGCCAACGCGGAGCCCGACACCAAGAAGGCCATCGAGACCTTCCAGAAGGCCGAGGAGGTCCTGCGGGACGACATGGGTGCCATTCCGCTCTGGTACCAGAACGGCAGCGCCGGCTACTCGGAGCGGGTCTCCAACGTGGCCCTGAACCCGTTCAGCGTCCCCGTCTACAACGAGATCAAGGTCGACTGACGCAAGGGAAGCGGCACACGGCCCGGCGTCCCCCCGCGCCGGGCCGTACGCCTTCCTCACACCCCCGGAGCCCCTCATGGGTCGTTATGTGATCCGGCGTCTGCTGCAGATGATCCCGGTCTTCTTCGGCGCCACCCTGCTGATCTTCCTGATGGTGAACGTGATGGGCGACCCCGTCGCCGGACTCTGCGGCGACCGCGCCTGCGACCCGGCCACCGCCGCCCAGCTGAGGAAGGAGTTCGGCCTCGACAAGCCGGTCTGGCAGCAATACCTGACCTACATGGGCAACGTCTTCACCGGCGACTTCGGCACCGCCTTCAACGGCCAGCCCGTCACCGAGCTGATGGGCAACGCCTTCCCGGTCACCATCCGCCTCACCCTCGTCGCGATCGTCTTCGAGATCGTCATCGGCATCACGTTCGGCGTCGTCACCGGTCTGCGCCGCGGCCGCCCCGTCGACACCGGCGTGCTGCTGCTGACCCTGGTCGTCATCTCCGTCCCGACCTTCGTCACCGGCCTGCTCCTCCAGCTCCTCCTCGGCGTCAAATGGGGCTGGATCAGACCGGCCGTCTCGCCCGAGGCCCCCGTCGACGAGCTCATCGTCCCCGGCCTCGTCCTCGCCTCCGTCTCGCTGGCGTACGTCACCCGGCTCACCCGGACCTCGATCGCCGAGAACAAGCGCGCCGACTACGTCCGTACCGCCGTCGCCAAGGGCCTGCCGCGCCGCCGGGTCATCACCCGCCATCTGCTGCGCAACTCGCTGATCCCCGTGGTGACCTTCATCGGCACCGATGTCGGCGCGCTGATGGGAGGTGCCATCGTCACCGAGCGGATCTTCAACATCCACGGCGTCGGTTACCAGCTCTACCAGGGCATCGTCCGCCAGAACACCCAGACCGTGGTCGGCTTCGTGACCGTCCTCGTCCTGGTGTTCCTGGTGGCCAACCTGCTCGTCGACCTCCTGTACGCCGTACTCGACCCGAGGATCCGCTATGCCTGAGCCGAACTACGACGAAGGAGCCGCCATCGCGCCCACCGGCGCCGGTGGCGCCGTGGACCTCGCGATGAGCGAGGGCGAGACCCTGGAGAAGGTCCCCGGCGGCCCGCAGGGCACAGGACCCGCCGGCAAACCCCGCTCCCTGTGGTCCGACGCCTGGCACGACCTGCGCCGCAACCCCGTCTTCATCGTCTCCGCGCTCGTCATCCTCTTCCTGGTCGTCATCTCGATCTGGCCCTCCCTGATCGCCTCAGGAGACCCGCTCGACTGCGACCTCGGCAAGGCCCAGGAGGGCTCCCAGCCCGGCCACCCTTTCGGCTTCAACGGCCAGGGCTGCGACGTCTACACCCGTACGGTCTACGGCGCCAGGACCTCCGTCACCGTCGGCGTCCTCGCCACCCTCGGCGTCGCCGTCCTCGGCTCCGTCCTCGGCGGACTCGCGGGCTTCTTCGGCGGCGGCTGGGACGGGATCCTCTCCCGGATCACCGACGTCTTCTTCGCCATCCCCGTCGTCCTCGGCGGACTCGTCCTGCTCTCGGTCGTCACCAGCAACACCGTCTGGCCCGTCATCGGCTTCATGGTCCTGCTCGGCTGGCCACAGCTCTCCCGCATCGCGCGCGGCTCCGTCATCACCGCCAAACAGAACGACTACGTGCAGGCGGCCCGCGCCCTCGGCGCCTCCAACTCCCGCATGCTGCTGCGCCACATCGCACCGAACGCGCTCGCGCCCGTCATCGTCGTGGCGACCATCGCCCTCGGCACCTACATCGCCCTGGAGGCGACCCTCTCCTTCCTCGGCGTCGGCCTCAAGCCGCCGACCGTGTCCTGGGGCATCGACATCTCCTCGGCCTCCCAGTACATCCGCAACGCCCCGCACATGCTGCTCTGGCCGGCGGGCGCGCTGGCCGTCACCGTGCTCGCCTTCATCATGCTCGGCGACGCGGTGCGCGACGCCCTCGACCCCAAGCTGAGGTAGACGCCCATGCTGCTCGAAGTCCGCGACCTGCACGTGGAGTTCCACACCCGGGACGGGGTGGCCAAGGCGGTCAACGGTGTCGACTACTCCGTGGACGAGGGCGAGACGCTCGCCGTGCTCGGCGAGTCGGGCTCCGGCAAGTCCGTCACCGCCCAGGCCGTCATGGGCATCCTCGACATGCCCCCGGGGAGGATCACCAGCGGCGAGATCCTCTTCCAGGGGCAGGACCTGCTGAAACTCAAGGAGGAGGAGCGGCGCAGGGTCCGCGGCGCGAAGATGGCGATGATCTTCCAGGACGCGCTCTCCTCGCTGAACCCGGTGATCAGCGTCGGCGACCAGCTGGGGGAGATGTTCCAGGTCCACCGGGGCATGTCGAGGAAGGACTCCCGCACCAAGGCCGTCGAGCTGATGGACCGGGTCCGCATCCCGGCGGCCAAGGAACGGGTGGGCCAGTACCCGCACCAGTTCTCCGGCGGCATGCGCCAGCGCATCATGATCGCGATGGCGCTCGCGCTCGAACCCGACCTGATCATCGCCGACGAGCCGACCACCGCCCTCGACGTCACCGTCCAGGCCCAGGTGATGGATCTGCTCGCCGAGCTCCAGCGTGAACTCAACATGGGCCTCATCCTCATCACCCACGACCTCGGCGTGGTCGCCGACGTCGCCGACAAGATCGCCGTGATGTACGCCGGCCGGATCGTCGAGCACGCCCCGGTCCACGAGATCTACAAGTCGCCCGCGCACCCCTACACCAAGGGCCTGCTCGAATCGATTCCGCGCCTGGACCAGAAGGGCTCGGAGCTGTACGCGATCAAGGGCCTGCCGCCGAACCTCCTCGCCATCCCGCCCGGCTGCGCCTTCAACCCCCGCTGCCCCCTGGCCCAGGACCGGTGCCGCACCGACGTACCGCCGCTCTACGAGGTGACCGAGTCCCCGGTGCCGCGCACGAGCGCCTGCCACTACTGGAAGGAGTGCCTCCATGGCTGAGGCTCGCGGCGAGGCCAGCCTCCAGCGCGAGGCCATCCTCCAGGTCCGGGATCTGTACAAGCACTACCCCCTGACCCAGGGCATCCTGTTCAAGAAGCAGGTCGGGGCGGTCAAGGCGGTCGACGGTGTCTCCTTCGACCTCGCGCCCGGCGAGACCCTCGGCATCGTGGGCGAGTCCGGCTGCGGCAAGTCGACCGTGGCGAAGATGCTGGTGAACCTGGAGCGCCCGACGGCCGGCTCCATCTCGTACAAGGGCGAGGACATCACCAAGATGTCCGCGAAGGCCCTGCGCGCGGTGCGGCGCAACATCCAGATGGTGTTCCAGGACCCCTACACCTCGCTCAACCCCCGGATGACCGTCGGCGACATCATCGGAGAGCCGTACGAGATCCACCCCGAGGTCGCCCCCAAGGGCTCGCGCCGCAGGAAGGTCCAGGACCTGCTCGACGTCGTGGGCCTCAACCCCGAATACATCAACCGCTACCCGCACCAGTTCTCCGGCGGTCAGCGGCAGCGCATCGGCATCGCCCGCGGCCTGGCGCTCCAGCCGGAGATCATCGTCGCCGACGAGCCGGTCTCGGCGCTCGACGTCTCCGTCCAGGCGCAGGTCGTCAACCTCCTGGAGAATCTCCAGGCCGAGTTCTCGCTGTCGTACGTCTTCATCGCCCACGACCTGTCGATCGTGCGGCACATCTCCGACCGGGTCGGGGTGATGTACCTCGGCCGGATCGTCGAGATCGGCACCGACGCGGAGATCTACGACCACCCCACCCACCCCTACACCCAGGCGCTGCTCTCCGCCGTCCCCGTCCCCGACCCCGAGGCCCGCGCCCACCGTGAGCGCATCATCCTCACCGGTGACGTGCCCTCCCCGGCCAACATCCCCTCCGGCTGCCGCTTCCGGACCCGCTGCTGGAAGGCCCAGGAGCGCTGCGCCCTGGAGGTCCCCGCGCTGGCCGTCCCCGCCGTCTTCCGGCTCACCGACTCCCCGGCGAAGCACGACTCCGCCTGCCATTTCGCCGAGGAGAAGCACGTGGTCCCGACGGAGGACGAAGGGAAGTAGCCGCAGAGGAACCGGTCGCGGCATCACGCGAACGACCGTCAGATTCGTTAACGCACAGGCAACTTCACCGACCCTGCTCCGATATACGAACAAGGCAAGCTCGTCAGCGTACGGCCGTGCGGGTGCCGTAGGCCGGCCGGGACGCGCCATGTCGTCCCGGCCGGCCGGCCGTTCGCGGGCGTATGCGGAATGCCTTGTTTCGGCAGACCGCGACCGTGAGTATCGGTGTGGTGACAGTGACTCGCGCAGCACGTCTCACCGGAGCCGCCCTCTGTGTCGCGCTCGCCCTGATCGCCGTCGGCTGGATCCTCCGGGACCTCGCCGTCACCACCGGCTCGCCCGCCGATCTCGCCTGGTACTGGGCCGGGGACCATCGTCTGCCGCTGCGCGGCCGGTCCGCCACCTCCGGGCTCGATCCGGTCCTGATCGTCGTCTACGTGACCACGGCCGTCGCCGCTCTCCGCTCCCCGGTCGCCGCCTCCGCGCTCGCCGCCACCGGAGCCGTCACCCTCGCCGTACGGCTGCCGGGGCTCTGGGCTGCCGCCACGGGCTCCGCCGCGCTGGTCACCACGCTGCTCGAACTCGCCATCGGCGCCGCGCTCCTCGTCACCGCCGCCGCCGGCCGCCGCAGCGCCGACTCGGCGTACGAGCCCCTCCCGACCCGTCCCCGCCCGGGACCCGCCGTCGCCGCGGGCGTCCTGCTCCTCCTCTCCGGCCTCGTCTGGGCGGCCTGGGAGGTCCACTGGGCGCTCGAACTCCCCGCCGAGATCACCGTCGACCGGTTCACCGGCGGCCGCTCGGTCCTCGCGCCGCTGCTCGCGCCCCCGCCCGGCTGGCTGACCGCCGTCCTGGTCCTGCTCGCCCTGACCGCGGGGGCCAGCGCCTTCGCCCGTCCCCCCTACGCCCGCCCCCTCGGGCTGGTCGCCGGGGCGCTGCTGTGCGGCTGGGGCGTCATGGGCCTCGCCCTGGCCGCCCGGTACGAGCTCCTCGGCCGTTTCCCCGGGCTCTACGGCGTCGAGCGGCTCTCCCTTCTCACCTCGCTCTTCGACCTGCTCGCCGGAGCCGCGGTGCTCGCCGTCCTCGCCGGCCGGGGCGAACAGCCCGCCGCCCCCGCCCCGCCCTGGACCCCGGCCCGGCCGCCCGCCCCGCCGTCCCCGCCTCCACCCGGGTGGTGATCCGGCGGGAGCCCTTAGGTGAGCCCGAGCGACCGCTTGAGGAAGTCCACCTGAAGCAGCAGCAGGTTCTCCGCCACCTGCTCCTGCGGCGTCATGTGCGTCACGCCCGTCAACGGCAGCACCTCATGGGGCCGGCCCGCCGCCAGCAGCGCCGAGGACAGCCGCAGCGTATGGGCCATGACGACATTGTCGTCCGCCAGACCATGGATGATCATCAGCGGCCGCGCCGGATTCCCCGGCGCCGACAGACCGTCGTCGGTCACCAGCGAGTTCGCCGCGTACACCTCCGGACTCTCCTGCGGCATCCCCAGATACCGCTCCGTGTAGTGGGTGTCGTACAGCCGCATATCGGAGAGCGGAGCCCCCGCGATCCCGGCATGGAAGACGTCGGGCCGCCGCAGCACCCCGAGCGCGGCCAGATAACCGCCGTACGACCAGCCCCGAATGGCCACCCGGCCCAGATCGAGCGGGAACTCCCCGGCGAGCGCGTGCAGCGCCTCGACCTGGTCGTCCAAGGTCGGCGTCAGATCGTCCTTGATCGCCTTCTCCCAGGCGGGCGACCGGCCCGGCGACCCCCGCCCGTCCGCCACGATCACGGCGAAGCCCTGCTCGGCGAACCACTGGGACGTCAGATGCGGATTGTGCGCGGCGAGGACCCGCTGGCCATGGGGCCCGCCGTACGGATCCATGAGGACGGGAAGAAGTCCGTCACCTTCCTCGTACCCCGAGGGGAGCAGGACGGCGCACGGAATCCGCCGTGCGCCCCCCTCCAGTAGACGCACCCGCGCGGACAGCACCGGCCTCTCCGCGTGCGAGGCGACCACCGCGATCTCCGCGCCGTCCCGCAGCACCCGCACCACGCTCCCCGGCGCGTCCGGCACGGCGGAGGACAGCACCGTCACCGCACCGCACCGCACCGCCGAGTGAATTCCGGTCTCCGACGAGACCCGCTCCACCCCCCGCTCGTCGACCCGGTACACATGGATCTCGCCGGTCTCCGGCTCGGCCGCCTCCTCGCCGGCCGACGCGGACACCAGGACGTCGTTCTCCCCGATGTCCAGCACCGCCCGAACCTGGAGCCGCGCCCCGGTCAGCGCCCGGTCCCCGACCGCGAGAACCCGCGCCCCGCCCTCGTCGGCGATCCGCACCAGGCGTCCCTCCGGAGACCAGGCGGGCACCCCCGGCAGCAGCTCCAGCCACACCGGGTCCTCGTCCACATGCACCGTCCGGGTCGCCCCGGTCACCGTGTCCACCGCCAGATGAAGCTGGGTGCGCTGGTCACGAGCCTGTACGAGGATCAGCGGAGCCCCGCCCCGCGACCAGTGCACCCGCGCCAGATACGGGTACCGCTCCCGGTCCCACACGACCTCCGTGCGCTCCCCGGCCAGATCCACCAGATACAGCCGCACGTCCGCGTTGGGCGTGCCCGCCGCCGGGTACGCCACCATCCGCGGCTCCCGGTCCGGATGCGCCGGGTCCGCGATCCACCAGCGCCGCACCGGCCGGTCGTCGGCCCGGGCCACCAGGAGCCGGTCCGACTCCGGCGACCACCAGAAGCCCCGCGTGCGGTCCATCTCCTCGGCCGCCACGAACTCCGCCAGACCGTACGTCGTGTGGCCGTCCTCCGGCTCCGCCAGCGCCCGGTCGCCCTCCCCGTCGGCGCCCGTCACCCGCAGGGCGCCCCGCGCCACGTACGCGACGTGCCGGCCGTCCGGAGACGGCCGGGGATCGATCACCGGCCCCGGCACCGGCAGCTCCCCCGCCGTCCCCGCCCGCAGCTCCGCCACGTACAGCCGCCCCGACAGCGCGAACGCCGCCAACTCCACGGCCCCGTCCACCGCGTAGGCCACGATCCCGCCCGAGCCCTCCCGGCTCCGCTCCCGCCGGGCCCGCTCCTCGGCCGACAACTCCTCGGCGGCGCCCGCGAGCAGCGCCTGCGGATCCGCCGCGATCCGCTCCCGCGCCTCGCCGTCCGCGCTCTCCGGTTCGAGGACCCACAGCGCGTGCGAGCGGTCCGTGCCGGACGACGACCGCAAGAACACCACACGTTCACCGTCGGGGGAGACGGTGAAGGAGCGGGGGACGCCCAGGGTGAAGCGCTGCGTCCGGGCGTACTGACGAGGGAACGAGAGCGGGAACGACCGCTGTTGCCTGGAGGTCATGCGACCGAACCTAGCCCTGTGCGCCCCCTTGTGCCCCCGTACACCATCGATGCGGAGCCACACATAGTTATGATCCGTAGCGCTAGGTGGGTAGGGGACACCTGGCACATGCTCGCCGAACTGACCGACCGAATATCCGACCGAAGAAGTGTGGAGGTGAACCGCCGTGGCACTCTCGATTTCGGCGGTGGTGCTGCTGGCGATCGTCGTCTTCCTGCTGATCCGGAAATCCGGGCTGAAGGCTGGACATGCGGCGGTCTGCGCGCTCCTCGGGTTCTACCTGGCGAGCTCCTCCATCGCCCCGTCCATCAGCACGCTCACCACGAACGTGGCGGGCATGATCGGCGGCCTCAAGTTCTGAGCCCCGTGCAGGTCACCGGCCCCGCCTCGTAGGGTGGGGCCATGACGGATCTCCCAGCCCGTCGTCTGCTCCTGGTGCACGCGCACCCCGACGACGAGTCGATCAACAACGGCGCCACCATGGCCAGGTACGCGGCAGAGGGCGCGCTCGTCACCCTGGTGACCTGCACGCTCGGCGAGGAGGGCGAGGTCATCCCGCCCGAACTCGCCCACCTCGCACCCGACCGGGAGGACCGGCTCGGCGACCACCGCGTCGGTGAACTCGCCGCCGCGATGAAGGAGCTGGGCGTCACCGACCACCGCTTCCTCGGCGGCCCCGGCCGCTTCCGCGACTCCGGAATGATGGGCGCCGAGCAGAACCGGCGTGAGGGCGCCTTCTGGAACACGGACGTCGACGCCGCCGCCCCGCACCTCGTCGAGGTGATCCGCGAGACCCGCCCGCAGGTCCTGATCACCTACGACCCCGACGGCGGATACGGCCACCCCGACCACATCCAGGCCCACCGGGTCGCCATGCGCGCCGCCGAGCTGGCCGCCGACGCCGCCTACCGGCCCGATCTCGGCGCCGCCCACACCCTCACGAAGATCTACTGGAACCGGATCCCCCGCCCGGTCGCCGAGGCAGGCTTCGCCCGGCTGCGCGCCGAGGGCGCCGACTTCCCCGGCGTCGCGGAGATCGGCGACCTGCCCGGTGTGGTCGACGCGTCGCTCATCACCACCGAGATCGACGGCGGAACGGTCTGGGCGGCGCGCAAGACCGCCGCGATGCGCGCCCACGCCACGCAAATCGCCGTCGACGGCCCCTTCTTCGCCCTCTCGAACGACCTGGGACAGCCGATCTTCACCACGGAGTACTACCAGTTGGTCAGCGGTACGCCGGGCGCACCGGCGGGCGCGCGCGAGAACGACCTCTTCGCGGGCGTGACGGCATGAGTGTCCGGATCGTCTGGTACGTACTCCTGCTCGTCCTCGGAGCGCTGGTCGGAGCGGCGGGCTCGCTCGCCCAGAACGCCTGGTTCCCCGGGGGGTTGGCCGTCGCCCTGCTCGCCACCGCGGCCGTCTTCTACGGCGGACTGCGCGCCACCGACACCCAGCTCGGCATCGTGGCCCCCGGAGCCGGCTGGCTCGCCGCCATCATCCTGCTCAGCCTCGGACGGCCGGAGGGTGACGGTGTCTTCGGCGGTGGATTCGCGGAGATGCTCTACCTCCTGGGAGGTATGGCCCTCGCTGTGATGTGTGCCACCATGGCGCGGCTGACGCGACCGGCCCCGTGAGCAGGCCGACTTGAGCGGAGAGGTGCCCGGACTTCGGCCGGAATGCCCTGTGCCCGATCCCCGGCCGTCGGGTGCGTGGCGGCGGCGGACAGTATGGTGGTGCGCGCCGCCGAGCCGCCCGGGTACACGAGCACCAGCAAGAGAGCGGGCGGTGGAGCCAACCGGGAGAACCTGCTTTGAGTCGTGAAACTGGTCGAGAGACTGACAGTTCGTCCTCCGGCGCCCAGGGGCGCGGTGGAGCCGCGTACCCGTCGGGTACACCGCCGTACGGAACGCGCCAGTATCCGTCGCTCCACCCCACGCAGGACGGGACCGACGACGCTGCCGACACCGCGGCCGCGCCCGCCCCGCAGCGGCCGGAGGAGCCGAAGACCGAGACCACGCTGACGACCCGGATCCGGATCAACATCCCGGGTTCACGGCCGATCCCGCCCGTGGTGGTCCGCAAGCCGGTCGCGGAGTCCCACGCCGGGGCCTCGGCCCCGCCGTCCGCGGAGGCGCCCTCGGAACCGGAGCGCGCGGCGCCGGCACCCGCTGCCCCGGCGGCCGCTCCGGCGGAGCCGCCGAAGGCGGAGGAGAAGCCGGCCAGCGACTGGTTCGCCC